>JARLGI010000025.1 GCA_031296115.1 Acidobacteriota bacterium | reverse complement strand
GCTCGACCTCGGTGGAGGATCGGGAGCGTACTCCATCGCATTCGCCAAGGCGGCGCCGGAATTGCACGCGGAGGTGGTTGATCTCGCCGACGTGCTGCCGCTCACGCAGGAGCACATTCGCAAAGCCGGATTGGCTGACCGTATCAGCACCCGCGAAGGCGACATGATGACCGTGCCGCTGGAGAACGGCGCTTATGACGTGGTGCTGTTGTCGGCGATCTGCCACATGTATTCGCCGGAAGAGAATCAGCAGCTAGTCCGGCGGGCGTTTGACGCGCTGGCGCCGGGTGGAAGGCTGGTTGTAGCGGACTTCATACTGGAAGCCGATAAGACGGCACCACGTTCTGGCGCGCTCTTCGCGCTGAACATGCTGGTCGGCACACGTGCCGGTGCAAGTTACAGCGAGCCGGAATACGCGTCATGGATGAAGGCCGCCGGATTCTCCGAAACGAAGCGTGTGCGCATCCCCGGGCCGGTGAATCTGATGATCGCCACGAAGTAGGAATTCGGCCCAGGCTCAACAGCAGGTGTCTCGCAACTGGTCTTGAAGCTTGAAACCAGAAACTCGAAACTGCATTCCTAGTTCTCGGATGTCCCGTGTTGACCAACGACCACAAAGCGATTAAAGAAGCTGTCGTGGTTCCATAGCGGACGTTGCGGATGATCCGCAACTTTGATCGTCAGTGCCTGCACAATGTCCTCGAACTTACCGGCCGCGGCCAGATCGACTGGCTGGTTCAGGTCATCCGAAGGCGCATGGTAGCGCTCGGTCAACCACTTTTTCTCAGCAACCTCCTCCGGCGAGCCGAGCGTGAATCCTATCTTCATCGCGACGGACGGAACCCCCTGCCGGATGAAGCTGTACTGGTCGCTGCGAATGAAGGAATTGCGCAGCGGCTGAGGATCGGCTTGCACCTGCACGCCTTGTTGCTGCGCGACCTGGCGCGTCATGTCGCCAAGCGTGGATTCATCCAACCCGTAAACCGTCAGGACCTTGAGCGGGAAAATGGGGAGGAACATGTCGGTATTGATGTCGGCGACGATCGCTTGCTTGGGCACGGTCGGATGCGCGGCGAAATACTTTGAGCCCAGCAGGCCCTTCTCCTCGGCGGTAACGAATAAGAACAGCACCGACCGCTTCAGCCTGGCGTGCGACCGGCCGAGCGAATTGGCCATATCCAGCACCAGCGCCGATCCGGACCCGTTGTCCATGGCGCCGTTATAAATCCGATCGCCATTGATGGGCTCGCCGATGCCGAGGTGGTCCATGTGCGCCGACAGAACAACGTATTCATCTTTCAGTTTGGAATCGGTGCCCGGCAGCTTGGCCACGACGTTCGCGGAGTCAACGTCCTTCTGTATGAGTTTGGCGCGTCCCTTGATGCTGGCGGTCAGCGGAAAGCGGGGAAGAGGCTTGCGGTCTTTCGCCAGTGCCGCGAGTTCCTGGAAGCTGTGTCCCGAACCCTGGAATAGTTTCTCGGCATCCGCGGGATTGAAGACCACCAGCAACTTTATGCCTTGCGACTCGTTGAGGCTGGGCTCAGCCAGCGCCATACTGGGGCGGGTGCGCGCCAGTGTCATTCGTGCCCACGGGATGTCCATCGAAGCTGGATTGGGAATCGAGATCAAACCAACCACTCCGGCCGCACGCAGCGACTGCGCCCGCTCCGTCATCGATTGATAGTGCGAGGCGAGCGCCGACGGAATGTCTACCGGCGATCCGGCAATCGTCACAACCACTTTGCCCTTCAGGTCGAGCCCTGCCAAGTCGTTGTATTTCTTCTCCGGGACATTCAGGCCGTAGCCGACGAAGACCAGCGGGGCATCCACCTCGGGCGCAAGGTCGACGCGCGTGCTAAACATCGCATCCTCGCCGAGCGTCAGCGGCTCTGACGCGCCTTTGCGGACCAGGGCGAGGCTGGACGCCGACTCGTCAATCTGACGGCTGACAAGCTTCACCGGCTGGTAAAAGCCGTTGACGCCGGCGGGTTCGAGGCCGTCGCTCTTCAGTTGGTCAACAATGTAGGCGGCGGCCCGCTCCAGGCCGGGACTGCCAGTCTCGCGGCCTTCCATGTTGTCGTCCGCCAGCACCTTGACGTAGTTCCACCAGCTGTTGCCATCGAAGTTCGCAGTGGGGGCGGAAGAATTCTGGGCAAAGGTGATGGTCGAGAGAAGGAAGAGCACGGCGCAGCGCTTCAGCATGAGTACCTCGGAAAAGTCGAATGGCAATTCTCGCTTAAGGGGTTGCGAACATCAAGCCTGGCGGGTCGTGGGTCTACGCACGTCCGCTAGTACAGCGGCGGCTCTCCGGGGGGCCTCGTCTTCCAGCGGCGATGCACCCATAGCCACTGGTCGGGATAACGGCGCACATACTGCTCGATGATCTTGGTGAAAAGAGCCGTATTGGCCACGGCATCGGCTTCGTCATCTCCGGTGCGCACCAACTCGACAGCGCGGTCGAACTCTACGCGATACTTGCGCAACACCGGGTCCCAGATGGTGAAGGCAGGCACCACGGCTGCGTCGGTATGCAACGCGACACGCGCCACGCCACTGGCCGTGCATGCGGCAGTACCGAAGAAGTCCACGAACACGCCCTGTGGCGGCGTCATGTTGGTGTCCATCAGGATGCCGACGGTCGCATTCTGTCGCATGGCCGCCAGCAACCCGCGCGCGAAGTCGCCTTTGCCGAGCATGGTATTGCCGTGCAGTCCGCGATAGTGCGTGACTAGTGCGTCCACGTAGGGATTATCAAGGGGCCGTACCACGATCTGCATGAGATGGCCTTGCAGCGAGTGAAAGAAGGAGCCGATCTCCCAGCCACCGAAGTGTCCGGTGAGAAACAGCACTCCTTTACCACGCTTCTCGGCAGCCTCGAAATTCTCGAAGCCCTGATACACGGCAACCTGGGCGGAATTCTTCTGGGTGTAGTAAGGGAAGAGACAGACTTCGCCCAGCAAGCGGCCAAGCGACACATAGACGCCGCGCAGAATCCTGCGCCGTTCCTTCAGCGGTTTTTCCGGAAAGGCCAGCTCAAGGTTGCGAATTCCAACGCGCCGCAGCCGCGGGTGCAGGTGATAAACCAGTCCGCCGATCAGGATGCCGATACCGCGCGCCCAGGAACGCGGCAGCGTGCCGATCAGGCGCACGGCCAGCGCGACCGGCAGATATTGCAGTTTGTAGCGCATCAGTGGCGCTTTGACGGTAGCACCCAGCAAAATCCCGGTCAAACCAAAGCCGCCAGCGATGTTGAAAATGAAAAAGCGGTGGTCGCAGCCACCGCCAGAAACCGACTGAGACTTTACTGATTTCCCGCGCCGCTGCTGGGTGTGGGCGTTGCCGCCGGGCCCGGTTTGGCGGTGCTGGGAGCGGCAACAGGCGTTTCATCGGCCGCGGGTGCTGGAGTGGTCGCCGCTGCCGGAGTAGTCGCCGGGGACACTGTCGTCGTGGTTACCGGTGTCTCGTCGGGAGCCGGTGGAGCAACTTTCGCGCGCATTTTCGGCGTGGGAGCGTACTCTTCCACCGTCTTCAATAGAACTTCGGAATCCTTGGGGGCGGGGACCTGTCCGTTCAGCAGGGAGTAGAACGTCCAATCCTTGCCGTAGAAGGCCTGCGTGTCAGCCTGGTCCTGGCGAATCACAGCGCCGCCCAACGAAACGCCGAGGAACAGTCCGCGCGCGCGCGAATAGGTCAGGATCTGCGCCCGCATCGTGAGATCGGTACTGGCCTGCGCATCGCGTCCCACCGGCCCGGCCGCTGCCGAGGCGTCGGCACCAAGCTTGAACTTGCTTTGCAGCAGGTGCTGCATGCCGTCGTCGGTGCGGATAATCAGCACCAGGTCGGAGGCCTGTCCACCTGCCTGAAATCCGAAGCTGCCGCCGGTCATCTTGAAGAACACTGGTGCGCTCCAGCCATGCCCGGTGCGGCACGTGGCCACGCCTTTGCCGTAGTTGGCGCCAATGATGAAGCTGGCTTTGAGAGTGGACGGGATGATGGCGATACACTTGGCGCCATTCATGATGCCGTCGGGAATCGCCTTGTCCGGAGCGGACATAATCTGGCTCAGGATGGTGCTCGAGGTCTGAACGCGGTCCAAATCAGCCCCTCGCCGGTCCGATGCAGCGGCGCCCATCGCCATCGCAAGTATTAACGTTGTTGCCAATGCCATCTTTGTCTTCATTGCTGCGGCTCCCATCCAACGATGTTTCGGCCGACTCGCCGACTGAGCTCATCTTACTTTGGTTTGATGGGAGAACGAGACGGAAGAAAAGCAAAGGCTGGTTACTCTTTAGTGACCTGATCCCCTTGGGGAAAAGCCACTCGGAGCAACCAGCCCAGCCGGAGGTAAATGCTTGGCCTATGTCCTTGCTACGTGGGGTTGGAGAGGAGACCCTCGTAACCTCCGCCAACCCCGTC
Source organism: Acidobacteriota bacterium (assembly GCA_031296115.1). Classification (GTDB taxonomy): domain Bacteria; phylum Acidobacteriota; class Terriglobia; order Terriglobales; family Acidobacteriaceae; genus Bog-257. Next base: position 20,549 of record JARLGI010000025.1, on the reverse strand, counting down.
TCCCAGGTACTGTGGTAGGTGAGTGCAGTATCGGATTGATAGTAATATATGTCAGTTACTAAAGTACATATTAGGCAACTGTACTTTTGTCATCCGACCAAGGTAATCAGCACTAAAGTTCCAGTATAGTTGCCGCCGCGACCGGAAATGTCTGTATTCAGCCGGGACCAGCCAAAAGCGAGCGAGTGACAGCGTGAACCGAGAGTTCGATCCGGTTGCGAACGCCGAGCTTGCGCATCAGTTGGGTGACATGGGCCTTGCCGGTCCGCTCCAGGACGTCCAGCTCTTGACCGATTTCACGATTGGAACGCCCGGCGACGAGCAAGCGCAACACAGCGCTCGCGTTCGCTGATTTTTTCCTTGCGTTCCCCGGCTGTCCTGCGGAAAGACGCCGTGGTGCGTTCGATGAAGATGGAAAGCACCCGTCTCGGCGCCCACAGCGAACCGCTATTTATCTCACGTATGGCCTATTTGAACTCTTCGGGAGCCGCGTCTTCGCGAACATAGCCCTTGGCTCCAGCGGAGATCGCTCTCAGGATATCTTCGTCCTGCTGGCCGGATCCGGTAACCAGAACCCGAGCCGACGGCATTACAGATTTTACCGCTGTCATGGCTGAGGAGAAGGAGCTTCCGTGATTGGCGGGAATGAGGATGACATCGCCAGCTCCGCCGTTAAGAATTTCGGGAATGGAACTGGCGCGAAGCTGAAAATCCGGATCATCAGAGAAGATAGTGTGCAATCCCAGGGAACGAAGAGGATCGCTTTCCACTACGATGCGTATCGGAGTGGCTGGCACCGTTTCCACCTGTGGGCCTTAGGGTATCCGTAGGATACAACAACCTCGGTGGATGCCTAATAGCCTAATTGTGCCCCATCGCCATGTTCGGAAGTGAGAGTGAAGTAGCGACGCAATACAGCTCCTGTCCTTGTTCTTATCGTTCTGTTACGCGGCGGGCTTGCGGCGGGAAGCTCTCTTGTTAGCCGTCTTTACCTCCGACTCTTTCTGTTCGCGCTCGACGGGTTGCGGTGGCTTCTTCGGCATCTGCGCCAAACTTTCTTTGAGCGCCGCCATGAGGTCCACCACAGGCGCCATCTTCTTGGGCTTCTCGACCGGAGTAACCTCTTTGCCCTCGAGATGCGCCTTGATCAGTTCCTTCACATTTTCCTCGAAGGTGTCGTGGAACTTCTCCGGCTCGAACTTGCCGGCCAGGGCCTCAATGAGCTGATGCGCTACCTTTACCTCGGCCTCCTTCAACTCAACTTCGGGACGTCCAAAGCCGTCCACCGTGCGCACTTCTTCCTTGTAGTACATGGTATGCAGCATCATGCCGCCCTTGTAAGGACGCACGAAAACGGTGTATTCGCGGTTGTGCATGGTGAGCTTGGCGAGGGCGACATATTCGCTTTCTTCCAGCGCGCGTGCCAGCAGCGCATACGGACGGCGGCCTGCCTCCTCGGGTATCAGGTAATAGGACGACTCGAAGTAAATGGGATCGACATCAGAGGCCTTGACGAACTCCAGGATCTCCATGGCCTTGGCGGTCCGAGGCTCGATCTTCTTGATCTCTTCCGGCTCGATGATGACGTACTCGCCCTTGCGATACTCGTAGCCCTTCACGATCTCGCTGCGCTCCACCACGCGATCATCATGCGGACAATACAGCTGCTGCTTGATGCGGGTGTTGTCGTCGCGATGCAGCATGTGGAACGAAACGTGTTCACCGCGAGCGCCGGAGAATAAACGCACCGGCATGGAGATAAGGCCAAACGTCAGGTATCCGGACCACATAGAAGCTGCCATGTTCTACCCTTTCGCCCCAGGAGTGGGCACAAATGCCGGCACAGCATCGTCCAGCACATTGCCGGGATTGTCAAGAGCCAGTTGCGCCAACTCGTTTGATTGGCTGGATTTGTGAGATGCGCTGCACCACAGAGTGTGCTGTCTTGGTGGCGGTCGACATGGACTCGGGTGGGCATGCGATACTGGCCAAAGAACCGTGACAAGTCTCTTCCATTCAAGGGGTTTGGCTGCTGCCGTGGTGGCGCTCGGCTTCGCCGTCATAGCCCGAAGCCTGGGCGGCGTGACCGGCGGAGGCGCCATCGCCGGAACCGTGGCTGCCTTCGTACTAATGGTTGTCGCCGGTTTAGCCGGGTTTCTGCCGCTGCTGACGCTTTTCCTGCTGACGATGCTCGCGACGCGCTGGGGCTATGCACGCAAGCAGCAGATGGGAGTGGCGGAGCGCGGGCGAGGCCGGACCGCATCGCAGGTTGCCGCCAACCTTGGTGCGGCGACCCTGTGCGCCCTACCGGCCATCTGGTTTCCGCAGTTCACGGATACCTTGTTGGTTGGCGCCATGGCCGTACTGGCGGAGGCCGCCGCTGACACCGTTTCCAGCGAGATAGGGCAGGCCACGGCCCGGCATGCGTATATGATTACCAGCTTCCGCGAAGCGCCCATCGGCACCAACGGCGCAGTGAGCGTGGAAGGTACATTCAGCGGCTGCGTCGCAGCCTGCCTGGTGGCGTGGGTAGTGGCGGAGTTTGGGGTGGTGCCATGGAATTCGACGATGCTGGTGGCGCTTGCCGGCATCGCCGGCATGTTTGTCGACAGCTTTCTCGGCGCGACATGGGAAAACGCCGGCAAGATGGGCAACGACGCCGTCAATTTTGTGAGCACCATCTTTGCCGCAGACGTTGCACTGGTGATCGCCGTGGTGATGGGAAAATCCGCCGGTTAGTCTGCTTTTGGTTCTAAAGATCGGAGCTGCCTTGTTACACGCAAAGCTACGAGCCAAACTCTTACTCCCGGTTGTCCTGCTGGCGGCGACAACCTCGCTCTTCGCCCAGGAGTTCGACTACCTCATTCGCAACGGTCGCGTGGTGGATGGCAGCGGCAATCCCTGGATCTACGCCGACGTCGGCATCATCGGCGATCGCATTGTCTTCGTTGGCCATGCCGACCCGTCGCTGGTCGCCAAGCGCACCATCGATGCCACGGGCTTGATCGTTGCGCCCGGGTTCATCGACATGCTTGGACAGTCGGAGTCGAACCTGCTCATCGACAAGCAGGCGGTGAGCAAGCTGACCCAGGGCATTACTACTGAAATCACGGGCGAAGGCGACAGCATCGCGCCGACGAATGACAAGCTCAACGCCGAGCGCGCCGATTATCTTGAGCATTATCACCTCACGGTTGATTGGCAGTCGCTGGAGGAGTATTTCGAGCGGCTGACCAAGCAGGGAAGCGGCATTAACCTGGGGACGTACGTCGGCGCCGCGCAGGTACGGCACATGGTGATCGGGACGGAGAACCGCGCTCCCACCGCCGACGAGCTAGAGCAGATGCAGATCATGGTGGACGATGCCATGAGCGACGGCGCCATGGGCGTTTCCAGCGCGCTCATTTATGCCCCGGGAAACTACGCCAGGACAGATGAGTTGATCGCGCTAGCCAAGGCGGCGGCGAAGAAGGGCGGCATCTACGCCTCGCACATCCGCAACGAGGGCGACGCCGAGATGGACGCGCTACATGAGGCATTTCGCATCGGGCGCGAGGCCAACATTCCAGTCGAAATCTTCCACCTGAAAGTCGCCGGCAAGCAGAACTGGGGCAAGATGCCACAAGTCATCGCCGCCATCGAGCAGGCGAGGGCCGCGGGCGTTGACGTCACGGCCGACCAGTATCCTTACACTGGGGCAGCGACTTCACTGGGCGCAGTGGTTCCCCCGAAATATCACGCCGGCGGTGCCGACGAGTTCGTGAAGCGGCTGAAGGACCCGGCGGTGCGGGAACAGATCCGCAAAGACATATCCTCGCCGAGCAGTGCGTTCGAAAACCTCTGGCTGGGTTCGGGCGGCGCCGATGGCGTGCTGGTGATCTCTGTGCTGAATCCTGAGCTACGGAAGTATGAAGGCAAGACCGTCGCGCAGATTGCAAAGATGCAGAACAAGCCGCCGCTCGACGCGCTGCTCGATCTCGTCATCGCCGATCGCGACAACGTTGGCGCGGTGTACTTCCTGATGAGCGAGGACGACGTGAAGCTGGCGATGCGCCAGCCGTTCGTCAGCGTCGGCACCGACTACGGTGAGATTAACCCGACCGGACCGCTGGGCGAGACCAAGTCGCACCCCCGCGCGTACGGCAGCTTCGCGCGCATCCTCGGCAAGTACGTCCGCGAGGAGCACAACCTGCAGCTCGAGGATGCCATCCGCAAGTTCACCTCGCTGCCCGCGCAGCGCGAGAAGCTCGACCATCGTGGGCTGCTGCGCACCGACTACTTTGCCGACATTACCATCTTCGATCCGGCCAACGTGCGCGACACCGCGACCTTTGACGATCCCAAAAGGCCATCCGTCGGCTTTGAATACGTCTTCGTGAACGGAGTACTGTCGCTGGAATACGACAAAGTCACCGGACAGCTCGGCGGGCGTCCGCTGCGCGGGCCCGGCTACATCATGCGCGACTACCTGCCCGAAGGCGTGCCGCCGAAAGGCAAGCTCAAGGGCGTGATCACCGACGAAGGCGGCTGGCCGATGCCGCGCACTACCGTTACATTGACCGATGCCGCAGGGAAAGTTGTCGGCAGCGCACGCTCGAAACGGGATGGCAGCTATGAGATTGTGCTGGCCGCGCCGTGTCACCAATGTTTGCTGAAGGCCGAACACATGGGCTTCAGCCCCCAGCAGCGGACGGGCGTGGACTACAACGGCTCGAATTCATTGTGGTTCGGATTTGTGATGAAGGGCAATTAGCGTTAAGCACTCAGCTATCAGCGATCGGCATTCCAAAACGACGCCGCAACAAGGAGGGTGCGATGTTCACGGGCGCGAAACCTGGTTTTCGAGTTGCACCCGACTAGGCGCCCGGTGACGATACAGGTAGGCGATCAGGAGCAACGCGGCCAAAACCAGTAGGCCGGCAGATCCCCAGGGAAATGCGATATGGCGATCGGGCTTGACCATTCGAATTGGCATTGAAAAGGCCGTACCACCTTCTGCACCAACGTCGATCAGTAGATTGAAATCCCCAGCATCCTGTATAGTTATCTCGAATTGCTGCAGTAACTTATTATTAGATTCTTCATGTGTCGCTTGGATGGCTGCCAAGCTTGGCCCGTCAACATTGGCGGGCCGCGCCGCGAGTTCCACGGGCGCGTCCAGCACGACGCTTCCGGAAGTGCGGTCCTGCACCAGGACGTCAAAAGAGATGGTTCCAGCGTCGATTTCGTCGGGCGGACCGAACACCGTGACAGCGAACGGTCCAGACGTCCCCTGGAAGAGCAGCGCCTGGTCATTGTCATCGCGGGCCCCGAGGTCGAGCAATCCCGCAAAACATAGTCCGCTGACCACAAAGAATGTCAGGGAGACCGCCGCTTCCCGCCGGCTACCCCTGCGCTCAGATGGAGCTTCGCGGGCGATCGACGGCGTTCGTTCCGACGTAAGGAGAGAAGCCTCGGGCGGAGAGACGTCGCGCTTGCGAGTGGGAGCAACATCTTGCGCCGCCGATTTCTTCGACAAGCACTGCACCGCGATGATGACCGCCGGTATCAGGAACGCAACCGATCCCAGCACCCACATGATGGATCCCGCCGCTGCCTGGTCTTCCATCGCGGACAAACCGAACAAGCGCGGCGCGCGGAAGTACGAGGGATAGAGCACGCGGTCCGAAAAGACCAGGATGGCGGACAGGATCGTGTTCTGTAGATCGGCGATCACAAGGTAGGGAACCATCGCCCATCGGGGCCACTGTGCCCGGCTGGGCCAGGGCTGGATGACCGGCCACCAGAAGACCAGCGACGTCAGGAAGAAGCAGGCGTGCTCCGTCTGGTGCCACGCCGAGGAGCGTAGTGCCAATTCATACAGCGCGGGCGTGTGCCATGCGAACATGACCGAGCCCATCAGGATCAAGGCGCAAACCGGATGCGTGAGCGTGAGTCCCATGCGTCCGGCCAGGGGCCAGTTCAGGAACGGGCCGGCGAACTCGCGCGCGGCAAACACCGGCAGTCCGCGCACCAGCGGGATGAGCGGCGAGCCCAGCAAAATTAGCGGCGGGGCCACCATCATCAGGAGCATGTGCTGAAGCATGTGCGCCGTCACCAGGAAGCTGTTGAACACATCCACCGGCGACGCGAGCGCGATGAAAAGGGTCAGCAGTCCGCCGACGAAGCTGACCGCCCGCCAAACTGGAATGGCGGGCGAGCCGGCGCGCCGCAACAGCCACCATCCGCGAAGATAGACCAGCGCGGTGAGGACAAGCGCAAACGTCGCTGCCGGTGGGATTGACCAGGAGCGCAGCGCGGCCAGATAGACGGGCTGCATGGGTATCAGCGATTGCCCGCCGCGGGTGGATTGTTTTGCGGCGGCGCGACTGCGGCTTGCGACGCGTCACGCGCAGGCGGCTGGTTCGGCGGATGCAATGTCTCGAGGAAGGACACCAGCGCGGTGACTTCCGCGGGGTTCAGGTTCTTGCCATAGGCAGGCATGTTGCCGCCGCCCTGGATGACCTGCCGCACTAGTTGATCGTGAGTGAGCGTGGTTGCGACGCTGTCGAGTTCCGGGCCACGCTTGCCGCCTGAGCCGCCGAGTTCGTGGCAATTGCGGCACTGCTTCACTTGGAAGACCAGCGCCCCCTGCCGTTCCAGCGGAGATCGGCCATTCAGATACTTCACCGGCACAGGATCGCCGCTCCAGCCATACATGATGGGGCTCCACGGCGAATAGGTCGCCAGCTTCGTGAATGTTCCCAGCGAAACCGCAATCAGCAGCAGGGCGACGACCGCGATCGGCCGGCGACGCCAGCTTTTCTCGCCTTCGCCCGACAAAAATGGCAGCAGAATCAAGAAGCCGATGACGATGACCGGCGCGATCAGCAGGATCGGGGTCTCCATCGACGGCGGCAGCAGCGCCAGCAGAGCGTAAAGCCAGAGGAAGAAGAAATCCGGCTTCGGAATGGTCTGAACGATCGTCGGATCGGGTGTCCCGCTGGGCCCGTACGGCCCGAAGTATGCTGCGCACGCCAGCACGCTGACGATGATGGCGGCGGAGAAGAACATGTCCTTCCACACCGCGTCGGGCACGAAGGGCATGCCGTCCTTGTGGGTCAGCTCGGAATACTCCTTGAGGTAGGTGCTGCGACGAACCACGCGGCCGGGCATTGGCCATTCGTTGATGCCGAGCTTCAGTACCAGCAACAAGTGCAGCGAAACAAACCCGATGAGCAGGCCCGGGATGATGAAGACGTGCAGCGCGAAGAAATGCGACAGGGTATCGCCGGCAATGATCGGCCCTCCCAGTAGCAGGTGTACGAGGTAACCACCGATGACCGGGACACGGCTGGTGATGGAAGCTCCGATGCCCAACCCCCAATAGGCATCCTGGTCGAAGCGCATAATCTGCCCGGTGAAGGCCATGCCCAACGTGAGCAGAAGCAGGAAGACGCCGACAATCCAGGTCAGTTCGCGCGGGAACTTGTACGCCCCTAAGAGAAAGACCTGGCACATGTGAATGAGCACGACGGCGACCATAAAGTTCGAGCCCCAGCCGTGCACCGCGCGCAGAAGCCATCCCAGCGTGACATCGTGATTGAGATATTGCAGGCTGTTCCACGCCTCACCGGCGGAAGGAACATAAATCAGCGCCAGCAGGATTCCAGTCACCACCTGCAAGATAAAGATGGTGAGCGCAGCGCTGCCGAAGACATACCACCAACTGGCGGATTTGCGTGGCACGGGATGAATGACTGCTTCGCGCACCACGCCGGCAATCTGCAGGCGCTGCTCGAACCAGTCTCCTATCTGCTTCAGCCTTGACATCCGCCGCTCCCTTTACGCAGGCTCGCGCTGGTGGATAACGTCGGTAGTTGTCCCGCCTCAATCATCAAGTGCCCGCCTTCCACCTTGTATGGATATTCGAACAGACCGCGCTCAGGTGGGCCGGAGGCGCGCGAACCGTCCTGGTAATACACACCTCCGTGGCAGGGGCACATGAATAGTCCCGATTGGGGAAACCAGCGCACCGGGCAGCCCAGGTGAGCGCAGTTGATGGCGAACACCTGGAACTTCTCGCCGTCGAGGCGACGGACCCAGCAGGGGATGTTGTCGGTCTCGCCGTCCCATGCGTTCGAGATAGGACTGCGAAACTTGGCCAGCCGCGTCTGGCCTTCGGGAAATTCATCCAGCTCGCCGAGAGTAATCCACCGCTTGTATTGGCCGCGCTCGGCGCGCAGAATCGGCGACAACAGGTATCCGACCACCGGCGTAGCGAGAAGCAGCACGGCCGCACCATTCAGCACAAGGCCGATCTTGGCGAACAAGTCACGGCGTGAGAGCTGGGGCTTGCTTTCGGGTTTTTCGGCTGGGCCAGTCGCAACACTCAATGGACACCTCCGGAGGCTGGCGCGTTTGCGGCAGCGACCACTCCTGCTTTTTGGGGACGTTGCGCTGCCAACCACGCCACAACGTCGGAAATTTCCTGCTCGGTCATCGGCCGTCCGGGAACATTGTTGCGCCAGTCGGGCGCGTCGAAATCAGGCCGTCCCGCAATGACGATAGTCCGCAGTCCCTGGTTGCTGATGAGGTTCAGGTAGAAAGGGTTCGTGACCGAACCGGCCTTTGGTCCGCCCTTGCCGTCGGTTCCGTGGCACGAAGCGCAGAACGTCCCATACGCGGCCTGGCCCTGTTGCGGATTGCCCGCCGCCTTGGCCGCGTAGGGCGGGGCTGTCGTACCTGCCAGCGCGTCCGGCTTGCTCCAATGCTGGCGCATACCGGCGATGATGGAATTAATCTGCTGCGCCGTCAGCATGCCGCCTTCTTTTTGCGCGAAGGCCGACATCGCGGTGCCGGGCCTGCCTTTCGAGATGGTCGCGCGCAGCGTGTCGTCGTCGACGATCGCCAGGTACACCGGGTCGGACAGATTCATGGCCGCGCCGTTCTTACCGTCGACGCCGTGGCATCCCGCGCAGTTTTGTCCGTAAAGCACGGTGAAATCCTGGATCGAATCGGGACGCGGCACCTCGGGTCCGGGGGCTGGCTTGCCGCGCAGCTGACAACCGGTGAACAATAGCATCGTGCTCGCCAGCAGCAGCAAATAACGAAGACGCACCGTCATGGTTTGCGGTCCTCGCCTTCGCGCTCATGCATCAGGCCGGGAGCTTCAATGCCCGCACGCATGGCCAGCGGAATGTTTTCCGTCGTCCAGACCTTGTTTTGGCGGACCACCACCAATCCGGCGACGACGCCAAAAGCCACTTGCGACGCGGCGAACCAGATCCAGTTGATCTGCTGGTCGAGCAGAGGATTTACGAATCCGAGAATGTGATACAGCAGGCCAGTCCACAGCAATGGCCCGATGACTCCTCCCAGCACAATCGGACGGTTGGAGAGCATGGGCAGCATCGCTCCGTAAAGCAGTCCCACCAGCAGACACATGGTGATGTGCATGGCGAGGGCAAACAGGAACCAGCCCAACCGAAACTGCATCATCTCCGCCGTGGTCGGCACCGCCGGGGCGGCGTACAGGCTTCCGGCGATCAGGTTAATCGGGTACCAGATGCTGCGATAGAAAATGAGCCCATAGAGCATGGCCAGTACCGCCATGGCGACGCCGCCCGCGAGTCCGCCCTTCACGCCTGCCGAGATGGGATAGATTTTCAGCGGCAGCCAGGTTCGCTGGACCTGCTCCGCAACCTTCAGCCGGGCGACTGGGATCAGAGGGGCGACTCCAGCTTCCGGCCCGGGAACGACTGGAACAGCGACGTGGTGCTCGTGAGGCAGCACCTCGCGGAACCAGCCGACCGCCCCGGCGAGGTAGAGGATCGCTCCTAGCATGCTAACCGAAACATTGGTCAGCATTCCGGCAAAGATCAGCGACGCGCCCAGCGCCATGGCGAAGGGCCAGGCCGTCGGCGCGGGCAGGATGACCGTGTCTTTATCGCTCGTAAGGTCGTGGCCCGGTGTATCCATTTTGTTCAGCGTGCGATGAAGTAAACGACCGAAAGAACTACCACCCAGATGGCGTCCACGAAATGCCAGTACAGCGCGAACACCTCGATGCGCGGTGCGTGCTCCTGCTTCACGAGTCCCAAAGCAGTGAAGATGAAAATAATCGACAGCCCCGTTAATCCGACGATGACGTGGAAGGCGTGCAGACCGACCAGCGAGTAAAACGTCGTGCCAAATAGATTGGTGCTGATGGTCAGGCCTTCGTGATAGATGAGTTCGTACCACTCGCGGGCGGTGCCCAGGATAAAGGTCGTTCCCAGGGCGATGGTGACGAACCACCACGCTCCGAACATCTTGGTGTCGCCGCGCCGGATATAGCGCTCGGCCATCACGATGGTTAAGCTGCTGGAGAACAGGCAGATCGAGTTGAAGATGGGAACGTGCAGCACCTGGCTGGGCAGCGGGCCGCTCACGCTCTTGCCCGCATAATAAAGATAGGCCACGACAAAGATGCTGAAGATGGCGGACTCGGCCGCAATCAGGCACCACATGCCGACGCGTCCGCGCATTTCATGCGGCAGCGGCATCTCGACTTGCGGTAGTGCAACCGACGTAGCAGCCAACTCGACCCTCGCCTCTTATCGCAGTTCTATTCGTACTTCCAGTCAGGATCTTCGGGATGTTTCAAGTCCCACAGCGGACGCCGGCTCTTGACCACCGGAATCTGCGCAAAGTTGTAATCGGGCGGCGGGGAAGTGGCGGCCCATTCCAGTGTCCAGGCGTCCCAGGGGTCGTCGCCCGCCGGCTTGCCCTTGAAATACGACCACAGGAAATTCACCACCCAGAACAGAATCCCCACAATCTGCAAAATGACGCCGAGCGAAACGATCAGGTTCCAGATCTCCCATCCGCGGCCGGGTTCGTAGGTGTACACGCGTCTCGGCATCCCCAGGATGCCGGGGATATGCATGAAGTCGAAGGTCAGGTGGAAGCCGATGAGGAAGAGCCAGAAGTGCCACTTACCCAGCGTCTCATTCCACATCCGCCCAGTGACCTTGGGATACCAGTAGTACAGTGCAGCGAAGATGGTGAAGACCAGCCCGCCGATCAGCACGTAGTGAAAGTGCGCGACCACGAAATAGGAGTTGCCGAGCTGCCAATCAAACGGCGCAGCCGACAGCATGATTCCGGTCAGTCCCGCAATCAGAAACTGGAAAAGAAATCCGACGCAGAACAGCATGGGGATGGTCATGCGGATCTTTCCGCCCCACATGGTTCCCAGCCAATTGAAAATCTTGATACCGGTGGGCACACCTACCGCCATGGTTGACGCGGTGAAGAAGGCGTTGGCGTACGACGTCATCCCGACGGTGAACATGTGGTGCGCCCACACTCCAAGGCTCACGAAGCCGATGGCCAGCGTAGCCGCCACCATGATGGAGTAACCAAAGATCGGTTTGCGCGAGAACACCGGGATGATTTCCGAGGCGAAAGCGAAGCCGGGAATAATCAGGATGTAGACCTCGGGATGGCCGAAGATCCAGAAGAAGTGCATCCAGATGACGGCCGAGCCTCCGGCCTGGGTGTCGAAGAAGTGGCCGCCGAGGTAGCGGTCGACGAGCAGCATGATCTGCGCGGCGGTCAGCGGCGAGATCACGATCAGCACCATGGACGAGACCACCAAGTTCAGCCACGCAAACAGCGGCATGCGGCCGAGGGTCATCCCCGGGCAGCGCATGCACAAGATCGTGGTCACGATGTTGAGCGCGGTCCCGATGCTGCCAATGCCGCTGACTAACAAGCCGATCGTCCAGTAGTCCGTGCTGTGACCGGGGGAGAAGGCCTTGGCGGTGAGTGGCGCGTAGGCAAACCATCCGACATCTGGAGCGGCACCCGCTCCATACAATCCGAAGCCACCCACGAAGCTGAAGTACAGAATGATGCCGCCGAGGGCGCTCATCCAGAAGCTGAAGGCATTCAGCCGCGGGAAGGCCATGTCGCGCGCGCCGATCATCAACGGCGCAAGGTAGTTGGCAAACCCGAACAGCAGCGGCATGCCGACCAGGAAGACCATCGTCGTGCCGTGCATGGTGAATAGCTGGTTGAACAACTGCGGCGATACGAAATGGTTGTGTGGGATGGCCAACTGGATGCGCATGATCGTCGCTTCCAGTCCGCCGATGACCAGGAACAGGATGCCGTAGCCGATGTACATTAGCCCGAGCTTCTTGTGATCGACGGTGACGATCCACTCGTGCACGCGGTCGAACAGCGGCCTCGTCGCCTCCTTGGCGGGCGCGACGAACATTGATTTCGAAATCGAATCAGCGTCCAGCATCCAGTGGGTCCCCAATTCTACTAGTGCAATGTCAACAGATAGTCCGTTACAGCGTCGATGTCCTGGTCGTTCAACTGCATGGCAGGCATCAGGGACCCGGGTTTAGCCGTTTCCGGGTCCTTGATCCAGGCACGCAGGCCTTCGCGGTTGTTTAGCGCCGCACCAGCAGCAATTGTCTCGCGGCTCATCAGGTGAGTCAGGTCCGGTCCGAACTTGCCTTTGGCATTGGTGCCCGCAATGGTATGGCAATTCACGCACGCAGTAGTCTCGAACACCTGGCGTCCGCGGGTTACGCTATCAACGCTTTGCGCCGGCTTGCGTTGGGCTGCGACCCACGCGTTGAAGTCGCTCTGCGATTCCACCACCACGCGCAGCAGCATCTTGGCGTGCTGTGTACCGCAGTATTGCGCGCATTGGCCCACGTAGCCTCCGGTCTCGTGCGGCTCAATCCACATGCTGTTGGTGCGATTTGGGATCAGGTCCGTCTTGCCCGCAAGTTTCGGTACCCAGAAGCTGTGGTCGGTATCGGCGGACATCAGCGTGATGTGCGTGGGCGTGGGATTACTAGGGTCGCTGACCGGTACATGCAGCTCGTTGGCAGTGGTGAATCCCTGCGGATACTTGAACTCCCACCAGAACTGGTGGCCGACAGCGGTAATCTCCGTTGTGGAGGCAGGGAAGCGGGCATCTTCGACGGCGTGGATGACGCGGGCCGTGGCCAGGAACAGCACCACCACGATAAGTACGGGTATCACGGTCCACGCCAGCTCCATCTGGTTGCTGCCATAGATTTGCGGAGGCTCGCGGCCGTCATCCGTAGGACGCCGCCGGAACTTAAAGATGGCATACACCAGCAGGCTGGCAACCACGATGAAAATTCCGGCGCACAGGGCGAGAACGAACAGCGACAGGTGATAGATGGAGTCGGCTGGAGTGGAGGACGGAGCGAAGATGTTGGGCGTCGCGGGAGCGGCGGCAGACTGGGCTACGGCGGACTGAACGCAGCTCCAGCCCATCGAGGCAGTCGTGCAACGTGTTAACAACCTAGCCCGGGAAGATTGCCCCACAACGGTTAAGCTCCGCGCAACGAGGAGGTAGTTGTTTTATGAATGCCGCCAAAATACGCCAATTCTGAGCCATCCTCCACTCAGAATCTTTTGGCCATTGACCTTAAACAGACTGGACGCAGGACCGGCAATTCAGCATCTTGATCGGTGACGGGATGATTGCTTCCGTGGACATATTTGTCAAGAGATTTGTCCCGCCATTGTCCGTAATGCCCTGCGCATCGCGCAACTGCGAGAATTACGTGTGGCAATTGGCTGCGCATGGCATGTAAGATAGCAAATTCACTGATTCTTTCTATCAAGCGGCAGCTTGCTGAACCTCGCTGACCAAGTGTCCAGGAGAGCACCATGCCTACGTTTCACGACTCTGCACCAGAACCTCAGAATGCTAATCCATGCCGTCCCGCAAGCCGGCAGCTTCGACGGAACGCGACGCTGTTGGGCTTGTGTCTGCTGATGCTGGGGGTCCTGGCTTGCGAGAAGAGAGAGGAAGCTCCCAAGGCGGGTCTGCCCGAGGTGCTGGTCGCCGAGGTACTGCAGCAGAACGTCCCCATCTTCGGCGAGTGGGTCGCGCAACTGAATGGTCCGGTCAATGCTGAGATCACGCCGAAGGTGCAAGGCTATCTGTTGCGGCAGAACTACCAGAACGGCTTCTTCGTGAAGAAGGGTGAGCTTATGTTTGAGCTCGACCCGCGGCAGTATCAGGCCGCGGTCGATCAAGCCAAGGCGCAGGTTGCGGTGGCGCAGGCGAAGCTTGCCGAGGCGACCACCAACGTGGACCGCGATACTCCCCTGGCCGCCCAAAACGCCATCCCTCAAAAGCAACTCGATACGGACCTTGCCAATCAAGCTGCGTTCAAGGCGGAAGTTCTCGCCCAACAGGCCGCCCTGCAGAACGCCGAGTTGAACCTGGCGTGGACCAAAATCTACGCTCCCATTGACGGCATCGCCGGCGTGTCCACCTCACAGATCGGCGACCTGGTGGGAACCAGCACCAAGATGACGACCGTCTCCCAGGTGCATCCCATCTGGGCCTACTTCAACATAAGCGAGAGCGCGTTCCTCGGTGCAGCGGGCAAGATTCAGGGGATCATTAGCGGCAAGAACTCGATGGATCAGACACCGGTCGAATTTATCCAGGCCAACGACGTGCCCTTTCCGCAGAAGGGCAAGTTCGTCTATGTGAACCGCCAGGTTGGCACGCAGACTGGAACCATCCAGGTGGCCGCTGAGTTCCCCAATCCTGATGCCTCGCTGCGTCCCGGTGGCTTCGGCCGGGTGCGACTCCAGACGGGCTACAACAAGAACGCCCTGCTGGTGCCGCAGCCTGCAGTCATTGAGATACAGGGGCAGTATCAGCTCATCGTGCTCAACGACCAGAACAAAGCCACGTTTCGCCCCGTCAAGATGGGAGAGCGCGTCGGTACGAGCTGGATCGTCACCGAGGGCCTGAAGCCGGGCGAGAAGGTGGTGGTGGAAGGCGTCCAGAAAGTACAGCAGTTTGCAGCGGCTGTCCCCGAAATGGCCAAGGAAGGCGTTCCCGTTGTGGCCAAGCCGTATGTGCCGCCCGCCCAGACGGCAGGGAGCAACTGACCATGTCGAAATTCTTCATTAACCGGCCCATCGTCGCCATCGTAATCGCCATTCTGATGGTCCTGGCTGGTGTGGTCGCCATGCTCGAGCTGCCTACCGCACAGTTTCCCAATATCGCCGACCCCATGATCCAGGTGAAGGCAACCTATCCCGGCGCGGACGCTACAACCATTGCCGAATCGGTGGCCACTCCCATTGAGCAGCAGATGTCGGGCGTCAGCGGTATGAACTACATGTATTCGTTGAGCGCCAGCTCGGGCGGTGGCATGACGTTGTACGTGGACTTCCTGCTCGGGACCGACATCAACACCGATCAGATTCTGGCCCAGATGCGAAGCGGGCAGGCCAATTCTCAATTGCCCGCCGAGGTGACCCAGCAAGGAGTCATCGTGCAGCCGGGCACGACCGCCCCCTTCATGCTGCTCGACCTCTACTCCCCCAGCGGCGCGTACGACAACGTCTTCCTGGCCAACTACGCCATCATCAATTTGCAGTACGCGCTGACGCGCATTTCCGGTGTCGGACAAGTGCAGATATTCGGCGCCGGACCGTATGCCATGCGTATTTGGGTGAACCCTGACCGGCTGGCCAGCCTGGGGGTGACAGTTACCGACATCACCAACGCGGTCAAGGCGCAGAACAAGGTCAATCCTGCGGGCCAAGTCGGAGGCCAACCCGTTCCGGAAGGGCAACAGTTCACCTATAACGTTCGCGCACCCGGACGGCTGCCGACACCGGAGGAGTTCAATGAGATTGTCGTTCGTGCCCAGCCGGATGGCTCCATCCTGCGCCTGAAAGATGTGGCGCGGGTGGAGATGGGATCGCAATACTATTCCTATATGGCGCGGCTGGGAACCGCGCCGGAGGAGGGGAAGCCAGCTAAACCCGCCCAGCCGGCGGCACTCATCGCGCTGTACTTGACTCCCGGCAGTAATGCTCTGCAGACCCGCGCCAACGTCCTCAAGTTTATGGACGAGGCGAAAGCAAGGTTCCCTCAAGGAATGGATTCCATTACCGCGCTCGATACCACCCTCGCAGTCAGCGAGGGCATCCATGAAATTTATAAGACTCTCGGCGAGGCCATGGTCCTGGTCATTCTCGTGGTTTACATCTTCCTTCAGGGGTGGAGGGCCACGCTGATCCCGCTGCTCGCGGTTCCGGTCTCGCTGATCGCGACCTTCATGGTCTTCCCCATGCTTGGGTTTTCTATCAACACCCTTTCGTTGTTAGGTCTGGTGCTGGCCATTGGCTTGGTGGTGGACGACGCCATCGTGGTGGTAGAGGCGGTGGAGCACCATATCGAGCATGGCATGTCGCCTCACGATGCCAGTATTAAGGCGATGGAGGAAGTCTCCGGGCCGGTGATTGCCATCGCCCTCATCTTGGCGGCGGTGTTTGTTCCTACGGCATTCATTCCCGGCATCACCGGACAGCTTTACAAGCAGTTCGCAGTCACCATCGCGATTTCCGTTCTGTTCTCCGCGTTCAACGCGCTTACGCTTAGCCCCGCCCTCTCCGCTATGCTGCTGCGCCCCAGGAAGGAAGCGTGGGGGCCTTTGGGCGCTTTCTTCCGCTGGTTCAACCGCGTCTTCGGCAAAGCCACCGACGGATATGTTGGCGCTTGTCATCACTTGATCCGCAAGGCGGGCATCGCCTTTCTGTTACTGGGCTTGTTGACCGTGGCTGCCGGTTTTTACGGTAAGCGCCTGCCGAAGAGCTTTCTCCCCGATGAAGATCAGGGCTATGTTTACGCCGGGTTGCAACTGCCCGACGCGTCCTCGCTGCAGCGCTCTTCCGAGGCTGCGCGGGAGGTCGAAAAGATCATCATGGACACACCCGGCGTGCAGTACGTGAGCTCGGTCATGGGCTACAGCATGTTGAGTGGGGTCAACGCTACCTATAGTTCCTTCTTCTTTGTCTCGTTGAAGCCTTGGGAGGAACGCAAGACTCCGGAAACCAGCTACGACGGTATCAAGGCCCACCTGCAACAGGCGCTCTCCAAAGTCCCCTATGGAATCGCATTCTCCTTCCCGCCACCTGCGATTCCGGGCGTGGGAACATCCGGAGGCGCCACCTTCATTCTGGAGGATCGGTCAGGCAGCGGCATTGATTTTCTGGCCAAGAACACCCAAATCTTCATGGCCGAGGCCCGCAAGCGGCCGGAGCTGCAAGGCACAATGACCACTGCTTTGTTCGGCGTTCCCCAGGTCGGTGTGAACGTGGACAACGCCAAGGCGATGACCCAGCAGATTGATCTGGGCAGTCTGTACCAGACAGTGCAGACGTTTATGGGCGGGTCGCTGGTGAACTACTTCAATCGCTTCGGCTTGCAGTGGCAGGTGTACGTGCAGGCCGATGGCGACTTCCGCACCGAGGCCAGCAATCTGGGCAAGTTCTATGTTCGTAACGCAACAGGCGAGATGGTCCCGCTGAGCACCTTGACCAGCACCTATCCGCGCGCCGGCGCTGAATTCGTCATGCGCTACAACCTGTTCAACTGCGTGCAGATCAATACCTCCGCCGCGCCGGGCTACAGTTCCGGCCAAGCCATGGCCGCTCTGGAGGAGGTCTTCCACAAAACCATGCCCCCGCAGATGGGCTTCGACTACAGCGGTATGTCGTATCAGGAACAAAAGGCGGCGCAGGGCGTCTCACCCGGCATTATTTTTGGCCTCGCGTTCTTTATCGTCTTCCTCATCATGGCGGCACAGTACGAGAGCTGGACGCTACCCTTCAGCGTGCTGTTGGGAGTCCCGATCGCTGTCTTCGGAGCCTTCATTACCCTCTTCTACCGCCATCTTGATAACAACGTGTACGCGCAGATCGGACTGGTCATGCTCATCGGACTCTCCGCCAAGAACGCCATTCTGATCGTCGAGTTCGCCAAGTTGGAATACGATAACGGCAAGTCTCTGATCGACGCCGCCCTTACTGGCGCAAGGTTGAGACTGCGTCCCATCCTGATGACCGCATTTGCCTTCATCCTGGGCTGCGTGCCGCTGTGGAAGGCTTCCGGCGCCGGCGCCATCTCGCGGCAAGTGCTGGGCACCTGTGTGATTGGGGGCATGATGGCCGCCACGCTGCTTGCCGTTTTCTTCATCCCCGTTTCCTTCGACGTGGTTGAGCGATTCGGTGCGTGGATTGGCGGCAAGAAACATGAGCCACAGCCCGGTGCTCCGCCACCGCTCCCGCAAAGCACCGCGACAGGAGCCGGCCATGACTAAGCTAAAAACCATCGCGGCAGCCTCGCTTCTGCTCGCCCTGTGCGCCTGCAAAGTCGGCCCAAACTACCAGCGTCCGGCGCTGACCGTGCCTGATCAGTATCGCGGGATCGCGCCCGACGCGACCACGCAGCAGGCCTCCGGTGAGCAGTTCGCGGACATGAAGTGGTTTACGGTCTTCCAGGACGAAGCGCTGCAGGCGCTCATCAAGGAAGCCCTGGCCAATAACTACGATCTGCGGATTGCCGCCACGCGTGTCATGCAGGCCAACGCCAACCTCGGTATCACCCGCGCCAATCAGTTTCCCACCCTGAACGGCAGCATCGGCGTGATCAACGAGCGCAACGGCATCTATCAGAACGCGCCGACCTTCGATTCCGCCGGACTGGCGCTCAACTACATCGTGGATTTCTGGGGACAGTATCGCCGGGCGACCGAGGCGGCGCGCGCGCAACTGCTGGCCACGCAGTACGGGCAGTACGTCGTGCAGGTGTCGCTGATCTCATCCGTGGCCAATAATTATTTCCTGTTGCGGCAATATGACTCACAGCTTGTGTATTCGCAGCAGACCGTTGGCGCTGACCAGGAAATCCTGAAACTCAACAACATCAAGTTTCATGGCGGCGAATCGGCGATTACCGACGTCTACCAGGCGCAGAGCCTGGTGGAACAAGCGGAAGCAGAAGTCATCAGCCTGAAACAGTTGATTGAGCAGACCGAGAACAACCTCAGCATCCTGCTGGGAAAAAACCCCGGGCAGATCGCGCGCGGCCTTAGTCTGACTGAGCAGCCACACTTGCCTGAGGTGCCGGCCGGACTACCTTCGGCGCTTCTGCAACGCCGTCCTGACGTGCGACGTGCGGAAGAGAACCTGGTCGCCGCCAATGCCAATGTGGGTGTGGCCAAGGCAGCGTTCTTCCCGCAAATCTCGCTCACCGGCGCCTTCGGCGCGCAGAGCACCGCCATTACCAGCTTCCTGCAGGGCCCCGCGACCTTCTGGGCGCTGGGAGGACAGGCGGTTCAGCCTATCTTCCAGGGCGGCCGCATTCGTTCCAACTATCGCCTGGCGTGGGCGCAGCGCGATGAAGCTGAATTGGTCTACAAGCAAACCGTGCTCCAGGCCTTTGGAGACGTTTCCAACAGCCTGGTCGGTTACAGCCAGTCGCGCCAGTTCCGCGTGAAGATCGAGGAGCAGACCAAGACCTACAAGCAGATGGCCGACCTCGCCAATGTGCGTTTCCAGGGCGGCGTCACCAGCTTCCTCGAGGTGCAGTACTACCAACAGCAGTACTTTACTTCGGCACTGAACCTCTCGCAGGCGTGGTACACGGAGCTGCAGAATTACGTGCAGCTCTACCAAGCACTGGGCGGCGGTTGGGAGCAGTAGCTGGTGTGCTCGCGTTCGTTCCTCCAAGCAGCGTTCAGGCTCGCCGTGGACTGGGAACCGGGAAGGTGCAGAGTCTCACCCTTGCCATTCTGTGAAACTGTTGCACCGACGCCCCTTCACTGCCCTTTGCAATAACAGTCATTGTTGTAAACCGCAATCACAGATACATTTGGACTGCGTTGGAGGAGCTCATGGCATCTTTCGATCTGGTTGTTTGAAGATGGCGGCGCAAAGGGAGCTGCCTTCGTAGGAGCCTTGGAGGTACTTGCGGCGGCGGGACACCCCCAGCAACGGTTGATCGGGACGTCCGCCGGGGGCAATCACGGCTACGCTGCTTAGAGCCGGATACTCGGCGGCGGAGCTAGCCAGGAGCAGCGGCCGGGTGCTCATAGAGTTTGTCGTCCTACCCTTGAAGAGGCGGACTGCAACTGTCTCATGGCCAAGTGCCGCCGGGGAATGTTTCCGATGAAGTTGTAGAGCAGCTGCGGCAGGAAGAACCGGAGGACCGTTAGTGCGAGTCCCAGCCTTCTGGGGTACCAGTGCTCTGATTCCTCTCTGCGTGCGACAGGGCATCACGCCGCGGGCCATTGCCCTGTACAAGCTGCACGACGCTGTGATCTGGTGGGCTACGCCGGTCGAGATTGCTAGCGCCCTTGCCCGACTCGTGCGGATGAAGCAACTGGCTCCCAGCGACTGGACTAGGTCCCGTAAGCTGGCCCAAAGGCTGGCCGATTCATGGTCGGTGATTTCAGCCAACGGACGCTTTGCGTGCGAAGTCGGCACAACTTGTGGATCGCTACGATTTACGGGCCGCTGACTCATTTCAGTTGGCGGCGGCCCTGGAGTGGTGCGAAGACGATCCACAAGGCCGCGTGTTTCTGACGGCTAACCGACGCCTGCGGGAAGCGGCTCGGTCTACTGGTTTCGACGTCAAGGAGATCTGAGGATCGGGAGCACGGTGGATGCCGGATCGTCAGATGGCTGCTCGCCCACTACAAATAGGT
>JARLGI010000024.1 GCA_031296115.1 Acidobacteriota bacterium | reverse complement strand
CCCAGATGCCCAACGGATTTGTCGCGTTCGCAGCCCATACTCCGAGCGACCCCGCAATGATCAGCCACACATACGCCGAACGCACGAATAACGGAAAGCTAATGTGTACGCCCTTCGTTTTTGCGGCTTGTCTGGGGCGGGAGAAGATTTGCAGCGCCACGATCGCCAGCAGGGACGAAAACACTAGAAGGGCCGTCGCGGTCCGCACGATCCCGGCCAGTGCAAATTCAACCGCGACCACTTGGACAGCAACCGCACAGGGGCAAAGGAGCCTGTTAACCGGACGAAACGCAAGGCAAAGTTACCAGAGAATGTAGCGGATAGACGAATCTGGCCGCATCAGACAAACATCCGCATGGATGTTCTCCACATCTTCTAGAGACGTATAACGGTCGGCACTGACCGCCTGGAAACAGAACGTGCAGACGCTCTCGGTCTCAGATCGGCGGGTGAACTCTGGCTTTTTGTCGGAGAAGTCTTGACTACTCATACAGCACCTCACCGGCCCGCAGGTAACTTTATCCTCGAGGGGGTTCTGCGGGCCTGTGCTTACGGTTGCGTAGGAGTGTGAACCAAATTGCAGACCACTGTCGGTGACGGAGGTCACAGCGTAAAGGTTGAGGATGCAACTCGCGCCGTATGCTATCGCCAACAATTTACCCTATAATCTCGCAGCCAGCTTTGAGTTGCTGGCCCAGACCTCGCCCGCGGCGGCCAGCAATTTTTTCTTTACCGGCAGCACATTTTCCAATCAGGTCCTGCTGGTAGGGTGGGAGCACGATCATATTCCACCAACCGTCAATGCGCTGCTGGCGAGCTATCACGGCGATGGCCAACCGGCGCCCAATTGGCCTGACGACGACTACGACACCGTCTGGACGGTGAAGCTTGACGCTAACGGCAACTTGTCCATTGACAACGCAACGTGCGAAGGAATCAATTCCGCGACGCTGCCGGCCACGCCTCCGCAATTCTGAAGGTCGCCCGCCGTGGCTGATGTCACTGCCAAGCGATTGCCGCAAGCTCGAAATGGTTGCGAGAAAAGACTCAAGGCTATTATGAATAAAGGTATCGTTGTACGGCTACTGTTCCTGGTTCTTGCCCTGATGCAGCTCGCAGGTTGTGGCGGCTCTTCAGCGCCGCCAACCCCTGATCCACTGAGCGCCGATAACCTCAACCTGATCTTCGTGGCAAGTGAGGATTTGGCTTACCAAGCTTCCGGGGACGTGAACCCCAGTACCGCGAACCTCACCAATCAGGGTCTACAGCGGTCGCTCCTCACGGCCACGTTTCTGCAACAGAAGGTGCTGGGGATGCAGAATGTGACTGAAATTTATGCGCTCGAACCCATGACCCATCTGCAAACGGCGAACAATTACCCCGACATGGTGGCACTTGAGACCATTCAGCAATTCGCCATGCTCAACCAAGTCACTCTGTCCAGCGACCCTAATGGCGGGACCCCATATACTGGCCAGAGCTTCCCAATCAATGCATCCTATGCGTCAGGGCCGCTACCCATCGGAGTTGCTCCACCGCCGCAATTCTGCCCGAATTGCCAAGGGATCGATTTCAATGATGAGGAAGGCGATAACGAGGCCCTGCTGACCACTATCGTGAAGAACAACCCGCCGGGTTTCTATGTCTTCTCGGCGCCATGGGAAACCGTGAGCGCCTTGATGGCGAACCTCAACCAGCGCCAAGGTTATAACCTGACCCTTCCGGCGAGCTATGTCAGTCCCAACTTTATCTGCGCGATCTCAATCACGCCGTCGGGAAGTGCCAGCCTGATCACCTACGACAGCCACCTGACCCCGCCTTCCACCTACCCGGTGCTGCCCCCGCCGCCGCTGGTCAGCACTCCATGCACGGCGCAGACGCCTTTCAGCATAACGGTGACCGGCGGTCAGGGTGGCGCCGTAATTCCAGCGGGAACCAACACTAACGAAACCCTTTACATCATCCGGCACGCAGACGCGCATCCGCGGACCGACTGGGACGACAACAACTATGTCGGTGCGGGGCAATGGCGCGCGCTGGATCTTCCTAGCGCACTGCTCGGCAAAGTCAGTGCCAACCAGGTATATTCGATCGACCCAGCTCAATTTGGCCCAGGTTCTCTTAGCGCTTCGGGGGACTCCACCTGGTCGTCGGTTGCGCCCGCCCTGACCGCCGAACCATACGCAATCGCCAACAACTTGCCCTACAATCTGGTCAGCAGCTTCCAGATCTCCGATACGCAGGCGACCAGTGATTTTTTCTTCAACGGCGGCACATTGTCCAATCAGACGGTGCTGGTGGCGTGGGCTTTCCAATTCATACAGCCAACAATCTATGACCTGCTCAAGAGCTATAACGCCGGCGACCAGGCTCCACCTTCCGACGAGTGGCCGTCCACCGACTACGACACCATCTGGACGGTGAAGCTTGACGCCGTGGGCAACCTGACGGTGAACAACGGGATGTGCGAAGGCATCGATTCCGCGAAGTTGCCGGCCATGCCTCCTCAATTCTGATGGTCGCTCAGGCAGCGGCCGCGCCAGTTGGAGCTGCGGGAATGGACGGGCGATGATTTTGATCCACGGCCATTTCGGTCGATGGCCTCAACCGGAGACTCACACCCTTGCAGCGCCACCGGGCAAAAAACCAGGACCCTGAACCCTCCTCCAGCAGCGCCCAGCTCGGTTACGCAGGTTTGCCGAAAGCACACGAATCGAGGGCATTAGTGCGTCGAGTCTTGCAGAGGTCTCTGCTTGCAACGCTGCCAGCGTGTCAGGCCCACACTGACCGCGCCTCAGTGTGAAGACAAGATCCGTTTGCTCGCCTCGACGAGCTGGGTCTGGACTTCTGGATGACTGTTGGCGTACACGATGTCAGCTTGATACATCTGCAGGTATTGAACAGGAACCGTTCCGTTCTGCGCGCCATACAAGTGGCCATACGGCGTGCCGGCGAAGAAGGCCGTCAGGGCGTTGGCGAACGCCTGCTCTAGCGTGAGGTTGTTGCAGCCAGCCGAGGCCTTGTCGTTGCTTGAGCAACCCTCCCTTGTCGGGTCCCTGGAAATCGCAGTGCCGAACTCTCCTCCGGCCAGGACCCGCGGATTGAGCCTCGCCACCGACTCCATCACCGGTCTCATGGCCTGAGGGTGAGACGCCGCGATCCCGTTGTTCTGCGTTGCCTTCGCGTTTGTTCCCAGTGGCTGGCGGGCAAAGTACGTCGCAATCTCCAACGTCGAAGCGAGGTGTTCTCTCGGTGGACTGAAGGGAAGACCGGCCGCAAGGGTCAGGGCGAGGGTGACATGGCTGAAGATCTTTGCATAATCGTCGATCTCCGCCTTCCACTCCTCGACAAATGCCTTGTTTGACCGGTGGTATGACGGATCGCTGTAGAACGCCTCGAGAAGCTGCGCCCACTTCTCCTTCTCGCCGGATCCATGAAACGGCACGATGATTTCTTCGGATTCGGACGTGGGGCCTGCAATCGCGATCGATACGAAGGCATCGCGCTGTCCAAACCTCTTGGCAAACTCCACCAGAAATGCGTGCCAGTGTTCCTTGTACACGGGGTTCCAGGGCAGCGGTAGCTCGTGCACCTCGCCCTTGCGGCTGTAGCCTTCGGGCAAGCCGAAGGTTGCCTTTCCGCAGGCGAGCGATGCGGAACCCCTCCTCTGGGCTGTCACTGGCCGGCCGTCGCAGGACGCGAGCTTGTCCAGGAGCCAGGTCGGCGTCCAAAAGCCAGGAACCACGGCGAGCTGCAGGGTCTTGTGCTTCGACTCCGCCATCACGAGCGCTTCTTCCACCGGACTGAAGTCGAATTGGCCCTCCTTGGGCTCAAGGGTCGCCCAGTGGAAGTACAAGAACAGCCCTGAGATCGCGGGATTCTCAATCGTGGCGGTGTACGAGCGCTGGCCGGTGTCCAGGAAGACGCCATAAATGCCCCTGGGCTGACGAGCGGTGCTCTGGGCCCCCGCCTGCTGAACCATTGGAGCTGGCGAGGCGGGCATCTCGCTCCCCGCCGAGGAACGCGCAACGACCTCGCGGATGGCGTGCTCCCAGGCACGCGCCATCTTGTCGTAACCAACGGCTTTCGGATGAAAGCCGTCCGCGTAATCGGCTCGAGAAAGGATGTTCTGCATGTCAACGATCGACACACGCGGGCCCTTGGAGACGGCGATGGTCGGAATCGCAGCATTGTAGGCCCGATGGGCCTCATCGGCGCCTGCCGCGAACGGAATGATCTGCGCCACGATCACCCGAACCTGTGGCAGGCGAGTCAGAATATCGTCGAGCAGGGCGGAGAGCTTCTCGGGCGCCGATGCCGCACCGCCCACGCGAGGCCGAAGATCGTTCGAACCGATGTGGAGCAGAATCACATCGGGCCGGTAGGTTTCGAGCCACCCTTGTGAATCAATGCCTTTCTGGATGTGCTGGATTGTCCAGCCTGAATGCCCTTCGTTGATGGCCGACGGGGTGACACCAGTCCCACTCTGCATGGACCCAACGAATTCGAAGCTGTAGCCATCGTTTGTCAGCAACGTCCCGAGCAAGTGCCGGTAGCCCCCGTAGGCAGGGTCTTTCAGGCCCCAGGTGATGGAATCTCCAAGCGCCATTATCTTGAGATGGGCTGCTTGCGAAAGTCTCTGGCCAGAGAGGACGACAGTCTTCGATGGCACGTCCATGCAGACGAGACAAAGAACGAGAAGGACGGGAACAATCGGCGCCGCTGTTGGTCTGCGGTCGCGGAGTCGGACGTGCATCATGACGACCTCCTCAGACGCTCGGGTCGAACTTCGTCGTGTGGTTGGATCGACCAACGATAGTTCAAGTTGGAGGCGCTTGCAATAGAGCGGCGGCCTTAGGCGACCTTCCGTTGTTTCATGCGACTTCTTCGCTCGGACTGGTGGGAGCTCGTGTCGGCCGCCGGGGGATTCAGGGCTGTTGGTACAAAGAAAAAACAGAGCAAAGTGGAGCCATGCCAATTATCCGCGTTGGATCCGGATCGCGCGAGCTCGAGGGTTTGCAACGGGCACGCAAAGGGGAGCAGGTACCGGCGCCGGTGAGCGTTCAACTCTCGAGCGATCGGTAGAGTTCCGCAGGGCAGTGCGACCGGGCACCTTGGCATAGTTGGTCGCCTCGGGAGCGAGCGCACCGATGACAGTCTAGCGCGGCGAACCTCAAACTCGCCCGCTCAGTTCTTCATGGTGCGGAAGGTTCCCAGGCCCAGCAAGAGGTCGTCGCTAGTTACCAGCGTCAAGTCCATGACCTGAGCCGTAGCAGCAAAGAAATCGTGGTCCGCAACGACCCAGACTACGGCTCGAAGTCCACGACTTCGTTTTCCAGCGGGATGTCGCCGTGGTGGGCTTCCGGCACTGGGAGGCGGTTCACTTTCAGGTTCGCCGGCGCTTCGGTGACCTGTCCCTCGGAGTCCCCGCTGATGCGCGCGGCGAGCTTGAATCCCGGGAAATAGTACGGCAGCCCTTCGCTGTTCAGCGGCGAGTTGCGGTCCATGAGCTGAAAATGCAGATGAGGCTCGCCAGCATGGCCGGAGTTTCCCAGTAGCCCGATCACCTGCCCGGGCGTGACCTTATCGCCCAGCTTGACGCGAATGGAGCCAGGCTGCAGATGGGCGTACATGGCGTAAACGCCTCCTCCGAGGTCGAGGTTGACGTGGTTGCCGGCGACCGTTTCCATCGTCAGGGTTCTCTCAAGCTCGTCAATATCCTTTTGATCCGCAGGCGGAGTATTTTCCGGGATACCATCCTTAACCTCGACGACAACTCCATCGGCAACGGCTAGCACCTCGGCGCCGTAGGAGTAGTAGCTGCGATTTTTCCTCCGGTCCCCTTGATAGGTCTGGCCGTTATCGCCGATGCGCACCCAATCAATTGCATAACGCTGAGCAATCCGGGGAGTGCCTTCGAACACCTGCGCGGAACGCCGATGGACGGAGGTATTGGCCGGGCCGCTGAGTGCGACCCAATCCTTGCCGCGTAGCGGAGACACAATCTCCAGGAGTTTGTTGGACACCACCGTCATCGGTGCGTCCAACTCATAGTTCTTCTCGTCGCCGGACTTCTTGAGGCTGAATTGATGTTGGAGACGCGTGGGAATGGGAGCACCCTCGACAAGGTCAATCCACATGTAAGCGACGACGGCCTCGCCGGGCGCGATCTCGGCTGCCGGTCCACCTTTGCCGCCGGACGGAAGCGCCGGATGGGAGAGCACCGTCTCGAGCTCCTTGCCCTGTAGCGTGAGCAAAGGCGCGCCGCTCTCGTTCTTCACGTCAATGTGCTGCACCATCCAAGAAGAGGAGCTCAGGTTCGTGAGATAGATCTCGTAACACAGGTGCCATTGCGTATCGCCGCGGAAGGCCGAGGGAGGCGTCGGTATGAATACCTGCAGGGGTACTGGTGCTCTCTGGTCTTGCGCTTCCGATGGCGCGTGCGGTGAAACAGTTTGTGTCCATGCCAGAGAAGTGAATAGGCAGAACGAAGCCGCGATGACGTTGGCTATGGCACGCATGAAAGGCTCCTTTCGCGGTAGCGAAGCGTTGGATCAGAACGTCTGCTGTAGGAAAATCTGCATATTCTCGAAGTCGAAGGTCACCCCCGTAGTCAGGGTCCTTCAGGCCCCAAGTGATGGAATCTCCAAGCGCCATTATCTTGAGATGGGCTGTTTGCGAAGGTCTCTGGCCAGAGAGGACGACAGTCTTCGATGGCACGTCTATGCAGACGAGACAAAGAACGAGAAGGACGGGAACAATCGGCGCCGCTGTTGGTCTGCGGTCGCGGAGTCGGACGTGCATCATGACGACCTCCTCAGACGCTCGGGTCGAACTTCGTCGTGTGGTGGGATCGACCAACGATAGTTCAAGTTGGAGGCGCTTGCAATGGAGCGGCGGCCTTAGGCGACCTTCCGTTGTTTCATGCGACTTCTTTGCTCGGACTCGTGGGAGCTCGTGTCGGCCGCCGGAGGGAAGGCAGGGATGGGAGTAGACCCCTCACCGGCGGCATGAACTACGCCCGCTCTACGCAGGCGACGCTCGTCCAAGACGGACAGGTCAGGTATACGCCGCGCCTAGAAGTGGAACCCGAGCTGCACCGTCAAGGCCCTCGGCGTCACGTAGTGCGTTCCGCTAAAGGTGGACAGGAAGTTGTACAGCGAATACTGGTTCGTCAGGTTAATGGCCGTGAATTGCAGGCTCCACTTGTACTTGTCGCCCATGAACAGATTGTCATTGCCGATAGCAAGGTCGAAGAGGTTGCGTGACGCTATACGGGGTGGGTTGTGGTCGTCATTCTCGGTTCCCGGCGCCGGTACCCGTGTGAGCGTAGAGCCGAACTGAGATGCCAGACAGGTAAATGGCAGAGCAACGAACGGAGTTGCATGCACTCCATTGCAAGTGAGTCCTGCCTCAAACTCCTGGTCGGCGGTAAAAGGGATGAGAGACGCATTTGCCATGACGATGGCCGGTTGCCCATTGAGCGTGGTCGATTGCGGGCAAGTGTTGGCTGGCCCGATTCCGTAGCAGGGTATGGAACCTGCGACGAGGCCGCTGTCGTAGCGCCAGTTGAAGCCGAACCACGGCCCGCGCTTCCACGGTGTCTGGTATTGCATGTGTGCGGTCATGTTAAAGGCTTCGTCGTGGTCTATGCGGAACACCCCGGTGGACAACGAGGGAGTGGCTCCGGCTCCCGAGATTTGCGGAGTGAAGAACCGGGCAGCGACGCTGGACATGACCACCAGCGCAGTGAAGCCGTGATACACCGGTACGCTGGCGCGCAGCGCAAAGCCCGGGATCTTCGAGTTATGCCATTCGATCGGGAAAAAGATCGGCGTATTGCCCAGTATGCTGAAGTCGTATGCGCTGTGCGTGTACTTCCAGATGTATTCGCCGTCGATCACCAGGAACTTGCCGACGGCTTGTTGCAGGCCGGCATGAAACTCATTGCGAAAGCCGGGAGTCAATGGGGTCGTCGTGCTTGACGAACAGCCTAGAAGAGGGTTCAGCACGTCTGAACTGCATCCGACACTGGAGAGCACCAGGTTCTCATTGAAGGGAGTTTCCAATGTGCGCGCATAGGAGACACGCAGAACGGTGTTGGTTTTCTGAACGTTGTAGGAAACGCCCACCCGGGGTTCGGCTTGGCTGGCGACGGCAAGACCATTGTAGAAGTCCCCGCGAATCCCAAGGTTGAAGCTCCAGTTGCGCAGGGTGATGTTGTCCTGCACGTACATCGCGAGCTCTTTCACGTCGGTGTGGCCAACAAATGGGAAAAGAACCCCCCCGCGGGTCAGGTCGTAAGGCAGCAGAACATTGTTGAACAAGGGATAGAGAGCGGAGTTGGGTGCATTCGGGTTCGAAGCGATGTTCGGCTGATATCCGGCTCCCGCGCACTGCGAGGGATCGGTAAAACCGTTAACCGGGACGGCATTACCGTTTAAGCAGGGTGCATTGAGAGTCGGATCGACAATCCCGAGCTGGTCATTCTCGTTCAGGAAAGTCTGCTCATACATGATGCCGGCCTTCACGTTGTGAATGCCTTTCGTGTAGCTAACGTTCGCGACCGCGCCGGCGTTGAGAAGCGTGCGCTGCTGGGCGGCCGTTTCCCTCTGTAGAGACGGTGGGCCAAGATCCGCGAAAGGGTCATTGCTGGGGTAGTAGTTGTAGGCGTCGCGCCGCACGTAGCCGGTCACGTTCAGGACGGCATTCGGATTTATCGTGTATGACCACGTAGGCGCGATGTCGAGCGTGAGGATTTTGGAACGCTGATCCGCCGGCCCGACCGGAACGCCATTCGGACCGACGACGCCGATGTTCAGGTTGTCGTAGGAATTCGGCGTCTGGAACCACGAGCGGGTAAATTGGAAGTTCAGGTGCAGCGCGTTTTTTGGAGAAAGGACGTAGTCGAAGCGATCGAAGACATTCTCCATGTTACCTTTGTCATGCATGACCACAAACTCCGGCGGGTCAAGGAACCGGCCCGAGTTAAGTCCGTTGGCCGCGATGAATTCCCCCCAGTTCTTACCGCCGTAGGAAAAGTTCATATCCAGGTTCGAACTGCCAAACGAGCCGTAACTGGCCGTAATGGCGCCATGCGGCGTAGTGGAACCCATTCCTGAACGCGTGGTTACGTCAATCACTAGACTTGTTTTGTCTCCGAACTCAGCGGGCGGGGCTCCGCCGATGACCGTCATCGACTGCACGGCGTCGAGCGGGATCTGGTTGGAGAACACTTTGCTCTGCTGGTCCGTGATCGGTTGGCCATCCAGAGAAAACGAGTTTTCGGCGTGGTCGCCCAATCCGTGAAACAGGCCGTTGGAATCGGCAGCCACTCCCGGTGATGCCAGAGTCACCAGCGAACTCAGCTCCGAAGAGGAACTCTCCAGCGGAAGCTTGTCGAACAGGCTGCGGTCCAGGTCGCTGTGAAACGTGGGATCGTTCTCCAAAAGGTCGCTCGCCTCGCCTTTGACCGTGACATTTTCGGCGGTCCCGGCTATCTGCAAGGTGATTTTCAAGCTAAGCGCTACGGCGGACCGCACATCGACGTCCTGTGCATAAGGAGCGAACCCGGGTATGCTGACGCTGAGGTGATAAGGGTTAAGTGGCAAGTTCGGGAAGCTGAATCGCCCCGCATTGTCGCTGGTGGTTGATCGACTGTATTGGCTGACGGGGTTATGAATCTCGACAGTCGCACCAGGCACGACCGCGCCCGTCGGATCAGCAACAACACCGCTCAGCGATGAGTTCCCCGTGGTCTGCGCGCTGGCATCGCCTGCGCAGAGGAACAAACAGAACAGCCCCACTGCAAATGCACTGACGAACTTGTGGGGGAACACTCTCCCGGTTTTTTCTTGCTTCGAAATCATCTCTTCTTCTCCAATTTCGCTGGCTCCCTCCACGTGCATGCTCACGGCAATAAATTGCGAGCAGCACGGGAAAGAGCGGTGGAAACCGCCGTGAATCCCATGCACGCGTCCTGCGACGCGACATCGTTCTTCAGAGGTGAAAATTGGATTAGAGGGTGGGAGGAGCCCGGGAAGGGAGGCTGCGGCTGGCTTGCAGCGACGCATAATTCACTGTCTGGAGCGCGACTCGAATCCACCGTGGATTCAGTAAATCCGCCGTCGGCAGTTGCGGTGTGACGACCGTGTTATGTCCAACGCGGCAAAGCTCGCATTGATCGCCTGCAATCAAGCTGCTGCCTGATTGAGGCGAACTGGAAGAGACCGATACGGGGCTGTTTGCCGCTCCTGATGTGCCGCCCGCATGCACCAAGGGGTGCAGCAAAACGTGCACAAACAACAACATCAGCAGCCATCCTCGAAACTTCACGGGAGTCCTCGTGGGGCTTATTTTGACTTATGGCCGCGCGGTTTGTAAAGCGGCGCTCATTGGCGGCTTCACTCAAAACAGGAGCGTAGACGTTCTGATACGGAACGTCACAGGTGTTAGACTGCACGCACTTATTGAAGTTTCCGAGTGGCAACGATGATTACGATTTCAAAAGAGGACTACCTGAAGGCCATCGCGGAAGCGGAGGCGGAAGGCCAAACTGTTATTCCTGCCACGCTGGCACATTGGCTTTCCGTAACGAGGCCAGCCGTAACGTTCGCTCTGAAGCGGCTGACCAAAGATGGACTGGTGTCCGTTAAAGGCGACGGGCACATTCGGCTCACCTCGCAAGGACGGGAAATCGCCGAACGCACGATCGTTCGTCATCACCTGATCGAACGAATGTTGGCGGAGATTTTCGGGATGGCGTGGTACGAGATCCACGACGAGGCCGAACGGCTGGAGCACGCAGTCTCCCCCGCGTTTGAGAAGAAGCTGATTGAGAAACTCGGGCACAAGGACACTTGCCCTCACGGAAATGAGTTGGTGCTCCGCAGCCCTGCGGAACGCCGCAAGCGAGGATTGCGTCTGCTCAGTGAGTCTGATCCCGGCTCGAAATATGTGGTCGCCAGTGTTTACGAGCGGGACCGGCAGCTCTTGGAGTTCTTCGAGAATGAGGGGATTCGCCCGGGAGCTCGGATTGCAGTGGAAGCCCGAAACTACGACGGCACGATTTCCTTATTGATAGACAAACACCAGATTCGTCTCGGCACACTCGCCGCCGAAAGGGTCTGGGTTTCAAAAGTATAATATTCTAATAATTGTTTATTATAGTTAACATTTCATAGTGTATCCTGATTTCCAGGTGAGGGAAGAGCCTGGCGTTCGCCAGTCCTGAAATCCTGGAGGGATTTGTCGTGAGATCGAGTTCCAAGCGCCGCCTGCGCCGCCTGCTCCATCTCACTCTCTTTGCCATAGCTGCCGTTTTGCTTGTGCCGTCAAAGTCGTGGGCGCAGGGCGAAACCACCAGCGCCATCCTGGGGCAAGTCACGGATTCAAGCGTTGCAGTGGTCCCGGCCGCCACGGTGACCATCATCAACCGCGAGACGGGGCTCAAGCGAAGTGCAAAGACGGACGGCGCAGGCCGCTTCAATTTCCCGCAGCTCAAGCCGGGCACCTATACGGTCAGAGTCGAAGCGCAGGGATTCGAGCCGCAGCAGGCGGACAACATCGTCTCCGGCCTCGGCCAGAAGCAGACCGTCAACCTCACGCTCCGGGTGGCGCAATCCAAGCAGACGGTGGAGGTTAGCGCGGAAGCGGCGATCATTAACACGAACAATGCAAACACAACCACCACTTTGAGTGCGACGGCGCTGGAGAACCTGCCGAACCCGGGCGGAGATATGACCTATCCGATTCAGTTCGCGCCAGGTGCTCTGATCAACACGGCCGGCAGTGGCAACGATTTCGTCGGTGGAACGAATGGTTACGGCAACGTGGAATTCAATGGGCTGCCTGCCCTCTCCAATGGGTACATCGTTGACGGGTTGGAGACGAATGATCCGCTTACGAACCTCAATAGCGGCCTCTCGACCAATCTCGTGCTCGGCCTGAATTCGATCTCGGAAGTGACCGTCAATACGCTTTCGTATTCCGTGGACCAGGGCAGGTATGGAGCGT
>JARLGI010000023.1 GCA_031296115.1 Acidobacteriota bacterium | reverse complement strand
CTGAAATTTGACCCTGCCTACAAAAAGATCTCGAAGCGCTTCCTGGAGCACCCGAAAGAATTCGCGGATGCCTTCGCGCGGGCCTGGTTCAAGCTCACCCACCGCGACATGGGGCCTGTTTCGCGGTATCTTGGTCCGCTGGTTCCCAAAGAGCAGTTGATTTGGCAAGACCCTGTTCCCGCCGTAGATCATAAATTGATCGGGGAGCACGACATTGCTGCTCTGAAGGCGAAGATCCTCGCATCCGGACTGTCGATCTCCCAACTGGTCACGACGGCCTGGGCATCGGCGGCGACGTTCCGCGGCTCCGACAAGCGCGGCGGGGCTAACGGGGCGCGCATTCGACTCGCGCCGCAAAAGGATTGGGAAGTCAACCAGCCGGCCGAGCTGGCGAAGGTTCTTCGGACGCTGGAGTCGATCCAGAAGGATTTCAACGGCGCGCAGTCCGGTGGGAAGAAGGTCTCGCTGGCTGACCTGATCGTTCTGGGCGGCTGCGCAGCCGTCGAGGCAGCTGCGAAGAAGGCCGGCCACGACGTGAAGGTTCCCTTCTCGCCGGGGCGCATGGACGCGTCGCAGGAGCAGACCGATGTGCATTCGTTCGCCGTACTGGAGCCGGCCGCAGACGGGTTCCGCAACTATCTCCGGAAGGGAGACGAAGGATCGGCGGCTGAGCTGTTGGTGGATCGGGCGAACCTGCTAACGCTGACTGCTCCCGAGATGACGGTTCTCGTCGGCGGCATGCGCGCTCTGAATGCAAACTTCGGGCAGTCCAAACACGGCGTCTTCACCAAGCGACCCGAGACGCTGACGAATGATTTCTTCGTCAACCTGCTCGACATGAACACGAAGTGGCAGAAGTCCGCCACATCGGAAGGCGTGTTGGAGGGGCGCGATCGGGCGACCGGCGAGCTCAAGTGGACGGGCACCGTAGTCGATCTCGTCTTCGGTTCCAACTCCCAGCTCAGAGCCCTCGCGGAAGTCTATGCATGTGACGACTCGAAGGAAGCGTTTGTGAAGGACTTCGTGGCCGCGTGGAACAAGGTGATGAACCTTGATCGCTACGACCTTGCCTGAGCTCGGCAGAAAAGAGAGCTGTCAACAACTGGAATCAGCGGTCTGAAGCCCGCTGCGCATGCAGAATATATGGTGGAGGCGGCAGGAGTTGAACTTTCGCGTCGCATTGAAAACAGGGAACTTATTGAATGCTTAGGGGCGCACAAAACGCTGAACACTCGAAAGTGGGCAAATCGTTGACCGCGTATTGACCACGTTCAAAGACGCGACTTTCGCCGCGAACCGTACGGTACGCCGCAGCACAGAGGCATCGCCCTCGGCATCGACTGCATTGTGATGATCCTCGCCGGCGCCGGCATCCTGCGCGAAGTCATGCCCTTCCCCAAGACGGCAAAAGCCATCGACCTGATTATGGCCGCACGCCCACCCTAGTAAGCGACCACCAGTTGAAGCAGTTGGGGAGTGCAGTGGTGGGGAAGAAGGATTCGTAGAGTCCGTCGGCGTTAGATAGGCCCCGCCCTACTTTTTTGACTTCGCTCACGGCAAGCTCTTCCGTAGAACGGGGCACCCAGATTATGCGGCCTTCTTAGCGAAGTGACCTTCTGCCTTAGCCATCAGTTCCTTCTCGTTGCCGTGGTTCCACAGCTTCAGGGCGTCAACGTCGTTGTTCTTGAGGAACAGGAGCAGGCGGCCATCGACTATCTTGTAGCTGGTCGGATCGACGGCAAACTCTTTTTCGATTGTGTGGCCGAAGGCGCAGAAACCGTCAAAGGCCGGCAGATACTTTTCCGGAGCGGCTGTGAACTGATTCTTTTGTGCCTGAGAAGTGAGGTGGCCGCCGTGAACGGCTCCAAATTCAGGCTTGCCCAGTTCCGGCCCTTTTCAAAGTACGAAACCGGACTGTAGCCGCCGATCCCTACCCGGAGCACTCGATAATCAGTTTCCAGTCGCAGGTTGCTTCATAAACAGCCTGAGCACCTGTGCCCGTGATTTTCGCCGTCGCCTCTCCAAGGGAGACGGTCACCTTGGGATGAGGGCACTTGCTCGGGCAACTCGTGGGGACCTTTTTTACCTCCTCTAGGGCCTTATCTTTGGCGTCACTTACAGCAGCAGCTTTCGCCTCACCCACATGAACCTGATCGTTACTCTTGCCAGTACCGTGGGCCTCAACATATTCCGTGCAGTCAGGATGTCCGGACGACGGCTGCACCTCTGTTTTGCCAGCCGGTGCGCTCACCGGGTCCTTCTTACATTCAACCGTTGCCGTCCAATCGCATGTACAAAAAAACAAACCGGGGTGGGCATCCTTTTGAGTACAGTCAGAGAGGGTCAGTGTTATGCTCACTGTACGGTGTCTGCATCCCGAAAGGCAGTCTTCAGCCTCCGCCAAACCCCAAATCATGGCTTTTCGAATCGCGTTTTCCCTTGCTTCCCACTGTGCGTCCGAGCAACGCTTACCATGGCCGGAAGCTGAGTCCTTGTGAGGAGCGGTGGGTTTATTGCAGTCAGTGATTGGCATGGGGCGACCTCCTGTTGCGGGCACGAGTATGCTCCGCTAGTTGGATATTGCAAATGGGCCGTGGGCAGCAATTATAGCCCCAAAAGTCTCGCCCGTTTTGGAGTGCTCTCGCTGCTTATCCCGTTCGCGGGTTGCGAACCGGAACTGTAGTCAGCCCCTAATAAGATCGAACGACAATATCCTCATCCTTAACGCAGTGGTTTCTGGCCACCCCCCTGGCTAACCAACCGCCAATAGCCCAACAGACCGTCCCTGAAGTAATGATTCGCCAGCCAGCCGAATGACCGTGGGGACGCCGCGATCCAGCATCGTAGCTGCGATTAAAGTCTAAAGGCGCGATCCCTCGTGCCTTTGACGTTTAACAAGGCAAAGCAGGTTACTTCTTCGGCTCCAGGATGATTTCCCGTGCCAGCCGGTTGCCGATAATCTCTCGCCAGTTTGCGCGTTCCTGGTAGCCCGCGATCATCTTCTGATCGTTGCTGTTTAGAGCTTGGTTGGTTACCGCTTCCTCTTTGTCTTGGTTGGCCTCCATGGTCGCCAGGTCCTTGTATTCGGTCATCAGCATTATGTCGAAATCCGTAGGGCTGTGCGCCTCGGTTTCGATGACCATGTAGTTGAGAATCAGCCCATGTTCTGATCGTCACGCCAGTGATCTTCACTTGGCTGCGCGAGCGCGAAATCAGGCGGCAATCCGAGGTGCCTAGCCCATGAGCGGATCTACACCGGGAACAGCGCGGAGGCGCTAAATTCCTGCGCAGTCGACCAACCGGAGACTATCCAGAAACCCTCATGTGGGAGATTACTCCCCACAAGTCGGCCAGTGTTCCCGAATGTGTCCGTTCCGCTCCATGGCGCGCTGTGATCACTGGTCAAAAAGGGGTGACGGAGGAAGAGGGCCTATCTGGTTGATTCCAAGGGCTCGGAACCTTTCAGGTTTGGGCGGTCAATAGACTATAGATTGTGAACCGTTGCCATATCATCGCCTTGCGGAACGACTTAGAGTCGAGTCGGGCTGGAGAACATCGCGAACGGGTCGCTTCTACGGGGGAAGATTTTACTGGCGCGTGTCTTTGCATCAACCGGGAAACCAAGTAGCTTCACTGAATTTGGGGACGAGGGGCTCCGCTACGGAGAACCGCAGACCGTGCTGCCCCGCTGACCGCCTTCACCGTGGTTCCTGTGGTCCCGGCGCAGTGAGCGGAGCATTCGTTCACTGACCTCTACCTGATTGAGAAGTAGAGATTGAGCATCAGTCCCAACTGGTTCAGTTGCTGATTTGGACTCTTGCCGGTGTTGTTCTGGTGCTCGTAGTAGGGGTTAAACTGAACGTGCCTGCCAATTGGAAGGAGACAACCGGCATAGATCGCGGTATCACTCCATTTACCGTATTGGCTCTCGTAGAAGAACTCGGCGCTGACGTACGGGGCAGGGTGGTAAGAGCGGATTGTTAGTCTCTTTTCGATTTGAATGCGGTTGCGAAAACGCCAAGAGAAGCCCCCGCTCTGCCAGTCAAGATCCCCACGATTACCGTCTGTCAGCAGAAATTTCGCCTTCAGGGGAAAGTGTAATGTTACAACCGGCTCGATTCGGTTTATCGCTGGTGCATTGTTAGCCTGGGGCAGATAGCGATATCCGACCGTAAATACCAAAGGCCGGGACTTCGAGTCGTCCAGATCGAACTCAGTGGCGTTTTGTAGGCGAGCCAACGGCTGCAGATATAAGTCAAGGCTGGGCCCTATTTCAGCTTCCGTGGGATCGCCGCCTTCTCTTGTCT
Source organism: Acidobacteriota bacterium (assembly GCA_031296115.1). Lineage (GTDB taxonomy): Bacteria > Acidobacteriota > Terriglobia > Terriglobales > Acidobacteriaceae > Bog-257. The sequence continues at coordinate 122,206 of JARLGI010000023.1, read as the reverse complement.
CCTTTACCTGGAAACTGGCACGCAGATCGGAACTCAGCTTAAGGTAGGTGTCAACTTCTGGCAGCACTTGCACGGTTTGTGCGCTTGCGAGAAGACACCCGAGGATTACGAGACACGCCAGCTCAAGCGACTTTTCTGTAGCCCCAGGCATTATTTAGGTTTTCGAATAGGAGATCCGAATCAGCCGCCGCATGCCCCACGGAGAAGCGTTAGTTAGATACGCTGCAGTCCCTCGCTACGCCGGATTAATGCGCCTCGTTCTTGCTGGGATCGTTTGAGGGCGTCTTCTTCGGGTTGTAATAAAAAGTAAACCTCAAGGCAAGATAGGGACCTTTGAACTTTGCTGGTAAAGCGGCGAATGGAACACTAGCGGTGAGCCCCCCCCACGCCGCCCGATCCATCCCGCTATCTCCAGAAGGGGCGGTGAGCTTTACCCCGGCAACGCGTCCATCTGGCAGAATCACGAACTCTATTGATACCTTTCCGGATTTCATCACCGGAGCCCTTGCCTCATCTGGAATGAATTTGTACCAGTTTGTGCGGACTGTTTCAACGACCGTGGAAAGGTACGGGCGGAAGTCTACGCCTTTAGTGTCGCTCAGGACTTCTATGTTGCCACTCATAGCTGAATTCTGGTGGTCTGCTACCGCCGCTCCGGCAGCTCGCTGAGCTACGCTGCCTGGAGTGATGCCGCTGTCTGGTTGTTGCGCTACGGCAAAGGCGGAAAACATGACCGCAAGCATTCCAGAAACTATCCTTGTCATTCCACTTCCTCCCTCTGGAGCCGAGTCGAAGACGCAGAAAGGCGCTCGATCCCAGATACGGTTCTTTCGAGTTCGGCTGCAAGGAGCTTTGGCCCAAGTCGCATGAAAACATCGGCGAGTGCACGATAATACCAAAGCGTTCCCCCTTTTTTCTCACCGAAGCGCTCCCAAACGCCTTCCTTGAGGACACGATAGTCGGCCAGTATTGTCCGCGCATTGTGCACTTTGTCTGCTAGAGAAACCAGACGGACATATTCTGGCTTGTGAGGGATTGAGGCAAGATACGCTTCTTTCCGTTGCCTTCGCGGGGGCTTGGGGACCGATTCGGCATCGGTGCAGGCGCTTATTACGTTTGGCTGCCGACCAAAATCTCATCAATCCAAGCAGCAAAGAAGTGTAGTAGCAGACGTTTATCGCAAGGGCTGCCGTGGCGAGTCTACCGATGTTGCCAAGGAATCCCGGATTGTAAGCGTAAATAGGTAAATGGAAAGCAACGACATATCCGGGCGCGACGAGCAGTCTTGTCGCTCCGGGCGTGCTTGGGTTGTCGGCTATAGCGAAACCTATCGCACTCAATGGCACCGCCACCAACACGGCGAGTATCCGCCTGACAAGCGGCAAGCGAATCATGTCTTCCCATGGACTTGAAGTGCCGCCCCAAATATCAGATATCCGCTCGCGTGCCATCCGCAGTTCTGAGTTTTCGATAAAGGCAATAACATCCAGAGCTTACTAGAGCATAGGCCAAACCGGAGGGCGCCGACTGTTGTTGCAAACAGGCATTAGCACTCACGATCTTATTCCACTGATGTGGTCATACCGTCCTCTGCACCAGATGATTTTGTCCGTCCCGGGTTCGAGCAATTTCAGCCAGAGTGGTAATACCCCCTCTCTAACTAACTTGCTGGGACCACTGCTTCACCTGTGTACCAATCCCACACAGTATTGCGGAAGGGAACATCTTTCCCTCATTGGGATCTCTCGCCGATTCCGGCTGTGTGATCTAGGCTCCTGATAACAAGGCATCTTACCTGCTCCCTCCTGGTGTCTTGTGGACATTCACATGCTTTACCTAGTCTGTTCCCGAGAGCCATCACAAGAGGGCAAGCAAAGGAAAAGGCAGATGACGACACCGGGATGGTACAGGTGGAACGAGGAGCGGCGGCGCTGGGAGCGGGTGCCATTGTCCTGCCTCAGTTTTGGACAAGGTGCCCGTCTCGGAGTTGTGTGAAGAACTGGGTCTGCGCCCTACTGTGTTCTATCGCTGGCAGAAGGAACTGTTCGGGAATGGAGCGGCCGCTTTTCAGTCTCGGGAGCGTCCTCACCGCCAAGTGGAGGAAAAGCAGAAACGGATTGAGTTCTTGGAGAAGAAGGTGCAGACCAAGGACGAAGTCCTGGCCCATTCCCCCGGCGCCGAGCGGCGCACGAATTTCATAGGGGCCGAGTTTGATACCTGGGGCTAGCGTCATCCGTGCGCAAGATTATATCCAAGGCGACGGCGTCTCCGGTCCTCTCGATTGACGAATCGGGCCAGTCCAGCCTCATCGCCCAGAAAAGGACAGTCTAGAATGGCGAGAGGCGGGAGATGCCGATGGCAGATTCACCCGAACACAAACTGATCGAATATGGCGTCTATGTCCCCTCCGAAGCCGAAGCAATGGTGCAACTGCTGGGCGAGGTGTTCAGTCGTCACGATCCACCCGCCGTGGCAGTCGCGCTTACCGCTCCTGAATTCGAAGAATTTGTGCGGCTGCTCTGCCCTAAAGCTGCCATCGACGCCTTAACAATTGTGGCCCGGCTCGCCGGTAGGGGTGAGTTGGTCGGTGCGCTGCTGACGGAGGACTCGGCATCCGCGATGCCTGACGGGATAGATCGGCTGAGTGCAAAGTTCAATCCGATCTTCGATATCCTGGGGCAGTTAGATATGGAGTACCGGAGTGGTCGGACAGTTCGTCCCGGCGAGTCCCTCCACCTGTTCCTGCTCGGGGTATCCGATCGCGTTGCTGGACGGGGTGTGGCGCAGCAACTCGTCGTGGCTTGCCTGGAGCACGGGAACCGGCGAGGTTATCGGTTAGCGGTCACCGAGGCGACGAATAAAGCCTCCCAGCACATTTTCCGCAAGCAGGGATTCGTCGAACGGGTAAAACGGTCATACGCGGCTCATCGTTTCGACGGACAGCACGTCTTTGCATCAATCGCTGAGCATGGGGGCCCGATATTGATGGACAAGTCGCTCTGATGCTGCACAACTGCAGCACTCGTCCCGTTCATCCTGTGGAAATACTTGGAAATGAGATTAGGAACGGCGGTTGACGCTGTCAGCCATTGCACTCGTTATCCGCCTGTCGGGCGCTAAATCACCGTGACGAGAAGTCGGCAAGTCGTGGAAGTGGCTTTCATCGGATCACTACCGGGAAGTCTTAGTGCAAGTCGGCATAGCGGTAGTGATTCACGCGGATGCTCACACACCTGGGTCTAGCTTTTCCAACTGGTCAAAAAAGGGTGGCGCAGCGAGGAGCCTATGTGCTTGATTCCGCGATCGCCAATAGTCAAACCTGGAACGCTCCCAAGTTCCCAACCTTCATTGACTTGCCCATCTTAGGGACGTAAGATTCGCGCCAATGATCGGCCAAACAATCTCGCACTACCGCATCGTCGAGAAGCTGGGTGGCGGCGGAATGGGTGTTGTCTATAAGGCCGAAGATGTAACCCTGCATCGCTTTGTCGCCCTGAAGTTTCTGCCGGACGACCTGGCTCATGAGGCGCAGGCTTTAGAGCGTTTTGGGCGTGAAGCGCAGGCCGCTTCGGCGCTCAATCATCCGAACATCTGCACCATTTATGAGATCGGCGAGGAAGGTGGCCGCACCTTCATCGCGATGGAGTTGCTCGAAGGCAAGACACTGAAGCACACCATCGCCGGACACGTGTTGGAAACCGAAGCTTTGTTGTCCCTGGCAATCGAGATCGCCGAAGGGCTCGACGCTGCTCACAACAAGGGTATTGTTCATCGTGATATTAAACCGGCCAACCTCTTTGTTACCGAACGCAGACACGCAAAAATCCTGGATTTTGGTCTTGCACAAGTGGCGCCAACAAGTGCCTCGGTGGCAAGCGCGGATGAGGCCACGACGAAGTCGCGCTTCTTAACCACTCCCGGAATCCCTATCGGAACGCTGCTGTACATGTCGCCTGAACAGGCCAGGGGCAAGGATCTGGATGCGCGCACCGACCTCTTCTCCTTCGGTGTCGTGCTCTACGAGATGGCGACGGGGATTCTGCCATTCCGCGGCGAATCGCCCGCCGACATCTTCGACGCTATTTTGAACCGAGCGCCGACGCCGCCTCTGCGACTGAATCCGGACCGTCCTTCCAGACTGGAAGACATTATCAACAAGGCCTTGGAGAAGGATGCCGATCTGCGTTACCAGCATGCCTCGGAGATGCGGGCAGACTTACTAAGATTGCAGCGCGGATTGGAAACGGATCGCTTCGCAGAGAGCACGAGCGTCAGCGGTAAGCCGCCAACCCCAGTTGCCAGGCTCCGGAGTGGCAAGCTGGCAGTCCTAGCGGTAGTCCTGCTGCTGGCAGCCCTGGTGGGAAGCTATGTTTGGCGAAGCCGCACCCGGATGCACGCCGCCGCAATTAATACGGCGTCCATCGCGGTACTGCCCTTTGCTGACATGAGCGCGGGCAAAGATCAGGAGTATTTTTCCGACGGACTCGCCGAAGAGTTGACCAACGAGCTTGCCAAAGTACCGGGTTTGAAGGTCGCAGGACGCTCTTCAGCCTTTCAGTTCAAGGGCAGGAATGAAGATCCCCGAACGGTCGGAAGGGCGCTGAATGTGGCGAACATTCTTGAAGGCAGCGTGCGCCGGGAAGGCAGCCGTGTCCGCATCACCGCAGAGGTCACCAAGGCTGCGGACGGGTTTCAGCTTTGGTCTGAGGAGTACAACACCGAGCTGAAAGACATCTTCGCGGTGCAGGATGAAATCGCACGCGCTGTGACTGGGGCATTGCAAGTCAAGCTGCTCGGAACGGCCGCCGCACCCGTCGCGGCGCGTTCGCGAAGCACCAATCCCGACGCCTACCAGGCCTATTTGCAGGCCGGATATTTTCGCAGTCGCGGAGGAGGGAAAGCTAACTTTGACACGGCCTTGGCATACGCTGACCAGGCGATCAAGCTGGACGCGAACTACTCGCCAGCCTGGTCCCTGCGCTCCGCCGCTTATTCCGAAGCTGCTCAAGAGGGCTTCGTTGACACCAATGAAGGATTTCGCCGCGCCCGCGCAGACGCAGAGCAAGCCATCGCTTTGGACCCGAATTCGGCCGCAGGATACCTCGCATTGGCCAATGTCCAGATCAAATATGACTTCAATTGGCAAGGCGCTGAGGCTTCCTTGAACAAGGCGGCGGTACTGGAACCCGGAAGAGCTGACCTACTGGGCTATCGTGCGGAATTGCAGGAGATGTTGGGAAATTTAAAGGAAGCCATCGAGTTACAGAAACAGGCGATTGCGCTGGATCCGCTGCAAGCTGGCGCTTACCTAGTTTTGAGCAACCAGTTATACGAGGCTGGACGATACGAAGAAGCCAATGGCGCGTTACAGAAGGCCCTGGAGTTAAATCCCCAGCACGCATTCGCCCACGCTGGGCTCGGCCAGATCTTGCTGGCACAAGGGCACCGTCAGGAAGCGCTGGCCCAAATGCAGCAAGAGACCGCTGATTGGGAGAGATTGCAGGGTAAAGCATTTGCTTACTACTCTCTGGGACGTCGCCAAGAGTCAGATGCCGCACTGAGAGAACTCATCGCCGCCCATGCGAACGATTCGGCATTTCAGATCGCTGAGGTATATGCGTATCGCGGAGAGGTCGACAAAGCGATACAGTGGCTCGATCGCGCCTACGAACAACATGACTCTGGCTTGATCGGACTCAAACTCGATCCGCTGTTCAAATCCTTGCACCAGCACCCGCGTTATATTGAAATCTTGAAAAAGATGCGGCTACAGCAGTGATCCGCTAGTGGCGGCAATGCCACGGCAGACTTGAGCAGCCCGTTACCTGTCCAGAAGAAATATCTTGGATTTGAGCAAAGTTGTGTCTGTTTTGTGTAACTTTGCTATTTTCATCTACTAAACTAATGAAAACAAACAAAATAATATGGTGGAGGCGGCGGGAGTTGAACCCGCGTCCGAAAATGCTGCCAGCAAAGAGACTACATACTTAGTCGCGTTCCCGCGCCGCTGTTAGACGGCACTCTCGCCTTCCACGCTCAGAACGGACAAGAAACGCGGACGGCCAGCCTGATGATCTCGCCACGAACTCACAGGCGGAGAGTTCGCAGCCAGCTCACTGTGCGACGCCTGCTCTCGGCCCGTGAGCAAAGCCGAGGAAGACGGCAACTTAATTAATTAAGCTGCGTATGCCAGGTTTTGATTGGCAATTGTGTTTTTGCGCACGATTACGGATGCACGCACTCCGGTATGCCTCTTTACCGCAATCACTTCCGTCGAAGCCGTGACGCCCCCGAAGTGAACCTCGATCTTCCTCACTCTACCAGTTAGGGCGGGGAAGTCAATCGCACCCATATAGATGCGAGCTGCGCACGATGCGATTCCCGCCGCGATTCTGCATCCCGCACGCCGCCGAATCATCCAAACCTCTTGTTCGCCTGTTAGTCTCATACGAGTGCGCATGACCATGCCTTTGCCTTGCAGATGCTGTTGCCGGGAGATGAGCGCTTGATCCCCGACTGCATCTCCTTCAATTCCATTCCGCACACCACGCGCATTTTTAGCGACTTCCTGCATTATTCCCCGGACATCCAGAAGTTCTTCCCACAGACGCCGGACGCCGCGCACGTTGCTGCGCTGGCGAAATCCGTGCTGCGCGATGTGGCGCGACAGGCCCGCGTCGCTGATGCGCTGGCGCTGCAGAACCGCGCCTGGGGAGCTTCCGAAGCCACGCTGCGCAACATCCATCGCCTGCGCGAGGGCGCCTTTGCCGTCGTTACCGGCCAGCAGGTCGGGCTTTTCGGCGGCCCGCTGATGTCGCTGTTCAAGGCCGCGTCGGTGCTGGCCCTGGCGAAGCAGGTGCAAGCGACGGGCGTCGATTGTGTTCCCATCTTCTGGATGGCGTCGGAAGACCACGACCTCCACGAAGTGAACCAATCGCTTTTCCTCACGCACGATTTTCACCTGACGCCGTTCACCGCGCCGACTTCCGGCGCCGAAGGCGCGCCGGTCGCGCACATCCGCTTCGCCAAGGGAACGAACGCGATCGTCGTCGAAGCCGCAAAGCTGCTGGGCGATTCGCTGGCCGCTGATTATCTCCGCGAGAGCTACGTCGTCGGAGAGACTTTCTCCAACGCATTCGCCAAGCTCAACGCCCGCATTTTTGGCGGCCACGGACTCATCCTGCTCGATCCCGCCGATCCGGCGCTTCACCGCATCGCCGCGCCCTTGCTGGTGGACGCGCTGCACCGCTCCGCAGAGATCGACGAGGCGGTATTGGCGCGCAACAAGCAGCTGCGCGACGGCGGTTACCACGAGCAGGTGAAAGTCACGCAGCAATCCACGCCGCTGTTCACCCTCGTCGATGGGGCACGTGTACCCATCCATCGCAGCAACGGCGTCTTCGCTGCCGGCAAGGAGCGCATCGCCGGAGAAGACCTGGAATGGCGCATCGCGAAAGAGCCGGAAAACTTCAGCGCCAACGTGTTGCTGCGGCCGGTGCTGCAGGATTACCTGCTGCCGACGCTGGCCTACATCGGCGGCCCGGCCGAGATCGCCTACTTCGCGCAGGCGGCGGTGGTTTACCAGAAGCTGCTGGGCCGCGTCACGCCCATCCTGCCGCGCATGAGCGCCACACTGATTGAGCCGCGCATTGAGCGGCTGCTGGAAAAATACCAGGTCGAGCTGCCCGAGCTATTTCACGGCGAGTGCGAGTTGCGCGACTGCATTGCCGCCCGCGCGCTGCCTGCCGACCTGAAGCAGAACTTCGAGCAGGCGCGGCAAGCAGTGGAGGAGTCCAGCCGCCGTCTCAGCGAGTCGCTACAGAAGCTCGACCCGACGCTGGTGGAAGCTGCCGGCCGGGCCGCCAGCAAGATGCGTTACCAGGTCGAGCGGCTGGAGAAGCGCGCTGCGCAGGCCCAGTTGCGCCGCGACGAGATCCTTTCGCGCCATGCGGCCCAGATCGAGAACGCGCTGTACCCGCGCAAGTCGCTCCAAGAGCGCGAAATCGGCGGGCTGTGTTTCTTCGCCCAGCACGGCCCGGAGCTGATCGAACGCCTTGTTGAACTCGCCCAAACACGCTGCCCCGAACACAAGGTGTTGCGGCTGAGCTCTCAGTCGTAAGCACTCAATCTGAGGTTCTATCCCGGGGCATCCAGACTCAATCGAAGTTGACGAACTGGTACTCCCCCTCCCCCTGTCATGTGCAAAGCCTTGTAAAACAATAGGGACAGCCGAAAAAATCGTGGCAAAGTATTGGGCCGTTGGGAGTTGCACGTAGAGTCTTCTAAGCAAAGGGCTTACCAGGGAAGATTTCGCCGATTGTTCGCCTTGCAGCTTTACAATTTCTGCGAACGAAATTTCACTGAGTGGTTCAGCGTCTTTTCCACGGCCAGCCTCAGGCTGCTGCTGTTAGCGGCGGGTGCTGATACTCGTTGCCGCTGGACCGCACGACCCAGGCGATCCTGGCCGGAGCGCGGGCGCAGATGGATCGGGGCGGCGCTGCGTGTATAGTGTCTTCCTGCCTTGCGAGCAGGAATTGGACATCACACCTGGGCAGGAGAAGACATGAAAACAAGAAACATCCTTTTGACGCTGGCGCTGTGTCTCATCGGAATTGCGGTATTTGCAGCCGAAAATCCCAACATGGGCACCTGGAAGCTGAACGAGGCCAAGTCGAAAATCCCGGCCGGTTTTGGCAAGAACACGACCGTGGTTTACGCGGCGGCAGGTGACAGTGTCAAGGTGACCACGGATGGCACCGACAAAGATGGCAAGCCGATGCATACCGAGTGGACCGGCAAGTTCGACGGCAAAGACTACCCGCTCACCGGCGATCCCAGCGCTGACTCGCGGTCCTATAAGCAGGTCAACGAACGGACGCTGGAGCTGGAAAACAAGAAGGGCGGCAAAGTCACCAGCAGCGGCCGCATCGAGGTGGCGAAAGACGGCAAGAGCCGCACGCTGGATGTGACGGCAATGGACTCGTCCGGCAAAACATTTCATAGCAAGGCGGTATACGACAAGCAGTAATCGCAAATTCCCGGGAAAGACGTGCAGCGCCCGCCTATGGCCATAATCCGAGCTGATAGGAGAGGGCGCTGCGCGCGTTGGAACGCAGGACTCTGTTTTCGTTAAGGAGTGGGAGCTCGCACGAATGAAAAAACCGCCAACCGGATCGCTGCTGCTTGCGCTCATTCCCTTCGTCGCCGTCTGCTTTTCGGTACCGCTGTGGGATCGCGTCTATCCCTTGGTGCTGGGGCTTCCCTTTAACTTCTTCTGGCTGATCTGCTGGATTCCGCTGACCAGCCTGTGCCTGTGGGGTGCATACCGCGTACAAAGCCGAAGCCAGGAAAAAGGTGCAGCCCGATGAGCCCCAGCCTGGTCGCCATGACCATCATCTTCGGCATCGTCCTGGTGGGTGCAATCACCGGTATCTACTCCGGGTTTCACCGCAAGATGAGCCTGGAGCAGTGGACGGTTGCGGGCCGCGGTTTCGGCCTGGTCTTTATGTGGCTGTTGATGGCGGGAGAGGTCTACACCACCTTCGCTTTCCTGGGAGCCAGCGGGTGGGCGTATTCGCGCGGCGGCCCGACGCTGTACATCCTCGCGTACCTGACCCTGGCGTACGTCATCTCCTTCTTTATCCTGCCGGAGATTTGGGAGGTGGGCCGAAAATTTGAGATGCACACCTCGGCCGATTTTTTTCGGCAGCGCTATGACAGCCCGTATCTGGCCGCGCTGGTGGCCATCGTCGGAGTGATCTTCATCGTCCCCTACTTACAGCTGCAGTTGACCGGGCTGGGCATCATTGTGGAAGTGGCGAGCTACCAGGCCATCAGCCGCGCGCTGGCGATGCTGATCGCGTTCGTTATCGTGGCCGGGTTCGTTTTTGCCAGCGGCATTCGGGCGGTGGCGTGGGTCAGCGTGATAAAGGACGTTCTTATGCTGGTTGCGGCCTTCAGCATCGGCATCGGAATTCCGTACCACTACTTCGGCGGAATCAGGCCGATGTTTTATGCGCTGACGCAGGCGAAAGCGGCGCATCTCACCATGCCGGGCAGCACTGCCCACATGGGACACGCCTGGTATGTCTCGACCGTTCTGCTCACGGCGTGCGGCTTTTACATGTGGCCGCATGCATTTGGCTCCGTATTTACGGCAAAGAGCGGCGACACGCTGCGCCGCAACGCCGTAATCATGCCGCTTTACGGCATTACCCTGCCGCTGCTGTTTTTCGTGGGTTTCACGGCCATCCTGGTCATTCCCGGACTGAAGAATGGCGATCTGGCGCTGTTGACCATGGTGCGGCAGACCTTCTCTCCCTGGTTTCTGGGCTTGGTGGGCGGAGCCGGCGCGCTGACGGCCATGGTTCCGGCTGCCGTCCTGATACTGAGCGCTGCCACCTTATTTGCCAAGAACTTCTTCCGCCCGCTGTTCAAGCCGTCCATGAAAGATGACGAAGTCGCGAAGTTGGCGAAGGTTATGGTGGTGGTGATGACCGGAGTCGCTCTTTATTTTGCAATCTACAGCTCCACGACGCTGGTCGGACTGCTCCTGCTGGCCTATGCCGGAATCGCGCAGTTCTTTCCCGGCGTAATCCTCGGTCTCTGCTGGCGGCGCGTAACCACGGCGGGAGTGTTTAGCGGCCTCTTGGCTGGAGTGGGCATGGCGATGATCCTGGTATTCACCAAGCACGACCCGTTCTTCGGCCTGAATGCCGGGTTCGTAGCGTTGTGCGTCAACATTGCGGTCACCGTGACGGCCAGCCTCTGCACTCCAGCACAACCAAATGGATTCAAAGAACAAGCCGATGCGGTTGCAGTCGGCGACTGAATTTGCGCCAGCCGACGGACGCCAACCGGCCGGTTAGTCCGGTTCCGCATCGTGTCCGGGGCGCGGAGAATCGCACCAGGCTAACAGTGCTTTTCTTCCGAGAAGTAGGCCTTGATCTTCCGGCCTGCTGGGGTGGTTAGCGTGAGGCCCTTGCGTTCAAGCACAATCTCGACGTTCTGGTTCTTTGCCGAAAACAGATCGTCGATCTCATCGACAATAGCGGTTTCGTATTCGGCACAGTAAGTCTGGTCAGAATCACGAACCGAGAAATAGAGAGTGTAGTAGTGGATCTGGGGATAGCGGCTAGCGAAGTACGGAGTTCGCAAAACCTTCCGGACGCTGACAACTTTGGCGATCTGTTGGCCTTCAGCCGACAAACCGGGCGCCGTCCAAGCGTATGCGGGCGTGGATCCTGGCACAAAACCGACAGCCAGCAGCAAACTGAGTAAGATGCCCCGCAATGCCCTACTGCATGCCATACAAGACATCCTTATAACATTCTGATGCCCGGAAGTAAAAAGAGAACCTGGAATCCTCTCGGCGCTTCGAAGGCTATTGTTACTCCCGGCGGTGGCATTTGTCAGTGACCTGTGACGCAGTGATACGTGACAACCGTTGCTACCGAACCAAGCCGCCCAAATAACTTCCGTGGGCATATCCACTTGATGCGAAGGGGCGGTGCCAGCGGGACTTCCACGTCTCACGCGTGCGCCTTCCTGGGAAACATTACCGACAGCGCGACCGAGACGACTAGCACTCCCGCCACAACGCCCAGAGCAATCCCGATAGGAATCTCGATGTAGTTCGACGTCAGCATTTTCAGCCCGATGAAGATGAGGATGACCGACAGGCCGTAGTGCAGGAAGTGGAAGGCCTCGATCATCCCGGCGAGAGCGAAGTAGAGCGAGCGCAATCCGAGGATGGCAAAAACGTTCGAGGTGTACACGATGAACGGCTCACGGGTGACGGCCAGCACGGCGGGAATGGAGTCGGTGGCGAAGAGAACGTCGGTAGTCTCCACCAGGAGCAGCACTACCGCGAGCGGCGTGGCGTACTTCCAACGCCCCCGTCGCACCACAAACTTGTCTTCGTGGTAATCCTCGGTCACGCGAAACAGCTTGCGGAAGCCGCGCAGCACGGGGTTTGCTTCGGGATCGATGGTCTTGCCCTCTTCCCGCAGGAGTTGAATGCCGCTGTAGATGAGGATTGCACCGAAGACGTAGATGAACCAGTGGGAGCGGTTGAGCAGCGTGATGCCCGCCAGAATGAAGATGGCGCGCATGATGAGCGCGCCCACGATGCCCCAGAACAGCACGTTGTGCTGCAGATGGCGGGGCACGCGAAAGTAGCGGAAGATGAGCAGAAAGACGAACAGGTTATCAACGCTGAGTGACAGCTCAATCAGGTAGCCAGTAACGAACTCCAGCGACATCCGCGAGTTCGTGTGGGCATGTCCGCCGGTGATGGTGTGTCCGAAAAAGTAAATGAGGACAGCGAACCCGGCCGCGAGGGCGATCCAGAACACGGTCCAGCCGATGGCCTCGCGGAATTTGACGACGTGCTTCTCGCGATGGAAGACGCCGAGGTCGATCGCCAGCATCGCGAGTACGAACACGTTGAACAGAATCCAGAACAGCCAGTTGGATGGCATCGTCGGTTCATTGTAGCGGGAAGAAGCCGTGAGCCATCAGCATTCAGCAATCAGTAACCACAGGCTGTCATCCCGACCGAGGACTTTTAGTCCGAGCAGAGGGACCTGCTTTCCCCGGATAAAAGCAGGCCCTTCGACTGCGCTCGGCCGCTGCGCAGCCTCACTCCGCTCAGGATGACAGATCATGGGTTTCCGGATTCGCGAGCTCACTTCGCTCAGGATGACAAGAAAGGACCGGCCGCTGACGACTGATGACTGACAACTGGCCACTGACAACTGGTGCGATGTTGTACCCTATTGTTTTCGCAATCACGAAAGGAACCCTCATGGCCCGCCAACCTGGAACGTACGCAACTTTCGATACCAGCGAAGGAACCGTCGTCTGCCGGCTCTTCGAAGAAGAAGCGCCCATCACCGTCAAGAACTTCATCGAACTCGCGGAAGGCTCGCGCGAGTGGACCGACCCGCGCACCAAAACCAAGAGCAAGACCCCGCTGTACAACGGCACCATCTTTCATCGCGTGATTCCCAACTTCATGGTGCAGGGTGGCGATCCGACCGGCACCGGCATGGGCGGCCCGGGCTATCAGTTCCAGGATGAGACCAAGGGCTCGCGCTACAAGTTCGACAAGCCGGGCAAGCTGGCCATGGCCAATGCCGGGCCGGGGACCAACGGTTCGCAGTTCTTCATTACCGTGGCGGCGACGGATTGGCTTACCGGCAATCACACAATCTTCGGCGAGGTCGTCGAAGGCCGGGACGTGGTGGACAAAATCACCAAGGTCCCGCGCAATCGCCAGGACAAGCCCGACAAGGATGTGGTGCTGAAGTCCGTTACGATTGAGCGGGTGTAGGACTAGGAAGTTTGCGAAGTTATGTTCCCCGGTTAACCTGGTTTTCACATCAGTTTGCTATAGTCGCCCGACGCTGTCGGAATTCAGAACAACGCCAGCTAAATCGGGTGCTCCCTTTTCTGCGGCGGGCCATCTAATGAATTGGCAGGCAGTGCGTTTGCGCTGAGTCGCAGAAATGTACCTCGAACGGCATTGCCAAGCTTGTTTAATCCATTGACTCAGCTTCGATTCGGGGATAGGCTAGCGGCCAATGAGAGTAGTTTTTCGCTTCGGCGAAACCCGCGGCAACAATTCTTCTACCGCGCCAGAACAGTGCCATGCATTCCAATGTCAGACCGAAGCGGTTGGTCTGCCAGTCGTCCAGCCAGACTTCGAAACTCTAGAGCTCAAATCCGGGTCGCGCGAACCTGCCGCGAAACCGGCGCGGCGGAACATATGGAGGCAGACTTCCGACCCTAGATGAAGAAGAACATCGAAATCAGCCCCAATATCGAAACTCTGTTCGGTACCCGTGACGAAAACCTGCGCCTGCTGGAAGATGGCTGGAATGTGGCCATCGTGATGCAGCCGGATTCCATCGAAATCTCGGGAGCACCCAGCGACGTCGCCCGCGCCGAGCAGGTCTTCATCGACTACCAGCACCTTCTGCGCAACGGGTTCACCTTCGTGAACGGTGACCTTGGAACCATGCTGCGCGTGTTGACCAACGACGGCACCGCTACCCTGCGCGGCCTGGCGGAGGCCGGCAAGCAGCGCTCCTTCGGCAAACGCACGGTGCAGCCCAAGAGCATCAATCAGCGGCGCTACATCGAAGCCATCGAAAAGAGCGACATGGTCTTCGGGATTGGTCCGGCCGGAACCGGCAAGACTTATCTGGCCGTCGCCATGGGCATCGCGGCCTTGATGTCGAAGCGGGTCAGCCGCATCATCCTGGCGCGTCCAGCTGTGGAAGCCGGCGAACGCCTGGGCTTCTTACCCGGCACGCTGCAGGAAAAGGTCGATCCTTACTTGCGCCCTCTGTACGACGCGCTCTACGACATGCTGGAGCCCGACAAGGTGGACCGCTACCTGGAGAAAAACATCATCGAGATTGCGCCGATTGCGTTCATGCGCGGCCGCACGCTGAACGACTCATTTGTCATTCTGGACGAAGCGCAGAACACGACCTCCGAGCAGATGAAGATGTTCGTGACCCGCCTGGGTTTCAACTCGAAGGCGGTCATCACCGGCGATATCACGCAGATTGATTTGCCGAATGCCAATCGCAGCGGCCTGCTGGAGGCGATTGATATCCTGCGCAACGTCGAGGGGCTGCGCTTCTGCTACTTCGACGAGGGCGACGTGGTGCGGCACCACCTGGTGCAGCGCATCATCCGCGCGTATGACGATCACAAGGGGCGGAATGAACAGCTGTCGCTGTCGCTGGAAGTCAAGAACGGCAACAGTTTCGCGACCGCACGCAACGGCAATGGGCAGGTACATTCAGCGAGCATTGAGCGCGAAGCTCCGCTGGCGGAAGTGCCTCCGGCTCCGCCGCCGACGGTGACCGACCGCGTTTCCGAGTAAATCCTTGATATCCTGCTGTCGCAGGGCATACCGCGTTCCCATTTGTTCTTAGAAAGAAAGTGATTGTTCTGCAACAGAGCGAAACAGAGATCAGCGAACGGGCATTGAGCCTGTTCGCCGGCAAAGCCCAGCGTGCGATTGGACTCGAGGGCGAGGTCAACGTCCGCATCACCTCCAGCCGCGAGTTGCAGGAGCTCAACCGCCGCTTTCGCGGGAAGGACAAGCCGACAGACGTGCTGTCTTTTCCCTCCGGCATGCCGAAAGTGGCCGGTGACATCGCTATTTCAAGGGAGATCGCTGCAGCCAAGGCGGCGGAGATCGGGCATCCCATGGAAACCGAACTGAAAGTCCTGATCCTGCATGGCCTGCTGCATCTGGCGGGCTACGATCACGAGGCCGACAACGGCGAGATGCTTTTGCGCGAGATAGCTTTGCGCCGCAAACTCAGCCTGCCGGTGGGATTGATCGAGCGTGCGCAAGACGGGCACACTGCCCGAAAGTCAGCGAAGAAACGGTCCGCGCCGCGCTCGCGAGGTGGCCGGAGATGAACCTCCCGTTATCCCTCCTTCTGCTGGTGCTGATGGGTCTCCTGACCCTGGTTTCCTACGTGGACCGGCTGTACGCAGAGATGGGCAAGTTCCTGTCGCGCGAGTTCCAGGAGAACATCGACGCCTACGAGCAGGACGTGGGACCACGGCTGCATGTGAGCCGGGAGCGCGCGGCGCTCTCGATGGCGATGCTGGAACAAATCTGCATGGCCAGCATCGGCGTGATTATCGGCTACGCGCTCTTCATGGAGAAGCGCTGGGTGGGGCTCGACCTGCTGCAAGGCGCGGTTAGCCTGGTGTTCATCATCGTCATCTTCAACCGCCTGCTGCCCTATGTCTTCTTCGTGCGCACCCGGGGCGAATGGCTGGCACACTGGGTGCCGGTATTGCGCGGCCTGATCTATCTTTCGCTGCCGGCAACACTGATCCTGGGGTTTGCGCTCTCGGTGGCCAAACTTTCCAAGGAACATGGCGAGCAGGCTCCGGAACATCCGTCGGAGGCGGTGGATGCGCTGATCGAAGCGGGCCAGGAAGAAGGCATTCTGGAGGAGGGTGACCGCGACCTCATCCAGTCCGTGGTCGAGTTCGGCGACAAGCGCGTCCGCGAGGTGATGACGCCGCGGCCGGAGGTCGTCGCGGTACCCGCCACCACAACGATTGAAGATCTGACCGCGGTGCTGAAGAAATATCCCTACTCGCGCATACCGGTGTATGAGGGCGACCTCGACCACATCAAGGGGATCGTCCACGCCAAGGACCTGTTGCAGGTACTGGACACGGATGCGCGCTCCAAGACCGTCCGCGACCTGATGAAGCCGGACCTGTACTTTGTGCCCGAAACCAAGCTGATCAGCGAGCTGCTGCGCGAGATGCAGCGCGACAACATCCGCATGGCCATCGTGATTGATGAGTACGGCGGTGTCGGCGGGGTGGTCACCATCGAAGACCTGGTGGAGGAGATCGTCGGCGAAATCCGCGACGAGCACGACAAGGCCGAGATCGTCAAGGAGAGTGATCGGTCTTACATATTCAATGGCAACACCGATGTAGACCTGCTGGAGAAGCTGTTAGGTGTGCGCCTGGATGAACAGGAGGCCACCACCATCGCGGGCATGGTCAGCGAACTTGCGGGGCACATTCCCAAGGCTGGTGAAATTTTCCACGAGAACGGATTGCGACTAGAGGTGCTGGAATCGACGGAACGCCGCGTAGATCGCGTGCGCGTCAGCCTCGAGGCCAAGCAGGTCCAAGCCTGATATGGCATTCCGCTCAGGATTCGTCTCCATCATCGGCCGTCCCAACGCCGGAAAATCCACATTGTTGAACGCGCTGGTCGGCGAAAAGCTGGCCATCGTGACCCGCAAGCCGCAAACCACGCGCAACCGCATCCGGGGAATCGTCAACGTTGAGCACAAGGGCAAGTTGCCCTCCGGACAGATTGTCCTGATGGACACGCCCGGCGTGCACAAGCCCATCAACTCGCTGAACCGGCGCATGATGAAGGAAGTGTACGATGCGGTGGAAGGCTGCGACCTGCTGCTGCTGATTGTGGACGCCAACGAGAGATTCGGTGCGGGCGACAAGTTCGTCCTCGACATCGTGAAGAAGACCGGCCAGAAGTGCTTCCTGCTGCTGAACAAAATTGACAGGCTGGACAAACAGCGGCTCCTGCCGCTGATCGCCGAGTACAAGGAGCTGCACGATTTCGCGGAGGTACTTCCCATCTCGGCCATGAAGGGCCAGGGGCTGGATACGCTGCGCGATGCCGTCGTGAGGGCGCTGCCGGAAGGCCCGCGATATTTTCCCAAGGACCAGGTTACCGACCAGCCGGAGCGCTTCCTGGTGGCCGAACTCATTCGCGAACAGGTGTTGCTCGCGACTGGGCAGGAAGTGCCCTACGCGACGACGGTGCTGATCGAGCAATACGAGGAGCGGGGAAAGCTAACGCGCATTGCGGCGGCTATCTTCTGCGAACGCGAGGGGCAGAAGGCGATCCTGATCGGCAAGCACGGAAGCAACCTGAAAAAAATGGGCACAGCAGCGCGGTTGCAAATCGAGCGGCTGCTCAACACCAAGGTCTTTCTGGAGTTGTTCGTGAAGGTGCGGCCCGGCTGGCGGGATTCGCGTCAGTTTGTCGAGGAGACCGACTGGCGCACGCAACTGGAGCGCATGTCGCACGCCGGGCCGGCCGATGAGCCGGAAACGGATTCGTAGTTTCCACTTGGATGTTACTGGGGCGGCGGGACGGTCTCTGGCGCAGCCGCCGGTTTTTCCGTAACAGCCTTCTTCACCGCGACAGCTTTGTCCACCCACTCGTCCGCGGTCTTCAGGTCGGCCTTGCGCACTTCCGCGTCGTCACATTCGTACTCAGCTCGTTCGCGGTACAACAGGTTCAGGTAGGCCATGGCATCGCCGTCGGCGGGCTGCAACTCAAGCGCCTTCTGCATGCGCTGAATTCCGTCTTCCACGTCCTTCTGGTTCGCCTCCCGCAGCGCGGCACAGGCTGCTGGGTCGCTGAGCATCTCGCTTTCGCCCAACTTCATCTCCGAGCGCGTTTTGGTTCGCACCCGGGAAGCTTCCATCCAATCCATCAATCCCAGCATGAAATAGTTGTGGGCGTCGTCGGGCTTCAGTCCTATGGCCTGACCGTAATATTCACGGGACAGGCCGAAGTGTTTCAGGTTGAAGTTCAGTGAAGCCACCGGCACGATGCACTTGTAGCGCTCGACTTCGGTAGGGTCGTCGTTCAACACCTTCTTGAACTCGTCAAGTGCCTGCTCGGCCAGGGCAACGTTCGACGGCGTGTCGTCCCCGGCGATGTACTGCTGAGCCAAGGCAGTCGCCAGGAAGAGGCGCGCCTGCGGCAGATTGGGATTGAGTTCGAGTGCCGCGCGAAAATGCTCGGTAGCGCCCGGATAGTCCGAGAACTTGTAAGCCAGAACCCCGGCGTGCATTTCCTCGGCAGCGGTCGGCTGCTGCGCAATAGCACGGCCGGAACCGGCGACTGTGAAGGCGAACACCAGCAGCACACTGGCAACAATTATTCCGCGCCATCTCTCACGCAGCACGTTCACCACTCCTGTTTCCCAATCGTGCAGACAGCACCTCAGCAAAAAGACATTCTGACTACATTCCGTACACCTGTGCCGGGGCCAGATATTGCGGGAAAACCGGCAGCAGAGACTTTCTCAGCATATAACACAGATGACATTCGTCCACGTAGCCCTCCGCCGGCCCGATGCCGTACTGCCTGGCCAATTGTGCGGGACCGCCTTGCAGCAGCGGGCCAGCGACTGGGTGCTTTTCGGCCTGGTAGTCATGCAGGAGCTTGCTGAGCGGCGTGCTCCACATGTTCCCGATGCTGATTCCCTGACACAGATGCACATTGCCGTAAGCGTCTACATGCACGCGCTCCGGGTCGGCAAGTTTTTCGTAGGGACAGGTTGTTAGTTCCTGCCATGGGCGCACGGGCAGCCCGCTGGTGAGCTTCTCCGCTGCGCGGCCGCGGAACTTGACACCTCCTCCGGTAACTGGCTGACCCTTTTCGACGGCTGAATCGGAGGGCGCAGCGACGGTCGGTGCTGCGATGCAAATCCTGTCGCACGGCAAACCCATCTTCAGGGCAGCACCGGACGCGATGGAGCCGGGACTGTCGGCGTCTTTTGTGCTGTGAAACTGGTCATCGCTCACGCTGAAATCGGCGATACCGATTTTGGCCACGGGCTGGAGCCACTGCTCGGCATCTTCCATCGAGGTCGCCCAATACCCATTGGTCACAGTGCCCGCGTGCCATCCCGCATCGCGTACCCATCGCAGGCCCTCGAGCAGAATGGGATAAAACAGGAACGGCTCGCCGCCCTCGAAGTAAACGGTGTCCACGGTTGGTATCTTCTCGACCTCGTCCAATAAGTCGCGCAACTTCCGGAGCGTAAATGTGCCCTCGCGGTGCGACCCGCAGTGGAGAAAGCAGTGATCGCATTCGAAGGTGCACTTATAGGTGAGAAGAACATGGATACCTGTCAACATGGTCAAACCTCTGCTGAACGCGGCAAGTCCGAACTTGCGCTCGACCTTATGATCCTGCGGGCGGGAGACGCTTGTCTGTGACCTGCTGCACACCGCAATGGCACAAAAAAGCCGGAGCTTTGGCTCTGGCAGGGTTGGGTCTTGATATAAGCCGGGGCGCCCGCTCACGGCAGGCTGGGGCCTATTCTTTGCCCGCGATCCCCAGTGCTTTCATCTTGCGATACATGTGGCTGCGTTCCAGACCCAGGACTTCGGCAGTCCGGCTGACATTCCCCTGGTTCTCATCCAACTTCTTGAGGATGTAGTCGCGCTCGTAGGCCGCGCGGGCCTGGTGAAGACTGGTAAAGTCGCCGATCGTACGCCGGCCGCCTTCGCGATAAACCAGCGTCGGCAAGTGCTTGCGCTCCAGTTTGCTGACCGCAGGATTCATGATCACGATGCGCTCGATCAGGTTGCGCAGCTCCCGCACATTGCCCGGCCAGGAGTAGCGCACCAGCGCATCCAGGGCATCATCGGTAATCTCCTTCGGACGGCGGTTGTCGGTCTGGGAAAACTCTCGCAGAAAATATCGTGCTATCAGCGGAATATCTTCCTTACGCTCCCGCAAGGGCGGCACGTAGAAGGGGATGACGTTCAGCCGGTAGAAGAGATCCTCGCGAAAATTGCCCCTGGTGATCTCCTCTTCCAGGTCCTTATTGGTGGCGGCGATGACACGGGCGTCTACCGTGATGGGCTCTTCCTGGCCGACCGGGGCGAAGCGGCCCTCGTCGAGCGTGCGCAGCACCTTGGACTGGGTCTTCAGGCTCATGTCGCCGACTTCGTCCAGAAACAGGGTGCCGCCATGTGCTTTTTGAAACTTGCCTTCCTTGTCAGCGGCAGCACCGGAAAACGCCCCCTTGCGGTGGCCGAACAGCTCGCTTTCGATCAGTTCTTCCGGAATGGCGGCGCAATTGACCTCCACGAACATCGCGTCCTTGCGCAGGCTCTGCGAATGGATGGCGCGGGCCGCCAATTCCTTGCCCGTGCCCGACTCGCCGTAAATCAGGACGCGGCCGTTAGTCGGCGCCATCAAAGCAATCTGTTGGCGCAGGGCCTTCATGGGGACACTGTCGCCCACGATGACGCTACGCGCCTGAAACTGCTTCTTGTACTCCAGGTTTTCGCTGCGCAGCCGCTTCGACTCGATGGCGTTCTTCAGGACGATCAGCGTGCGCTCGATGGAGAGCGGCTTCTCGAGGAAATCGAAAGCCCCCAGCTTGGTAGCGCGAACGGCGGTCTCGATGTTGCCGTGCCCGGAGATCATGATGACCTCGGGATGGTCCTCGCTTTCGACCAGCTTTTCCAGCGTTTCCAACCCGTCAATTCCTGGCAGCCAGATGTCGAGCAGCACAACGTCCACCGACTTGCGGCGCAAGGTGTCGAGACATTCCTCGCCGCTGGCAGCGGACAGCGTTTTGTAGCCCTCGTCCTCCAGCACGCCTTGCAGCGAGCTGCGGATCTGGGACTCGTCATCCACGATCAATATGGTTTGCATTTTCCGGGACAGTCGTTTCCGCCACTTCCTGGGTCACAGGCAACTCTACGATAAACCGGGTGCCGACAGGCGCATTTTCCTCCACGCGAATCGATCCATGATGGTCTTCCACGATGCGGCTCACGATGGCAAGTCCCAGGCCGGTTCCGCGCCGCTTGGTGGAAAAATAGGGCAGGAAAAGCTTTTCCTTCACGTCGGGCGTCACGCCGTGGCCGGAGTCAGAGACCACGATTTCGACGGTGTCACGCTCACCCAGCAGCGCGGTGGAGATATGGATCTCCTTCAGCATCGAGTCGTGTAAGGCCTCGGCGGCGTTGTCCACCAGGTTGACCAGAGCGCGCTTCATGGCGTCAGGGTCGGCCTGCACACGGGGCAGGTCCGGCGCGAGGAAGCTCTGTACGCGGATGCCCTCGAGCCGGCCGTCAAACATGAGCAGCGCCTGGTCAACAATGCTGTTGATGTCCGAGGGCTGCGGCTGGGAAGCCGGGAAGCGCGCCAGGGCCGAGAATTCGTCGACCAGGGCGCGGACCGTTTCCACCGACGAGCCGATGGTCTGAGCGCAGTGCCGGATCACATTCCAAGAGGCGGCGTCCGGTGGAGTGCCCCGCTCCAAATGGCGGCGAATTCGCTCCGCGGACAAGGCGATGGGAGTGAGCGGATTCTTGATCTCGTGCGCGATACGGCGAGCCACCTCACGCCACGCCGTCTGCTTCTGCGCCCGCAACAGGTCGGTCAGGTCCTCGAGGACGATGACATATCCCATTCGCTGCTCGCCATTGAGCGCCGAACGCGACGGCGGGTCAAGCGAAGCGATGGTCACGGCGACGTTCAGATTGGCTCGCGCGGTCACGATTTCCATCTGGCTGGCCGTGGTCCCCATACGCTCCGCCTTGCGCAGCAGATGCTCCAGATCGGCGACCACCTCGGGCGGGAACAGGTCGGACAGAGTCTGGTTCGTGTCCGACGACCCATCGCCCAAACGCAGCAGGCGGCGCGCGGCCCGGTTGGAATGAATGACCCGGCGAGAGGCGTCGAGCGACAGCACGCCCGAGGGAACACTCTCCAGAATGGTCTCTATGTGCCGGGTACGCTGTTCCAGTTGCACGTTCACGTCGGCCAGGTCGTGACGAGAGGCCTCAATACCGGCGCGGCTGGCTTCTAAGTCGCCGGCCATGCGGTTGAAAGATTCCACCAGTTGACCGATCTCGCTGCCCGCTTGTATATCGACGCGGTAATCGAGCCGGCCGCGCGAAATCTCGTGAGTTGCCTCCGCCAGCGCCACCAGCGGTCGGGTCACCATCTTGGAAAGGTAAAGCGCCAGCCAGGTTGAGGCGAACAGCACGGCGACCGTCAGCAGCAGCAGGAATCCCATGTAAGTGCGGCGGAGGCGGCGTCTTTGCACGCGAAGGTCTTGGTACTGCCGCTGGCTGGCTTCCAGGTCGCCAAGCACGGCCGAATAGTTCGCCGGCAACGGCATGGCGACCAGGATTGTTACGGTATTGCCGATCGGAGCTTGCCCCACCACATACGTCTGGCCTAGGATTTCCAACGCCACTGGCTGGTTCAGGTCCGTCTTCACAGCCAGTTTGGATTTAAGCAGCGGCCAGGCCTCAGGGGCATGAAAGCTGGCCTCGGCCCGGTCGGCGACGATGGCGAAAGCGAACCCTCCCTGGAGGGTGACCTCACTGTGCCGAAACTCGTCCATCATACCGCTGAAGTTGCCGGTATGAGAGGCCTTCTGCGCCTCCGGCGAAGCCGCGATGCGCACCGCCTCATCGTGAGCGTTGGTAGAGGCATACTCCGTCAGCAGCGAGACGACGGTGTTGGTACGGTACTGCACGTCTTCCGCTGGCCGCGAGAACCACTTCTCGATGGACCGGTTCATCAGCCCATACGAGAAAAGGAACAAGAAGATGACCGGTCCAAGCGACAACAGCAAAGCTCCCAAAACCATTCGGCTGCGAAACTTGGAGCCGAGCACCCCGGTCTTCCGCTCGGCGTAAAGGCGCAGTAACGTTCGCAGCAGCACGAAGGTCAAAGCCACGAAAAGGAGGAAGATCAGTGCCGAAACCGCGGCAAAAATCAGCGTTTCTTCGCTGGTGTCCGGTTGCAGAAACGTCAGGTTAAAAGTGGCTTGGGCGAAGATGACCGCGAACAGAAAGAAAATGCAGACGGAAAGCGCAACGATTGCTGGGGTGCGATTTCGCTTGGGTTGCGGGCGAGTTGGGGGCGTGGACAAAGGCATCCGTGGCCCAAGAGTGCACCGGGTTTTTAGCGGCGCCCGATCAAGCAGGTCGAGACACGGCTGAAATCCCAAGCTCTATTATAACTTCCGTCGAAGAGGCGCACTGACGAAGGGGCGCGTTTGGCGAAGGCAGCTCAGACCGGTCTGACTTCCGGCGGACGGTTGCGCCTCAGCAACCAAACGATAAGGGCGACGACTAGGATAACCGGAATCAGAGGAACCAGCACCATTGCCAGCAGGATTGGGGCGGCTGGCTGCGACTTGACGTCGCCTCTTACCGTGGCCCCAGGAGAGCGATTCAGCCCGCCCCCGACGGTAACTACATCGCCGGCAATCGAGGCGTTCTCTCGGAGTCGTACCTCCCCACCAACGGCGACGGCATCGCCCTTTACAGTCCCATCCACGATAATGCTGCCGCCGATGGCAACCACATCTCCGCAGGATCCCGACATCCGGATTGAGCAGCCGATGCAGACCACGTCGCCCACCTGCTCGTTCTCTTCGATGATGATGCTCTTGCCAATTTGAACCCGGTCGCCCTTGCTGGAAGCGTACAGGGCGAGGGGCGCGGAAATCATGAAGAGCAGGGCCGACAACAGCAACCATTGAGCGCGATGCAGCATAGGTCCACTCCTCGGCAGTCGAAAATAGGGTAGTTCGCCCGCCTGCAAAACACAACGTAACGACCCTCCAGAGAGAATCGGAGCTTTACCCCATTCTTTAATAAAAGGAAGTTCGTGCGGGCCTGAAAAAAGGGCACTCTTGCGAGTGCCCTGCGGAACGCCATGACGAAGTGGCGAAAGGTTAGAAGTTGATACGGAAGCCGAACTGGCTGGTCAACGAAGCTGTCGCAGCCGGCGAGTAGCCAGAGATACCGCCAAAAGCGGCATTGCTCGGTCCGTTGCAGAACGACTGCGGGGTGTTGAACGTGCCATTCGGCGGTAGGCCGGCCGCGACGCTCTGTTCATAGCTGTTGCAGAAGTTCGACCGGTTGAACAGGTTGTAGAACTCCCAGTAAAGGAGGAGCTGCGCGCGTTCGCCAAGCTTGAACGACTTGTCCACACGCAGATTCATCTGGACCAGCGGTATGCCCCTGAGGGTGTTGGGTTTGATCATGGTGCACCCAGGAGTGGTGATAGGCGCTGCCAGGGTGCTGCCGACACAGACTCGGTCGATAACGACGCGTCCATCGCCGTCAACGTCGGTGCCCGCCAGGAAACTGTACGGACGGGCTGAGGCTGCTGTGAAGATCGGCGACAGTTGGAACCCGGCCGGCAACTGGAACAAGCCGCTAGCGACGAACCGGTTACGCTCGTCGTAGTTGGTGTAGTTGAACTCGTTCGATGCGAACTGCTGGTCCGGGGTTATGGCCAAGCCGCTGCCGCCGTAAGAGGCCACGGGGAACCCACCCCACGACCGCGACCAGGAAATCACGTCACTGACCTGGAACATGAAGTGCTTGCTCATGCGCTTGCGCAGTTGCAGGTTAATGCCGTCATAGAACGACCGGTTGTTGGTGGAATAATCGTAGATCTTGTTGAAGCGGCCCGCGCCCACACCGGTCTGCTCAAAAGCGTAATCCATGAGACGGGTGCCGGTACCGTTCACGCAGACGGGATTGCTAAGGTCACCACCGTAGGCGGGGTCGCAGGTGGTTTTGATAGTTGGGTTCTGGTTGATCACGCGCTCTTCATGTGTGCCCAGAATGTGAACGTAGTCGGCAGAAAAAGCATAATCGTTATTAATTTGCCACGCGTACCCTATACCGAATTGCTGCGACCACGGATCGGTGATGGTGGGACTCGTAATACGCGGGGTCGCTCCAAAGGCGAGGTCGGTGGTCGGGGGTGGCGGGGTTGGCAGCGGGTCCACACCAAACCGGAACTTGCAGATGTCCACCGGGCCCGTGCCCACATTGGTGCATGGCGAACCGGGCACGTTTGGCGGGTTGGCGCCAGTCTGCTCGAAAACCGCCTGGTAGATGGTGGGCTGTGATTGTTGGATAGACCATAGCGTGATGTTCTGGAAGATTTGATCACGTGCGATGCCATAACCGCCGCGAAGCAAATGTTTGCCTGACCCGGTGATGTCCCAGGCGAATCCAATGCGCGGCTGGAATTCCTTCCAGTCGGAAGTAGTGCGCGTCAGATTGCCAGTATTGCCCGCCAGATAGCTGATGGTCTGAGCGCCCGCATTGTTCACAGGGAAGTTGGGATTTTCCATGACCTGCCGCAGGTCCCAAATCCCCTTGTTGCTGTCAGTCAAGCTGTTGCCCAGTTGGGGTTGCAGGAAGTCGATGTTGGCGTCCCACCGCAAGCCCAAATTCAGGGTCAGCCTTGGTGAGACTTTCCAATCGTCCTGAAAATACAGCCCAAGAGAGCTCCAGGGTGGCTGCGCGGTAGAACCGCTGCCGCCGTTCAGCAGGATATCCTGGAGCGCCCCGGGCGTTTGGATACCCTGAGGATACAGTCCGCCACTACCCCCAACCGTGCAGTCACCGGCAGCCATGCAAGCCGGATTGTCCCAGAAGGTCAGCGTGTAGCCATACTGCGAGTAGAAGTAGCCTCCCATCTTGGAGAAGTAAATCCAGTTGGCGCCAAACTTGTAGTTTTGCTTGCCGTGGCTCCAGGTGAAGTTATCGCTGAATTGGTACTTGCGGATCAAGGTTTCCTGCGGAACATTGGCGTTAATGCCGACGTTGGTGCCGTCGGCGAAGAGAATGTTGGGATTGGTGAGCGTTCCGCCACCCGCCACCGGGTAGGTAAAGGTGTGGATTGGCGCCGGGGGTATCTTGTTCACAAAATCTTGGAAATGGGCGGTATAGGAGTTCACCATGGTAGGCGATACCGTCGTATTCAACTGGATGGCCAGGTCGTAGAAGTTGTTGACGTCATTGTTTGACTGGGTACCATCGGTGCTGAAGATAGAACCCAACTGGTCGTTGGGCGAGTTCCACCACTGGCCGCCAAAGCGGACGAAAAAGTTATTCTTTTGGTTAATCGTCCAGTCCATTTTGACCGTCACCAGGGTGTCAACATAGGGCGCCGGCAGAGTATTTACCGGATACGCGTACGGCCCCCCCGCATAGCCCTGCGTCAGACCAGCAAACGTCGTCAAATCGCTGAATGCGGGGGGATTCACCACGATGCTGCCGGGTTCGCGCTTCTGCTCGAAAGCGCCGAAATAGAAGAGTTTGTCTTTGACAATAGGGCCGCCAATCGAGCCGCCGTAGTGATACTGGTGGACCAGGGGTTTGGGGCAGTTACCAGAGGAAATACCCTGATTGGCACATCCCTGCAGGGTAAAGTAATTGTTTTTGTTCAATCCGCTATTCTGAAACAAGCCAAACAAAGAACCGTGGATCGTATTGGTGCCCGACTTGGTGACAACGTTCACCACAGCCGCCACCGAGTGGCCGGCTTCAGCGGTGTAGCGGTTGGTGGAAACGTTGAACTCCTGGATGCCTTCCATGGTGAAGTTCTGCACTAATCCACCGACGACCAGGTCCTTGTTGTCGCCCCCATCCACACTGGTGTCAACCTGACGGCCGTCGCCGCCGTTAACGCTGATATTGCCCACGCGCGATTTTGTGGGGTCAAATCCCTCGGCTTGACGCACACCCGGTATCAGGGTTTCCAGTCCGGAAAAATTGCGGTCCTGGATCGGGAGGTTGGAAACCTCGGTCGGCGAAACCGAGCCGACGACATTGGAGACCGTGGTCTCGATCATCGGGGGCGCCGCCGTGACTTCGATCACCTGGTTGGCGCCGCCCGGCTTGAGAGTCTGGTTTAGGGTCACCACCCGGCCTACTTGGAGACTAATGTTCTTCTGCTCCACCGTGGCAAACCCAGCGGCCTGCACCTTCATTTCGTAGGTGCCAGGAGGCAGTAGCGGAACGCTGTAATCGCCGGCGGACCCGGAAACGGTTTCGCGCGAGAAGCCGGTGGCCGGCTGGGTGACCGTAATTTTGGCTTTGGAAACTACTGCTCCGGTAGTGTCGGCAATCGTCCCGTTAATACTCGCGGTCGACTCTTGCGCCACTAGCGTGGTTGCCAAGATCAAGATAAAGAGCGACAGCAGAACCAGTTTCTTCATGTACGGCTCCTTGTCCTAGTTCTTACATCTGGTGATGAGAAGCGGCTGGATGGAAGCGTTCGCAGACAACCATCGCGCACGGCCCGGGTGCAGCGCAAAAAAATCCACTTACACAAATAAAGCCGGGAATAATTGGGCTGCGTAGATGCACCCGCTTCGCCAAATTGTTAAGTACTTGTAAATATTGCGAAAAGGTGCTGTTCTTGTCGAAAATCGATACCAATTACAGAATATTCGCTGGGGGCAGCATTCTGTTTTTCATAGCACTGCCGCCGCACGAGCGGATATTTGCGGAGTTAGCGGGTCGGGAACATGACGGCTTGACAGCTTGCGCGGCCCGATCCCGCTCGGCTAACCCGCGATTTTATGCAAGGCGGTTACAATTCAGTTGATGGCCGATATTGTTGGTCATGCCGAGTACGAGTTCGACCTGAGCGGTGGAAATCTATGTCTGGACTTCGCCAATACGGTCAACCGTCGCCAGGATCCCGACGGGGCCACCGACCACATCAACTGCCACGGCGACCTGGTCAGCTTTGCCGAGCAGTGCGAACTGATTTCACCGGAGCAAGGCAATGACCTGCGTGCACACGCTGCACGTGAGCGCTCCCGGGCGAATCGGGCCTTTCGCAAGTCCCTAATTCTTCGCGAGAGCCTGTTCCGTGCCTTCTCAGCGATCGCTGCGGGCAATTCCGTGGAACAGCCTGACCTGCGGAGGATTGAGGGAGCTGCCCTTGAGGCGCTAAGACATCGGACGCTGAGTGGGCACAGGGACAATTACCAGTGGGAGTGGAAGTCGGAGCCGGGTGCGAAAGACCAGTTTGATCGCATTCTTTGGCCCATTGCACAATCGGCCGCCGAACTGCTGACCTCAGGAAAACTCGATGCCGTGCGGCAGTGTGAAGCGGCCACCTGCGCCTGGTTGTTCCTGGATGAGAGCCGAAACCACAGCCGCCGCTGGTGCGACATGAGCATTTGCGGTAACCGCGAGAAGGCCCGCCGCCACTACCAGCGCAAGCACCGCTGAATCAACCCGCGCCGATTTCGCCTGCACCATCGCCAACCCACGGAATTCGCGCAGTTGGACCTTCCTCTGGTCACTGCGCTTTTTTCTGCAACTCCATGCACTGATCGTGCAGCTTGGCATCGTGCGTCAGGCCGTCGGCGACCATGCACTCGCCGAACGCCGACTTGGGGTCGGAATCTTTCAGCAGCTTGGTAAGCATGATGTGCGGGGTCGGCCAGTCAGGCGATAACTTGGCGGCTTCTTTCAATTCCGCAATCGCCGACGGCATGTCTTTCTTCCTCTGATACACGATCGACAGGTTGTAGTGGATGCTGGCGTTCCTGGGCTCGAGCTTCAACGCTTCCTTGTACTCCGCGATCGCGTCGTCATGCTTGCCGGCGTCGTCAAGTGCGCTGCCCAGGTTCATGTGGGTCTGTGCGCTCTTAGGGTTGAGCTCCAACGCCGAGCGATAGTGCTTGATGGCTCCCGCCAAGTCTCTCCGGGCGTAGAGCACGTTGGCGAGGTTGTTCTGGGCGCTGGCCATTTTGGGGTCCAGCACCACGGCCTCGCGGTATTGGGCGATGGCACCGGCAAAGTCGCCGTTGTGCTTTAATGCCAGGCCCAGATTATTGTGCGCGTTGGCGTCGTCCGGGTGCAGGCGGATCGCCTCATTAAACTCCGTAATCGCGTTGGCGTAGCCGCGCAGGTCGAGATACAGCCGTCCCAGGTTGTAGTGCGCCGCCGCGTAATCCGGAAACTCCTTGATCGCGTCGCGGTACTCCGAAATTGCTCCTTCGGCGTCTCCCTCTTTCTCATACTGGACCGCCTGATGGAAGTGGCGCTCGGCGCTGGCGGGGATAATTACCTTCTCCTTGGCCGGTGGAGATTGCTGCTCGGTGGACGGCGGAGCGGTCGACGGCGCGGGTTGCGCGGCCGAAGGGCTCGGCGCACCAGCCGGGCTCGGCGAAGTACGGGACAGCGGTTTATCTCCTGAAGGCTGCGGGGTGGGGCTGTTTGGAAGTTGCTGTTGCTGCTGCTGCGCGACGCAGAAGCTACAGGTCATGGCAAGTACCCATGCTGCGCAGACGACGACACTGGGACGAAACAATCGCATCATGCCTCTTGACTATGTTACTTCAGCCAATCGGGCACCGGCTTGGGATGCCTTGGCAATTCAGCGTTCATCGAGGCCAGCGCGTAGGCCAGCACGGCGACCACGGCCGCGTTCTCGCGCAACTCTTGCGGATCAATCTTGTCCAGCGTGTCGGCTGCGGTGTGGTGATAGTCGAAATACTTGCGAACATCCTGGATGGGGCTGAAGTTTGGGACGCCGGCGACGGTCAGCGGAATGATGTCCGCGCCAGTTTCCTCGGACTCCCGCAAAATTCCTGCGCCCGAGCTTTGCAGTACGTCGCTCACCGGCTGGAGTTGCTTGAGCATGGACTCGTCGCAACAGACGTTAATGCCGACCGGATGTCCGGCGCCAAGATCGGTCTCGATGGCCGCAAAATGATTGGCTACATCGGCGGTGTGCTCCTTTCCATAGGCCTTTCCGCCGAAGACGCCGACCTCCTCCGCCATCCAGGCCACTATGCGGATGGTGCGCCTGGGCTGGAGATGCAACTGTTTCAGGATTTGCGCGACCTCCATGGCTACCGCCACTCCTGCGGCATCATCGATGGCGCCGGTCCCCAAGTCCCAGGAATCCAGGTGGCCGGAGACAATCACCACCTGCTCGGGATGTTCGCTGCCCTTCAGGTCAGCAATGACGTTGTAGGACTCGACGTCGGGCAGCATTTTCGACGTGAGCACCAGGTGCAGCCGCACAGGCCCTTGTGCCGAGAGGCGTGCCAGCAGTTCGGCGTCCTCCGCGGTGATGGCGCCAGCGGGTATGCTCGGCAGCTTCGGGTCGTAGCCAGTCTCGCCGGTGTGAGGCAACCGGAATTCTGCGCCGCCGGCGGAGCGCACCAACGCAGCGGCCGCGCCCTGACGGGAAGCGGCTTCGCGCCCACCTTCCCGGTAAGCGACAGCCTCGCCATAGGCCGCGAGCGCAAAGCCGGCGTCTGCCATGCGGTGGTGAAACCTCTCGTTGAAGATGACAATCTTGCCGGCGACCTTGGCGCGCGGCAACGCTGCGAGTTCGTCGAAGCTGTTGACCACAACGACTTCAGCCGTTATGCCTTCAGGCGGAGTTGAGTTGTTGAGCGAAGCCAAGCCGGTCACCACGATCTTCTGCTGCGTACCGGGAACCTGGCCGGGATAGCTGACCAGTTCCGCGTGCTCCTCGCCGCGCACCCAATGTGGCACCGTGACCCTCTCGAGCGTCACCGCCAAGCCAAGTTTGCGTAGTTCGTCGGCGACATACTGCACGGCGCCCGCGGCCTGGGCTGAGCCGGAGAGGCGTGGCCCAATGTTATCCGACAGGTGTGCTGTCTGCTGATAGACATAGTTATCTTCCAGTGCTGCCTGCTGAATCTGGTTCATCTGCTGTAGCACCTCAGGTATCCAGGCAGGAGCGGCGGGAGTCTGTGCCACTGCAGCCAGCGACAGAAGCAATGTGCTAACCAAGGCAGACGAAAGGACCAAATCGCGAGTGCGGAGCGTCGGCATCACGAGGTGAGGATAGCAAATAGAAACGGCTGCGCGTGTGAACCACTTGTGATAGCCCGCCGAAAGCAAAGCGCGGTCCAGGGTCGAATACGCAGTGCTTTTGAGCCAGCAACGCAAGAAGGGGACTTGAAAGCCGGAATTCAGTGGTGAGCGGGCGGGTGTTCCGCGGCCTCAAGCTCGCGCTCGGCGGGAGCAAATAACACGTGGAGGACCTTGATGAGGACCGCAGCCGCGCCGACGGGAACGGGATTGACGTACCAGCCCGGCAGCTTGATAAACAAGTACAGGACAAATGCCGCCGCGAACATCAACAGTGCGATGAGCCCAGCCATGACCAGCCAGCGATCGCGATAGGCGATCAAAATCAGCTCCAGCGCCGCCAGGATCAGGAAGCCGAAAGCGTAGTCGAGCACGGGGACGGGACGGTAGTAGCGGTCGTCCATCAGTGCCTCGATGTAGTTGGCTTGGAGGTACACTCCCGACATCCGGCCCACCACGGTCGGATGCTCGTCCACGTCGGGATTGATCTCGCCGATCAAGACGATTTTGCCGCTCAGCTTGCGCAGTTGCGGTGACAGCTTCGGCAGAGCAGGGCTGCCGCTAGCCGCTTCCACTACCGCGTCGGGCTTCAGGAGGTCGCCAACCGGAATGGGCTGAAAGTCGGCGGCCTTCAGGAAGCTGATGTAGGGATGTGCCTCGGACTTGATGAAGCGAGCCAGTCGCGGGTGATCGTTCAGCAGTTGGTCGTTGTAGGAACGGGCGGCGCTGAGAGCCAACGTATCGCGGTAGGCCCCGCCCTTGCCTTCCTTGGCGGCGTCGGTACCGGGAAAGACCCACCATTGCAACGGCAGCCTGCGGGTGTCGGGATCAATGTTCACGACCCCTTCCTGCAGTTTGGTCGAGTCGTCGACGTTGAGGCATGGCTGCTGGCAAGGCTCGCCGAGCGCCAGGCTGGGCAAAAGATAATAGTTCTTTTCGGAATTAGCGGAGGAGCTTTCGTCAGCGATCCGGCGGCCCACCACGACCGGAATCGTGTTCCGTCGCAGGTCCTGAACGGTCTGAATGAATTCGGCGTCGCCGGGACAGGACTTGGAGAAATACTTGTCAAACACGATAACGTCAGGCAGTGCCTTCGCCATGTTGCGCAGCAGGATCGTCATCTTCTGGCGCTGCTCGCAGACCTCGGTCAGTCCGGGCACGGACGGGTCCTTTTCAGGATCGATAATCACCACCTGGGTGTAACGCACTATAGGGTCCCGTGGCGAGGCGACGATCCGCTGGTAGAGTCCGCTGATGTTAAAGACCGACTGGGTGATCCCGGGAAAATCCTCGTTCTCCACCACATGTTCGAATACCGCTTCCAGCGCCAGCACGACCGCGCAAGCCAGAAGGAAGCGATACCAGAAGCGGCGGGGCAGACGGCGCAACAGCCCGGGCGGAGCTTCGACGGGCGGGTTCACGCGATTGCTGCCCCTTTGCCCGGCCGCGTTACCTCTCTGCTTGGGAGCGTGAAAGCGCCGAGCGACGATAACTTACTTCGCGGCACTCGATTTTCGATCATTGGGGTTTCTTGTCATCGGCCGCAGGCGCCTCTCCGGGCGTGCCGGCGGGGGGCCCGGGTTTCTTGCCCTTCAGCCCGCGGTGGGAAAGACTGTCTGAGGTTGCGGTGGTGGAGTTCTTCTTATCACTCGCGCTGTCCTTGGCGGTGTCCTTCTTGGAGTCGGCTTGCTTGTCAGTTTTGTCCTGCTGCTTGGCCGACTTGTCCGTGTCTTTTTTCTGTTGAGCGTCTGTCTGGTCCTGCGTCTGCGGGGTGGCAGAGGCGCTCGGCACGGCAGCAGAAAGACCGACCAGGGCAATTCCAAGGGTGGCGAGTTTTCTCAGTTGCTGAAACATACAAATTCCTCACATCTGCGGGCAGGATTGGCGCCGCTCGGGCTGGCTCCGAAAGTATGCACCGCCCAATCCGGAATGCAATGTAAATCTTCGCGCCACTGACTTCCGTGACTTAGTTATCTTGCGGCCGTCGCCGCGCCCGCCCCAATGACGATCTGGTCGCCCTGGTCACTCTGGCTCATAACGGGCGTTTGCGCGCCATGGGCGCGGGCTTCCACCTGCTGGCGAACATAGGGAAACATCTTGCCGACGGTGTCGAGTCCTTTGCTCTGCTTCATGGCCTGCATCAGGTAGTAGGTAAACACCCCATGACCACCGGCCAGTGTCGAATCTCCGAGCGCTTCCTGGTC
This sequence comes from Acidobacteriota bacterium, assembly GCA_031296115.1. Classification (GTDB taxonomy): domain Bacteria; phylum Acidobacteriota; class Terriglobia; order Terriglobales; family Acidobacteriaceae; genus Bog-257. The sequence continues at coordinate 88,997 of JARLGI010000023.1, read as the reverse complement.
GCCAGTGCTGGCGGCGAGTACCACGCGCCCAGCACCCTGTTTCATCAGATCGAGCGTGTCCCGGGAAACCGCTGACCCGGGCGTTAGCAGCCCCTTTCCGCCGGCTGACGCTGCCCCGCTATAGCAGGTGTCGAGCACGATGACGGCGCGTTGCGCGCGCACCCGGCTGGCCACCGCGCTGGCCACTTCCGCCATGCCGAGCCCGGTGGCAAAGAGCGCGTCCTGGTCGTCAAGATTGCGGCCGACGTTAGTGTCGTAGGTCACGATGTAGCTGGCGTTGGCGGTGTCCAGATCGCGCGACGAGCCGTGGGTGGCGAAGTACACCAGCACCAGGTCATCCGGCCCGGCCATGCGTGCCAGCCAATTCAACCGCTCCTTGATGCCGACTGTGGTCGCTTGCTGGTTCTTCAACAAGACAACGTGGTCGCTCTTGAAGCGGCCGACGCCGGGGTTTTTCAGCAGGTCGGCAAACTCGGCGGCGTCGGTGGTCGTGAACTCGATTCCCAGCTTCTCGATCTCCGGCTGCTTGAAGGTGCTGATACCGACGATGAGCGCCCACTTGTCGCGCATCAGGGCCGAGGGCGGCGCACTGGGTTGGGTCGAGAGCGTAAAGGGATCCAGCCGCTGCCGGTAAGCTTCAGAGTCATTGTCCTGTGCCTTGGTAAGGGAATAATCCGCCAGGCGTGCATTGCCTAGCTTTCGCTCCAGCAATGAGCGGTAGTACCACGCATCGCCCAGGCTGGGGCACGTGGAGGTGGCATGCTTGAGCAGTTCGACCCCGTCCTGCATGGTGGAGGCGCTGCTGCCGGGATGCACCCGCTCCAGCATCTGGAGGATGAGGTCTTTGCCGACAGCGCAGCGGTCCTGTGCGCCAGCGACAGCGACCAGGACGTAAGCCCCCAGCAATACGATGCTCAGGCGTTTAAGGCTCATTGCTCATGGGTGCGTCTGACGCGCGCGTGATTTCATGGCAGTCAGGATTTTGCCTTTCACGCCATTGTTCGCAAGGTTGACGACGCCGTCCACGCTCAAGTCGAAATTCACCGCCGGCGCGTGGCGAATGGTGTCAATAACGTTTTCTTCATCGACATTCGCCTTCACCAGCTTGATGACCTGCTCATTCGTGAGGGGCGGTCCGGTAGGCTTTGCCGGAGTGGACGACGATGCTGGTGGCTTTGCCGAAGCGGTCTGCGTCGAACCGGACGAACTCGCGCTGTGGGTGCTGCGCGTGCTGCTGCTCTTGGTCGAGGCAGAACCGCGGTCGCTGCTGGTGGAAGAACTACCGGCGCTGGCCGAGACCGTACCGGAATTCTGGTCTTGCAGCTGCTTGTAGTGGACTAACGCGGTTTCGATGCGGTTCTGCGGCTGGAGAAAATACTTCTCGCTGGGCTTGCCGTCCACCGCTTTGCCGTAATTGATGGCCGCGTCCTGCAGGTTCTTCTTGGCGGCCTTCTGGTCTTCCGCGGCGTAGCCCATCGCTTCATAGCCCACGCCGATGTTGTATAGGCGATAGGCATCGTCCTCTTTGCCGGGCAGCGGCGTCATGGTTTCCAGCTTTTCGACGTAGTCGCTCCAGCGGGCGTTCTCGGCGTAATTGTTCCAGTCATCGAGCTTGCCACGGGCCAGCAGCACCTCGACGCCCTCGTCGGTGTTGACCAGGCGAGACGCAATCTGGTGGACAACGTCATTGAGCATCTTGTTTTTCAGCTCAGCCGGGGAGGGCGGGGTATCCGCCTCTCCCTTGCCGTGTATGGTCGAGTTCACGTGCCCGGTGATAGTGTGCATCAGGCCGTGGCTGGTGGAGCCGCCCTGGTCGAACTCGTCGTCGTACTTCGAGGTGAGGTTGGCCGAGTCCACGGTGCGACCGCTGTGGCGATCCGTGGCCTGGTACGAAACGGTCAGCAGCCCCGTGTAACGAGTGACGGTCACGTTCTGCGGCTTCTTGGAGCCCAGCTGGTATTGCTGGCTGGTGGTGGATTGCGGCGTGGGCTGGGAATATTGCGTTACCGTGCAAACGATCACCGTGTCGGGATTGCGGTCGTCCTGCCGCAGCCGGGCGTCGTCTTTCATCAGCTCGGTTTCCAGCATGCTCTTCAGGTCCTCCGGCACATCCTGCTGAATGCCGTGGGCGTTGACCTCGACCTTGAAGGTCGAGCCTGACAGGTGGGCCGTCGGCGGGAGCTTGCGATGCAGGACGACCTTCTTCTTGGTGCTGCCGAAGCCTTGCGCGAGGGCCGCGGGCGCCGATAATGCGCAAAATGCGCCGATGCACAGCAGCCAGAACAAGACCGAGCGAGAGATTCTCACGGAGCCGGACATGTGCCTCGCCTTCCTTCTACCAGAGGTGTGAAAGCCGCAAGAATGGCAGCCAGATTTTCCCGACACTATAGCAAGACTTCCAGCGGAAAGTCATGCAATTCTGGTGCTCCCCTGGTGTTTCTTGGCTTGTGGCCGGGGGTACTGCTGACGCCGGGGAAGCAACTCTGGTAATCTCGGCCAGCGGGGAATTGCAAGACCATGCCCTCCAAGAAAACCGGACGTCCAGCCACTACGAAGCCGGGTAAGGCACAGTCCATTCCCCTGCCGCCTAGCCGCGATCATCATGAACTGGTTCTCATCTCAGGCATGAGCGGCGCGGGTAAAGCCTCCGCCCTCAAGACTTTTGAAGATCTCGGCTATTACTGCGTGGACAACCTGCCGGTCGGGTTGATCTCGAATTTTGCCGAACTGGTGCTGGACTCGCTGGAGATCCAGCGCGCAGCGTTGGTGGTGGATATCCGCGAGGGCGCGCGGCTGGACAAGCTGCCGCAGATTCTGGGCTCGCTACGGCGGATGCTGAAGACCACTGTTCTCTTCCTGGAGGCAGACGAAGAGGCGCTGGTACGTCGCTACAGCGAGACGCGCCGGCCGCACCCCTTGGGACAGCAGAATACCGTGAAGGCCTCGCTGACGGCAGAACGCCGCCGCCTGAGACCTTTGCGCGCCTTGGCCGACCTGGTGGTGGACACCACGAAGTTCAACGTGCACGAGTTGCGCGCGCTGCTGACGGAGCGCTTCCACGCCGGCAATCGCGACAAGAACATCCTCATCTCGTGCGTGAGTTTCGGCTACCGCGAGGGCGTGCCGGAAGACGCTGACCTGGTCTTTGATGTGCGCTTTCTGCCGAACCCGCACTTCATTCCCAAGTTCCGTCCCCACACCGGTCAGCATCCCGAGGTTGCGAAATACATTCGTTCGTTTCCCCAGACGAAGGAATTCATCCGCCGCATCTCCGAGCTGCTCGTCTACCTGATCCCGCACTACATCGTGGAAGGGAAGAGCTATCTGACCATTGCTTTCGGATGCACCGGCGGCAAGCACCGCTCGGTGATGATCGCCGAGGATGTCCAGAAGCGGCTGGTCAAGGCGGGGTACAACGTGAAAGTGGTGCACCGGGACTCGCCGGTGGCGACATAGCTTCCCGCGCAGTTCTCCCGCTTCGTCCCCGCCCGGAAATCCAGTAAAATCAATAATTGCACGTCAACTGTTCTATAGCGTTCCGGCCTGCCATTCAGCGCCGTAACCTGCGGGGACTATGCGCCAACTGAACCGGCTTCTGCGTTATGTCCGGCCTTACTGGTTTTACCTGCTGGCGTCGGTGATCTCCATGGCGCTGGTCGGACTGTTTGACGCCTTCCGGCTGCTGCTGATTGGTCCCATCTTCGACCGCGTGCTGAACCCCTCGACGCAGTCGCGCGATTTGCCGCTATTCCGCATGCCGTTCACCCAACAAACAATTGACCTGAGCTGGTTCGTCCCTGAGCATTTCCATAACGTGTGGACCATGGTGGCGTTTGCCTTGGTCGTCTCCACGGTGCTAAAGGGGATATTCGACTACCTGGGAACGTACCTGGTGAACTATGCCGGCTTCGGCATGATCACGGACCTGCGCAATGAGCTGTACACCGCTACCCTGCGGCGCTCCATCGCGTTTTTCCAGAAGTACACCACCGGCACTTTGCTCTCGACGATCGTGAACGATATCGAGCGTGTGCAGTACGCGCTCTCGACGGTGCTTGCCGAGTTCCTGCAGCAGTTCTTCACCCTCATCTTCACGGCGGTGGTGGTCATCTTCCTGGGCGGCCGGCTCACCTGGGTGCTCGCCATCTTCGTTCCGTTCGTGGTGATGGCGGCGCGGCGCATCGGGCAGCGCGTGCGTTCTACCACCCGCAAAGGACAAGACAAGCTGGCGGAAATCCAGAACATCCTGCACGAGACCATCACCGGCGTGCGGGTGGTGAAGGCGTTTTGCATGGAAGCCTGGGAGACGGGCCGTTTCCGTGAAGCGGCCCGCCGTCTTTTCAAGGCCAACTTGAGGTCGGTGAGCGCCGCCGCTATCAGTTCGCCCATGATGGACATCTTCGGCGCGATCGCCATCGCCGCCCTCATCCTCATCGGGCGTGAGTACATCAAGCACCATGTCTTCACCGAAGGCATTTTCCTGGCATTCATCATCGCCGTTTTCAAGCTGTACGAACCGGTGCGCAAGTTCGGGCAGTTCAACAACAACTTTCAGCAGGCCCTGGGCGCGTCGTCGGAGATCTTCAAGTTCCTCGACGCCCAGGATGACGTGCGCGAGCGTCCCGGCGCAGTCAAGTTGCCGCCGTTCCACCAGGGAATTCGCTTCGAAAACGTGTACTTCAGCTACCGCAATTGCGGGGACCATCGCGACGTCCTGGTCGATATCAACCTGGAAGTCCGGCCGGGAGAAGTGGTGGCCATTGTCGGCTCCAGTGGCTCGGGTAAGACCACGCTGGTGCATCTGCTGCCACGCTTCTTCGATCCCACGCAGGGCCGGCTGCTGATCGACGGCCACGATGCCCGCGACTTGACGGTGGCGTCCTTGCGATCGCAGATCGCCCTCGTCACCCAGGACACCATTCTGTTTAATGACACGGTGCGCAACAATATTGCCTATGGTCAACCGGACATAGCGCAGCAGGCCGTGGAAGACGCTGCCCGTGCCGCACTGGCGCATGATTTCATCATGATGCTGCCCGAGGGCTACGACACCAGGATCGGCGAGCGCGGCCTCCGCCTGAGCGGCGGCGAACGCCAGCGCCTGGCCATTGCCCGCGCCATCCTGAAGAACGCGCCCATCCTGATTCTCGACGAAGCCACCTCCGCGCTCGACACCGAGAGCGAGTCGCTGGTGCAATCGGCATTGCAGAACTTGATGACTGGCCGTACTGTGTTTGTCATCGCGCACAGGCTGTCCACGGTGCGCCGTGCCGACAGAATTCTGGTGCTGGAAAATGGCATGATCACCGACGAAGGGTCGCACGAGTGCCTGATGACGCATACGGGGACCTATCGCCGGCTGTATGATTTGCAGTTCATCGATATCGAGGCCGTTCCCGGAAGCGAGTAATTGCGCCATGAACATTCGCTCCATGACTGGCTATGCGCAGGTCAAGGCACAGGTGGACGACCAGCAGGCTTTGACACTGAGCCTGAAGTCCGTCAATCACCGTTTTCTCGATTTGCACCTGCGCCTGCCGGTGGGACTGGATCCCCTGGAGATCAAGGTCCGCCGCATTCTCAACGAGCGCCTGCACCGCGGTCACATTGAAGTGACACTGGTGCTGGAGCGTGTTGGCGGCGCAGCCTTCGCCGTCAATCGTGAGTTGGTGGGTGGATACCTCGCCACGTTCCGCCAGGTCGCCGAGGAATTTGGGGTGAGCGCCGAGCCCGACCTCAATGCGGTGCTGAAGTTGCCGGGAGCTCTGAACGCATTCGAAGACGGCGACGCCACGGCCGCGCTGGAGGAAGCTGTCACCAGCGCGCTGGAGCAGTGCATCGAGCGGCTCAACCACATGCGCGAGGAGGAAGGCCGCGGCGCAGTGGCCGAGTTATGCAACCGTATGACGCACCTGTCCTCGGTCACCCAGGAGCTCGATGCGCTGCGCGGCAAGGTGTTGCGGGCCTACCATGAGAAGGTCCAGGGCCGAATGCAGGAGTTGCTGAACACCCACGTGGACTCCGACCGCATTCTCCAGGAGGCCGCCATGCTGGCCGAGCGCAGCGACATCCAGGAAGAAATTGTGCGCATGAAGAACCACATCCAGCACTTCAACGGACTGCTGGATGGGGGAGGAGAAGTCGGCAAGAAGCTCGACTTCCTGCTGCAGGAGATGAACCGCGAAGCCAACACCCTGATGTCCAAGACCTCGGGTGTGGCTGGCGAAGCGCTGCGCATCACTGGATTGGGGCTCGCGATGAAGTCGGAGATCGAGAAGGCCCGCGAGCAGGTGCAAAACCTCGAATGAGCGGAATCATCTTCATCATTTCGGCGCCGTCGGGTTCGGGGAAGTCGACCCTGACCAACGAACTGCGCCGCATCGTGCCCAACCTGGAATTCTCCATCAGCTATACCACCCGGCCTCCGCGCGGCAGTGAGCAGTCGGGGCGCGAATATTTCTTCATTAGCCGTGAAGAGTTTCAGAGGATGATTGAAGAAGACGAGTTCCTGGAATACGCCGAGGTGTTCGGCAACTATTACGGGACAGCCAGGCGGTTCCTGCGCGAAGCCGCGGCGCGCGGGCACGATTTGCTGCTCGACATCGACGTGCAGGGCGCAGCGCAGGTGAAACAGAAAGCGTCGGACGCGGTGAGCATCTTTATCCTGCCGCCCTCACGCGAAGAGTTGGAGCGACGGTTGCGCCGCCGCAGCGAGGCGGATGACGAGGAGCAGCGCAAATTGCTGGGCAACGGTGCCCGGCTCTTCAATACAGAAGAAATCATCCAGCGCAGGCTGCAGACCGCGGCACAAGAAATTGAGAATTTTTCCCGGTACGACTATATTTTGGTCAACGACCGGTTGGAGCAGTCCATCGACACCCTGAGGTCAATCGTGGAAGCTGAACGGATCAGACGATCGACTACGGGAAACAAGGCCCGGGATGAAGATGTGCTGGCTGCCGCTGATCGTGCCTTGCGCGTGCAAATGATGCCGCAAGTGCAGACAATTCTGGCGACGTTTGCCCTTTCCCGATCTTCCACTGTCACGGAGTGACCTATGAAACTGGTTGAAGGGTTCGACAGCAATTATCGCTACGTCCTGGTTGCGGCGCGCCGCGCCCGGCAAATCCAGAACGGCGCCCGGCCGGTCGTTGATACCCACTCACGGAAACCTTGCCGCATCGCGGAGGAAGAGATCCAGGCGGGCAGGGTGAAGTGGGAAATCCCCCCTGCCACCAAGAGCCCCGCGGAATTGGCCAGCGAAGTACTGGAGCCGGTCGGCCACGACGGCGACGACTAGGCGGGCCCCAGAATCGCCACATGGCCGCAGCATCTGGCTGGTAGATGGGGACGGACATCTTGCAGTTGCTGGCGGAGGAGGGCCAAGGCGCAAACATGAAAATTGCATTGGGCGTAAGTGGCGGCATCGCCGCCTACAAGGCAGCGGAAATTGTCCGCCAGCTGCAAGAGCGCGGCGCGCGCGTGCAGGTCATCATGACCGCCGCGGCGCAAGAATTCGTCCGCCCGCTGACTTTCGCGGCGCTTTCCGGCGAGAAGGTCATTACCAGCATGTTCAGCGCCGGTGCCGAACAGCCTAACCTGGACTCCGCGGTCGAACATATTTCCGTTGCGCAATCCCTGGACGCATTGCTGGTCGCTCCGGCCACCGCCGATACCATCGCGAAATTTGCCCAAGGCATTGCCAACGACTTCCTCAGCACCCTTTATCTTGCCACCAAAGCTCCCGTGATCATCGCTCCCGCCATGAACGTCAACATGTGGGAACATCCCGCTACGCAGGCCAACCTCGACATCCTGCGCCGCCGTGGCGTGCACATTGTCGAGCCGGGCAGCGGATACCTGGCCTGCGGCATGGTCGGCGCCGGGCGACTGGCGGAGCCGGAACAGATTGTTGCCGCCACGCTCGAGCAACTCGGCATGGCACAAGATCTTGCGGGCCAGACGGTGCTGGTCACCGCCGGTCCCACCCATGAGCCCATCGACCCGGTACGCTACCTGGGCAATCGCTCCAGCGGCAAGATGGGATACGCCCTGGCGGAAGCGGCGCTGCGTCGCGCAGCGAAGGTCATTCTGGTGAGTGGGCCGACTGCCCTGCAACCACCTGCCGCCGCCGAGACGATTTTTGTCGAGACAGCCCAGCAGATGCGTACGGCGGTGCTCGACCGCTGGGAGCGGTGTGACGTCATCATCATGGCAGCGGCCGTGGCCGACTTTCACGTCAAGAGCATTTCGCCGGAGAAGATCAAGCGCAACGGCGCGATTGAGCTGCAACTCGAGCCTAACGCCGACATCCTAGCTGACCTTGGCAGCCTGCGCCACGCCGCCGGGAAACGCACGCCGGTGCTCATCGGCTTTGCTGCCGAAACGCAAAGCCTTCTGGAGAATGCCCGCGACAAGCTGACCCGGAAGTTGGTAGACGCAATCGTGGTCAACGACGTTTCGCGCCCGGGCATCGGTTTCAATTCGGAACGGAATGAGGTGACTATCGTCACTGCCGGCGATGCGATTCTCGTGCCGGAAGCCAGCAAGTTGGACGTCGCGCAGAGGATCCTCGATGCCGCTCTGCGCATCCGGCAGCCACATCCGGCTGCGGCGATCTTCGCTGACTAGCCCGGTCCCGAGCCATCGCAATTTTCTCACCAGCCTCGAAAGAACGCCACCAGGCATGCCATACTTTGTATTCCAGACTTCCCGGCGGTGACCCCGCGACGATCCAATGACCCTCGACCCAAACATCAGAGCCGCATTGCTCGAACGCCTTCAGTTCTATCGCGAACTAGGTGTCGGGCCGTTGTATCGCCGGGAAGTTAGCAGGCCGACGACCCCGGATCCCGGCGCGGAATTGATTGATGGGTTGGCCGCGATCGCAGACGAATTGGAGGCCGAAGCGGAGACGATATCGGAAGAGTCGTATCTTCCTTCCGCAAATACGGGGGCCTCTGCAAAGGCGGAGAGGCGCCCGGCGGAATTGGAAGACCGCAGCGCGCGGTTACGCTTGATCCTGGACGACATCGGCCCGAACTGTCAGCGCTGCAAGCTGGCGAAGCAGGGGCGGAAACAGATTGTCTTCGGGACAGGCGCTCCGAACGCTGAGTTGATGTTCATTGGCGAAGGTCCGGGGGCGGATGAAGACGCGCAGGGCCTGCCGTTCGTCGGCCGCGCTGGACAGTTGCTGAACAACATGATTGCCGCCATGGGTCTGAAGCGCGAACAGGTGTACATTGCCAACATCGTGAAGTGCCGTCCACCCGGCAATCGCACGCCGGAGCGGGACGAGTGTGAGACCTGCTCGCCCTTCCTCATGCGCCAGATCAGCGTGATCCAGCCCAAGGTCATCGTTGCTTTGGGCGCGACCGCGGCCAAGCACCTGCTTGGCCTGAACGATTCCATGGCCTCACTTCGGGGACGTTTCTATGATTTCTCGCCGCCAGGCACGCTCACCGGCGGCGAACCCCTGGAATGCAAGTTGGTCGTTACCTATCATCCAGCTTTCCTGTTGCGGGATCCGCGGCAGAAGAAAGAGGCGTGGAAGGACCTGCAAATGGTCATGCGGCATCTCGGCTTAAGCGCCCCAAAAAGGGAAGCGAACCCAGAAAACCCCTGAAATCGTTTGACAGCCGGCCTCCACCTAAGCCATCGTTCTAAGTAACAGCGTCATGAACTATGATGTCATACCGAGCCTCTTCGCCCTGGCCATCCTGGTGGCAGTCTTCCGTGCCATCCTGCGGCAGAGGAACACCGAGCGCCTGGAACTTTGGCTGACGGGCTGGTTCCTGGTACTGGTTCACTTTGTTGCCCAGTTCGTGCAGGTTGGGCAAGGGGCTTGGGCACGCTGGATGTCGGCCTGCAACCTCAGCTTCCTGGAATTGGCGACCATCGTTTTCCTGATCTCTTTTTCCCCCATGGCCGAAGACCGGCGGCACCAGTACATGATGGCAGCCGGGTTGGGAATTCCTTCACTCCTATATACCAATGCACCGATCTGGAATATTACGTCGCACGCTTTCTTCTACGCCGTGATCGTGCTTGCCTTTAGCAGCACGGTGCTGCTGGCCTGGCAGTATTATCGCAAACTGACCCTTTACGTGGCCGGTCTCGTGACCGCCTCCCTGTTGGTTTCAGTGGTCATGGCTTATTGCGTTGCGCGCAACCACACTGATATCGGGTTGACCGTGCTTCTGTTCTCCCTCAACCTTGCTGCCGCGGTTTTGTATTGGTTGCGCTTCCCCCGGTCCACCGCCGGGGTGCTCACCACATCGGGCGGCTTTGTTGCGTGGGGAGCCGTGTTTCCCTGCTACTACCTCTTGACGGCCTACGTGCCGACGGCTCATGTGGAGTCGGAGGTATGGAACCTTCCCAAGTACTTCGTGGCGGTCGGCATGATTCTCACGCTGCTGGAAGACCAAATCCAGCGCAGCGAATATCTCGCGCATCACGACGAACTCACCGGCCTGCCTAACCTGCGCCTGTTGCTGGACCGTATGGACCAGGCCATGGCTCACGCCAAACGGTCGAGCAACAAACTGGCCGTCTTGCTGCTCGACTTGGATAACTTTAAGGAAGTGAACGATACCTACGGGCATAGGATTGGTGACCTGCTGCTCCAGCACACGGTCTTGCGGCTGACCACCCGCATGCGCGTGTCTGACACGCTGTCGCGCAGCGGGGGTGACGAGTTCACGGTAATCAGTGAGATCGCCAGCCCGCAGGGCGCGGAGGTCCTGGTCTCGGCGCTGAAGTCGGCGCTGAGCATTCCGTTCAGGCTGGAAGGGAATTTGATCAGCGCCAGCGTTAGTATCGGCTTTGCGCTGTATCCGGACGACGGTATCGATACCGACTCGCTTCGTGCCGCCGCCGACAATGCGATGTACGCCGCCAAGCGTGCCAGTCGCATGCAGAGTGCCAGTAAGGAACTCTTCCAGTCTGCGAAGTCGGAACCGCACGCCATTTCGTGAAGACTGATCCTGCAAAATCAGATATCCTCGGGACTGCGTTTCTGTCTTCCTATTTCCGAGGTAAGTCCGTTGATGTTCCGGAAATCGTCTCTTCCAGCACTTACAACCGCCCTGTTACTAACCGCCGCGGCCTCCGTGCCATTGCATTCGCAACAATCGAATCCGCCGGCGCCGTCACCCCTGTTGGTTCCCGGGGAAGAGAAGCACCTGCGTAACGTCCGCCAACTCACTGCGGGTGGCCAGAACGCCGAAGCGTACTTCTCCGCTGACGACAAACTGTTGAGCTTTCAGCACCAGGGAGACGGCGTGCCCTGCGACCAGATTTACATCATTCCGGTGGATACGCCTGACGGCAAGCCAGCAACGCCAAAACTGATCAGCACCGGCAAGGGCCGCACCACCTGCAGCTACGTCTTTCCGTTGGGCGATCGCATGCTGTTTTCCTCAACCCATGCTGCCAGTCCGGAGTGCCCTCCCAAACCCGATTACTCGCACGGTTACGTCTGGCCCATTTACAGCACGTACAAGATCTACACCTCCAAGCTCGATGGCCGCGATCTCCGCCTGCTCACCGATGCTCCCGGCTACAACGCCGAGGCTACGATTACTCGTGACGGAAAAAAGATAGCCTTCACCTCCACTCGTAACGGCGATCTCGACATTTACACCATGGACGCCGACGGCCGCCACGTGAAGCAGCTTACGCACGAACTCGGCTACGATGGCGGGCCTTTCTGGTCGTACGACGGCAAGAAGATTGTCTATCGCGCCGAACATCCCAAAACGCCGCAAGAGATCGCCGACTACAAGGCGCTGTACGCGCAGGGACTGATCCGTCCCGGCAACCTGGAAATCTGGGTGATGGACGCCGACGGTAGCAACAAGCACCAGGTCACGCACAATGGCGCCGCCAATTTCGCCCCGTTCTTCTTGCCCGACGGCAAACGCATCATCTTTGCCTCGAACATGAACGATCCGAAGAATGGCCGCGACTTTGATCTGTATGTGATCAACTTGGACGGCACCGGGCTGGAGCGCATCACCTACTATCCCGACTTCGACTCGTTCCCCATGTTCACCTCGGATGGCAAGCGCCTGGTGTGGGCGTCGAACCGCAACGGCAAGCAGCCGCACGAGACGAATATCTTCATTGCCGATTGGGTAGACTAGCGAAAAGCAATCTGCTCAGATCTGGTAGTCGATGTCGATCACCTGCTGCAACTTGTCGGTGCCGTTCGTTGGGGACGGCTCGCGGCCTTGCAGTAGCCGAACGTCTTCCTTCAGCTTCCTGACCTCGTTAGCGACGGCGGCCAGCGCCTCTGAGAGAGGGTCGTTGATCTGCTTGGGATCGGTGATGACCACCCGTTTGCCTTCGCGAAAGACGATGTGCGCGGGCACGCCGACCACGGTGGAATTGTCGGGCACATCGCGCAGCACCACCGAGCCGGCGCCGACCCGGCAGTTCTCGCCGACGGTGATGTTGCCCAGCACCTTGGCGCCCGCGCCAATCACGACGTTATTGCCAATGGTGGGATGCCGCTTGCCGGTTTCTTTGCCGGTGCCGCCGAGGGTCACGCCTTGGTAGAGGGTCACATCATCGCCGATGATGGTGGTTTCCCCGATGACCACTCCCATTCCGTGATCGACAAACAAGCGCCGGCCGATTTCCGCTCCGGGATGGATTTCTATACCGGTGATGACCTTGGCCCACTGCGACAGTGCGCGCGACGCGAACCGCCAGCCGCGCACCCACAGCCAGTGGTGGAAGCGGTAACCCCACAACGCGTGCAGCCCGGAATAGAGCAGTACAAGTTCGAGGGAATAGCGCGCCGCGGGATCGCGTTCCTTCACAGCAGCGATGTCTTCCCGCATCGAGCGAAACATGTGCTATACGCCTTCCGCCACCATGGCCAGCGATTCGTTGCGCAGATGCTCGAACAGCAGGCTGCTCAGGTAGCGCTCACCAAACGATGGGATGATCACCACGATCAACTTGCCCGCGTTCTCTTCGCGCGCTGCAACCCGCAAAGCCGCTACCACCGCCGCGCCTGAGGAAATGCCCACCAACAGGCCCTCTTCCTTGGCCAGACGGCGGGCCATCGTCAGCGCGTCATCGCTGGATACTTGGATGACCTCGTCGATGTAGTCGGTGCGCAGAATGCTGGGCACGAAGCCCGCGCCAATGCCCTGGATTTTGTGCGGGCCGGGCGAGCCTCCGGAGAGCACGGGGCTTTCCACCGGTTCGACGGCAATCGCCCTGAACGACGGCTTCTTCGGCTTGATGTACTGGCAAATGCCGGTCAGCGTTCCGCCGGTGCCGATGCCTGAGATGAGGATGTCCGCTGTGCCGTCCGTGTCCTCCCAGATTTCCGGGCCGGTGGTCTCGAAGTGAATCTTGGGATTGGCGGGATTGTCGAACTGCTGCAGCATGTAGCCGCCTGGCGTCTTGGCCAGCAGTTCTTCTGCTCTGGCGATGGCGGCTTTCATGCCCTTGAGTCCTGGAGTCAGCACGATCTCCGCCCCAAAGGCCTTCAGCAGGACGCGGCGCTCGGTGCTCATGGTGTCGGGCATGGTAAGGATGATTTTGTAACCCTTCACCGCCGCTACAAAAGCCAGCGCGATGCCGGTATTGCCGCTGGTGGGCTCGATCAGCGTGGTGCGGCCGGGGTGGATCTTCCCCGCGCGCTCCGCCTCGTTGATCATGCTGACCCCTATGCGGTCCTTCACGCTGCTGCAGGGGTTCTGGCTCTCCAGCTTGGCGACTACCGTCGCCTTGGCCCCGGCGGTTACTTTGTTCAGCCGCACCAGGGGTGTGTGGCCAATTAATTCTGTGACGTCGTCAGCGATCTTCATTACGGTCTCCGAAAACTCTGGGTCAATTTCCCAGAGGGTGGTGATTGAGTTTGGGTGAAAGCTTCCGCGAAAACGCTACCGACAACAACAGCAGCACAGACATGTCGATTGGCGGGCGCCATGCGCACAAGAAGCACGCGGGAATGTACGAATTCCCGACATCCATCGCCCCATCAACGGGAATGCCAATAGACTACCATTGTTCCATAAGGTCTTCGCCCATCAGCTGCAGCAGTTGGTCTCATTGCGCTTGTGGGTCGTCCCTCGGCGTGGCACAATCGCCAATTCATTTCCCCGAGGCATACCCCATGATGACCCGCTCCAGCTGTGCGTTGCTCTTTATGTCGGTTGCCCTTTTTTCGATTCCGCTTTTCTCAACTCAAAGCCTGGCGCAGGTGAAGCCCGCCGGGCTGAATGCCTCTGAGACGCTGGCCCCCGTTGCATGGCTGGCCGGCGGAACATGGGTGACTGACATTAAAGACCCTTCCGGCGGCACCACGACCCACGTGGAGAACCACATTCGCTGGGCGCCCAATCACCAGGCCATCGAGTTCAATGCCAACTTCAACGGCAAGCCGCACTACAACGGCTTTTACGCCTATAATCCCGCCACCAAGACCATCGGCTTCTACTACACGAACTCCGAAGGCCAGTTTTCCACCGGCACCGCCACGGCGGATGCCGACGGGAAGACTATCCACCAGGATCTCGAAATCAATGAGCCCAACGGCAAGACCAATCACGTCCGCTCCACGCTGGTGCGCGACGGCGACAACGCCTACTGGTTCGCCGTCTTCCTGCAGAAAGACGGCGAGTGGGTGCAGGAGTTCAAGCTCCGGTACGAGCGGAAGTAGGCAGCGCCGCGGTGCATGACGTTCGCGTCGGAATGCGTATAATCAAGGTTTGCGCACCTCATCCCATACAAGTCAGGTACACCTCTCGTGAGCTCTCATTCGCACATGCCCGGCCAGCAACCGGCCGGCCCGCAGCCCCTTCCCGGCGTGGACAGCATCATCGCCGTCGGTTCCGGCAAAGGCGGCGTCGGCAAAACCACGCTCGCCGTCAACCTGGCCATCGCCCTGGCGCGCCTGGGTTACAAAGTCGGGCTGCTCGACGCCGACGTCTACGGGCCCAACGTCCCGCTGATGCTCGGCACTACCATGGCGCCCAACGTGGTTGGTGAACGCCGCATTCTGCCGCCCGAACGCTACGGCCTGAAGGTCATCTCCGTGGGCTTCCTGAGCCCGGGCGACAAACCGCTGGTGTGGCGCGGGCCCATGCTGCATTCCATCGTGAAACAGTTTCTCAGCGAGGTGGAGTGGGGCCAGCTCGACTACCTCATCATCGATCTGCCGCCCGGCACCGGCGACGTCGTCATCTCGCTGGTGCAGACCGTGCCCGTGACCGGAGCGGTCATCGTTACCACGCCCAGCGATGTTTCGCTGCAGGACGCGCGCAAGGCCATCGAGATGTTCCGCCAGGTGAAGGTGGATATCCTCGGCATCGTCGAGAACATGAGCTTCTTCGTGTGCCCGCACTGCCAGCACGAGATCGACGTCTTCTCCAAGGGCGGCGGCGAGCGCACTGCCAAGCAGTTCGACGTGCCGTTCCTCGGTAGCATCGAGCTTAGTCCCGACATCCGCAAAGGCGGGGACAGCGGCCAACCCGTCGTGCTTGATGGCGACCAGTCCCCGCACGCCAAGTCGCTGTTCGCCTTCACCCACCGTGTCATCGAGCGGACTAAGGAAGTGCAAGAATCGGCTGGCGGCAGCGTCATCGAAATCCAGTAGTTTTTTTGCACTTGTACGAAGCTCCGGAGCGTAGTTAACGTTCCTGGCTGAAGCACGTGGGGCGTAACTGAAGGGCGCCAAATCGCCATTTGACGAGTGATCCACGCCACGACCCCCGGATTGGTTGTGAAAGGGGGTGTTTACCGTTCGCCCGTTTCGGATAAGCCTTCGATAGGCCATAATCAACGGCATGATGGAGCAGCTGCAGTTGGGCGATCAGAAGATCCTCTACGACCGTGAGCGGACTCAAAGAGCCTACGCCGGGATGACGAGCGGCGATGCCGAGGAGTGCGGCTGCTCCCATTGCCGGAACTTCGCGGCCCAGCGGAGCACAGCCTACCCTGAGACTTTTCGCCGCGTTCTAGATCAGCTTGGGATCGATCCAGCGAAAGAAGGCGAGGTTTATGGGTGTACAGCGGATGGTTCTATTTCAGCGGAGGGCTGATTGAACCGGGGGAGCGCATGATCGATGCTGGTTCCGGCTTTCAGTTTTTTTTGCGGATGCCACACGCTTGCCAGAATCGACAGGTGACTTCGGCGAAAATGTTTTGGTGGTCGAATTCTCCGGCGCGAAAGTGTCCTTGGATAATCTCTGAGCAGCCTTAGCAGAAAGGTAGACTCCCTGCTTGGGTAGCTGGCGATAAATCTCATCTCGCAAGTGAGTCCACACTGATCGATTCGACACCGAGTCTGCAAAGGGTGGCTGGGCAGCACTGCCTGTCCGGGGCTTTTGCTATCGCGGACGAGTTTTTCAGCGCTCTTAGCACTCCGTTGACGGGAGTGCCAACCTTGACACCGGGCTATGCAGGTTCCTAGAATGAACATGCGGCACTGTTGGTCATATCTCGCTAAATTGTTGCAAAATAAAAAGGTTAGCTTGGCAGGACATGGGTAGCACTCCCAACATCGGACGCCGTGAGCGCGAAATTCTGACCGCCATCGTCGAGACCTACATCTCGACTGGTGAGCCGGTGGGATCGCGCACTCTGGCGCGCGGCAATCGCGAGAACCTGAGCCCCGCCTCCATCCGCAACGTGATGGCGGATCTCGCCGAGGCCGGTTTTCTGGAACAACCGCACACTTCGGCTGGCCGTATACCGACCGCGCAGGCCTACCGCTTCTACGTGAAGCAGTTGACCGGCGAGGCGCGCCTGTCGCCCGCCGACGAGGGCCTGATTCAGGGCAATCTGCAGGGCATCCAGGATGTGCAGGAGTTCATGGAGCGTACCTCGCACGTGCACTCGCTGATTTCGCATGGGGTGGGCGTCACCGTCACCTCGGGTACCGGGCAGCGCAATGCGCTGGAGCATGTCTACTTTCAGCGCATGGCCGAGAAGAAGGTGCTGGCTGTCGTCGTTACTCGCAATGGTCTGGTGCGCGACCGCGTTCTCCGGTTGATTGACGAACTGTCCACCGCTGACCTTGACGCCGCCGCCACCTACATCAACCAGAATTTCCGCGGCTGGGAGATGGAGGCGCTGTGCAACGAGATCGCCCGCCGCGTCCAGCAGGAGCGCAGCGAATACGATCGCCTGATGCACTCGGTCGAGCAGCTGTATTCGCAGGGAGCGCTGGCCAGCGAGGGCACGGCGCAAGCGGTGTACGTGGAAGGCGCGTCAAACCTGGTTGTGACCGAACAGGACAAGGAGCGCTTGCGCCAGCTGCTGGCTACGCTGGAAGAGAAGCAGCGCATCGTGGACCTGCTTTCAGCCTATCTCGACGTCCGCCAAGAGGCGGTACGCGTGGTTGTGGGTCTGGAAGACGCCATGCCGCATCTAAGTAATTTTGTACTGATTGGTACGCCGGCGCGCGTAGGCGATGAGGTGATGGGTTCGCTGGCCGTTATCGGGCCGACTCGCATGGATTACGAGCACACCATCACCGCCGTATCGTATATCGCGCGCCTGTTCGACCATCTCTGGAACGAATCAACGTAGAAGGTGGGAAGGTGAAGAAGCACAACGGAAGCTCTGACGCTGAGCTGGAGCTGGACCACGAACTTCCGCCAGCGGAAGAGAATGACGGCTCCGGGTCGCGGACGGCTGCCCAGGCCGGGGCTGCGAAGGGGCCGGAATCCGAGTTGGAACAGGCGCTCGCGGAAAGAGCGGCGTATCTGGACCGGCTGGCACGGCTGCAGGCCGAGTTCGACAACTTTCGCAAGCGCAACGCCAAAGAGCAGCAGGACTTCCGCGATTATGCGCTGGCCGGCGCACTCGGCAGCCTGTTGCCGATCCTCGACAGCCTTGACCGTGCGCTCAAGACCGATGCGGCTTCGCTGGAAGAGTTCCGTTCGGGTATCGCGCTCATCGACAAGCAGTTCCACGACGTGTTGGCGAAGTTGGGTGTGCAACCAATTCCGGCTGAAGGTGAGTCCTTCGATCCCAACTTACACCAGGCGGTGCAAGTGGTGGACACCGACGAGGTCGAGGACAATCACGTCATCGACGAACTGCAGCGCGGCTACAAGTTGAAGGACCGGCTGCTGCGTCCGGCGATGGTGCGCGTGGCGCGTAATCCGAACCACTGAAACTTCATGATTACATCGAGTTCGAAGTGACGAGCACGAGGGGTTCGCAATAGCTAGTTCGGGTGGAGCAGGCCTTCAGGCCTGCAGTTGCAGCGGCGGATGATTTTGGCGCTTTAGCGCCTGAGGTAAGGTTTTGAATGACCTCAGCGGCTAAAGCCGGCGGATGACGTGTTTGTAGATGCAGCGCTGAAGCGCTGCGCCACCCCCGTCAACATTGAGTTCAATCAGTTGGACCGGCGTACCTGAACGTGCGCCCTTTTGAAAAAGGTAAACGCTTCTGGCGACTAACGTAAAACGCGACTACTACGAAGTTCTGGGCGTCTCCCGTACGGCGACCGACCAGGAGATCAAGAGCGCCTATCGTAAGCTGGCGCTGCAGTATCATCCTGATCGCAATCCCGACAATCCCGAGTCGGAGGAGCGCTTCAAGGAATGCAGCCAGGCCTACGCGATTCTGGCCGACGGCGATAAACGCGCGCGTTACGACCGCTTTGGTCATGCCGGCGTGACCAACGGAGCGGGCGGCTTTGGCGGGTTCGACGCCACCACCGTCGACTTCCAGGACATCTTTGGCGACCTCTTCGGTTTCGGCGACATCTTCGGCCAGGGCGGCGGACGTCGCCGTTCGCGCGCGCAACGTGGCGCTGACCTGCGCGAGGACCTGACACTGGAGTTCGAAGAAGCGGTCTTCGGCGTTACCAAGCAGGTGCAAGTGCGGCGGATGGAAGAGTGCGATGCCTGCAAAGGCGGCGGAGTGGCTGCCGGCAAGCGGCCCATCACCTGCACTACCTGCGGTGGCAATGGCCAGGTGCGCTATCAGCAGGGGTTCTTCGCCATCGCGCGCACCTGCAACACCTGCCAGGGCTCAGGCAAACTGATTGTCGATCCCTGCCCCAAGTGCAAAGGCCAGGCGCGCATCCAGCGCGAGCGCACGGTGACGGTGAAGGTCCCGGCCGGCGTCGAAGAAGGGGCGCGCATTCTCTATAACGGCGAGGGCGAAGCCGGTTTGTACGGCGGGCCTCCCGGCGATCTTTACGTCGTGCTGCATGCCAAAGAGCATTCCTTCTTCGAGCGCGAGGGCAAGAACCTGTACTGCGTGGTGCCCATCTCGGTACCGCAGGCGGCGCTGGGTACCGAGATCCAGGTGCCGACGCTTGATGGCGAATACACGCTGAAAGTGCCGGAAGGTACGCAGACAGGGACCACCTTCAAGGCAAAGGGCAAAGGCGTGCCGGTCCTGAACGGCCACGGCCGCGGCGATCTGTTCGTTGAGGTGAAGGTGCAGACGCCGGCCAAGCTCAGCAAGCGGCAACGCGAACTGCTGGAAGAGCTGCAGGCGCTGACTTCGGTGGAGAACAAGCCGGTCAGCCGCTCGCTGCTGAACAAGGTGCGCGAGATTTTTCAATAAAGCCTTTCCTGCAGCAGAGCGCGCCGCGTTGCACGGAAGGGCACGCCGTCAGACTCTCTCATTGTGTCATCCCGAGCGAGGACTTCAGTCCGAGTCGAGGGACCTGCTTTTCGCTGGCGTTTACAATTCTCTTTCCATTGTCGGAAAACTCTTCCCTTGGATAAAGCCCTCCGCATCTACGCGTGGTTTCTGCTGGTTGTGACCGTGTTGCCCGCAATCGCGCGGCTGGCGCGGCCGCGCGAATTGGCGCGCATCCTCATGGTGCGCTATGAGGATCCCCGCAGGCGCAAGCGGGCCCGCATCGGCGGAATGATCTATCTTGGGCTGTCGCTGTTCGCCATCCCGTTTCTGCTGCGCGCCGAGATGCATCAGGAGCGCTGGCTTGTCATGGCGGTGCTGGTGGGCGCGGTCTCGGCGCTGGAGTTCCTGCTCAACAGCCGCCTCTTCAGCGAAGACGCGCTCGCCCGCCAGAACCGCTACTTCGGCGGAGTGTATGCGTCGATCGCGATTGCCGTCGGTCTGCTACTCTTCACCCGATGACCCGACGCCGCTGGATCGCCGACGAGTATTCTCATTCCGCAGACACCGCCGTCCTTATCGGTGAGCATGCCGCGCATCTGGCGCGCACCCTGCGAGCGCGCGTTGGCCAGGAGTTCGAGATTGCCTGCGGCGACCGCGTACGCAGCGGCGTTATCTCCAGCATCGCCGACGACCGCGTGGAGTTCAGTTTGGGCGGCGATGTTGCCGCTGGAACAGCGGTACCCATCACGCTGCTGCTGGCGGTCTTCAAGTTTGACCGCATGGAATGGGCGATTGAAAAGTGTACCGAGCTGAACGTGGCGACCATCGTTCCCGTGGTCGCTCGCCGCACCGAGAAGCACCTGGCAGCAGCCGCCGATAAGCGTGTCGAACGCTGGCGCCGAATCGCACGCGAAGCCTCCGAACAGTCGCGCCGCGTTTCGCCGCCGGAGATTGCCGATCCGGTAAAGCTGGCAGACTCGCTGCACTGCGATGCAGTCCTGCGCATCGTCCTCGCCGAGAGCGAGAGCAAGACCTCTCTTGCCGACGTCCTCAACTCGCATAATCAAGCGCAATCGCTCGCGCTGGCCATCGGCCCGGAAGGCGGCTGGACAGCGGAGGAGTTGCAGGGCTTCCAGCAAGCACAATGGATTTCCGCGTCGCTCGGCAGCACCATCCTCCGCGCCGAAACCGCAGCCATCGCCGCGCTGGCCATCGCGCGGGGGTGTTAGCGGGTAGCAACTAGCGATTGGCAATTGGCAAGTAGCAACTAGCAATCAACCCATCAGTCTGTCATCGCGAGCGAGGACTTCAGGTCGAATGCAGTCCAGTTAAAGCTTTGTCGTGTGCCGACAGGCGATTGTCATACTCACGCTCGAACCCGAGCGTCTCAAGAACCGACTGACCACTACCAGAAAGATCTACCGGAGATGGAAGGGGGCTCTCCACAGGAGACGCTCAAGCGGCTTGCGGTTTTAGTTTTTCTGCGTCGAAGTGTGCTCCTTTCTTCCAAAGGGTCAACGTAATGGCTGCGATCTTGCGCGCTAGCGTCAGACGGGCCATCGTCGGCTTCATGCCTTTGGTCAGCAACGCTTGATAGAAGTCCTGGAACGGTCCGGGGCGCACACTGGCCATCGTGGCCGCACCTTTGAATAGACCTTTCAGATCATGGTTGTGGTCCTTGTTGAGGCCCCGAATGGAAATGAGCTTCTTGGAGCGTCGGAGTTGGCCGGTTGCAAAACTGTATTCCGCGCTAATCCGGGTCTCCGTGCTGCCTGCCGGTCATCGCCGCCATAACCAAGTGGTATGGCTGTATCTTCGAGCCAATCAGGCATTTCCGCGATAATCGCCGCGTCATGCCGTCTGCGGGCGAAGTCGGCTGCCCAGGCGATCAGACGAGGATCGCCGCTGTGGAACTACTGGTGAAGTGTGGCAGAATCGACTGCTGTATCAGGAGTGATGACCGGTTCCTGAGCTGTCATGAGAGCAGCGAAGATGACAATAAATAGCGCCGCGCCGAGGTTTCTCATAAAGCCAGAGTCCCCCTCTGTGTTTATCGAATGATTCTAAAGCCGTCTGCCCGTAGCTGTTGACAAATCCCCCGTATCCCAAGCAATCCGCTTTTCGATCGGCCCCATCGCCCTAATCCCTGCCTACAAAGCTGTCCCTTAGCGCGTCCTCGACCGTGTACTGGATGACGCTCTCGTAGTCTCGTCCGAGGAACTGCTGCACCCGGCTGGTGTCCATGGTGTAGGAGCCGATCATGTAGGGAAGCGCCTCTGGAGGGATCGAGGTGATGCCCCACTTCCACATCAATCGCAGGATTGCGGCGCAGGCCGCTCGCGTGGGCACGCGTTTGATCTGCGAGTTGGCAATCGCCGTACATCGCTGCAGCGTAATCGGCTCGCCGCGTCCCGCCACGTTGAGAATGGTCATCAGCGGACCGTTCTCCGCGCGATGCAGAAGGTAAACGATGAGCCGTGCTACATCGTCCACGTGCACGAACTGCCAACGGGTGTCCAAATATTTCTGGCCGCGCGGCAGCATCAGCGGAAGCCGCTTGCCGGCGGCACGCATACGCGCAGCGCGCTTGCTCGTGCCCGACGGCGTGCCCCGCAGGGCTCCCACCATGTAGTTCTGCATACTGGCCCCGGTGAAGATGTGCGGGCGCAGAAGGTAGATGCGGCAATCGCCCAGGCTCTCCGCCCGGTAGCGCACCACCTCGTCGCTCTCCCGCTTGTGAATGGCGTAGGGCAGGGTGTGGGCCCGCAGCGGAGCTTCTTCATTGACGGGCCCGGATGTCTCCGGCCCGTAGGCCGAAACGCTGCTGGGGAAGATGAACTGTTTAATCTGGCCGCCGGTGCGGTTGACCACGCTGATGGCTTCCATCACGCGCGCGGTACCGGCGACGTTGATCTGCCACATGCGCTCCACATCGAGCACGCCGGTACGCACCGGGTCCAGCACGAAGGCAAGATGAACGACGGAACTGGCGCCAGTCTCGCGCAGCAGGTCAATCAGTTGCCAGCATGAGGCCTCACGGCCCAAGTCAACTTCCGCGAACTGCGCCAGCGGGAGCGAACTGTCGGGTCGGCGCATGTCCACGCCCACCACGCGAAAGTCCGAGAGCATCGGGAGAACCCGGACACCTAGGTTCCCCGCGACGCCCGTGACCAGGACAGTCCGTTCCCCGGGCATACTTACTTCGGAGGAGCGGGCTGGTTCTGCTGCGGTGGCGGAGGCGGCGTCCCCGGTCTCATCGGCGGTCCCTGCTTGGGAGTGATGATCGTCTGGTTGACGCTCGGCGGCTTCTCCGGCCCAAAGTAGGTGTCGTTCAGCACCGGTGTCACCGAACTCTGGATCTGCTGGATGCGATCGGTAATCATCTGCCGCGACAGCGTGGACGAGATGACGGACTTTACGTCGCTGAGCGGCACCTGCCGCACCGAAACCACCTTGTAGATATACGACGCGGCGGGGTCGTTGAATACCGGCGAAATCTCGCCGGCCTTCAAGTCGAAGACCGACTCGTGCGCTTCCGGCAGCGCGCCGGGGCGGCGTCCGCCGATGTTGACGGCGGGCGGCGCACCGGCGGCTTTGCCGTGCTCGGTAGCTTCTTTCTGCAGCTTCTCCGGATCCTCCCCGGCGACCCAACGCTTCCGGATCTCCTCGGCGTAGGCTGCTTCTTCGGCGTCCGTCCGCTTGGGATTGTCAGGCGCGCCAGTGGCCTTGGGAACAATGATGCGAATCAGCGTGGCCTCAAGGTACTTCTTGGGATTCGCCTTGTAGTAGTCCTCGATCTGCTGGTCCGACGGATGTGCATACTGCTGCGTGATTTGCTGATTGAGTGCCTCGGTCAGGATCTGGTTCTTGGCGAAGGCGAAGATCCGCTGCACCCGGGGATCATTTTCCAGGCCCATCTCGCGCGCCTGATCGGCAAAAATCAGCAGCTTGGAATATTGCGTGGCGAACTTACGCATCATGTCCGGCGACATGAGCGGGCGGTCCGCTGGAGTGAGCGCCTTGGTGATGTCTTCGAACTGCTGGCGGGTCAGGCTGCTGACGCATCCCGCTGGCGGGACCGTGCTGCCTTCCTTGGGCTTGCAGGCGCCCTTCAGCGTAACCACGGGCTGGCTCATGGGAACCACGCTGGTCGAGGGCAGGGTGGGTTCCGGCGGGGCCGGGGGAGGAGGGGCTGGAGTGGCCGCCGGCGTAGGCGCCGGGGCGGGGGATTGCGGTTTCTGGCTCGAAGCCTGGCCAAAGCTGGCGCAGGTGAGAGCACACGACATCGCAAGCATCAATAAAGTAGAACGTGACATGTAGTGGTTTTCCTCCGGAATAATGCCGCCTAAGGCGGGGCAGAGAGATGTAACTAAAAATCGTATCACAACACCGCCGCCGCCCGAGGTTGGCGGATTACCGCCGAAATGTGAATAATCGAGGCTATGGCGGAGTCCAGCAGCACCACCAGCATGCGCCGGGAAAAAAAGTCGGTCGCGCTGAACTCCATCTTTGCCGCAGTCGGCATCACGGCGCTGAAAATCGCCGTCGGAATCACCACCGGCAGCCTGGGCATTCTTTCCGAGGCGGCGCACTCCGGCCTCGACCTGGTGGCCGCCGTACTCACCTACTTCTCGGTCCGCGTGTCCGACAAGCCGGCGGACGCCGATCACCAGTACGGCCACGGCAAGTTCGAGAGCTTCTCCGCCTTCATCGAAACCGGCGTCCTGCTGCTGACCTGCGTCTGGATTGTCTACGAGGCTGGCAAGCGGCTGTTCTTTCATTCTGTCGAAATCGAACCCACCATCTGGGCCTTCGTAGTGATGGGCATTTCCATCGTGGTGGACTCCTGGCGCTCGCGCCGCCTGAGATTCGTCGCCGACAAGTACGACAGCCAGGCGTTGCAGGCTGACGCGCTGCACTTCAGTACTGACATCTGGTCGAGCTCCGTGGTCATCCTCGGACTGGCGCTGGTACTGCTGGGCCGGATGTACTCGCTGCCGTGGTTGAGCAAGGCCGATCCCATCGCCGCGCTGGTGGTGGCCTGCATCGTGGTGTACGTCAGTTGGAGGCTGGCGCGCCAGACCATCGACGCGCTGCTGGACGCCGCGCCGGCCGGCGTGCGCGCCCGCATCATCGAAGAGGTGTACCGGGTTGACGGCGTGCTGGAAGTCGTGCGTGTACGCATTCGCCGCGTGGGCGCCCATTATTTCGTGGACGTCTCCGTCGCCATGCCGCGCAACGTGACCTTCCAGAAGTCAGAGCAGGTCTCCGTCGAAGTCGGGGCCTGCATCCGGGCGCTGCTGCCCCACGCCGACGTCGTGGTCAACGCGGTCGCGCGCGCCAGCCGCCAGGAGAGCCTCTTCGACAGGATTCGCGCCGTGGCCACGCGCAACAACCTGAACGTGCACGACATTAGCGTGCAGGACGTGGGAGGCAGCCTGCATGTCGAGCAGCATGTCGAGCTCGACGAGCGGCTCAGCCTGAAAGAAGCCCACGATCGCGTCACCCGGCTGGAAGCGGAGATGCGGCACGACATCGGCGAAATCTCCCGCATCCTGACCCACATCGAAAGCGAGCCCGCCACCATCGAGGCCAGCGACGGCCCGGTACCCGCGCCCAGCTTCGAGCAGCGGCTGCTGACCGTCACCCAGAATTTTCCCGAGGTCGTGGACATGCACGACCTGATGTTCAAGCGCGTCGGCGGCCGGCTGTACCTGTCGCTGCATTGCACCATGCAGGACGACCTGCCGCTCTCCCGCGTGCACGACATCCAGACCGCGCTGGAAGGCCGCTTCCGCCAGGAAGTGCCCGAGCTGTTCAAGGTCCTCATCCACCCCGAGCCGCAGACCGACAATCGGCGGTGAGGAGCGGGAGCAACGAGCAATTAGCGACTAGCAATTAGCGATTAGCAACTCGATTTGCTCCGCCGGCCGCAAGGCTGCGCGCGATCTCTTCCGGGAGGCCTTTCACTTTATAATCAACAGGCAACTGGGACCCAGGTTCGGCTCACGAGTTTCCCGCCGACTTTCCCCTTGAGGAGTTCATGGCCGCACTCATCGACGCCATCAGCGTCAAGCGCAAGATGTTCTTCGAGTTTGAAAATACCCCGTACTGCTGCCTCGAAGCGGAGGTCAGCACCCCCACCGCGCGCGGCGGCCAGACCCTGGTGCACCTGAAAATGCGCAACCTGCTTACCAGCGCCGTCTTCGAGAAGACCTTCAAAGCGAGCGACAAGTTCAAGGAGCCCGACCTGCAGATGGGCCCGGCCTCCTACCTGTACAGCGACCGCGACGGCACGCACTTCCTCGACCAGGAGACCTTCGAGACCCTCACCCTGAGCGAGGAGATGATCGGCAAGGCGCTCGACTTCCTGGTGGAGGGCAGCCTGATCGAGCTGCACAAGTACAACGGCAATCCCATCGGCCTGGAACTGCCGATGCAGGTGAAACTGGGCGTCGTCTACGCGGAGCCCGGCGCGAAGGGCGATTCGGCAGGCGGCAGCGTGACCAAGGTCGTGCGGCTGGAAACCGGCCTGGAAATCCGCGTCCCGCTCTTCATCAAAGAGGGTGAGAAAGTCAAAGTCTCGACCGAGACGCGGGAATTCGCGGGGAGGGCGTGAGCCTGGGCTGGGCGCCGTGTACCCGTCGGCCAACCTCGTTGTCCGTCCCCCCAAGAAACCAAAATTCTCGCGGACCGCGTATCGTGCCACAACTCCAGTCGCGCCCCGCGCGACGCAAGGTGATAGCCCCGGCCTTGGTGCCCCAGGTTCGCGTCCATCCGTTGGACGCTAACCTGGGATCGCTGCCGCAGTTTACGACCTGTTCCCCATTTGCCTGGGGGACATGCGTCGCCGCTTCGACATGCGCGTCTACGGATACGTCGCGATGCCCGAACACGTTCACCTGCTGCTGAGTGAGCCGGAACATAGCACGCTGGCCGAGGCCATGCATTACCTGACGTTGTCGTTCGCAAAACGGCTGCGCAGCCGAAAAATTGGTGCCCCAAGTTCGCCCCTCCGTTGGGCTAACTTGGGGTCAGGAAAACAGGGATCCTTCTGGCAAAAACGCTACTACGACCGCCATGTACGGGATGCGCGGGATTCGGCGTGAAATTACGCTACCTTCACCGGAATCTCGTAAAACGCGGACTGGTTAAAGTCGTGCCCTGATACAAGCCGCGACCAAATAGCGGACAGGGTAGACCCTCGCCCGCATCGCTTTTCTGATTGCTGAATGCTGCTGGCCAGTTGCTAATTGCCAATTGCCAACTACCAATAGCTAACCGCCCGTCTCCGCCTTCTCCCTGTCCGTCAGCGACTTCACGATCACGTACAGCACGGGAATGAAGAACAGGTTCAGCACGGTCGAAAAGATCATGCCGCCGAAGACCGTCGTCCCCACCGAGTGGCGGCTCTGCGCTCCCGCGCCGCTGGCGAACACCAGCGGCAACACGCCCAGGATGAAAGCGAAGGATGTCATCAGAATCGGCCGCAGGCGAATGCGTGCCGCCTCCACCGCCGCCTCCTTGATTGACAGGCCCTTGTGCCGCAACTGCTCGGCGAACTCCACAATCAGGATGGCGTTCTTGCTGGCCAAACCAATCAGCATCACCAGTCCGATCTGGCAGTACACGTCGTTCAACTGGCCGCGCGCCAACTGCGCCAGCAGAGCGCCCAGCATGGCCATGGGCACGGCCAGCATGATGATAAACGGCAGGATGAAGCTTTCGTACTGCGCCGACAGCGTCAGGTAAACCAGCAACAGGCCCAGCGCAAACAGCATGGCCGACTGCCCGCCCGACTTGATTTCTTCCAGCGACAGTCCGGACCACGAGTAGTTGAAGCCGGCCGGCAGGTCTTTTCTTGCCAGCGCATCCATGGCGGCGATGGCCTGCCCGGAACTATAGCCGGGCGCAGCGGACCCATCGATTTCCGCCGAGCGGAAAATGTTGTAGTGGGTAATTACCTGCGGCGAAGTGCCCTCGCTGATGTCCACCACGTTGTCCAGCGGGACCATGGCGCCGGTGTCGGAGCGCACGTACAGATTGCGGATGTCGTTGGGCTTGCGGCGGAACGGCTGGTCGGCCTGCACGTACACACGGTAGGCACGATTGTTGAAATCGAAATCATTGACGTAGGCCGACCCCATGTAAACCTGCAGGGCATCGCTGATTTGCTGTATCGGCACCTGCATGCTGCGCGCTTTTTCGCGGTCAATTTTCACCACGAACTGCGGATCGTTGGCGGTGAAGGGACTGAACAGGCCGCTCAACACGGGATTGCTGCTGCCGTCGCGCGCCAGCTTCTGCGTGACGTCAAACAGCTGTTGCACCGTGTTGCCGCCCTCGTCCTGCACCTCGAAGGTGAAGCCGCCCAGGCTGCTGACGCCGGCGATGGCCGGCGGCAAAAATGGAAACGCCTGCACGTCGGTGAGCCCCATCAGCGGGCCGCGCAGGCGTCCGACGACCGCCGCGGCAGAGTGCTGCTCGCCCTTGCGTTGATCGATGTTGGCGAGGTTGAGAAAGACCATCGCCTTGTTCGGGCCGTTGCCGGTAAAGCTGAAGCCCACCACGCTGAATGCGCCGATAACGTCTTTCTCGCGGCTGACGATGGCCTCCACCTGGCGGATTGCGTTGGCGGTGTATTCCACCGAAGCGCCCTGCGGCGCCTGCACCGTGATCATGAACCAGCCCTGGTCCTCATCGGGAACGAAGCCGGTGGGCACCATCTTGTACACGAAGTAAGTGGTCGCCAGTCCGGCAAAAAACACCAGCAGGATCAGGTAGCGAAACTTCATCGCCCGCTTGGCGCTGACCACGTAGCGCGCGGTGGTGCGATGGATGACGTGCTCCACGCCGCGGAAGAAAAAATTCTTGTGGCTGCTTTCCGGACGCAGCAGCAGCGCAGAGAGCGAGGGTGTGAAGGTCAACGAGTTGAAAGCCGAGATGGCGATGGAGAAGGCAATCGTCAGCGAAAATTGTTTGTAGAGCAGTCCGGTGGTGCCCGGGAAAAATGCCACCGGCACGAACACCGCGACCAGCACCAGCGAAGTCGCGACCACCGCGCCGGTTACTTCGCCCATGGCCACCGACGCCGCCACGTGCGAATCGCTGTGCTCCTGGCTCATGTGGCGCTGAATGTTCTCGATGACCACGATGGCGTCGTCCACCACCAGCCCGGTCGCCAGCACGATGCCGAACAGCGTGAGAGTGTTGATGGAAAATCCCAGCAGCTTGATGAACGCGAACGTGCCGACCAGCGAGACCGGAATTGCCACTGCGGGAATCAGCGTACTGCGCCAGTCCTGCAGGAAAATCAGCATCACCAGCATGACGAAGAAAATGGCTTCCGCCAGCGTCTTCAGCACTTCGCGGATGGAATCGCCAACGAACGTCGTGGTGTCGAAGGCGATCTGATACTCCAGGCCGGGAGGGAATCGCTTGGAGAGCCGCGCCAGCTCGGCGCGGACCGCTTTGTCGACGTCGAGCGCGTTGGCGGTAGGCAACTGCGTGACGCCGATGCCTACGCCCTCATAGCCGTTGAAGCGCAGCCGCGCGCTGTAGTCTTCGGCGCCCAGTTCGGCGTAGCCGACATCAATCAGCCGCACCAGCGCGCCATTGCTCCCCGGCTTCAACACGATGTTGTTGAATTGCGCCACCTCGGTGAGACGTCCGAGCGCGCGCACGCTGATCTGGTACATCTGGTTTTTGGCCGCCGGTTGCGCGCCCACCTGGCCGGAAGCGATCTGCACGTTCTGCTGCGACAGCGCTTGGACCACGTCTGACGCTGTCAGACCTCGCGCCGCGAGCCTCGCCGGATCAAGCCACAAGCGCATGGAGTATTTGCGCTCGCCGAAAATATCTACGTCGCCGACGCCCTTGATACGCTTCAGCGCGTCCTTGACGTAAATGTCGATGTAGTTGCTAATGAACTCGTTGTCGTAGCGATTGTTCAGGCTGTAGAAGCCGGCGGCCATTACGAACGAAGTCGACACTTTGTTGACGGTGACGCCGGTGTTCTTGACTTCGTTGGGCAGGCGTCCCAGCACGGCGGAGACGCGGTTCTGCACGTCGACCGCCGCGATGTCGAGCGGCCGCGTCAACTCGAAGACCACAGTGATGCTGCTGCTGCCGTCGTTGCCGCTGCTGGAAGTCATGTAGCGCATGCCTTCCACGCCATTGATGGCCTCTTCCAGCAGGATGGTGACCGAGGACTCCACCGCCTGCGCGTTGGCGCCGGTGTAAAAACTGTTCACCGAAATTTGCGGCGGCGCCAGCTCGGGGAACTGCGCGATCGGCAGAAACGGAATGCACACCGCGCCCGCGATCACGATGAACAGCGAAGTGACCGTGGAAAAAACCGGACGCTTGATAAAAAAATCAGCAAACACAGGAAGTCCCTCTCAGGCTGGTCATTGCTGGATGGCGACGGGCGCGCCGTCGGCGAGGCTTTGCGTGCCGGCGACGATGACGTTGTCCCCGGGCTGCAAGCCGCTCAGCACGACGTAGTCGTTGCCGACAATCTCGCCCAATTGCAGCGGACGCTGGCGCGCTACGATCTTGCCGTTGTCCTGCTCGGCGACGAAGGCAAAGAACTGTCCGCTGACGCGCGCGACCGCCACCACGGGTACTGTGATCCCAGAGTGCGTGCTCCAGGTGATGCGCGCCCGCACCAGCTGCATGGCCCGCAGCACGTTGGCGGCCTTGTCGGCCGGCGCCTTAGCCAGCACCGACTGTGTCGAAGTTTCAATCTGCGGCGAGATGAAATATACCTGCGTCTGCAGCAGCACCTTGCCGCTGTTGTCGAGCACGTCCACCGGAGCGCCCATCTTGATTTCGTGCGCGCGCTCCGATGGGATGGAGATGTAAACTTCTAGGCCGCTGCGCTCGTCAATCGTCGTGAGCGGCGTGGTGTTGGTGACGCGATCGCCCACATGCACCGGGATGTCGCCCACGATGCCGTCGGTGGGCGCAAACACGCTGTAGTACTTCAGCTGCACCTGCTGCTGGTTGACCTGCGCGTCCATGGACTTGACGTCGGCGACGGCAGAGTCATAGGTCGTCTGCGCCTGGTCCAAGTCCTGCTTGCTGACGACTCCCGACTCGTACAGCGTTTTGGAGCGAGTGAGCTGAAACTTGGCCCAGTCCAAGGCAGCCTGCTTGGAGGCGCGCTGCGATTCCTGGCTGGAGACACTGGCCTGCTGACGCCGCGGGTCAATCTCCATCAGCGTCTGCCCGCGCTTGACGAAGTCGCCGGAGTGAACGTGGATGCCGAAGATCCAGCCTTCGACATCGGACATGATGGTCGCCGAGTTCCGCGACTTGATGGTCGCCACGTACTCCGAGGTGTTGCCGACTTCGCTGTTCTCGACCTGATGGACCTTGACCGGCGCCGGCGGCATGCCTTGCGGACCGGCTGCCGTGCTCCGTCCGCAAGCTGCTAGGCCGAGTGCTGCTAGCAGCACGAGGGCGAAAATGGCGAGCGCTGCCAGCGGCGGGACAGCGCCGCGGCGAATGCTTTGATAGGAGTAATCCATAAGTAACCTGAGATACCTGACGTTGTCAGAATGATGCACAAAGAAGTTGCGTGCGGCTCACGACTCGAATCACGCCATTTTACCTTGCCGGACTCCATTGTTGAGCGAACGGCGCAACAAATGAGACGCGCACGGCGAAGCGACGAGACGAGTCGCAGCGACAAAGGATTTTTCGTTCGTGAATTGCGAGCTACGAACCGGACTCGAGAGCTGCGACGGCGAGCAAAATAGTTTGCAATTCCAAATCGGCAATTCCCGGTCTAAAAAGCAATAGCTCCGCCAGCAAATTCAGCGGGGCGGCCGAGCGGTATCAACCGTTCCGAAACGGAACTGCCGATGCCGCGATGAGCTCGGCTGGCGGAATCCAGTCGACCTAAAGCCAAAGTGGGAAAAAACAACAAGGCCAAGCTTGTTTGAACCTCCAGCCCACAACTTACGATTCCAAATTGCCTCCCAGTGGCAAAAACCTTCAGAAATAAGAAATCCCAGCCTTTCGGCTGGGGCTGTCAGGGCGAAGCTTCGAGAGAACCCCCCGGAGCGTCACTATTGACTAAACTATAGCATATCCAAGAGGGTGCTGTTTGGTACGCGTGGCAGATTTAGACGCCTTATTTTCATATAGATAGCTATAGGCAATGAACTCTGCCCTATTGACATTGCAAATTGCAACATCCCCGGTTCGGCAGAAGCCGCCAGCGAGCGACCGAATCCAGCCCATTTCAGGAAATACCGACGCCCGGCGGCGGTCAGCAACGCCTGGTTACGACGAAACCCAACTTACTCAAACCGATCCGTGCCCGAGGCGAACGCTGCCGTTCGCTGTCACGCCACCGCGCTGGTGACGCGCCGCAGCGCCAGCGACATCATCAGGCGGGTAATGCCGGAGATCAGGATGCTGATCCCGAACAGGGTACCCACGACCCACTCCGAGTTGAGGGGCCAGTGTGCCCAGATCAGAATTCCCAGCAGGATGGTGATGATGGCATCGAACAGCACCCATCCCCAGCCCTGGAGCGGCTTCATGCGGAAGGCCAGCACCAGCGCGAACACGCCATAGACCAGCAGGAGGCAGGCCAGCAGCAGGGTCAGCGCCAGCAGTCCGCCGACGGGGTGCATGAGCAGATAGACGCCGGCAACGATGTAAACTAGCCCCAGGATGACTTCCAGCACGGTGTGTGCGCCGCTATGGGTACGGATGCCATAGACAATCTGCGCCACGCCGTTAAAGATGGCCGACCATCCGATGATGAGCGCGATCACGATGCCGAACTCCCACGGCGCCAGCATGGCGATGAAGCCGAGGATGATCATCAGGACGGCGATCACGATCGAGAACGTGGAGACTCTTTTCACAACCGCTTCAGCCATTTGTTCCTCCAGAATAGCAATTAGCAATTAGCGCTCAGCACTCAGCACTCAGGCTGCTTCTTCAAATGCTCTCAAGAATTGTCATGACGAGCGCCTGGGTTTGGCACGAGGCATCTGCTGTTTCGGTTGACTCACAAAAGCAGATCCTCGCTTCTCCACCCCAGCGAGCGCAAAAACGACGCGTCGCTGGGGACACCGGATTCGCTCGTGATGACAATTCCAAGAGCAGATCCTTCGCCGCGCTCGTGATGACAACTCCAAAGTTTGAAAGTTACAACTGGAAACTTGAAACCCGAAACTTGAAACTGAAGTTCAAAAACTCGAAGCTGAATTCGGAAACTCGAATTTGAGCCCGAGACATTGTGCACGTGGCGGGGGGAAGAAATCAACGATTTAATAGCTCGGTAGCGGGCTCGATTTTATCGAACAAGCGCATGTCCACCGAGACCTTCTGGCCGGCGCCGGCGCCGTCGGCAAACCTCGCCGCGGCATCGGTCATGAAGGCGCTGGCAAAGCGCGCGCCGGGAATAATCTCATCCGGCGTATAGGAGGTGCGGGTCTGCACAATGGTAGAGAACGTCTCGTCGAAGGCCTTCAGCAGGACGAGGAACTCGGCGAGCGAGTCGCGCAAGGACTCGGGTGTTTCGCCGCGCAGCGGGCTGGTTTCGTCGATGGGATGCACCACCGTCCAGGTGAGCGGCAGAAACACCACGCTGTCACGCTCCAGCGCCAGGGGATAGTAGCGGCGGGTACGGATGCCGTCCACTTCTTCAAAGCGGCTCAGCATCAGCTTGCAGGAAATTTCTATCAGCTCGTTGGAGAGCGCGTTGGCCACGCGGAACTCGAAGGCCTGGATGCCGCGGTAGGGCGCAATCACCGCGTGCCGGCTGAACAGCACCTTGGCCACCGGGCGCGAGAAGCGCGCAAACAGAAAGCCGGTGACTACCGCCAGGCCCATCAAGCCGAACAGCGCCTCCACGGTGACCACGGTATTGGCGGCAACGGTGGTGGGTACGATGTTCCCATAACCGATGGTGGACACGGTCTCGACGCTGAAGAAGAAGGCGCGCAGGAAGGTGTGGTCCGCCAGGGCAGGCGTGGTGGTGACCAGGGCATCGGGGCCCAGCGCCACGTAGATGAGGGCAAAGATGAGGTTGGCGCCTAGGTACCAGCCGGCGCCGAAGAGCACGAACCGCCACCACGACATGGTGAGCAGGGTGTGGTACAGGCTGAACGAGGACCAGAAGCTCAAGCCGCGGCGTGTCACGTTGAAGCTGCCGTCGCGGTTGAGCAGGCGCTGCTGGCTTTCGCGCGAGACGACCGCGCCGAAGCCCAGATCGCGCAGGTCCTGGTCAGTCAAAGGCTGGGCGCGGGAAACCATGGATGTTCGATGCCGCAGGCCGGGCGGAGTCGCAAGAAGATGAAGGGCAGAGTTACACAGAGTTGCACGTGACAACCGTTCTGTCATCCTGAGCGACGAGCGCAGCGAGGAGTCGGAGGACCCCTATAGGTCGGCCTGGGCCTGGGCGCTGCGATGCTTCACCGGAGACAGCAACTGC
Source organism: Acidobacteriota bacterium (assembly GCA_031296115.1). GTDB lineage: Bacteria > Acidobacteriota > Terriglobia > Terriglobales > Acidobacteriaceae > Bog-257. The sequence continues at coordinate 54,961 of JARLGI010000023.1, read as the reverse complement.
GGATCGATTCGGGCCAGCCGCGCCAGCGTCCGGGCATCCAGCCGATCATCCTTGCGCCGGCTCTCTCCGATCTGCCTTCGACGTACTCAAACTGTTTTCAATGGACGTCGAAAGAGTACAGCCGGCTCGCGATCTGTTCGGCATGTCACATACGCTTGAGGATCAGGCAGCCAGCTTTGTCTGCGTGACCAGCGCCGCCCTGGGGAACTACGGCCCCCGATTGGCAGAAGGATTGTGCAACCAACAGCAGGTGAAAAAGCATGGCTCCGAGTACGAAGCGTCTCACAACCTCTGCGAACGAATCCACATAGCCAAGCAGAGTTTCACTCTTAGGGCAGGGGGTTGTGAGTGACCTCTGCCGGAGGGGCGAGTGACAGAGGCAAGGCCAGGGACGGGAAGGTTCATTCGGCGGCCGGTTCCACATCCCAGTTGCAGGCCCAGATCAGAACCACGAACCAGCCGATTACGGTCCAGCCCAGCCAAAGGTTGGCGATCAGGATGTCCAGCAGGGCATTGTGTTTGCGTAGCGCCGCCACTCCGATGGGCAGAGGGTACAGCAAAAGGACCGCCAGCGGCCCGAAATCGGGGTAGGCCTCGACGAAATAGACGAACAGGGACCAGCAGAGTTCAGCGCCGAGCACGATGGCGAGGGCTTGGGCGAGCGAGGTGGCAATGATCCGCATGATGGCAACGTGCGGAGAATATCTGCTTTTTATATAGAAGGGCAACCCATAGTATCCATGGGCTACAGAACTGCCGATTATACAAGTAATCCCAAAATGGCCAAGTGTAGCTCCAAGGCCAACCTGCTCTTTGCTCAATGTCACAACCGTGCGCGACTAGAAAGCTGGGCTGGGCCATTACCAAAGTAACCATATCGCCGCCGCGGTTTTGGTAATGTTCATTGCTCCGCGTGCGACCGGCGTCTTGCGCCTTGTCGTTCATGGCAACAGTGTATGCGCTGCGCCGGCACCCAAGCCAGGGTTCGGTTGGAGGCGGAAAATGCGATGCTTCGTCCCAATGTGGGACAACGAACGGGGCGGAGTTATTTCCTGTCGTGGATGGTTTCAGGGGACGCCTGGTAGGTGGGGTGCTGTTTCTTCCACGCCTTCATGGCCTTGTCCTGTGATTTCTGCGCCTTCTTCAGCTCTTTCTTCTTCTGCTTCTCGTACTGCTCTAAGGTCTTGCTGTTATCGTGAACGGTGCTGCTGGCAGGAGGCGTGTCGGCATAAGCCGGCGCGCCAAGCGCCAAAACGAGAAGGCCGAGCAGAAGGCAAGCTATCGCTTTTCTCACAAGCTCTCCACGAGAGGCATTGTACAACGAGGTATTGGCAGCCGGAGAGGAAATTTGTACCGTGCCCGGGGCACTGGGTCCTCTTTCAAAGCCAACCCCGGCCTGAAGGCCGGGCTATCACCTTACGTCGCGCGGGGCGCGACTCTCAATCTACGGCGCGATCTGGAAATCACCCCGCACGCGGAGAGGTCCAACTGGCCTGCCATATCGCCAAAGAGGCGAAGTCGAGCCCATATCACATGTCACTCAGCCGATTGACGTACGTCACAGCATTTCTGTTCGATCTGCGGTACAAGTAAGTCAGAGAAAACGGGAGCGCGTTGCCGGCGCTGTGGCCGGCAAAGAAGGCTCCCGGCAGTGACCCCACCGCGTGGGGAGAATGGTCGCGCAAGATGGCTACGGCACAGCTCACACCAGTCGGGGTGGGCATCCGAAACGTGCTCATCGCGACAGACTTTTCCCGCTATTCCAACGCAGCTCTCAGCCTGGGACTGGAACTCAGCCACTGCTATCACGCCGCGGCCTACGTGGTTTTCGTGGTGCCCAGCGATGAGTTTATGCTGGCCGGCCCGGAGGCCTACGTTGCCGCCCGCGACGCGGCGCAACGCGATCTGCTGGAGCTGAAAGACGAATTGCACACCAAATACCCCTATCTCGAGGACAAGGACTACCAGCTGGCGCTGCTGGAAGGAGACGTCACGCAGGCAATCCTGAACTTTGCGCGGGAGAAAGAAATCGACCTGATTGTGGTTGGCAGCCACGGCCGCGGCGGTTTGGGCAAGGCGGTGCTGGGATCGGTGGCGGAGCGCATCTTCCGGCAATCGCCGGTGCCGGTGCTGACCGTCGGTCCGCAGGTGCAGCGGACAGCCGGGGCCACCGCGCCACGGAACGTTCTGCTGGCGTTCGATTTCACGGCCAACACGGAGCGCGCGATCACGTTCGCCGTCGCTCTGGCCCGGCAACACGACGCCAAGCTGACCCTGCTGCACGTGATCGAGCACTGGCCAGCGGAGGCCGCAGGCGACTGCGCATGCATGATGCAAGGGCTGAAGGAGAAGATTGCGGCGCTGGTCCAGGAAGAAGGGCAGGGATTGCGCTGCAGTTTCCGCGTCGAAGTAGGCGGCGTGGCCGATACCATTCTCTACACCGCGAATGGCATCGAGGCCGACCTCGTGGTGATGGGTGCGCGGTCGCAGGTGAAAGTGATTGACCGCTTGAAGTGCCCGCATACCTACCAGGTTATACGCGCGGCCGCGTGTCCCGTGGTGACCGTCCGCAGCGACGCTGTGCAGGGTTAACCGGAGCCTGGGAGGAAACCGGCGACCCGTGCTAGCTGGCTATTGCGCGCTTGCCAGGCCGCGCGGCGCGTCCCGTTACGGGCAGAGTGAACTGGCTCCGCTTACTTTTTCTCCAACACTTTTCGCGCTTCTGTCAGCTGCGCCTTCTGCTCGGCGGTGACGGATGGGTACTTCAGGTCCATCTTCTTCAGCGTATCCACAATAATGTCCGAGACGGTCAAGTGGGCAAACCACTTGTGATCGGCGGGGACGATGTACCACGGAGCGTGTCTGGTGCTGGTGTGGTTGATCATGTCTTCATAGGCATGCATGTAGTCGTCCCAGAGGAGCCGTTCGTGGAGGTCGGCCTCGGAAAACTTCCAGTTCTTTTCGGGATCGTCGAGCCTGGCCAGCAATCGCCTCTTTTGCTCATCCTTGGACAGGTGGAGAAAGAACTTCAGGATGACGGTGCCATTGCGCACCAGGTGTCGCTCGACATCATTGATGGACTGAAAGCGATGCTCCCAGAATTTTTCGTCGGGCTTCTTCAAGCTGGGTAGATGTTCGTTGGCCAGCAGTTCGGGGTGAACTCGCACTACCAGCACCTCCTCGTAGTAGGAACGGTTGAAGATGCCGATACGGCCGCATCCGGCCAAATCGCGCCAGCTCCGCCAGAGGAAGTCGTGGTCAAGTTCCTGCTGCGATGGCTGTTTGAAACTGCAAACACTGCACCCTGCCGGGTTCACGCCTGACATGACGTGCTTGACGGTGCCGTCTTTGCCGGCGGCGTCCATGGCTTGCAGAATGACGAGCAGGGCGTAACTGCGGTCGGCGTACAGCAGGTCTTGGTACGTGGCCAGGCGCTGCACGTTCTCTTGCAACTTGGCCTGGGCCTGGGGTTCCGATTTGTACTTGCCTGTGTCCGCCGGATCAAAATCCTCGAGGCGAAAACGCTTGCCCGGCCTGGCCTGAAACGATTTTGTCTGCATACGATTGGACATGATACGCGCAAGGCAGCCCGTTTGCCGAGGCCGCGCTGCGGGAGGTGCCGCAGATGGGCGGCCAGCAACGATTCCAGCCGATTCGGCATCCAACCAGCGGATTGGCAGCTTGCCGATCCTGGGGTAGTGTTTTCCGGATGAATTGTGAGGAGCCATGAAAAAGAGCCTTAGAATATACGCCATGGCTTTCTTGGTCATGGCGATCCTGGTGCTCGCCGCTGGCGCCCAGTCGGCCGCGCAAAACAATCAGCCGGCGCAATCGCAGCAGAACCTGTCTTCGCAATCGCCCGCCAACGAGGCGAACGAGACGCTGAGTCCCGAGGCCGAGGACAAGCTGATCCGCGAGGTCCGGCATGAATTGATCATGCTGCCGTGGTATGGAGTGTTCGACAACCTGGCGTTTCGGGTCGATGGCCGCACCGTGACCCTAGAGGGCCAGGTGGTGAAGCCGGTCACCAAGTCCGACGCCGAGAATGCGGTGAAGCGCATCGAAGGCGTGGAGAAAGTGGTCAACAATATCGAAGTTCTGCCACCAAGCCCGATGGACGACCGCATCCGCCGGCAGGTTTACAAGTCCATTTACAGCTACGGTCCGCTGTTTAAGTACGCCAACATGGCGGTGCCTCCAATCCACATCATCGTGAAGAACGCGCGCGTTACCCTGGACGGCGTGGTGGACAGCGAGGCGGACAAGAATCTAGCCACCCTGCGCGCCAACCAGGTGCGGGGATATTCCAGGTCACCAACAACCTGCGCGTGGTGAGTTCCTCGGGTGGCAAGGCGCAGAAGACCAAGTAGCCCATTCATTTGCGATTGCGCAAAAGGCGCTCGCCGACGGGGCGTGCGAGTGACGGTTGGGGCTGTGAGTCTCGCGAATCAAATTCAAACTCCGGGCCCCGCCTCGATCCCGACATCACCATCGCCGGCGCCGAATTTCAGGTGCCGCGTATCGCGCGGGAACGAGGCTTGAGCGAAGCGCAGGTCCGGCAAGTGATTCAGCAGCATACTTCCGGAAGGCAGATCGGCTTTCTGGGCGAGCCGCGAGTGAATGTGCTCGAGGTAAACCTGGCGCTCGATCAGATGAAGATGAAGAAGATGGCGATGAAGTAAACGTGAGCCCGAAGAACGCCCGGTAGTCCTGTTCGCGTTGAATTCACACTCCTTTCATACTTCGTGCGGGCGCATCATTGTCGCTGAGCACGTCAGCCCATAGACTAGGACAGTCAAACTGGGGAGCTGAAATTGTCCGATTCCATCATCCAGGCCCGGGCGGTCGAGAAATACTATCCGCAACCCGACGGCAACAAGATTGAAGTCATCGCACCGACCGACCTGGACGTCTGTCCGGGAAAGATTGTTGCCTTGCTCGGCCCGTCCGGTTCGGGAAAATCCACGCTGCTGCGGATGCTCACAGGCCTGTCGAAGCCATCGTCGGGAGAAGTCCTGTGGCATGGCAAACCAATGGATGGACAGATTCCGCATGTCTCGATCGTCTTCCAGAGTTTCGCGCTGTTTCCGTGGTTGACCGTGCTTGAGAATGTCGAGGCGCCCATGGTCGCCCGCGGCATGGGGGCCATCGAGCGCCACAAACGGGCACTGAAGATGATCGACACCGTCGGTCTCGACGGCTTCGAGACGGCTTATCCTAAGGAACTCTCGGGCGGCATGAAGCAGCGCGTCGGTTTTGCGCGAGCGCTGGTGGTGGAACCCGAGGTCCTGTTCATGGACGAACCGTTTTCCGCGCTCGACGTGCTTACCGCGGAGAACCTGCGCTCCGAACTGCTGGAATTGTGGATGAACAAGAAGATGCCGACCACCGCCATCTTCGTCGTGACCCACAATATTGAAGAGGCGGTGCTGCTCGCCGACCGTGTCATCGTGCTGGGCCGTAATCCGGGGCGCATTCGCTCCGACTTCGAAATTGATATTCCGCAATTCCGCGACCGTAAGTCGCCGCGTTTTCTGGCGTATGTGGACTACATCTACAAAACGCTGACCCGGCCGGACGAAGAGGCCTCGGTTCCGGGGAAGGCGGCGCAGCCCGGCGATGCCAAGCAACGCGAGCGCACCAAGTTCCAGATGCTGCCGCACGCCCGGCCCGGGGGCATCGCCGGCTTCATGGAACTGCTGGCCGACCGCGGCGGTCGCGATGACCTCTACAAGCTCGCGGACGAACTTGCCATGGATGTGGACGACCTGCTGCCCATTGTGGACGCCTCAGTGATGCTCGGCTTCGCTGTGCTGCATGAGGGCGACGTGGAGATCACGCCGGAGGGTCGCAAGTTCGGCGAGGCCGACATCCAGATGCAGAAGCAGATCTTCCGCGAGGCCGCGCTGAAGAACGTCGCCATCCTGCGCCTGATCGAGAACACCCTGCACGCCAAGCGCGACCACGCCATCGGCGAGGAGTTCTTCCGCGATATCCTCGATGAGCACTTCAGTAAGGACGAAGTCGAGCGCCAGTTTGAGACTGCGCTCAACTGGGGACGCTACGGCGAGATCTTCGACTACGACTCGGGGAGCGGGCGGCTGTTCCATCGCGAAGAAGCCGATGCCGATGCGGTATCTATTCTGGGCGAGGCCTGATGGCACGTACCTGGCAACCCACTCGAATCCTGGGGAAAGGCCCATGGTCGTTACTCCCTGCGCAGACATGGTCGGTGCTGACCGACTTCGTCATCTTTGCCGGCGGGCTCTCGGTCTTCTACGTGATCGTGGTGCTGGCGCGCACCTGGTTCGGGCCGTTCAACCCACACGTCGAAATTTCGCGGGATCCCACCAAGCTTCCCATGTACGCGGCGTATTCGCTTCTGCGGATTACGGTCGCTTACATACTTTCGTTGGCTTTCACCCTGGTGTACGGCTATGTCGCGGCGTATAACGCGACGGCCGAGCGCATCATGATTCCGCTGCTCGACATCCTGCAATCGATTCCGGTGCTGAGTTTTCTGCCGGGCGTCATGCTGGCCATGGTGGCGTTGTTCCCGCGCCACCAGATTGGTGTCGAGTTGGGCGCCATCCTGCTTATCTTCACCGGCCAGGTATGGAACATGGCGTTCAGCTTCTACTCGTCGCTGAAGAGCATTCCGCGCGACATGCGCGAGGCCGCCCAAATTTACCGCTTCAACTGGTATCAGCGCTTTACCCAGTTTGAGTTGCCTTACGCGGCGATCGGACTGGTTTGGAACTCCATGATGTCGGTTGCCGGCGGCTGGTTCTTCCTTATGGCCTGCGAGATGTTCGTGCTGGGCGATCGCGACTTCCGTTTGCCGGGACTGGGTTCGTATCTGCAAACGGCCGCCAGCGCCGGCGACACCCAAGCGATTCTGTGGGGCATTGGCGTGATGATCGCCGTGATCGTGCTGCTCGATCAGATCGTCTGGCGACCGGTGATCGCGTGGGCTGAGAAGTTCAAGATGGAACAAGTGGAGAGCGCCGACGCCCCGCGCTCCTGGTTCCTCAACGTCGTCGAGCATTCAAGAGGACTCATCAAACTGCGCAAGCGGATGCTACGGCCCTTGGGCGAGCGGCTGGCGATGCACTTTGCCCATCAGCATCATGCAGTGGACGAGGACGCTCCGCCGGCGGCCTGGAAGGTATGGACTGGCCGCGCCATTGCTACGATAGCCGTGCTGGCGGTGTTGTATGCCGTCTCGCGGGCGATCGCCATGTTGACCGGTTTGAATGGCATGGAGTATCGCGAACTGCTGACCGGCGCGGGCGCGACATTCCTTCGAGTGCTGGCAGCGCTCGTTATCGGAGCAGCCTGGACGATTCCGGCAGGCGTTGTGATTGGATTCAATCCCAAGCTGGCGCGCATTGCGCAACCGCTGGCGCAGATCGCTGCGTCAGTGCCGGCGACCGCATTGTTCCCGATTGTGCTGTTCATGCTGATCCGGATTGGTGGCGGGCTGGGCTTTGGGTCGATCGTACTACTGTTGCTGGGCACGCAGTGGTACATCCTGTTCAACGTGATTGCCGGTGCTATGGCGATTCCGACCGACCTCAAGGAAGCTTCCGCGCTGTTCAAGTTCACTCGCGGCCAGCGCTGGCGCAAGCTCATACTGCCCGGCATTTTTCCTTACTTGATCACGGGAATGGTCACAGCCTCCGGCGGCGCTTGGAACGCCAGCATTGTTGCGGAATACTTCCACCTTAAGGACAAGACCTACACCACGGTCGGCCTGGGCGCGACCATCTCGCACGCCACCGACACCGGCAATTTTGACCTGCTTCTGGCCTCCACCATCGTCATGGCCATCGTGGTGGTGACGGTGAACCGGCTCGTCTGGCGGCGGATGTACCGGCTGGCCGCGACGCGCTACACGTTGGATACGTAAAGTCAGTCGATAGTGAATCGCGAACACCTGCAATGGAAAACTTCATTCTGCGCCCCTCAATAGAAGCTGTTCCGCCGGCGAGAACACGTGGGAACGGATCATCATCGTGCTCAGCAGGGAAGTGAGCCCTGACGACGCTAGGATCATGGCGATCACCACAAACTGATAGATGGCGGCGTAGAGCGGGCTTGAGCCGGAGAGCAACATGCCCGTCATGAGTCCCGGTATCCAGACAATCCCCAACGACCGCAAATTGTCGATTGCCGGGATTAGCGATGAATGGATGCTCGACTCGGCATAGCGAGCGACAGTTTCTTCGGGCGCGGCGCCCAGCGCAAGCGCGGTCTCGACTTCCCCGACATGCGACAAGACCTCCGAGCGGAAGCGGTTTAATGCGAGACCGTTGGTGTTCATGGCGTTGGCGATGATCATGCTGCCGACAGGAATGAGCGACGTGATGGCGGTATCGATGACTCCCGCCCAAGTCATGATTGCCGTCACCACTCCGGCGCCGGCAGCGATGGAGTAGGTGGAAACCTTCAACGCGCCGGGAATGTTCTTCGCGCGCTTGGCGGAGATGGAGCCAGCCGCCAGAATCATTCCGGTCAGCAGCAGGACGCTGGTCCAACGCGGTCCTTTCAGCAGCAGCATGAGGATGGAGCCGACCGCCACGATCTGCACGATGCCGCGCAACAGCGCGATGGCGGCGTCGCTTTCCAGGTGAATGCTGCGGCGGCGCGCGAGGAGTACCACGAGCAAGGCGAGCACCGAGGCGATGGCCGCCTGGGCGAAGCCCAGGGAAACTTGTGAGTGAAACAGCGATTTAAGCACTCAGCACCTCCGCAGGAGTTCCGGTTTGGACGAGGCGTCCCTTTTCCAAGATCGCGACACGGGTGCACATGCGGCGCGCCTGGTTGCGGTCGTGGGTCACCAGCACACAGGTGAGCGAGGTTCCGCGAACTACTTCGCAGATCAGTTCCTCGACCCCTTCCTTGGCTTCGTCATCCAATGCAGACGTTGGCTCGTCCAGCAGCAAGGCCTCCGGACCGTTGGCCAGCGCACGCGCCAATGAAACACGCTGCTGCTCTCCGCCGGAGAGATTAGTCACATCGCGGCTGGCGAATCCGGACAGGCCGACGCGCTCCAGCAGGCGATTGACTTCGGTATCGGGCAGCGTCTCGCCGCGCTGCGTTGGACCAAAACGCACATTGAGCGCCACATCGCCGGGAAACAGGAACGGTCGCTGCGTCACCATGCCCACACGCCGGCGAAGCTCGCGAGGGGCAAGCTGGCGGTAATCCTGGCCGTCGAGATAAACCGTGCCGCTAGTCGGCTCGTCCAGACGGTTGAGCAGTCGAAGGAACGAGCTCTTGCCGGAGCCACTGGGGCCTACAACCCCCAACAACTCACCGCGTTCCACTTGAAGGGAAATATCTTTGACAATTTCTGTGTCGCCCATGCGACGGCCGAGGTGCTCGGTGCGCAGGACAACCGCCATAGGTGCAGGCACAGTGTCCGCGCTCATGGCGTGAGGTGCCCGTAATAGATCTTGGTGTCGTATTCCAGAAGAACGCGCTCCTCCCGAGCATGCTCGGCAAAGAGGTCCGGCAGCGTGCGCATCATGGCATCGTAGCGTCCGCCCGACTTTGGGACGTAAGACGAGGACAACAGGCGACCGCGCAGACCGTCGTAATCAAGCTCTTGTCGATTGTGCTGCTGGATGATCTTCATCTCATCGGGAGAGAAGAAGCTTTGCAGGGCATGGTAGCTGGCGACGTACTTGTGGGTCACCTGCTCGTAGTCAATTGAGTAGCGCCGTATGAAGTCTTCATAGGCGCGCAGGAACGTGCTCGCCTCGGTGTTGCGGTCGTGCCAGACCAGCACGGTCCAGCCTTCCGGCTTTACAATGCGCGCGAACTCGGTCCGCGTCTCGGTGGGCCGAAACCAGTGAAAGGCTTGTCCGGAGACGACGAAGTCCAAGCTCGTCTCAGGCAGAGTAGTAGCTTCAGCGCTGCCATCTACCATGCGGAAGTTAGGGTAGCGCGACAGATATCTCTCGCCGGCAATAAGCATCTCGCGGTTCGGTTCGACCCCGATGACGCGATTGCCATGGTCGAGAAATATCTCGGCGAGAAGCCCAGGGCCGCAGCCGACGTCGGCTACAAGGTGATCGGGGCGCAACCCACAAGCCTCCTTCAGGGCTTGGACGACCTCGGGCGAGTAGTGAGGGCGATACTTGGCATAGTCCTCTGCGCGGTCAGAGAAACGCGCTGCGGGATCGCGATCTGGGAGAGACATGGATGCTATCTTAACGTGACCCATGACACCGCCGCGCACAGGCAAACCGCCGCTCGTTGCAGCCATCAGTAACAGTATCCGGAGCATTCCGCGCGGGCGAGTGAGCACTTACGGTGCCATCGCCAAGGCGGCCGGGTATCCGCGCTGCGCGCGCCACGTTGGGCGGGTCCTCGGGCAGGTACAAGGTTTGCCCTGGCAGCGCGTTTTGGGCTCGGGTGGCCGCATTTCCCTTCGCGGGGAATCGGCGATGGAGCAGCGGTTCCTGCTGGAGGCAGAGGGGGTGCGCTTCAAAGGGAAGCGGGTGGACATGAAGCGTTTTGAGCACCACTTCCGAGGGGGATCCCGAAAGGCGATTACCCGGAAAGTAGCAGATGAGGGGCGACTTTGCGCTAGCAAGAATAGGGGATGAAGTAGAATAACGACAGGTGTATTGATCTGAATATGGTTACCGTGGGGCGAGTCCGATTGATAGCTGTCGTTGCAACCGTGCTGGTTGCTGGTCCGCTTTCTGCGCAACGATATCAGGGACGCGACCATCACGTTTATCACCCGCCGCTACAAACCAAGCAATCGCCTTCCCAGGGCAGCACGTCGCACGTGCATCAGGCGAGTTCCACGACCGCTGCTAATGGTTCTGGGCGTAACAATCCCGCCAGTAATCAAAGCTCTTCCAGCAGCAGTTCTTCGGCTTCGAAAAACGCAGCGATTCCAATTCCAGGCGAGCGCCAGCCCCAATAGTTTTAAGCCCTGAGTTACTTTCCGAGACAACAGTCGCGACAACCTTCCTCAATAATTCAAGTTGAAGTTGAGCAGATGCCAGTTCCACAGGAAGAAGGCATAGCTAACGCAAGCCATCATCAGCAGCGTATTCCAGAGCTTGGCCCAGAACCACAGCGAATCGTCCTTCCAGGTGCGCACGCAGTAAACGACGGAGAACACTGCGCCGATCGCTCCCAAAACACCGAGCACCTGCAACAAATGCAATCGCAAGTCAAATTGGCTGCTGATGAGGCCGATGTTGTCATCCACCGAGAGGCCCCACGCTCCGAAGGAACCAACAAATGCTACGTTGAGGATACTGAACAATCTCATCATCATCCGTCCACGCAGGTACTGCGGGCTCAAGTCGGTGCGGTATTGATAGTGTGAGCGCAGCATCGCGTTGACCGGCCAGAAAAGCAAGGTCAACACAATAACCACGATAGCCGACACCACCAGCGACAGGTTCAAAATCTGACTTTTCAGCGCGGGAACCGGTTGGTCCACGGCGATCGGGACGTCGGTGACGATGATCTGCTGGCCTGCGTAGTCCTTGATGAACGCCAGGTGGCTTTGGCCGTTCACATCGCGGAAGAGCAGCGGTGCAATTTCCTTAAAATGCTTGGGATTGCCCGCAAAATCTTTGGCAGCATCGAGGCTGATGGTGCCGTCCGAATTCGTCGTGACCTTGTTTTGATCGATTGCTGACAGCACGGCCGCAATATTGGTTGCGGATCGGCGGCTGGACCAGTAGCCACCAGTCACCGACTTCGCGTCCTGCGCGGCATTGGCCACTTGTTCTCCCGCGGGCGGAGTGTACGGGAAGTAGCGGTCGAGGAAGGTCTGCCACAATGCCGAGCGCGGAGAATAGCCTCCTTTGCCGGCGCTGTTGTAGGAGAGGAAAAATCCAATGCGGTCGTCGAGCATGAGGTGCATGTCGCTGTGGAACCACTGGGTGTCACCACCGTGTCCGATGATACGATGGCCGTTGCGCGATTCCTCGTAGAACCCGTACGCCATGCCGTTCAGTGACGGTACCAGGCCGAACACGCGCGAATGCATCAGCTGCGCGGTTTCCGGTTTCAGAACGTGAGCGCCGTTGTACTCGCCGTTCTGTAAGTGCGCCATCATCCAGTGCGACATGTCGTCGGCGGAGACCGACATGCTGCCCGCCGGCCAAGCTTGCACAAACTCGAAACTCTTCGGCACCTGCGAGGCCTTGTCGTAGCCCTCGGACATCAGCGGCTTCAGGTTGCCAGGCAGAGGCTGGCGGAAGGTGGAATGCTGCATGCCCAGCGGCTTCAAAATGTTCTGCTCGACGTAGTCGTCGAAGGGCATGCCTGAGACGCGCTGAACGATATAGCCGGCGAGCGAGGCCCCGTAGTTGGAATAGGCCGGCGTGGTACCGGGCGGAAAGATTTCTTCCGGCAGATGCGTCTTCATGTATTGGTCGAGCGGCCGCATCCTGGAAGCGTCGGCCACAAACAGGTCTTTCAGCGTCTCCTCGAAGCCCGGCGTGTGGGTCATGATGTCCTTCAGCGTGAGCGGCTTGCCGAAAGTGGCGGGAATTTTGAAGTCGAGATAGTCATTGACGTCGCGGTTCAGATCCAGTTTGCCCTGCTCGACCAACTGCATGACCGCGGTCCAGGTGAAGGTCTTCGAAATCGAGCCGGGGCGGAACAAAGTGGCATCGACCGTCACCGGCTTCTTGGTCCTCACTTCGGCATAGCCGTAGCCTTTGGCGAAGAGCACTTTCCCGTCTTTGACGATCATGACCACCGCGCCGGCGATGTCATCGCGCTGCAACTGGATCGGTAGGAGTCCGTCGAGGAAGGCCTCTACGTCTTCCCTGGTAAGTTGCGGTGTGGGTGATGGCGCCTGGGCAATCGCCGGAGCAGCTTGCGCCTTGGTTCTCGGCGGCAGGATCTGGGGTTTCTGCGCCAGGGAGGAAAGTCCGATACAGATGACAATAGGGAACAAGACGAGAACGCGAAAACTAGATCGTTTCAAGGTGGTCACCATGCGAGCATCAGACTACTACCAGGGTCAAGTTGTACGAATTGAGGCCATTGATGGTCATGCCTAACAGAGAGGCTGCCGTAACGGGAAATTAACACATGGTCTTGCGGCCGCCGTTATACAATCATCGTTTATGCAAGAGAAACCTCTGGAGATAGAGAAAGTCGAGGATGGCGGGGGAGCCTACATGGTGCTTCGCCTGCATGGACCGCTGCTGCTGGGTAACTTCTTCCCACTGCAATCCATGGTTCGCTCGGACACGAGCAGGTTGCTTATCATTGACGTAGCGGACATGCCCTACATCGATTCTGCAGGCATCGGCTGCCTGGTGGGGGCGCATGTTTCGCGGCAGCATTCCGGCCGGAAGCTGGTGATTGTGGGGGTCAACGAGCGGCTGCGGACATCGTTACAAGTGACCAAGGTCGACAATCTCTTCACCTTCGCAGCTACCGTCGAGGAAGCTCGCGCAATCTAAAGGACGAATCTTAGATTGCACTTGGGCGACGAGCCTCGCCCTTCTACCCGTCGAGATCTTTCAATTGGCGCCCGCCGTTTGCCCAACGGCGTCGTCGGTCTGCGACAGCACCTCGATCACCTGGCGCACATCGCTGACCTCGGCGCTCCCAATGACCGCCAGGCCCACCTCACCTTCAAGCGGGTAGAGAATGGCGTTTCCCGCGACCGAGACGGCGAGGTCGAGCCCGTCGATGGTGAGCGGGTGCAGCGCCGACGGTTCGATGGCCAAACGCTGGGCGGTGCACCAGGCATTATTCCGCGCCGCCGTCATATCGAAGTTAACGATTGTAGTTTCGTCCCGCAAGCCTATCGCCTCCAGATTGCCGATGAGCGGCGACACGGCCGCAATTTCCGCTGCTACCGTACCGATCAAGTCTCCCAGTACGCCATTGATCTGGTCAAAATCCGGCTTCAGTTCGGGAAGACGCTTGCCAGGGCGGGTTTGCGCGGCGGCGATGCCCAGGTCGAGGTTGATGTGTGCATTCATGCCGGCTAGGAGCTGTTGCAAAATGAGGCGTCTGCCGTCATCACACGCTTTGAAGGCCGCCAGCCAGCTGCGCGGCGGAGTCCCACCCGACTGGTACGTCGCCAGCGCGTCGAGATAGCGGTTGGCGAAATTAACATCGAGCTGTTCCATCAGCGGCCCGTTCTGGAATTGTCCATTGGCGATCCCATCACGCACCGCGCAGGTCACGCGCCGGTACAATGCGGCAAAATATCCCAGCCGGCTGGCATTCTCGTGAGCCTGTTGCACGATTGCATCGAGAGCCGAAATGACGTCTTGAATAGTTTTGGGGGTCATTTGACGCAGATAGTAACAGGTGGGGCCGGCAGCGAACCTCGGACCATGACGGCCCAATGTGACGCGCAGCCCGGTTCCTCTGGTAGACTTTGGCGCGTGGATGTGGGGGCTGCGCGTGCCGGCGTTGACCATCTCCGCGGCCGTCATTACTAAGGGTCTTTTCACTTCAACATTGCATGCAAAGTGTGGAGCACTTTGCCTGGGAGGTCCATGATGTCTACCGCAGTGAGCACAGCGCAAATGCACAGCCGGGTCGCAGACTTTGTCGGCAGGCCCCGGAAAATGTTTATCAACGGCAAGTGGGTGGAGGCGGCGTCTGGTAAGACCTTTCCCTCCTATAATCCCGCGACCGGCGAGGTGATGGCGCAGGTCGCCGAAGGTGATCGCGAAGACATCAATCGCGCGGTAAAGGCAGCGCGCGCCGCCTTCGAGACCGGCGCGTGGCCGAGCATGTCGGCGTCGCAGCGCGGCCGTCTCATCTGGAAGCTCGGCGACCTCATCGAAGAGCACTTGGAGGAACTGGCGCAGCTGGAGAGCCTCGACAACGGCAAGCCGCTCGCGGTCGCCCGTGTCGCCGATGTTCCCCTGGCGGCGGACCTGTTCCACTACATGGCGGGTTGGGCGACCAAGATCGAAGGCAACACCATTCCGTTTTCGCCGAAGTACTTCGCTTATACGCGGCGCGAGCCGATCGGCGTGGTCGGCCAGATCATCCCATGGAATTTCCCTCTATTGATGGCGGCGTGGAAGCTAGGGCCGGCCCTGGCGACCGGTTGCACCGTGGTCCTGAAACCGGCTGAGCAGACTCCGTTGAGCGCGCTGCTGCTGGCTGAACTCATCGCGGAAGCTGGCTTCCCGGCCGGCGTGGTCAATGTCGTAACCGGCTACGGCGAAACCGCGGGCGCTGCGCTGGCCGCGCATCCCGACGTCGACAAGATTGCCTTCACCGGCTCGACCGAAGTCGGCAAACTGATTGTGCAGGCCGCGGCGGGCAATCTGAAGAAGGTCACGCTCGAATTGGGTGGCAAGTCGCCCAACATTGTTTTTGCTGACGCCGATATCTCGTCCACGATTGCCGGAGCCTCCAGCGCCATCTTCTTCAATCACGGCCAATGCTGCTGCGCCGGTTCGCGCCTGTACATCGAGCAGAGCATGTTCGATAAGGTGGTGAGCGGCGTCGCCGATGAAGCCAAGAAAATCAAGATCGGACCGGGCTTCGATCCCGACACCTCCATGGGTCCGTTGGTTTCCGAGGAACAGCTCAACCGCGTTTGCAACTATCTGGAGAGCGGATTCAGCGAAGGCGCTGAGGCCGTGGTCGGCGGCCATAAGCGCGCCGGCTCGGGCTACTTCGTGGAGCCCACGGTGATGGTGAAGACCAATCCCAGCATGAAGGTCGTCCGCGAGGAGATCTTTGGTCCGGTGGTCTGTGCCATGCCGTTCACCGACATCGACAAGTTGATTGCCGAAGCCAACCAGAGCGAATACGGCTTGGCCGGCGCGGTGTGGACGCGCGATATCAGCAAGGCGCATCGTGTGGCCGAGAAGCTGCGCGCTGGAACGGTGTGGATCAACTGCTACAACGTCTTCGATGCGTCGCTGCCCTTTGGCGGATACAAGCAGTCGGGCTGGGGCCGCGAGATGGGCCACGAGTCGCTTGAGCTTTACACAGAAGTGAAAACCGTCTGCGCGCAGCTTTAATCCGCTGCGAGCGAAGCTGGTTGGGGCTGCGGCACTGTCGCCGCGGCCCTTTATCGCTTTAGGGCGGAATCACAATACGGCTGTCTCGTGCAGCAACGCGCCCCTCGCGAAACGCGCCGGGCCTAGCGCTTCGACTTCGCTTACAACCTCTGTCTTGCCGTGCACGATCAAGTCAGCAACGATCTTGCCGGATGCGGGCGCGTGCATCACGCCGTGTCCGCTGAAGCCATTGGCGCAGAAGAAGCCCTGCACCTCCGGAGTTTCGCCGATGATGGCGTGATGGTCGGGCGACATCTCGTAGAGGCCAGCCCACGCGCGTTTTGGGTTGACCGCAAGATTTTCGAAGCAGGGAACGCGGTCGGCCGCGCGCACCAGGACCTTCTCAATGAACGAAGGCTCGAAATCCGTTTTGTATCCCGTTGTTTCTTCCGGATCATTCCAGGCCAGCAGAAATCCCAGGCTCTCCGGGCGGAAGTGAAAGCCATTGGTCATGTCGATGACCATGGGGATGGCATGAGAGACCCCGTCGAAGGGCTCGGTGGGAATCAACTGCCGGCGCAACGGTTCCACTGGGAGGTCGATTCCCGCGAGGGCCGCAACTTGCGCCGCCCAGGGGCCGGCGGCGTTGACCACAACGCGGGTGCTGACCGGACCGCGGGAAGTTGCTACGCTGCTGAGCTTGCCGTCTTCGACCGTGATTCCGGTGACTTCGGTCGATCGCCACAGCTTCGCACCCTGTTCGCACGCTCGTGTGGTGAATCCCACCATGACGCTGTAGGGATCGACGAATCCATCGGTCGGACAAAAGCTGCCGCCGAGGATATCGTCGGAGCGCAGTTGCGGGACCGTCGCGATGATCTCTTCGCGTGTCAGCATCCTCACCTGTTGCAACCCCAGCGATTTCTGGAGGCGCTGGTTGGTTTCGAGGTAGTCGAGATGGGCCTGCTTCGTCGCCACGAACAGATAACCCTGCCCGCGATATTCCGAAGGCAGGCCTAGCCGCTCTTCGAAGGCGGCATAGAAGGGGATCGAGTAAAGCGACATCTGGATGTTGGGCGCGGTCGCGAACTGCGCGCGAACGCCTCCCATGCTCTTGCCGGTGGAACCTTTGCCCTGGTGCGATTCGCGCTCGACGATGAGCGCGTCATGGCAGCCCGCGTCTGCCAGATGCCAGGCAATGCTGGTGCCCACGATGCCGCCACCGACAATTACCACCTCTGCGGTTTGCATATTGTTTCAGGCCTCGACCGAACCCAGCATTGTATTCCCCGCGGGGGGCGGCCGCAGTGATGGCAATATCGTGCCCAAATCGTGCATGATAGGTAGCGTCGAGAGACACATGCCCACATCCACAGTCGTGCAAATCCTGACGGGCGCCATCGCCCCGGTCATCGTCATCTCCGGCGTTGGCCTGCTGCTGCTCAGCATCACCAACCGTTATGGACGCGCCATCGACCGGGCGCGCTTGCTGAAGCGCGACCTCGACGAGAGCGAGCCTGGCCACGCCCGCGTTAAGCATCTGGAAGAGCAGCTGCAACACACCCATCAGCGCGCGCGTTTGCTGCGTTCCTCCATGATCTATGCCTCGTGGAGCATCTTCTTTGTGTCGCTGACCATTCTGTCGCTCTTCGCCGAAGGCGTGCTCGGGCTGCACCTTGACTTAGTGGCATTGCCGTTCTTCGCCTTGTGCCTGCTGGCCCTGGTGGTTTCCATTTATTACTCCATTCGCGACATCAGTGTCTCGCTGGCCGCCCTGGAGTTGGAACTCGGCAGCGGAAAGCCGCGGTAAGGGGCGCGAGTCGCCGGCGACCCACGTCACAGACCCACGTGATTTACCTCACTGACCCTATGTTCTTGTCAGCCTAGCCTAAGTTTTACCGGGGTCCCACATATCGCGGGTTCTTCTGAAGGCGCGCGCCCGAGCGCATTTGCCCTCACCCGCACAAAGGATTGGTCATGCCGATCGTCAACGCTTTTTCGAAAGCCGTTGTCCGCGATTTTTCCCTTACAGAACTCGAACAGGCCGCCCGCTTGATGCGCGGCTACGACCTCGTCGCCCTATGCGCCGCCGGCTCCGGACATTCCGGAGGCACGCTCTCCATGATGGAGATTGTTGCGGCCCTCTACCTCAAGGTGGCCAATCACGATCCGAACAATCCCGACTGGGACAAGCGCGACCGTATCATCTGGTCCGCTGGGCACAAGGCGCCCGCGCTTTACCTGGGACTCGGCTTCGCCGGCTATTTTCCCATCGAGGACATCGTTACCCTGCGTAAGCTCTATTCTCCGTTTCAGGGACATCCGCACCGTTTGAAGCTGCCCGGCGTCGAGGTCTCCAGCGGCTCGCTGGGGCAGGGCCTGAGCATCGCGGTGGGCATGGCGCTCGCCGGCAAGCTCGATAACGACAAGCACACGGTGTTCTGCATCATGGGCGACGGCGAGCAGCAGGAAGGCAACATCTGGGAAGCCGTGATGGAAGCCTCACACTTCAAGCTCGACAACCTCGTCGGCATCATCGACCGTAACCGCCTGCAGATTGACGGCTGGGTGAAAGACGTGATGAACGTCGAGCCGCTGGAGGAGCGCTATCGCAGCTTCGGCTGGGAAGTCATCGTGGTGGATGGACACGACATGACCCAGGTGGTGGACGGCCTGCAGAAGGCAAAGAGTATTCCGGCGGCCGGCAAACCTACAGTAATCATCGCCAACACGGTGAAGGGCAAGGGCGTCAGCTTCATGGAAAATGTTGCCGGCTGGCACGGCAAGGCGCCGAACTATGACGAACTGGTGAAGGCCCTCGACGAGCTCGGTCTGAAGGAAACGATCGCCTACGACGCGCTCCTGGCGAAGGCGAAGGAGTATCAGAAGGAAGTCGAGGTCACGCTCGCTGCCAAGACACCCAGTTTCTCTCGCGACTACTGGTGGAACCGCGGCACGCAGATGAAGGTCAAGATGGAGCCGACGCGCAAGGGCTTCGGCCAGTCGCTACAGAACAACGGCGACGACGAGCGCATTGTCTGTCTTGGGCTGGACATCTCGGGTTCGATCACCATCAGCGATTTTTACAGCGGCAAGCCGGAGCGCAAGAACCGTTGGATCAGCATGGGTATAGCCGAGCAGTCAGCTACAGCGGCTGCGGTGGGGCTGGCGAGGGATGGAAAGCTGCCCGTGTTCGGAACCTACGGCACCTTCGCGGCCGCGCGCAATCTCGACCAGATCCGCGTCTCCATCTGTTATGGAAACTTCAATGTGATGATTGCGGGAGCGCACGGCGGAGTTTCGGTAGGCCCTGACGGCGCCACTCACCAGGCGCTGGAAGATCTATTCGCCATGTGCGGCCTGCCCAACATGTCGGTGGTCGTGCCGTGCGATGCCGTGGAAACCCGCAAGGCGACCGACTACCTGCTGCTGCAGCATGTCGGGCCAAAATTCATCCGCTTCGCGCGCGAGGCCACTCCGGTTGTTACCCGTGAGGAGACGCCGTTTGTGTTTGGGATGGCGAACGTCATCCGGCTGCGGCGGGAAGCGCCGGAGATGATCGACGCGTTCGACACCGTGCTGGCGCCTAACTGTGACAACGAAAACGAAGACCTCAGCATCATCGCCTGCGGGCCGATGGTGCCGGAAGCCATGCGGGCGGCCTGGATCCTCAAGCAGGAGTTCGGATACGAAGCTCGCGTCATCAATATTCACACCATGAAGCCCATCGACGAGACCGCCATCATTCGGGCGGCGAAGGAAACGGGAGTGATCGTCACCGCGGAGGAGCACCAGATCGGCGCCCTTGCGTGGCGGGTGAGCGGCATCCTTACCGAGAGTCCTGAGTTGTACGGCACCCCGGTGATTACCGGCGCAATTGGCGTGAAAGACCGCTTCGGCGATTCCGGCGCGCCATGGGAACTGATCAAGGAGTTCGAGGTCAGCGCCGAGCACATCGCCCAGAAAGCAGTGGAAGTGCTAAGCATAGCAAAAGCAAAGAGCGCCAAGAAAACTGAAGAGCGCTTCCAGTTAACACATTAAGCCGAACATCAAGCCGATCGAGCCCCGCCAAACGGCGGGGCTTTTGCGCGGGAGGAGGTTTAGCCAGTCGCAGTCTCAGGAATCTGTGGAACTTCATGCGACTCAGTCGCAGGGATGGGGGAAACCGCCGGCTGAACGGCTTCCTCCTCGGCGGGCCGGGAATCGTCTTCTGCCAGGGAGGCGTACGCGCCCAGGCGGGCGAGATATAACAGGTCGGCTCCGGCGAAGTAGATAAGTGCGAGCAACACCATTGCAACGATTACCCACCCGGGCGCAATGTGACGGGCCCAATTGATTGGCGCCAGCACCACAAAGAACATCGTGCCCGCCCATACCAAACGCAGTGCGCCGAATCCCAGGCCTAGTCCGAACAACCGCCCGGACTGGCGGGCAGCAAAATTCACGCATTGAGCCAGGGCGTCCATTGCACCGGCGCTGGTTCGGATGCAGAACAAGGGGGTCACCGCGAAAAACCAATTCAGTACTGCTCCGAAGGCCCACGCTAGTCCGACGCCGAATGACAGCAAAAGCGCGGCCCGCATTGGACGGGCGTCAGCGGCCATGATGGTCCCGAGTGCCAGCAACAGGATCATCACAGTGAGCGCGATCAGGGACCATATGGCGCGCAGTAATTGCAGAACGAAGATTGGGCCAAATTCCCAGCGCAAGGTTTCCGGCTCTTCGTCGGCGCTGAACATCGCAACCAGGCGGCCAAGCGTGGCGGCTCGACCAGCGGTTGCGGCGAGAGACCATAGCAAGGTGAGGCCGAGGAAAAGTGCGACCTGTTGTGCCAGAAAGCGCGTGGCGCTGCCATGAAGAATGTGGCGCACGGCGCTGCTGATGAGCAGGGGCTGCAGCGTGCCCAGCAGGAACTCGTCGCCGTGAGAGATTTTCAGGCTGTCGAGGAATAGTGCAGCGGAAATGATCGCCAGGGCCCACGCCGAGAATCCGAAGCACCATCGCCAGGTGAGCTCCGCCAGTAACAGGGCAGGGTCATGCCAGAGAGCAGCAAAGCCGTCCTGGAACGCGGAATGCCTGCGAGCGGGCTGCGACATGCGATCAGAATAGCAGCAGCCAATTACTTTGGCTGAACGGCTTCGCTGGGTACGGCAGCCACAGTGAGAGCGATTGCCAACTCCGCGGGAGTATCTACCAGCACGTCGGGCGGCACCTGCTCTAGGGTCTGCGGGGCGAAACCGTAGGTCACGCCTACG
Source organism: Acidobacteriota bacterium (assembly GCA_031296115.1). GTDB lineage: Bacteria > Acidobacteriota > Terriglobia > Terriglobales > Acidobacteriaceae > Bog-257. The sequence continues at coordinate 33,720 of JARLGI010000023.1, read as the reverse complement.
CTCCACATACCGGCATTGCGCGCGGTGAGTATGTCCACCGCGGAGTCGCCTACCATGATTGTTTCCTCCGGCTGGGCGCCGGCTTCGGTCATCAATTGGTTCGCGCCGAACGGGTCGGGCTTCTTAGTGTCGAAGCTGTTCCCACCATAAACCTGCATGAAGTGGTCCGCCAAACCCAAACCAGCAAGGATGTGTTGCGACGCCCGGACCGGTTTATTGGTTAATACCGCCAGTTTCCGCGGGGTGCCATCGAGATTGGCGGACTTCTGCAAGACTTCCTTCATGCCTTCGTAGGAGCGGGTATTATCCAGCTTGTGATCGCGATAATAGGCGAGGAAGTAATTCAGCGCGTCCTGCAGAAACTCTCGATCGGACGGATCGCCGAGCGCCCGGCGGATGAGTGTGGGAGCCCCGTCACCGATGTAGGAATCGATTACGGCCAACGGCAATTCTTTGCGGCCATGATGGCGCAACATGGCGTTGACGGAGGCTGCCAGGTCGAGTTCTGAATCGATCAGCGTGCCGTCGAGATCAAAAATGACGAGCTTGATTTTGTCCAGCGGAATGGGGCGGAACGTGCGTATCATCTCCCTCCAGTATAGCCACCCAGGTGAGCCGCAATCGCTCCTGGGCGGTGCCGACTTCGCAGGCCCGCGGCGGGGGCATTTACAATACAAAAACGTGTCGAGCCGTGACTGGAACCGGTATCTCACTTCTGAGGTAAGGGATGGCAACCACTAAAGCAGAGCCGACGGCTGCAGCCGAGCAGGCGGTCCGCGAAGCAAATTACGAGGGGCTCACCCGGCAGCAACTGATCGAAATGTACCGGCTGATGTATTTGTCGCGTAAGCTCGACGACCGCGAGATCCTGCTGAAACGGCAGCAGAAAATTTTCTTTCAGATTTCAGGCGCCGGGCACGAAGCGCTGCTGGTGGCAGCCGGTATGGTTCTGCGGCCGAGTTACGACTGGTTCTATCCCTACTATCGCGATCGTGCGCTCTGCCTGACGATTGGCATGACACCGTACGAGCAAATGCTGGAAGCGGTCGGAGCGGCCGACGACCCGAATTCCGGTGGCCGGCAGATGCCGTCGCACTGGGGACACAAGAAGCTGAACATCGTGACGCAATCTTCGCCGACCGGAACACAGTTCCTGCAAGCCGTCGGCTGCGCCGAAGCCGGCCGCTACTTCGCCCGCCATCCCGAAGCCGCGGAAAAGGCCGCGGGCGACTATCGCCAGTTTAAGGACGTCACGTTCCACGGCGACGAAGTCGTCTATGTTTCCTCGGGTGACGGCACCACCAGCGAGGGCGAATTCTGGGAATCTCTGAACTCGGCATCGAACCTCAAGCTGCCGGTGTTGTACCTCATCGAAGACAACGAATACGCCATTTCAGTTCCGGTCGAAGTCGGCACCGCCGGCGGTAACATCAGCAAGCTGGTGAAAGGCTTTCCCAACTTCTACTTCGCCGAGGTGGACGGGACCGATCCGCTGGCCAGCTATGCCGCTCTGAAGGCCGCGGTTGACTATATTCGCGCCGGCAATGGCCCCGCCTTTGTGCACGGACACGTGATCCGGCCGTATTCGCACTCGCTCTCGGACGACGAGAAACTCTATCGCCCGGAGTCGGAGCGGAAATCAGAAGTTGAACGCGACCCAATCACGCGCTTCCAGTTGTTCCTGATTCGCGAGGGCATCCTCGACGAGAAGGGCATTGACAACCTGGAAAAGGACGTCGAGGCGGAAGTGCAGGACGCAGCCGATCGCGCTGTGGCGGCGGCGCTGCCCGCGCCCGGTTCCTACCTGCACTTTGTTTACTCGCCTGACCTCGATCCTGCAGCGAGCGCCTTTGAGACCGAGGCGGTGCATCCGGTGCCGTCGCAGCGTGGCACGGCCAGCCCGGAAAGAACGATGGCCGATCTCATCAACGCCTGTCTGAAAGACGAAATGGCGCACGATCCTCGCATTGTGATGTTCGGCGAGGACGTAGCCGATTGCAGCCGCGAAGAATATCTGAAAGACAAGCAGGTGAAAGGCAAGGGCGGGGTCTTCAAACTCACCGCAGGACTGCAGGGCGAGTATGGATGTGAGCGCGTGTTCAATTCGCCGCTGGCGGAGGCGAACATCGTTGGCCGCGCCGTCGGCATGGCCACGCGCGGGCTCAAGCCGGTGGTTGAAATCCAGTTTTTCGATTACATCTGGCCCGCCTTTCATCAACTGCGTAACGAGCTGCCGCTAATGCGTTGGCGCTCCAACAATGCTTTTTCATCGCCTGCCGTGGTGCGGGTTGCGATTGGCGGCTACCTCACCGGCGGCTCGGTGTATCACTCGCAAAGCGGCGAGGTGCTGTTTACCCATACGCCGGGGATGCGCGTGGTTTTCCCGTCGAATGCTCTGGATGCAAATGGACTGCTGCGCACCGCCATCCGTTGCGATGATCCGGTGCTGTTCCTGGAACACAAGCGCCTGTATCGTGAGACCTTTGGACGCGCACCCTATCCCGGGCCGGACTACATGATCCCGTTCGGCAAGGCCAAGATCGTTCGTCCCGGTCATGACCTGACGGTCGTTACCTACGGTGCCGTTGTGCCGCGCGCTCTGCAAGCCGCCCAGCGGCTCGAGCGCGAGCACGGGGTTAGCGTTGAGTTGATCGATTTGCGCACCCTGAGCCCGTATGACTGGGAGGCAATTGCAACTTCCGTGACCAAGACCAGCCGGGTGTTGGTGGCCCATGAAGACATGTTGAGTTGGGGCTATGGCGCCGAGATTGCGGCCCGCATCGCCGATGAACTGTTCGACCAGCTGGATGCGCCTGTCAAACGTGTAGGTGCGAAGGACACGTTTGTGGCTTATCAGCCGCTGTTGGAGGACGAGATTCTGCCGCAGGCGGAGGATTTGTATAACGCGATGGCAGAACTGGCGGAGTACTAAGTTCACGCCGCCAAGGTCGACTTGTCGGCAGTTGTTTGTTATCGTACCTTGCTGCGCCACAGCCAATCGATGGCCATCGGTCCGGCTCCGCTCCAAATCAGGGAAAACGCCACCGCCGCACACACCAGCGGGAACTCATAGCCGCCGTTCTTGGCGAAGAAGCCGTGCGGCAGATGGACTTTTACAATCGCCACTAGCATGTCGATGAAGATAGCGAGCGCCGCCAGCGGGTCAGAAATCCGATGACCAGCAGGATGCCGCCGCCGAATTCCGCAGCCGCCGTGAGATAGCCCATCCAGCCGGGAATTCCCATGTGCCGCAACATCTCCATGAACTGCGGCATGCCGCCGTAAACTTTCTGCCAGCCGTGGGCGATCATGACCGCGCCCAAGGCGAGCCGCAAAACGAGTAGGCCTAAGGGTTGCAAGCGATTCAGAAAGCTCAATCAGTCCTCCCGCGCGCCCACCAGGACCGGCTGCGAAGTTTCGTGTCCTGACTCGATGTGGTAGTTGATGCTGATGTTTCGCACGGCCAATTCGTTGAGGAACGTCGCGACGGGAATATCGATTTCCTGCCGAATTCCGCCCCGTTTTCCAATCGCACCGCTGATCAACATTTGTAAAACGATCGACGCTGGCCAGGCTGTAGTCCTCGCCATGGAAGTCAGGCCCGTCAGTGGGTCGGTGTAGTCGATCAGGCTGAAAGAGGCGACGGTGTCTCGGTGATGGGCATCAACGCGGAGGATGGTGACCTCGGGCGCGGTACTGGCAAATTTTTCTTCGAAGAGTCGCGAAGTGACCTGCCGGGGTGCAACTTCGGTTCCGTCTACGCGCCGCTTCCGGCTAGAGAACAGGCCTAAGTCATACAGCGAGCGCAGCATGCGAAAGTGACCGGGATAGCGGAGCGTTTTTTCAAAGCACTCCCCCACACGGCCTTGAAAAGTCTCGGGAAGGGTCGACGTCCCACCGGAGGTATGGAATGCCTCAAGCTCCGGAAAGCCCGCCATCACGAAAGGTTCAACTTCGGTCAGCGGCTCCACAGTGACCATCTTGCCATTGCGCAAAACCTTCGCCGGTTCGCTGTACTCATTGATGAGGCCCTCAACCGAAAAGACCAACTGGTAGTTGAACGGCGGCTGCGGGGTTTGCGGCAAACCGCCGACATAAATCTTGAGCGCGTCAGCTCTGCCCCCCACCCGGCGAAGCAGTTCGCCAGCAAGGATTGAAGCCAGGCCCGGCGACAGACCGCAATCAGGCGCGATGGCAATGCCTGCCTGCAGGGCTTGGGACTCGAGCGCATACTCTTGGCTCACGATTTTGTTGTTGCCGCCCAGATCGGCAAAATGACACTTCGCTTCGATGGCTGCTTTCGCCAATCCAACGTTCAGAAAGTAGGGAACAGCAGACAGCACACCGTCATGCCCGCGCAGGACCTCGGTCACGACCTCTGTTTCGGCGGCATCGAGCTTGGCTGGGGTGACGTTGTGGCTGCCGGTCAGCTTGTTGATGCGAGCGGCCGCCTCGGTCGCCCGCCGCTCGTCACTGTCTGCCAAGGTGATTGCTGCCACGCTTTCGTTGCGTGCCATGTCAAACGCGGCAGCCCAACCCATCATGCCGGCGCCAATAACCAGGATTCTCATGATGACCTTCTTCAAAAGCAAGAATTATGAATCGCCAAAAAATGCCCGTAGCCATCGCTTCAAGGACAGTATAGATAGGATAAATCAGACCCCGACCTTTCCCGAAACGGCCCTGTAACCCACCGCGCCGCCATGGTCGTCATCATTAAAGCCGGCGTTCGTGGCATCGTATAATAGAGAGATACCCACCCGACGAAATTCCTTTCTGTACGGTGCGAGGACCAGGGAATTATGGAATTCAAACTAGTCAGTTCCTACAAGCCCCAAGGCGACCAGGGCAACGCCATCCAGGCGCTAACCCGGGGGATCCACGACGGCGAGAAGCACCAGGTGTTGCTGGGCGTCACCGGCTCGGGCAAGACCTACTCGATCGCCAAGGTGATTGAGGAGATCAATCGTCCGGCATTGATATTGGCCCACAACAAGACGCTGGCAGCGCAGCTTTACCACGAGTTCAAGTCTTTCTTCCCGCACAATGCGGTGGAGTACTTCGTCTCGTATTACGACTACTACCAGCCCGAGGCCTATATCCCAGCCGGCGATGTCTACATCGAGAAGGAAGCGACGGTCAACGACGAGCTCGACAAGCTGCGTCTTGCTGCGACGAAATCGTTGTTCGAGCGCCGCGACTGCATCATCGTGGCCTCGGTGAGTTGCATTTACGGCCTGGGATCGCCCGAAGCCTATTACGGCATGCTGCTGTTCCTGGAGAAGGGACAGAAGATCAAGCGCGACGACATCATCCGCAAGCTGGTCGAGATTCTTTACGAGCGCAGCGAAGGCGATTTCCGCCGCGGGGCCTTCCGGGTACGGGGCGACATCATCGAGATCTTTCCCACCTACGAGGACAACGCGTATCGCATTGAGCTGTGGGGGGACCAGGTGGAATCGCTGGCGCAGATTGATCCGCTTTTCGGAACCGTAAAGCAAAAGTACGCGCGCCTGCCCATCTATCCCAAGACGCACTACGTGATGAAGCCGGAGCGCAAGCAGAATGCCGTGCAATCCATCCTGGAGGAACTGGCGTGGTGGGAAGTTGAACTGGAGAAGCAGGGAAGAATGGTGGAATCGCAGCGCATTCATCAGCGCACGCGTTTCGACCTGGAAATGATCAAGGAGATGGGCTACTGCCACGGCATTGAGAATTACTCTCGGCACTTTACCGGGCGGTTGCCGGGCGAGCCACCGCCGACGCTTCTGGACTATGTGCCCCGCGACTGCCTCATGGTGATTGATGAATCGCACCAGACGATTCCGCAGTTGCACGGCATGTGGCATGGCGACCGCTCGCGAAAACAGAACCTCATCGAATACGGCTTCCGCCTGCCCAGCGCGCTCGACAACCGGCCCCTTACCTTCGAGGAATTTGAGCATCGCGTGAACCAGGTGATCTACGTCTCGGCAACTCCAGGCCCATACGAGCTGACAAAAGCCGCCGGCGTCGTGGTGGAGCAGATTATTCGGCCGACGGGCCTCATCGACCCTGAAGTCGAAGTGCGGCCAGTTAAGGGACAGATAGACGATCTGCTGCACGAAATTCGTCAGCGGTCAGAGCGTCACGAGCGCGTTCTGGTAACCACACTTACGAAGCGCATGGCGGAGGACCTGGCGGAGTACTACAGCGAGGTCGGCGTGCGCTGTCGCTACATGCACTCAGAGATCGAAACCCTGGAGCGCATCAAGATCCTGCGCGACCTGCGCAAGGGCGAGTTCGACGTGCTGATCGGGATCAACCTGCTGCGCGAGGGGTTGGACCTGCCCGAAGTCTCGCTGGTGGCGATTCTTGATGCCGACAAGGAAGGCTTTCTTCGTTCAGCGGGATCGCTGATTCAGACAATTGGACGTTGCGCGCGGCACCTCGGCGGGCGCGCAATCCTTTATGCCGACAACATGACGGATTCCATGCAAAAGGCAATGGGCGAAACCGAGCGCCGGCGCGCCATCCAAACGGCTTACAACCTCGAGCACGGCATTACACCGGAAAGCATCATCCGACCACTCGACATGACACTGGTGGCAGTCGCCAATGCTGACTACACCGATTTGACCAACGAGGCTGAGGGGCTTCCCGAATTCAGTTCTCAGCAGGAACTCGATACCTACATTGCAAAGCTGGAGAGCGACATGCGGGAAGCGGCCAAGCGTTTCGAATTCGAGCACGCTGCCAAACTGCGCGATACCATCCGCGAGCTGCGAACCAAAGAATTCATGTTCACGTGAAAGCAGTCGTCAGTGGCCAGTTGTCGGTTGTCAGCACGGCATTCATGACAGGAACCCCAATCGCCCGACAGCTGCGAAGCCGTGCCGCAACGAATCCAGAGAGCATTGGACAGTTTGCGGGGCGCGAAACTACCTCTAGTTGGTACCTATCATGACCGGCTGCTGGAGCGCGCAGTAGCTGACGCAACCTGCAACCTGTGGAGGCGCCGCTATGTTGGTCGCGATGGTGTTGTCGACCGTTTGGATGATGGAAATCGTTCCAGTTCCGGGGTTGGCAACGTAAACCTTGGTGGATGTTGGCTCCGAGGCGATCCATACCGGGTTGGCGTTAGCGGCTAGAGGAATGGTCTTCAAGGGCAGGAAGCTGCCTGCACTAACCACCGTCACATCGTTCGAGACGGAGTCAGCGACATAGAACTGCGTGCCGTTAGGCAGCGGAGTGATGCTCACCGGCGCGGTGCCTACATTGGCGGTCCCCAGCAGGGGTATTGCCGGGTTGTTTGCGACGTTCACCTTCGAAGCATCAAACACGTTTACGGTGTTGCTGCCGGTGTTGGCCACGTATAACCGATTGAGGTTCGGATCGAGTATCTCGAAGCTCGGTGCAACTCCCAAGGGAACCGACGCAGCAATCGTCCCAGAGTATCTCGGCAGAATGTCAAGCGCGCCAGGGTTGGTGCCGTCGCCGGCGGTCACAACGAATATGAAACTGCCGTCCAGGCTCGACGCCAGGGCGGTGGGATTGAGTCCCAGCCCCTGCGCCGTGGTGATTGTGGCGGTCACGGTCTGGCTGGATGGAACAAAAATCGACACGCTATTGTCACCCTGGTTGGTCACATAAATCTCGCCGCCATTGGGCAGCTGAATCATTTGCGTGGGGTGTACCCCGACGCACACGGTATTGGTGACGGTCAGTGTTGTGGTGCTGATGGTGCTGATCGATCCGGTATTCGGGCATGCGGAGTTCGGCCCCTGGTTGAGCACGAACATCGCGTCATTCTCGGTGGACGCCAGCGCTACCGGATGAGAGCCTGGTAGAAGATTGGTGGTGGTGATCGGCGGGCCGCTGAGATAGACCGTGTAAGACATTACGCTGTCTCCATCCCGGTTGGCCACGAAGAGAGTGCTGTTGAGGAACAGAGACTCGGCGACCGAGCCCAATCCCACCGTCTGAGCTTGGCTGATGGTATCTCCGGAAACGTCAATCTTGTAGGTTGAGCCTGGACCGCTGGGGTTGTAATTGACCACGTAGGCGTAATGGGTGGATTGAGGCTGGCCACCGGGCCCGATGATAGGATTCGCCACTGGCCGGTACTGGTCTCCACAGCCCAACTCAAGCAGCAACACGAAAATAATTGACAGTATGAAACCGGTCTGGCGAAAAGATATCATCCACACTCTCGACAGTGAAGTACCGACCTTATTCAGAACGCAAGCAGGAAAATACATTGTATAGGGTGTAAGCGGTACGGTATAGGGCACAACAGTCTGTTCCAACCCGGCAGCGAAACATTGGTTGCGCGCTGCAGGACGAACCCGGAGGTCGCGAATCGTTCTGTAAGTGCGGACTCCGGACAAAGAAAAAGCCCCGTCCCTTCGCGACGGGGCCTTGCACTCGTTATCTTGTTCTAATTACACGCTGAAGGACGATCCGCAACCGCAAGTGCTCTTCACGTTGGGGTTGTCAAACTTGAAGCCGGCGCCCTCGAGCGTCTCGATGTAATCAACATTGACGCCCTTCAGGTACATCAGTGAGGTCGCGTCAACATAGACCTTCAGCCCCTCGAAATCGAATGTCTTGTCCATCATCCCTGCGCCATTCTCGAAAGACATTGAGTAGGAGAAGCCGGAGCATCCTCCCCCGACCACGCCCACGCGCAGTCCTGCCGGTACGGGATTCTGCTGCGCCATGATCTCTTTCACCTTGGCGATTGCTGTGCCGGTGAAATTAAGCGGCCGAGTGTCTACAGTTGGGGTCGTGGTGGTCGGTGTGGTAGTTGTGGTTGCCATGCCTCTCTCCTCAGAAACTAGCGCGATTATAGCAAACTGCGTCTCGCCGCCAACTGGCTTGGCGGCTACAACATTTGGATGCGCGCTAACTGAATGAGGTCGCAGAACTTGGCATTGCGTGACTTGGTTTTCGATAGGCCCGCGGGCCGTCCCCGTGGCTTGCTACGGCAGTCGCCCAAATTGCACTGGTTGTAAACTGCCCTGAGGATATAATATGTGCCCGTGAGGGCTCCGATCCTCCGCGGCGTCAAACTGGCGGCCGCGGGGCCGGTTCCTTCGAGCCGAGGTGGCTAATGTCTTTGATCATGATGTTGCTGATCGTGTGGGGCGCGCTGACCGTGGTGCTGATCCTGCTTCTGATCTACCGCAGCACTTTGACCCTGCACGAAGACGATCAACTCTTCCTGGACGATGCAAGTGCCAGCCTCCGAGTCGAGCAGGAACAACTCCAGCTTCGGATGCGAAAAGTTGCGCCTTACGTGCGTGTTCTGGGGGTCCTGTCAGGTGTGCTGATTCTGGTGATTGCCGGCATGGCGGTCTGGCAACAAATCAACACGCCGCAGTAGCTGACCGACACCTAGGAAGAGTTCTCATCTCCGGACTGGGGTCTGCATACATAAGTTTGCCTAAGCAGGAAGCGCGCATCGGGCGGTGCGCGTTTCGCGTTTGATGCTGCCCGCACTTCCCACACTGCACGGTCCTGACTGCTGCTTCTCTCTGCTAAAATCAAGACAACATTCGTGAGGATGGAACGCCGATTTCCGAGTTTGGCCACCTGCTGTGGCCCTCGGGTGTCTTGCACCGCGCAATCAGCAATGTCGGCTGCGGCCACAACAACAAGAAGCGATTTTTCTTCGTGTGCATCCCTACTATAGTGACGAAGAATTCATTCCTGAGGCGCAGCATGTAGGCAGGCCCGTCGTGCCGCCTAGATTAGGCAGATTATTGAGGTAATCGTGGCAACCTACGAAGTCAAGAAGCGGATCATCGAATTTCCGGCCAGGCCGGAGATGGACACGGAAGAGGAAGTCGCGGAATGGCTTGAGGCCTTCGACCAGGTGGTCGAGGAAGAGGGCACGAACCGCGGCTGCGATCTTCTCGCCGCCCTGATCAATAGGGCCCATCAGTTCGGGGTGGAAGTTCCGCTCCAGCTCAACACCCCTTACGTCAATACAATTCCCGTCGAAGAGGAAGTGCCATATCCCGGAGACCGCCAACTGGAGCGGCGGCTGAAGAGTCTGACGCGCTGGAACGCGATGGCCATGGTGCACCGGCAGAACAAAAAGGACCCCGGCATCGGCGGCCATATCTCGACGTATTCGTCCCTGGCGACGCTGCTGGAAGTTGGTTTCAATCATTTCTTCCACGCCCGTTACGGCGACCAGCCGGGCGATTTCGTCTATTTTCAAGGGCACTCTTCGCCCGGCGTTTACGCGCGGGCCTACCTCTTGGGGCGGATCACCGAGGAGCAGGTAAAGAATTTTCGTCATGAGCTGCGCGGCGAGCCTGCATTGTCGTCCTATCCGCATCCCTGGCTGATGCCCGATTTCTGGAGATTCCCCACGGTGTCCATGGGGCTTGGACCACTGAACGCGATTTACCAGGCGCGCTTCATGCGGTACCTGGAGAACCGGGAGATTATTCCCGCAACTCCCAGGAAGGTCTGGGCATTTGTAGGGGACGGCGAGACCGATGAGCCCGAGTCCATGGGCTCGCTTACGCTCGCTTCCCGCGAGCAACTCGATAACCTCATCTTCGTCGTGAACTGCAATCTCCAGCGTCTCGACGGGCCCGTGCGCGGCAACGGAAACATCATCAAGGAACTGGAAGCGGCCTTCCGGGGTGCCGGCTGGAACGTCATAAAGGTTCTGTGGGGCTCTGATTGGGACCCGCTGTTTGCGCGCGACAAGTCAGGCTTGCTGGTGAAGCGCCTGGGCGAAGTAGTGGACGGCGAATACCAGACCTACAAGGTTAAGGGCGGCGCATACATCCGCACCCACTTCTTTGGCAAGTATCCCGAGTTGCTGGAAATGGTCTCCGACATGAGCGATGAGGAACTGCATCGCCTCACCCGCGGCGGCCATGATCCGCAGAAGGTTTACAACGCCTACAAGCGCGCAGTGGAGCACCAGGGCTCACCCACGGTAATCCTGGCGCACACGGTAAAAGGCTACGGTCTCGGTTCGGCCGAGGCGCGCAACGCCACTCACCAGGAAAAGAAACTCGCTGATCAGTCACTGACTGCTTTCCGCTCGCGGTTTGCGATTCCGATTCCGGAGCTGGCGGCGAAGGAAGGGCGGCTGTATCGTCCGCCCGATGACAGCCCCGAGATTGTCTATGCAAAGCAGCGGCGTGAGGCCCTTGGCGGGTTCTTGCTGAAGCGCGAAGTTCCTGCCATGCACTTCCAGGCTCCTCCGCTGACCGAGTTCTCCGAATCACTGGCCGGCTCCAAAGGCCGGGCGGTCTCGACCACCATGGGCTTCGTTAGCATGTTGCGTCGGCTGATGAAAAATCCTCAGGTCGGTAAGCTCATCGTGCCCATCATTCCTGACGAAGGCCGCACGTTTGGCATGGAGTCGATCATTCGCCAGGTAGGCATTTACGCAAGCAAGGGGCAGCTTTACACCCCGCACGATCAGGACATGCTGTTGTATTACCGCGAAGAGAAGAACGGGCAGATTCTGGAAGAGGGAATCACCGAAGCTGGCTCGATGGCGTCCTTCACGGCGGCGGGCACTGCCTATGCCAACTGCGGCGTGCCGATGGTCCCGTTCTTTACGTACTACTCGATGTTTGGCTTCCAGCGTATCGGCGACATGGTCTGGGCGTTTGCCGATTCGCGCGGCAAAGGCTTCATGATGGGCGGTACGGCCGGACGTACGACTCTCGCCGGCGAAGGCTTGCAGCACCAGGACGGCCACAGCCTCGTGCTGTCCAGCACCGTCCCCACTTGCCACAGCTACGATCCCGCCTACGTGTACGAGATCGCTGTCATTGTGCAGGATGGCATGCGCCGCATGTACGCAGAGATGGAAGATCGCTTCTACTACATCACCATCTACAACGAGGACTATGCGATGCCGGAAATGCCGGCCGGCTGTGAAGAAGGCATTCTGCGCGGCATCTATCGCTATAAGTCGGCGGCGGAAGGCAAGTCTGTCGTCCAGCTCTTTGGCAGCGGTCCCATCCTCAACGAAGCGCTGCGCGCGCAGCAGATACTGGCTGAGAAGTACGGCGTTCAGGCCGACGTCTGGAGTGTCACCAGCTACAACGAGTTGCGACGCGACGCGTTGGCCGTCGAGCGCTGGAACCGGCTGCATCCTGCACAACCCGAAAAACGGCCGTACATCGCGACCGTGCTTGACGGGGTAGAAGGCCCGATCATCGCCGCAACCGATTACATGAAGGCGGTGCCCGACCAGCTTTCGCCGTGGCTGGGCAAACGGCTGGTCACGCTGGGTACGGATGGCTTTGGACGCAGTGACAATCGTGAGCACCTGCGGCGGCACTTCGAGGTCAATGCCGAGTCGATCGCAGTAGCTGCGCTGTCACGGCTCGCCCGCGACGGAAAGTTTGATGTGCAGCGCGCGCAGAAGGCCTTCGAGGAACTCGGGGTGGACAGCGAGAAGGTGGATCCCGCCATCACCTAAGTCAAATTACTTCGGAATCCCGCAAAGAAAGAAGCCGGAGCACGCAACCTGGAAGCTGAAGTCCAGGTGGTCGGCGGCAGCGGTTCGCAACCTGACACTTCGAACTGCTGGGGCGACTACAGCTCCATGCGCATTGACACTAACGACGGCATGCATGGCTGCACCTTCTGGTACACCCAGGAGTACTACACAGTGACCCAGCGCTTCGACTGGAGCACGCAGATTGCTTCGGTGAAGTTCTCGAACTGCAACTAGCTGGCGGAAAGCTCTTCGGGTAGCGTAAGACTCGCAAAGATGTGACCGGCAGTGAAGCAAGCTGAAACATGGGGCACCGTGTTAAGGGTGCCCCGACTTTTTTTGCGCCACGAGATCACAGCCAGCTCCGGCGCGTCAAATTGTATAGACCGCCCGTGCGCCAGCCGCATAGGTCGGCGTTCGCATCCGCGGCCGAGCCGCAGATCTACTTCTCAGTCAGGCAATACTGCCCAAGCTTCTTGCCGGTTTCCGGGTCCGCTCCCGCCGCGTAGACATCCACATTGTCGCAGTCGTACATGCCGTAGTTCTTGGGCAGGCGAACCATCACGTAGTTTCCCGGCTCGAGGACCGTGCAGAGGGACGCTCCCTTGTTGCACTGCAGTGCGAACGTGGTCTTGCCCTCGGTGGCGGTTGCCTGGTGAACGGTGACAATCACGACTCCGTTGTTCACCTCGCTGCCCTTGACCGTGACCGAAGACTTGTCCTGCGCGATGAGTGGAAGTGCAGCCAGGAAACAGAGGAAGAAGATTGCTTTTCGCATAAGCACCTCGTTGGAAGAACACCTACGCAGCCTCGGGACGAAGTGAACTGAGGCAGAAGCCTTGGCGCGACCTGACTGCAGCCACGCGCCCGTGCCGTCTCGCGGCGAGGCTGCTTCAACTTCATGATTGCTCTGTGCAACCGGTTTGTCTGTGACCGATAACCCAGAGGAAGGTTCAGAGGTCCGAAACTACGGACGGTACATCAGGCGCTGACCGCCATCGTCTGCCGCTCCTGCTCTTCGGTCGGTTGCTCTTGAACGGCGGCCGCTTCCGTCGTTGCAGGTGCTACCTTCACCGGCGCTTTCCGCCGCCGCGACTTGGCAGGGGTCTTAGACAGCGGAATCCTGGCATTCGGCCGCTCGCGTTTGCGCGGTTGGGGTGCCGCCGCTCCGGATGCAACGGCCTTCTTCAGTTCCTCGAAGCTGACGTCGACGAATTTCTCCAGGCGCTCCAGGTCGGGCGCGGCGTGCACATCGCCAGTGAAGCCGAAGAATGCCGTGCCGTTATAGGTGAGGATGGCGCAGTTGATGCCCATGAGACCACCGATCGGCACCCAGGGATACCACGCCAGCATCTTGTGGCCCATCAAGTACAGCGGGACTTGCGGGCCGGGAACATTGGTGCAGATGGTATTGCAGAGGCTCAGCGGCAACTGGCTCGCCACCGGTCCAATATGGGACCAGAAAGCGCTGGGCAGAGTCGAAAGCGCGCCGCCAAACATCCCCACCAGCTCTGCGGCGTGCGACCGCTTGAGGAACTCCACTCGTTGATGCACCTCGGCAAGCAGCTTCACTGGATCATCAATATCGAGGGGCACAGCGACCGGCACGAAGGATATCTGGTTGCCCATCTCGTGGGTGCTGCCATCGCCGCGCACGTTGACCGGAATCACAATTCGCAGCGAACGTCCCTTCAGTTGTACTCCGCGGAGAGAGGCATAACGCGCGAAGGCCGAAGTGACGACCGCAAGCACAACATCGTTTACGGTCGTTTCACAGGCGTTCTTGACCGCCTTAATCTCGTCGAGCCGCAACTCAGCCCAGGCAAACTTCTGCGGTCCTTGGCAGACGATATTAAACGGCAGGCGTTCTGCCGGCGCAGCCAGTTCCGACACCATGCGGATCATCTCTGCCGGAGGAGCGGCGGGATGAGCCACCGCTTCCTGCGCCATGTTGAGCAGGCCGGAGTGCAATGTCAGCGCTCCTTCAACCAGTGAGGAATACGACTTAAGCAGGCCATTCAGCAACACCGCGCCGGCATCCTTCGGCGTCGGCGGCTCGACCCGCGCGGGTTTGTGCGGTAGGGGCTGCGGCGCGGGGGTGGGAGTGGTATCCATGATGACGTTCATCGAGCCCACGCCGGCAATGCCGTCGGTCAGGCAGTGATGCATGCGGGCGACCATGCCGGTGCGGTTCCCCTGTAATCGGACCAGAGTGAAATCCCACAGCGGCCGTTGACGGTCCAGCCGGGCGCTCACGATCTTCCCCGCCAGGGCCTTCAGCTCTTGCTCGGTTCCGTGCTTGAGCTTCACCTCCCGAATGTGGTTGCGGATGTCGAAATTGGGGTCCATCTCCCATCTGGGGAGGCCGAGATCAAGGGGAGGGAACACCACACGCTGGCAGAAGCGGGGAATCCGCGGTAGCTTCGCGGTGATGAATTTCATGACGTCGGCGCGTTTCATCTTACCCTCGAACACGCTTACCCCGGCAATGTTCAGCGGCTGCCCCTCGCGCTCGATGTAAAGGAAAAGCGCGTCCCCCCAGGAGAAGGAATTGCCGTCCCTTGGGCTGGGCATGGTGGTCTCCGGCTTGTCGTGCCGCTTGCGATCGCGCGCCATAGGTTTAGGGGTCTCGGCCCTGCTATGTATTAAACGGCGTTTACGCCCGCCAAGGCTGTGACGGACAACCGCAGTCTGTGTGACTTACATACATGCGTAGGGACGGAGCAACACACTCCGCGGCCCAATCTACTTCAGTGGCTTGCCCGTGGTAGTCAGCACGAGTTTGCCGTGCTTGACGCCGCTCATGGCCAGCATGTGGTCGGCGAGATGGCGCACGTCACCGCTGCGGGCCTCGCATAATCACGACTTCCAGGCAGTTGTCGGCGTCAAGATGCACGTGGGTGGCGGCCAGCACGTTGCCGTGCGAGTGGTGTCGCAATTCATTCAGCTTGTTGGACAGATTGGGACGATGATGTCGTAGACCATGGAAAGTGTTGCGACCACCGGTTCGTTGAGGTCAACCGCATCAGACACCAGGCTCTCGCGGATCAGGTCGCGTATGGCCTCGGAGCGGTTCTTGTAGCCCCGCTTGCGGATCACGCGGTCGAACTGGGTTAGCAGATCCTCTTCGATGGAAACCCCGGTCCTGGTCAGCTCCGCCATTGCGCATCCTTTACTGGTTGATTTCACAACACTATAGCGCAGCCCATACCGGCCTGGCCGGTGCGGCGGAGGCTCGTTTGCGCCGGCTGCCCCTCGGATCGTGGCACAATTTCCTGATCGCACCGACGATCGAAGGCGTCCGGGTAGATGGCGCTGCCTTCAATGTCCGCGAGGGCAACAACTCCATCGATGTCGCCGCTTCCTATCTTCCCCGGCAGCGGGTGACCAGCTTTCTCCAACTCACTGGAGATTATCGCGATGGGGACGTGATGGCCGGATGGGGCTCGGCGAATCCGCAAACCGACGCCTGGATTGCCGGGGAGTTTTCGGCAATGGCTTCCTGGATCGTCCGGAGTATCGCCAGCAATACAAATTGAACGGCTTCCGGCAGTTCAATCTCGGACGCCATCAGCTCACGCTGTTTGGCGTAGGCTATTACGGATTCTCCTACATTCCTGGCCTGGATCCGATAAACGTTCCGGTGCAGGGCGACACCATCGACAACCGGCAACTGGACAACACCTACACGTTCCTCGCGATGGCCACCGATACCTGGAAGTTAAGCGAGCAGCGCCAGTTTTCCTTCTCCGGTTTCTACCGTAACTATGCGCTGACGTTGCGTTCGAACTTCGGCGACGGGTTGATCCAGCAAAGCGAAAACCGCAACGTGTTTGGGGGGCGAAACGACATACGTGCAGAGCGTTCGTCGCTGGCTGGCGCTGCTGGCCGGAGTGGACATTCGCCGCGACGCGCCCCGCAATGTCGACCTGAAGTACGTGGACAGCAGCGGCGGATTTCAGCCCGTCACCAGCAACAATCTGACTTTGTCGTTTGTCGAGCCCTTTGTCTCGGTCGACGGCCCGGTCGGTCGCCATCTGCACTACAACCTGGGAGTCCGCCAGGAAGAAGTCTGGATGGACAACCAGGACCAGATCAATCCTCAGAACTCGTTCAACAAGCTCGCCACGCTCACGCCGCCCAAGGGAACGCTGACCATTCTGCCGCCCGATCGCTGGTACCTGCCGACGCTTGCCTTCAGCTACGGCTATGCGTTCCACACCACGATCCTCGCATCGGAACGGGAACCTGCGCCCCTTCGCTGATAGCGCCGTCGCGCGCTTATCAACTCGTGCTTTCGAAGGTGCTCAAACAAACTCAGTCTTACGTCACCCTGCGGCGCGTCTCGAATTCGCTGGAGTTGGCCAAGATTGACCCCGATACCGGCTTGCAGCAGGTTGTCGGGCCGTCGCTCAATAAGGTGCTTGCGGTTTCCGTGCAGAGGAATTTTTCGCGCGGCAGTCTCTACCTCTCCTACGCGCAGGCGGACGCGCGGGACCGGCAGACTGGCGAGCCGTTGCCGGAAGCACCGTGCATGATCGTAGACGCGGTGGGCTCGTATTATCGGCTGCCTTTTCGCCTGCAAGCCCGCGGTGAGTTTGAGTTCGTGAAGGCCAGGCCCCTGGGCGACGGATTCACCGGCGTCCCGGTCACCGAGATCCGCGGTGCCATTCTTCGGCCGTTCCTGGAAAACCGCATGTCCATCGCCGCCAATTTTCTGATCGCCAACGGTTACACCAGCCAGACAACCGAGACCCTTTCACTGCCCAATAAACCGGAGCCGTTCGAACGCGTGGTAGGCGTTCCGCTGAAGTCATACGTGAGCCTGAGCTGGACTTATTACTTCAAGAAGTGATCGCTCCGACCTGCCGGCTCGACTTGGTAAAGGTTGAAGGCGTCGCCCCGTTTGGCAAAAAAGCAGATTGGCTCTTCCAGCAGAACCAAGCTCAACATCGCCTTGTCTTGTGCCCTATAATGAAATGTTCGTCCTACCTTCGTCATCCATCGAGTAAGGGGTATTGATGGCCACAACTGAGATTGCAGTACATGGCGCCGAGCGCGACGCCCAGCGCCAGCCTGTCGTCAACGACTTCAGCATCCAGGTCGCGACGGTAAACGGTTCCGGATCGCAGAGTGCCAACACCGTGCTGCTGCGCACCATCTTCCAGATGGGGGTGCCCGTCTCCGGCAAGAACATGTTCCCGTCCAACATTGCCGGTCTGCCTACCTGGTACACCATCCGCGCCAGCAAGAAGGGTTACATCGCGCGTAAGAAGGAAATCGACTTCGTGGTGGCGATGAACCCGGAGACGGCGAAGGAAGACGTTCTCTCGCTCGCGCCCGGCGCCGTGGCGTTGTATGACGAGCCGCTGAAGCTCAACGAATTGCGCTCCGACCTGACGTTTTACCCGGTACCGTTCGACAAAATTACCGCCGCCAACTGTCCCGAATCCAAGCTACGCAAGCTGGTCAAGAACATGGTTTACGTCGGGGTGGTGGCGCAGCTGCTCAACCTCGACATGACCGAGGTCGAGAAAGCATTACACAAGCAGTTCGCCAAGAAAGTGAAGGCCGCCGAGCTCAACTGGAACGCTGCCAAGGCTGGCTACGATTACGCTGCCTCATCGCTCACTAAGGCTGACCCGTTCAGCGTCGAGCGCATGGACAAAACCGCCGGCATGATCATCATTGACGGCAACGCGGCCGCTGCCATGGGCTCGATGTTTGCTGGTGTGACGGTGGTGACTTGGTACCCGATCACGCCGTCTTCCTCACTGGTGGAAACTCTCATCGATTACATGAAGGAATACCGCGTAGGAGCTGACGGAAAGGCTACTTTTGCGATTGTCCAAGCTGAGGACGAGCTCGCTGCTATCGGCATGGTGCTGGGCGCCGGATGGGCAGGCGCGCGCTCCATGACGGCCACTGCCGGCCCCGGCATCTCGCTAATGTCGGAGTTCGCCGGTCTCGGCTACTACGTGGAAATCCCCGGCGTCATCTGGGACATCCAGCGGGTAGGTCCGTCCACCGGCTTGCCGACGCGCACCGCGCAAGGTGACATTGAATTTGTTGCGAAGCTCTCGCATGGAGACACGTGCCATCCCATGCTGATCCCGTGCAGCGTCAGCGAGTGTTTCAGCATGGCGACCGATGCCTTTGATCTTGCTGAGCAGCTGCAGACCCCGGTCTTCGTCATGTCCGACCTCGACCTGGGCATGAACAACTGGATGTCGGAACCGTTTCAATATCCCGAGAAGCCGCAGAACCGCGGCAAGGTTCTGACCGCGGAAGACCTCGAGCGGCTGGGCGGTTTCGCGCGTTACAAAGATGTGGACGGCGACGCCATCGGCTATCGCACGCTGCCCGGCACCGACCATCCCGGGGCGGCGTGGTTTGCGCGCGGCAGCGGTCACAACGAGAAGTCCCAGTACAGCGAGCGGCCTGACGACTACGCCAACAACATGGACCGCCTGGCGCGCAAGTTCGATACTGCGCGCGCGCTGGTGCCCAAGCCGGAAATCGTTCGCAATGACGGCAACCAGGTCGGCATCATCGCTTACGGTACTTCGCATCACGCCGTGGTGGAAACGCTCGAGCAGTTGGGAGCCGAGTACGCTGTCAAGGCCGACTACCTGCGGCTGCGCGCTTATCCGTTCACCACGGAAGTCCATGAGTTCATCGCGGCGCACCCTCGGGTCTACATTGTGGACCAGAACCGTGACGGACAGATGCTGCAGTTGCTGAAGCTGGACATCAAGATCGAGGACATCATCCGTCTGCGCAGCGTCCGGCATTACAACGGGCTGCCGATTGACGCGCGCTCCATTACCGACGACATCATGACCCAGGAGGGCAAGTAAATGGCGACCACAGCCACATCGCCGCCACCGAAGACCAACCGCATCGGGCTGCAGGTGCTCGACTATCGCGGTGGCAAGACGACCCTGTGCGCGGGATGCGGGCACAACGCCATCTCCGAGCGCATCATTGACGCCTTCTACGAGATGGGTATCGCGCCCGAGCGCGTTATCAAGATGTCGGGCATCGGCTGCTCGTCCAAAAGCCCGGCCTACTTCATGAGCCGTTCACACAGCTTCAACTCGGTGCACGGGCGCATGCCGTCAGTTGCGACCGGCGCGGTGCTGGCTAACTCGAAAATCATCGCGCTGGGCGTCAGCGGCGACGGCGACACAGCCTCCATCGGCATCGGCCAGTTCGTACATCTCATGCGGCGCAATCTACCCATCATCTACATTATCGAGGACAACGGCGTGTATGGGCTCACCAAGGGCCAGTTTTCCGCCACCGCCGACCTGGGTTCCAAACTGAAGACCGGCGTCATCAATGACCTGCCGCCCATCGACACCTGCGCGCTGGCGATCATGCTGGGTGCAACCTTCGTCGGTCGTTCGTTTTCCGGCGACAAGAAGCAGTTGCACACCATTCTGAAGGCGGCGCTGGCCCATCGCGGCACGGTGCTGCTCGACGTGATCTCGCCCTGCACCACCTTCAACGACCACGAAGGCTCGACCAAATCGTACAAGTTTGTCAAAGACCATGAGGAGCCGCTGCACGATCTGAACTTCGTGCCGCACTTCAACGAGATTGACATTGAATACGACGAGGGCTCCAGCATCAACGTCACCATGCACGACGGCTCGTCGCTGCGCCTGCGCAAACTGGAGCACGATTACGACCCGACGAACAAGGTGGGCGCCATCAAGCGAGTGATGGAATCGCACGAAGCGGAGGAAGTACTCACCGGCGTGCTCTATCTGAACACCACCGCGCCGAACTTCATTGACATGATCAACATGACCGACCAGACGCTCGCCACTCTCCCGGAGACCGTTACCCGGCCTTCGCGCGAGGTGCTGGAAGAGTGCATGGAAGCGTTGCGCTAAATCTTCGTGTAACCACCATGACCCTCCGGTTCAGGAGGGTCTTTCTATGGCCGATTAGCTCGCCGTCCCGGCCCCGATTGGCAGAGCGCGGAAACCATAGTTATTACTTGGTTAAATTCGCGAGTTTGACTTGTAAAGATGCCGAGGAAAAGGCCGCTCAACTTGCCCTGTTAAGCCCTTTGCACGGAATACTATGGCTGTAAGCCCAATGGACGGAATATTTTACCCGGATTTCGCGAGAGTACCCAGGAGCAACCCATTGTTTTTCAATCTCTTATGCTACCCCCTCGAGGGTGGGAGGGGGATGGTGGGGTATGTACTAGGTGCTTATCCTGAATTCTTGCCGAAAACCGCGCCGCCACACCCTTCACCAACTGCAGCCCCGCTCGCGGCGCGCGCTCCACGTAGTCATCGCTACCGCCGGTACGGTACCATCGTGGGTATGTCAAAGACGTCTCCGCAATTCGAGGTCGCCTGCCCCTGCTGCGGCGCCGTGCTCAAGGTCGATAGCGCCACCAAGGCGGTGATTGCGCACACGCCCAAGGCCGTTCCCAAGACCTTCGAGGACCTGGAATCGGCGGCGCGGGCCATGAAAGACCAAGACAGCCGCAAGGAATCCATCTTCCGGCAGTCGGTGGAGGCGCAGAAGCACTCGGGCGACCTGCTGGAGAAAAAATTCCAGGAAGCCCTCAGGCGCGCCAAGGAAACGCCGGACACTGGCAAGCCGCTGCGCGATTTCGATCTCGACTAAGAGGCAGTTTCGAGTTTTCCGTGTCAGTCACCGGTTAACAGCGGCACCCTTGCTTCCTGTTCTCGTCCATGGAGTTCAGTGCCATTGCGTGCTGAGTTTTTTCTGTTGAAGAGCGAATCGGATGATTCGGCATTAGCTTGAAACTCACAACTCGAGACTCGAAACTTCCCGGGAGTTCCAGCTCCCGTCAATGACTTGCAGGTTTTGCGCCGCTCATCCGCCGTCATTTAGATTGGTCGTGATGCCAACCACAGGCGAACGATTTGAGCGCGCGGTTTCCATCATGGCCCGGTTGCGCGGGCCGGGCGGTTGTCCATGGGACCGCGAGCAGACCTTCGACACAATCAAGCCTTACACCCTGGAAGAAGCCTACGAAGTGCTGGAGGCGATCGACGCGCGCGACTGGAATGGGCTTCCCGGCGAGCTTGGCGACCTGCTGCTGCAAGTGCTCTTCTACTCGCAGATGGCGGCGGAAGAGCGGCGCTTCTCCATCGACGAGGTCCTCGACCGGCTCTCCGACAAGCTGGTAAATCGTCATCCGCATGTATTCGGCGACGCGAAAGCTGATACGCCGGCGGATGTGCTGCGCAACTGGCAGGCACTGAAAGCCGAAGAGAAGAAGAAACGCCAGGAAGAAACCGGCGAGCCAGCGGCGGCAGAAAAAGCTCATACCGAATCTGTGCTGGGTGGCGTTTCGTCGGCCATGCCCGCGCTGATGGAGGCTTACAAAATCAGCTCACGCGTCGCCAATGTGGGTTTCGACTGGCCCAACATCGAAGGCCTCTTCGACAAGCTGCACGAGGAGACCGATGAGCTGCGCGCCGACCTTGAGGAATATCCCGCACCGGGCCCGCGCCCTGAATCGGCAGCCGGCGTCGCTGGCGCGCGCGGCGTCAAGGCTCCCGATGAGTTACGCGCTCGACTGGAAGACGAAGTTGGCGATCTGCTGTTCGTGCTGGTGAACATCGCGCGCTATCTTACGCTCGATCCGGAGTCGGCGCTGCGCAAGACCAATCGCAAGTTCCGCCGCCGCTTCCAGTACCTGGAAGACCAGCTTCGGCAGAAGGGCCGCAGGCCCAGTGAAGCGTCGCTCGGCGAGATGGAGTTGTTGTGGCAGGAATCGAAGCAACAAGAGAAGCGGTGACCGGCAACATCCAGTTGCGCAACTGTACCGAGATCGAGGAATTCCGCGCCTGTGTCACGCTGCAGAAAGAGGTTTGGGGTTTCGCCGACAATGAACTGGTGCCGCTGCGCATCTTCTCGCTGGCGCCAAAGATCGGCGGCCAAACCATCGGCGCGTGGGACGGCGACACGCTAGTGGGTTTCGCGTTCTCCATTCCCGGCACACGCAACGGCCATCCTTACCTGCATTCGCACATGCTCGGCGTGAAAGAGAGCCACCGGAATACGGGACTCGGCCGCCGCATCAAGCTGTTTCAGCGCGAGGACGCCATCGCCCATGGGTACGAATTGCTGGAGTGGACATTCGATCCACTGGAGATCAAGAACGCTTATCTCAACCTGGAACGCCTGGGGGCAATCGCGCGGCGTTACAACATCAACCAGTACGGAATCACCTCGTCGCCCCTGCAGGGTTTTCTCCCGACCGACCGCCTTGTCGCGGAGTGGTGGCTGAAGTCAAAGCGGGTGGAGACATTGCTGACGGACGGGAAACGTCCTGCAGTATCCGAAGAGACGACGGTGGAAGTTCCTGGCGACATCTACGCGTGGAAAGCAAACCCCGAGACGCGGCAGAAGGCCGTCGACTTGCAGTCGCGTAACCGTCGGCAGTTTCTGACGGCGTTTTCCCGCGGGCTGGCCTGTCTGGGTTATGAGCGTGATGCTAGTGGCAACGGTGCATTTCTATTGGGACGCTGGGACGAAGACTGGTCGTATACGAGCAAGTAGTCCATGAAGATTGAAGCCATTACGCTGCGCGAGCTAAAGATTCCACTCGTCCATTTCTTTGAGACCAGTTTCGGACGCACCTACACTCGTCGTGTCTTCCTGGTCACATTGCATTCCGACGGGCTCGAAGGCTGGGGAGAATGTGTGGCGGGCGAGGACCCGTTCTACAGCGAAGAATACATCGACGGCGCTTGGGACGTGACGGTGCGTTACCTGGCTCCGGCGGCCTTGGGCAAGAAGTTGCAATCGGGATGTGACGTGCCGGCGCTTCTAGCCAGGGTTCGCGAACATCGCATGGCCAAAGCCGCGATAGAAAATGCGGTGTGGGATGCGGAAGCGCAGGAGAAGGCGGTGCCACTGTGGAAGCTGCTGGGCGGAGCGCAACGGGAGATCACCTGCGGCGTAAGTATCGGCATCCAGGATTCGCACGAGCAGCTGTTGCAGAAAATCGAAACTGAGCTGGCTGCCGGATACCAGCGCATAAAGTTGAAGGTCAAACCCGGCTGGGACGTCGATGTTCTGGCGAAGGTTCGTGCTCGCTGGCCCGAGATCATGTTGAGCTGCGACGCCAATTCCGCGTATACGCTGAGCGATACCGAGCATCTGGCGAGCTTCGACCGCTTTAACCTGCTGATGATCGAGCAGCCGCTATGGAGCGATGACTTCTATTTCCATGCGCGGCTGCAAGAGCAGCTGCAAACCTCTCTTTGCCTGGATGAGGCCATTCGCAGCGCACGCGACACAGAAGCCGCCCTGGAGCTGGGTTCCTGTCGCATCGTCAACATAAAAGTTGGGCGCGTCGGCGGCTTCTCGGAGGCGATTGCAGTCCACGATGTCGCCCAGCGTTTCGGCGTTCCGGTCTGGTGCGGAGGCATGCTCGAGTCGGGTGTCGGCCGGTCTCACAATGTGGCACTTTCGACGCTGGCCAATTTCAAGCTGCCGGGCGACGTCTCGGCCTCAAAGCGCTATTGGAAAGAAGACATTATCGAGCCGCAGGTCGAGGTTTTGCCGCGGGGAACCATCGCGGTAAGCGATCGTCCGGGGCGAGGCTATGAACTGCGCCGGGACTTAATTGAGAACCTGACCGTGCGCAAGGAGGTATTACGACCCTAGCGAGAATGCAGGGGGAATGACTCTGGCGGCGGTATGGTTGAACCTATCTGTGAGGGCTGTCCGCTTCTTTCACGCCGCCGCCGTTTTCCGCCACGGTATCGGTGCTTTTGTGCAGCAGGTTGAGTGCCTCAGCGGTCGTGATGTTTGATGGCACAGGCCGGAAGTCGGTCGCGGTTTCGGTGGAATCGATGGTGAGTGATTTGACAAGAAGGATTTTGCCGTTGAACTGCAGTACCTGTCGCACCGTCTCCCAGCGGCCGTTGCCTACGTCCTGCTGTTCAATGATGAACCTGCCGCCCTTGTAGAGCCGCCCAAGGATGCCCCAGCCGAAATCCACGTCGCGGAACAAGGTGCCGTCTATCTTGGCGATACGTAAAGCCTCTTCATCGATGGTCATGCCGCCTTGCATGCCCTGGTAAACCGCGGTTTCGTGGTTCGGAGGGTCAAACTTCGGATTGGGAGTGAACTTAAGGTGGACCATTGGTTCGCCGTTACGACCGCGCTCAGTTCCCGCGTAGGTGTACAGAAAAGCGTCCGGCAGGCTGGTGAGCATTAGCTCTGCCCGTTTGTCCTCTTCCTTGCTGGATTCTTCCTTCTTGCGCCGGGCTTCGGGATCATTGGCAAACTTCGTCAGCTTTTGGTCGTCCTTGCTCCGTTGTTCGGCAGTAAGCGGCTTCCCGTTAATGGCGATGGTACGCGCGAGCCCTCCCTGCGGTGTCTCCAGCACTTCCTTGGTAATGGAATGATTCTTGGACTGGCTATGGTCCTTGTACATGAAGAAGTACTTCTGATTTTCATTCGCGCGGATTTCGTTTTTGGCAGCTCGGCGAACCAGGTCGATCGGGTTTACGTCTGGTTGCTGCTGCGCATAACCGGAGGCGAAAGACCACAGGATCCCTATCAGTCCAATAACTTGTCGTTTACTTGCCAAGCTCGAACACCTCACTGCTCACATGATTTCGTTTCAAACTACTACTATTACCATTTAGACGATCGGTCTCGTTGCTGCGTTGCTGCGTTGCTTTTTTCGACAAGATGCCTTGCCGCTCAAGACGACGAAAACCTTCAGCAAAATGTTGCGCCAAGACCGGTCCCCCTGGCAAGCGTACAAAATTCAGTCAAGGAAGAATGACCAGCGGCAGGCTGGTCATTCTTCGAACAATTGCTTTGAAACCGGCCCGAACAGAAAAAGGCAGCCCCATTAGCTTGCCGAAACTAGCTTAGGCTAGTGACGGTCTTTGACACGCGGTGTGGTGTGGCGATGTAAAGTTTGTGATGGGCTGAGAAAGACCGTCTCGATGCAACGCAAGGTTATCGCCGAGTTGCTGGATCAAGACCTGGGCACCGCGTCTGAGGTAGCCATTTCGCTGGCGGATCTGCGTCGCATCAATCAGTGGTTTGGCGGCGCCCGCACCACTATCCAGCTCTTGCGCCGGATAGCGTGCGAGTCTGGATCCAGGGAACTTTCGCTGTTGGAGGTAGGCGCCGGCGCTGGCGACGTTCCGCGCGATGCGCAAACGGTGCTGGCTGGCGACGGCCTGAGACTGAAAGTTACGTTGCTGGACCGCATGTGTTCACATCTGCCAAGCAACGGACTGCCAGCCGTTGCGGGCGACGCTCTGCGGCTGCCTTTTCGCGATGACTCATTCGATGTCGTGAGCTGCTCTCTTCTGGCGCATCACTTCGATCCCGACATGCTGCGGACATTTTCCCGTGAGGGACTGCGCGTCTGCCATCGGGCGGTGCTTATCAACGACCTGGTTCGTAGCCCCGTGCACCTTGTGCTGGTTTACCTTGGATTACCGCTCTTTCGAAGCCGTCTCACCTGGCACGACGCACCCGCATCGGTGCAGCAAGCTTACACGCGCGATGAGATGGCCGGGCTGCTAGCGGATGTCCCGGCAAGGAGGGTCGATATTTCAAGGCATTATCTTTACCGCATGGGCATATTGCTGTGGAAATGACGGGCGTTACCGATGGTCGACACTAAAATCTTCGACCTGGTGATCGTCGGCGGTGGACCTGCGGGCACCTCCGCGGCGATTACGGCTGCGCGCTCGGGGGCCAGCGTGGCGCTCTTCGAATCGCAGAAGTTCCCCCGACATAAAGTGTGCGGAGAGTTCGTTTCCGCGGAGTCACTCGACGTTCTAAGTGACTTGGTCCGGGATGTGCCGGCATCTGCGTCGCTGCTTCGTGTGGCGCCGGTGATTGACCGCACCCGATTGTTTTTCGGCAGGCGCATGATCATGGCGCCTGTTTCCGCCGCTGCACTCAGCCTCACCCGCTACGACATGGACGCTCTCTTATGGGATGCCGCCCAGCGTGCGGGCGTCGAGTCCCATTCCAATTGCGAGGTGTTTACCATCGAGGGTGAAGGCCCGTTCACCATACGGACATCCGCCGGGAGCTTTGCGGGACGAGCGCTCATCGTTGCTGCGGGCAGATGGTCACAATTCACCGCCGACCGTACGCTGCCGCCAGGCCCTAAATGGATCGGCATAAAGGCGCATTTCCGCGAGCTTCGCCTGGCCACATCCACTGATCTGTATTTCTTCGAGAACGGCTATTGCGGCGTCCAGGCGGTTTCCCACGACGTAGTGAACGCTTGCGCCATGGTACGTTCCGACGTGGCGACGTCTTTGGAACAGGTGTTTGCGCTGCATCCGCGATTGGCGGAACGCGCCGCAGGATGGACGCCCGTGACCGACGCGGTCATCACTGCGCCGCTGATCTATCGAGAGCCACAACCCGTGCGCGAAAACGTAATCTTCGCTGGTGACGCGGCGGCCTTCATCGACCCGTTCGCCGGTGACGGAATTTCAATCGCCCTGCGCAGCGGCCGGGTCGCCGTCCGGTGTCTTGTCGACTATTTTCGGGGCGGCAATTCACTCCCAGAGGCAGTCGCCAGCTACCGTAGCGCCTACGACCGCCAGTTCGCGCCACTCATCGCCTCCGCGGCGCGCGTGCGCTCACTTTTCTCGTTACCCGCTGTCACCAAGCCCGCCGTCTTCGAAATGCTCCGGCTGCCGGGATTGATTCCCTACCTGATTCGCAAGACACGGCGAACCCATTAGTCGCGAGCGCTTACTTACCCGGCAGAATAATCTTCTCCAGGTACTCGATGGGCAACGGACCCTGGTCCAGAGCCGCATCGTGGAATTGCTCCAGGTTGAAGGCGCTGCCATTCGCTGCCTGGTACTTCTTGCGCAACTCCCACCATTGCCGCTGACCCAGGAAGTAGGTCGGCAACTGGGTAGAACTCAGCTTGGCTCGCACCAGTTTGCCTTCGGCCTCGGCCTGCGTCTGGAAAGTGTCGTTCAACATGAGGTCCATAGCTTCCTGGTCGGTCATGTTCATCGTTTGCAGGCGGATGTCGAGAATCGTGTTGGCCACGGCCCGCAGGGTTATCTTGCGCCGGACAAGTCCGAACTTCGGACTGTGGTCCAGATAACCCTCCTGCGTCATGACATCCGCGATGTATTCCGCCCAGCCCTCAACGTACGGGCCGTTGCCGAACAACGCGCGCAGCAACCGTCGCGTCAACGGTTGAACGTCATTAGCGTGCTCGAACTGAACGTAGTGTCCGGGCAGGGCTTCGTGAATCGTGAGCCATTTCAGTGCGTAGTTGTTGTACTCGCGCAGCTTGCTCTCGGCTTTGGCTTCCGACATTTTGGGGTCGATGGGCGTCACCCAGTACTGCGCCTCGGCGTTGGGTTCCAGCGGGGGCGGCGCGTGAAATCCAGCCACCGAGTAGATGCCCCGCTCAAACTCCGGCGTGGGGATCACCTTCAGGTTGTCGCGGCTGCTGAGCGCCACGATCTTCTTATTGCGGATGAACTGCTTAATGCCTTCGAGATCGGCCTTCACCGCTTCGATTAGCTGGTCGCGCTGGGGATGCTCGTCGCTAATCTTGTTGAGCACGGCAGCGATGATCTTATTCTCCCGCTGCTTCGCGGGAAGGCTGCTGTAGTCGTCCTGACCCGGGAACATCTGCTTGTACAGCGGTAGCGCAAGCTGCAGCATCTCGGCGCGAGTAGCTTTCAGTTTGGCTTGGGCGTCAGCCAGCAACTGCTCGGGAGTGACCGACGTCTCCATCACGTAGCGGAACTTAGGGTCATACCACTCCTTCCCCAACCGCCAGGTGCGCCCGTTGGTTGGGCGCTTCGCGAGGTCGTTCTTCATCCATTGGTTGAGGTTGGTGAGAGATTGCTTGGCGGCCGGCGCGACTTTGTCGTACTGCGCCTTGAGCGGCGAGCCGGCCGGGATATCAGCGGCAACGGAGTCGATCAGATTCAGGTTGCCTTCGTTCTCGTCCACTGCCGTCGAGATGAAGATTGGGTCGGAATCCGTCAGTTGCGACTTCATCTGGTCGACGAACCTTGGGATCTGACCAATGCGGGCCACCACGTGGCCGACGCGAACTTCCTTGGAGGCATAATCCTGCGTGAGCGGCAGGAACATGGCATTTCCCAGGAGTTCCACGTAGTCCGTGGGATTGTGCTTGTAGCTCTGGATGTGTTCGAACTCCAGCAGGTTCAGGGCGATCTGGTCGTTCAGCAGCCGATAGTCAGCCGCGTCCTGGGAGTTGAGCGAGGCGATCGGCGTCTCCTTCTGGAAGCGTTGCTGCCAGGCGCGATAGAACTTTTCCTGGGCGGCGACGCCTTGTGCGCCTACGTCGTCCAATTCAGCGTCAAGCTCGACGGTCTTGCCCGTCTTGGGATCCTTGTACTTGTGATATCCAGCTTGCGACGCGCTGACGGGTGAGAGCACCAGCGATTCTTTGATGAACTGGTCGCAGTTCTGGGCAAACTTCGCATTTGCCTGAGCGGCTTTGGGATCTTTCATGGTCTGAGCGGAAGTGAACAACGAGAGCAGAAAAACAAGAACAACGACCCGCAATACATTTCTCATGGCGCCTCGCGATAAGAAGTTCCTGAGCGCGCCAGTATAAACCTCAGAGGGCCAATCTGCTGCTTCCGGCGCCTGGAGGGTCTGAGTTTCTTGCAAGGCAATGGCTCTTGCCCGGGGCGTCCCCTGCGAAACACAGGGCGGTAATCAGCATCAGCCAGGGAACGCCGGCCTCCAGCGTGACGCGCCTGCCCCGCACCCACTTCGTCGAGAGATGGCGATCGCTGCAGCGCCACCGGCGATCGTTATTGTGCCTGGTGTATTCCTCGCTTCAAATCAGCCGCCAGCAGCCGGTGGAAGAGATGTTCTCCCGCTTCACGGCGCACCGATAGCCGGCCTGCTCCATACGCGCGTGAGTGCAACCCGCGCTGCACCGCTTCGCAGATGCCGACGTCCTCGTCGTTGACTCGCTCACCGACTGTGATGCTCTGTCGGTTGCGCTCGGTCGCCGCCTCGCTGACGTCGGCGAAGTAGAAATCGAAAATGACAGTGCAGCGGTCGACGCTGTCGGGCAGCACGAGGTTGGTGTCCATGTACCCGGCATAGAGATTGATCATGAAGTTGGGATACTGCCAAAAATACCAGGCGCGGTCGCCGGTGCGGGTGGCCGAGGTCGCGGCATCCACTTCGGAAGCGACCATCGGACTCGACTGCAGGCAGTAGCGGTCTTCGTTCTCGATGGTGTACTGCTTGTAGTCCAGCACGCTGTTCAGCGCCTTGTGCAGGTGGGGCACGTGATAGCCGCCGTCAAGGTAGTTGTCGACAAAGACCTTCCAGTTGCAGTTAAGGCTGTAGCTGCGACGCTCGAAGAAATGCAACGAGCCGATTCCAAGCGGCGTCACACGCTGAATCAGCCTGCCCAGGTAATCAGCCAGCGGCGGGGCTTTCGGATCGAGGTTGACGAAAACGAACCGTTCCCACTCTTCCACCTGCACCGGAAGCAGCCCATGGTGCGTGCGGTCAAAGGCACATACGCCTTCGAACTCCGGTGCGCCTTTGAGTGACCCATCCAGGCCGTAGCTCCAGCCGTGATAGGGGCAGCGGAAGATGCTGGCGCTGCCTGCGTCTTCGGTAACAACCGCCGCCGCGTGGTGCCGGCATACGTTGTAGAAAGCGCGCAGCTGATTGTCTGCGCCACGCACGATGACCAGCGGCTCGCCAGCCAAATGCGCCGTTACGAACTTTCCCGGCTGGCAAAGTTGATCCGTGCGCGCCACCAGCTGCCATGTGCCGCCGAAGACCGACTGCCGTTCGACTTCGGCTATGCGCTCGTCCACGTACCAGGAAGCGGGAATGGTGTAGGCATGATCGAGAGCGCTCTGGTCGTCATAACAAGCGATAAGTTCCTGAAGGGAAGTGGTCATCAAGAGAGCTCCAAAGGAAATTTACAGGCATACCTCAGCGGCGAAGGCCGCGCAGCATTCATCAGTTTACGGCACGCCTGAAAGCGCGCCCCTTCAGAGACATGTTCGCGACTATGCTCGCGCACAAAACAGTTGACGACCAGCCGTCGCCGTGTTTCCTTGTCCCAATGTATTCTTCTTCAGCAATTACGTTCGAGGTTGTACGGGCCACGCCCGCTGACGTGGGCGAGGTCGCACCGCTGTTCGACGCTTACCGCCAGTTTTACGGCAAGGCTTCAGATGAGGAGGCGGCCCGCCGCTTTCTGTTCGCGCGGCTGAGCAAAGCCGAGGCGGTGTTGTTCATCGCGCGGCAGGGCAAGCAGGCGGTCGGCTTCGTGAATCTATATCCGGTCTTCTCATCGGTAAACCTTACGCGGCAGTGGATTCTGAATGACCTGTATGTTGTCCCCGAAGCGCGCAAGCTGGGCGCAGGGCGCTTGTTGATGGAGCGGGCCCATCAGCTCGGGATTGCGACACGGGCTAACAGCCTGACGCTGGAAACCGCCAGCGACAATGTTCCGGCACAGCACCTGTACGAAGGCTTGGGTTGGAAGCGCGATGATCAGTTTTACCGGTACGTGCTGCCGCTGTGAAAGCAGCTAGCAACTCGCGGCTGGCAACTAGCCAATGAGGCAAACGTCCACCTATCGCGCTGAGTCCGCAGCCGCACTCGGCACTTCCCCGCAACCCAAGCGAGTGCTGGGTTTCCGCGACCTGGTGATGTTCTACGTGGTCGCCACGCTCAGTCTGCGATGGATTGCCGTCGCCGCCAGCGCCGGGCCCAGCTCCATCGTTATCTGGGTCATCGGACTGGCGGCCATCTTTCTTCCGCTCGCGCTGTGCGTCATGGAACTCTCCTCGCGCTATCCGCAGGAGGGCGGCATGTACGTGTGGAGTAAGCGCGCTTTCGGCGACTTCGCCGGATTCTTCACGGGTTGGAGTTACTGGACTAGCAACCTGCCTTACTTTCCTGCGGTGTTGTATTTCGCGGCCAGCAATGCGCTTTACGTCGGAGGCGCGAGGTGGCAGCAAGCGCAAGCCAGCCCGGCATTTTTCATTGCGTTTTCCATGTTCGGAGTCGCTCTGGCGCTGGTGCTGAACATCGTGGGACTGAACGTCGGCAAGTGGCTCAACAACCTGGGCGCCATCGGGACATGGCTGCCGATCGGACTGGTCTGTATTGTTGGCGCTCTGGCATGGTGGAAGTTAGGCTCCGCCACCAGCTTCACTGCAGCGTCACTGGAGCCGTCTCTGAGTTTCGGCTCCGCCGGTATCTGGGCGACTTTGCTGTATGCCTTTGCCGGGGCAGAATCCGCGTCCTTTATGGGCGACGAGATCAAGGACGCGCGCCGCACCATCCCGCGCGCCCTGTTGGTCGCGGGTGTGATCGTTACGGCTGGATACATCCTGGGCACGATCGCGATCCTGGTCGCGCTGCCGCGGTCGAACAGCCTGGAAGGTCTCATGCAGGCCATCTCCAGCAGTGCCGACCGCGTGGGCTGGAGCGGCGTTGGGCCGGCCGTCGCGTTGCTGATCTGCATATCAATTCTGGGCGGGGTAGGTGCTTACCTGGCTGCGCTGTCACGCATTCCGTTCGTAGCCGGCATCGATCGTTATCTGCCGCCGGCCTTCGCACGAGTCCATCCCGAGTGGGGTACGCCGTACGTTTCGCTGATCGTGCAGGCAGTTTGTTGCGGAATCTTCATCCTGATGGGACAGCTTGGCAGCACGGTTCGCGGCGCATACCAGGTATTGGTCAGCATGAGCATCATCGCCAACTTCGTGCCCTATCTTTTCATGTTCGCTGCGCTAATCCGTGTGCAGAGGGAGCCCGCCGAACCCGGCGTGATTCGCGTGCCGGGAGGGAAGCGCGTCGCCATCGCCATCGCGTGCCTGGGACTTGCGGCTACATGTGCAGTGATTATCGGCTCGACCATTCCAGATCCCAGCGAGCCGAACAAGCTGCTGGCGATCAGCAAGATCGTGGGCCTGAGTGCCGTGCTGCTGGGTGGAGGCGTGCTGTTATATGTTTTGGGCCGACGGCGGGCGCGCAATGCGGCGGTATAATTACAGTTTGCGCTGAGGAGATCCCCAAAGTTATGAGTACAGACAACGGCAGCAATGGAAACGTGGCAATCGCGGTAAATCCTCGCGCGGAATGGATTACCAAACGGCGTGACGACGCGGCGCGCAGCGGCGACGGCAACATGTCGCAGATGCACTTCGCGCGTAAAGGCCTGCTCACCGAAGAGATGCTGCACGTCGCCCAGCGCGAGCAGCTTGACCCTGAGGTCATTCGCGAAGAAGTCGCTGTCGGCCGCATGATCATCCCGGCCAACGTCAACCATCCTGAGCTAGAGCCGATGTGCATCGGCGTGGCGTCGAAGTGCAAGATCAACTCCAACATCGGCAACTCTTCGGTCAGCAGCAACGTGGACGAGGAGCTGCGCAAGCTGCACACCTCGATCCACTATGGCGCCGACACGGTGATGGACCTCTCTACCGGAGGCGGCATTCACGAGATTCGCCAGGCCATCCTGCGGCACTCCTGCGTACCCATCGGCACGGTGCCCATCTACGAGGCGGTCGCGCGGGTAAAGCGCATCGAGGACCTCAACGCCGACATCATGCTGGAAGTCATCGAGGAGCAGGCGGAGCAGGGTGTGGACTACATGACCATCCACGCGGGCGTGCTGGTCGAATATCTGCCGCTCATCACCAAGCGCATTACCGGTATTGTGAGCCGCGGCGGCGCGATCCTGGCGCAGTGGATGGCGCACCATCATAAGCAGAACTTCCTCTACGAGCGCTTCGACGACATCACCAAGGTTCTCGCCAAGCATGACGTCAGTTATTCGCTGGGCGATGGACTACGTCCCGGCTGCATTGCCGACGCCAGCGACGAAGCCCAGTTCTCCGAGCTGAAGACACTGGGCGAGCTGACCAAGAAAGCCTGGGAGCGCGATGTGCAGGTCATGATCGAAGGCCCGGGCCACGTGCCGCTGGACAAGATCAAGGAACAGGTGGACAAGGAAGTCGAACTCTGCCACGCTGCGCCGTTCTACACGCTGGGGCCGCTGGTCATCGATATCGCACCCGGCTACGACCACATCACGTCGGCCATCGGTGCGGCGATGATTGGCTGGTACGGCGCGGCCATGCTGTGCTACGTCACGCCCAAGGAGCATCTGGGGCTGCCCAACGAGAAGGATGTGAAGGACGGCATCATCGCCTACAAGATTGCGGCGCACGCCGCCGACGTGG
>JARLGI010000125.1 GCA_031296115.1 Acidobacteriota bacterium | reverse complement strand
GGCATAGACCTGCTGCCGGTTTTCGCCAAGAAAGTGGACTTCTTCGCTGGCCTGGAGAAACGCCGCGATCCCTTTCAGACTCAACTTCTCTGCTTCGTGTACGCTGCTCATTCCTTCAGGCTCATCTTGTATTGGAAGAGAGTGTCAATTGACCGATTCCGGGGGACGGGCGTATGATTCCGGACATAGAGTTGTGGTTCTCCTCATACCTCGACTACCGCTGGGGAGCGGTACTCCGGCCCTCATGAATACTCAGAGTTTCAGCATCGGAGACAAGGTCGTTTACCCGAACCACGGGGTAGGCGTGATTGAACAAATCAGCAGTCGCACGATCGGTTCGCAAATCGAGAAGTTTTATCTCCTGAAAATCAAGGCCAGCAGCCTGAAGGTCATGGTGCCGTTCCACAACGTGGACACCGTCGGCCTGCGGCGGGTGGTGCGCAATGGCGAAGTGCAGAGGATCCTGGACTTTCTCACCGACGGCAAGTGCGACAACCACGCCGACTGGAAGTACCGCTTCAAGGAGAATTCCGACAAGATGCGGACCGGCTCGCTGCTCGATGTTGCCATCGTGCTCAAGGGCCTGCTGCTTCTCGCCCAGTCCAAGCCGCTCAGCTTCCGCGAAAAGAAAATGCTGGAACGCTCCCGCTACCTGCTGGTCAGCGAATTGGCCATGTCCAAGAACTGGCAGGAGACCGAGGTGGAGGACCTGCTGAACCGGGCTTTGTCGAAGTCCAAGCTGCGCTTTCCCGAAGCCTCCAGCATGGAAGCCTGAACTGCTCCACACGCTTATCGGCAGCCGCTAGCCCTCGCCAATCGCCTGCCGTCTCTCCATGCAGCCCGCCAGTTGCCAGTCAGACCGATTCTGACTAAGCTATCTCCAACTTTTCGGCGACGGATTGACGGTCGCCTTCTGTCCCCAGTGTTCCTTCTCAGGAGGATGTCTTCGATGGTTCGCACCGCTTCTGTCCTGGTTGTATTTTGTCTCTCCGGATGGCTCCTGGCACAGCAGCACGAAATGCACGCTGCCCAAAAACCGGCGACCCTGATGGCCGGCTTTGGCAATATTCACCATCCGGTGTCCACGAAAAATCCAGAGGCCCAACAGTTCTTCGATCAGGGCCTTTGCCTGATTTATGCTTTCAATCATGACGAAGCGGCGCGTTCTTTCCAGCGCGCGACGGAACTGGATCCCAAGCTGGCCATGGCGTATTGGGGCATCGCTGAGGCCGTAGGTCCCAACTACAACGATCCGGCCAGCGATGACCGTTTTCGGCAGGCCCACGAAGCCATCCAGAAAGCGGTAGCTCTGGAGGCGGGGGCTTCGCCAGCCGAGCGCGACTACATCCAAGCCATGGCAAAACGCTTTCCCGGCGGGCCCACGGCTGATCGGCGCCCGGCCGCCGAAGCTTACCGCGATGCTATGCGCGAGGTTATGCGGCCGTATCCCGACGATGTGGACGCTGCGACGCTTTTTGCCGAGTCGGCGATGAATTTGCATCCTTGGGGCCTATGGCACCAGGACGGCACTCCCGAGGAGGGCACGGAAGAGATCGTCACCACGCTGGAATCTGTGATTCGCCGCGACCCGGACCATATGGGCGCCATTCACTACTACATTCACGCGGTGGAGGCATCGCCGAACCCGGAGCGGGCCTTGGCTGGCGCCAGCCGTCTGGCTGCCATGGCGCCGGCTGCGGGACATCTCGTGCACATGCCGGCGCACATTTACGTGCGCACTGGCGATTACCAGGCGGCAGTTTCGACGAATGAGAAGGCAGCGGCTGCGGACGAAGCCTACATCCGGGCCAGTGGCGCTCAAGGCATTTATCCCATGATGTACTACAGCCACAACCTGCATTTCATCGCTTTGTTCGCGGCCATGGATGGCGACTATGCCTCATCCACGAAGGCAGCCGATCAACTGGCCGCTCATGTTGCGCCGTACGTCAAACAGATGCCACCACTGGAAGCATTCATGACGATCCCGATGGCGGTAGATGTGCGCTTCCGTCGGTGGAACGACATTCTGCAAATGCAGCCACCTGATCCGGAGATGAAGACAGCCACGGTCTTCTATCATTTCGCCCGAGGCATGGCTTTGGCCAGCACAGGCAAGGTGAGTGAAGCTGAAGCCGAGTACAGGATTGTTTCCCAAGCCAGGCAGGACACGCCTCCAGACCAGATCTTCGCCATGCCCGTCAACAACAAGACGAAGGACATCCTAACGATTGCCCAGGATGTTCTGGCAGCGAAGATTGCCCTGGCCAAGAAGGACAACGCAAAAGCGATCAAGCTGCTGCGAGAAGCGGTCGTGGTCCAGGATTCTCTCAATTACGACGAGCCGCCGGATTGGTTTTTCCCGGTTCGCGAATCACTGGGTGCAGTGCTTCTGGTCAGCGGCAACGCGGTAGAGGCGGAAAACGTGTTTCGTCAGGACCTGCAACGCAATCCGCGTAACCCGCGCTCGCTCTTCGGACTCGAGCAGGCCCTGAAGGCGCAGAAACGCGATTACGACGCCCAGTTCGTCGAAAAGCTATTTCAGTCTTCGTGGAAGGGCGGCAAGACCGATCTGACCTTGGAAAGCTTGGTCTAGTTGCCCGACAGCGAGATCGCGTCGCTGCTGGAGGAGCTGCGTTCCAGCGGGCGCACTACCGAGGCCAACGTTGACCTGCCCGAGTCCCACCTGGGAGAAATGGGCTTCGCCGAAACGCCCAGCGAAGCCTGAGCCTTGTTTACTCGCAGAAGATGTGCACGTGCTTGTCGTCATCGCTGTCGATGTCGACGCACAGCTCGTTCAGCACCTGGTTCAGTTTGTCGCCCTGCAAGCCTGACAGCGCCTCCAGGTTGAAGCCCTTGTCCGACAGTTTCTGCGTCACGCGCGGCGGCAGCACGCCAATGAGCCCCACGCCGGAGCGCAGGAAGCTGAGCGGCACGCGCATGTTCACGTCCTTGCCGGCGTCGTTGCCGACGACGATGCGCAGATACTTGCGCGACTTCGCGTCAGCGGCCGTCGCTTCCGGCTGGGCCGACGCAGCGTTGTCCACCGGCTCCTTCACCGCTGCCAGCTTGTCGAGCAGACGCTCGGCGTCCTCTGAGGTGATCTTTCCTTCCGCAAGGAGCGAGTCAGAGGTCGCGAGGACGCAAGGCAGTATGCTTGGCAATTCTCGCCAGCATTCGAGGGCCAATCTCGACATTGGGATGGAAAGGCCAGATGTAGTCGGGGAGCTTTCCATCGCGGTGGCGCAGCTTGATATGGAACCCGGTTTGAAAAACCGGACACCAGCCAATCGCCAGCAGCGCTTTGTTAAACTCGATTCGCCTTCGTGCTCGGCCAGTTGCTCACGCCGAGGCGCACACCAGGCTGAGGGACTTGGGGACCCTCCCGGACTTCTCGACCTGGTCAGCGATTACCCGAAGAGCCAGTGCATATACTTTTGCGCGCGCCTGCATCTCACTCCGGCCATAAGCCAGCACACCCGGGATGGCGGGAATCTCGGCAATCCACCGTCCGTCGGCTTCGCGTTCAATCTCAATGGAGAAGCGCACTTGGTTACTCCTCGTGCCGCGTGGTGCTTTGCGGTCTGTCATTGCTGATTTGATGTCTCCTGTGACATTCGGTCGCTCAACCTGAGAGCACACGGTCAGGGTATCTCAATCCCTGGTGCTGCGGCTAAGTTTTTCGCAGGCTCATCCCACCAGCACGGCGCCGCCGTTGACGTTGAAGATCTCGCCGGTGATGAAGCCGGCGTGTTTCGTACACAGAAACAGGATGGGCGCGGCGATCTCTTCCGGCCCGGCCACGCGGCCGAGAGGAATTTTGGAGAAGATTTCGGCGCGGCGCGGCTTGTCGTCGAGCGCGCCGGCCGTCATGTCGGTCAGCACCCAGCCCGGCGCGACGCAGTTCACGTAGATGCCATCGGGCGCCAGCTCGGTCGAGAGCCCCTTGGTCATGCTGATAATCGCGCCCTTGGTGGCGGCGTAGTCGGCGTGGAAGGCCTCGCCGCGCTGCCCGGCGGTCGAGCTGACCAAAACGATGTGGCCGCCGCGCGCCTGCCGTTTCATCTGCGCCACCGCATGCTTCACCAGGGCAAAGGTGCTGTCGAGGTTGACGGCGAGCGTGTGCCGCCACTGCTCGTCGGGCATGCGGTCGATGGCGACGTCGTCGGCGCCCCAGATGCCGTGGTTCACCACCAGCACGTCGAGTCCGCCAAAGCGCTCGACGGCGGCGCGCACCAGCGGCCCGGCGTTGGCCATTCCCGTGAGATCGGCCTCGACCGCATGGCAGAAGTCGGCGCCACATTCCTGGACGAGTTGCTCGGCAGCGGTTTTCGCGCGCTGATAATTGAAGGCGACGCGGGCTCCGGCCTGCGCGAACATCCGCACGGTGGCAGCGCCGATGCCGCGCGAGCCTCCGGTGACGAGGGCGATCTTTCCATCAAGCGACAGCGTGGGATGAGAGGTCATGGCTTCCCGAAAGCTACCACAACCGAGGGGCGGCGTCAGTCGGCTCACAGGGGTGCCGGGAAGGAGCGAAGGGACAACCGGGTGCGACGGCCTGTTCTATAAAGGGGAATGTCAAGAGAAACACTTCTCCCACGACCGGAATGGGAGGAGATTTCCTCGACTTCCAGCCCCAGTGCGCCGGGCGACACGTTCTGCGGTGGTACGGACCTCACCTCTTCGCCTTTCGGCATGACTTTCTGTGATGCGACGACGCCAATCGGTTTGCGAAACGGAGCAAGCGTCCCGGTTGTACGGTGTCAACCATGGTTCTATCTGAGGCTCGTGGCCTACGGCTTTTTCGGGTTGTCCGAGGGGGCATAGGGTTATCACAGAGACTGGGTGCCGGAGGCACCATGCCTATAGGCCATCCTCATACTCGCCCTCGACCCCGAGCGTCTCTCAGAACCGACAGGTCGTCCTCCGCAAGATCGGCGGAGAGCAGAGGTTCTTCGGCAGAGACGCT
This sequence comes from Acidobacteriota bacterium, assembly GCA_031296115.1. Lineage (GTDB taxonomy): Bacteria > Acidobacteriota > Terriglobia > Terriglobales > Acidobacteriaceae > Bog-257. Next base: position 27,356 of record JARLGI010000125.1, on the reverse strand, counting down.
CAAGCTGCTTGCTGTTTTAGTTTCTCAGCGTCGAAGCTTTCTCCCTTCTTCCAGAGTGTCAGCGTAATCGCTGCGATCTTACGCGCCAGCGTGAAACGAGCCCTGGCTGTCTTCATACCTTTGGCCAGCAATTCCAGGTAGAACTCGCGGAACGGCCCGGGGCGCATGCTCGCCATGGTGGCCGTAGCTTTGAATAGACCTTTCAGATCGTGGTTGTGGTCCTTGTTCAGGCCGCGACTGGAGATCAGTTTCTTCGAGCGCGCAGTTGGCCTTCGCGGTAGCCGTAGTCCCCGCTGGTGTGAATCTCCAGGGCCAGTCCGTTGTAGGCCCACAGCTGCCGCTTGGTGCGAAAACGATGTGGAATTTGGAGCAATGTAATCAGCAGCGCCGCCGGGATCGGCCCTACGTATGGAATCTGCCGCAGCTTGTCGCTGATGGAATGCTTGCGACTTTCTACCAACAGATCGTGCCGGGCCAGTCGGCGCAATCGTTGCATCTAGTCCAGTTGCTCATAGAGTCGTTCGGCGCTTTGGTGGATCGCGAAATGGCACTGTGGCGAATTCATCTGGCTGCAAAACGCGCTGTTCAGGTTTGCTTCAGACGCTGCGCCAGGCGCTGCTTCACCTCAGGCCACTCGGCGGCCACGATGGAATAGCGCGCGGAGTCCCGCGGGGTGTTGTCAACCGCGAGGCGATGAGCGCGGAGTACCCCTTCGAACTTTCCGCCAATGCGCTCGATGGCCGCGCGCGACCGCTCATTGCGCGCATCGGTGTGCAGGCAGACTCGCAGCACATCCCAGCTTTCGAAGGCGTGGGTCAGCATCAGCAGCTTGGCCTCGGTGTTGATGGCGGTGCGGATGGCCGAGCTGGCCAGCCAGGTGTAGCCGACCTCGCCGACGTCGGGGTCGCGCCGGCCGTGGCGCGGATGGCCCTGCGGCCGGGCCCAGTGCTCGATGTCGAAGAAGCGGGTCGAGCCGATGACGGCGCCGTCCTCGAGGCGGACCGTCGCGAAAGGCACGGCCGTGCCAGCGTCGCGCCAGGCGAGGGCGGTTTCTACATAGCGCGAGGTCTCGACCTCGCCGCGCGGCACGGTGCTCCACTGATAGAGCGAAGGGTCGGCGGCCGAAGCGGCGACCAGCGCCTCAACGTGGTGATGGCTGAGCGGTTCGAGGCGAACGTGCCGGCCTTGCAGTACGAGGGGATCGGTGGGCACGCTCATTTCACAACCACAATTCTCAGAGTGGTGACTTGGCGCACCCATCGCGCCGCCCGCTTGTCTCCCGGCGCTACGATTCGCAGCGGGCCTTCTTTCGCGTCCAGCGGCTTGCCGTCGCGCTTATCAGCAACCAGTATTTCGCGAGTGGCGAACGCGGGATCAACCTCAGCCAAAGCGAACACGACTTTGTAACCATCGATTGGTTCCACCATGAGCGCCTCGGCCAGGCGTGCAGCAGGGGTGCGTGAATCTTACTGCGCCGGTTTCGCTTCCGTCTTCTTCTCAGGAGCGGCCATCCTAGGCTTCCAGAACGAAGGATCGACCTTGATCCAGCGCTCGGAGGGGAACGACATCTTGGGATTGAACTGGAACAGGTTCGTGCGGCTCTGCTCAATGCAGGAGGCCGCAAGGTCCGCCAGCTTCTTCATCCCGTCGTCGCCCATCGCGGTAGAGAATGTCTTGGAGTCAGCAAAGCCGCTGTCGATTTCCGCCATGGACTTCATGGGCGTGAACACGAGGTACACGCCGCCGTTGTCCATGCCATACATCGACTCGTAGGTGGCCCAGTGCCCATTGGGTATCTTCTGGTAGCCATCGATATACATCTTGGCCAGGGTTTCCCATTCCTTCTCGTGCCCGGGCCGGATTTTGAAGCGGGAGATTTCCATATAGCGCATCTGCGAGATATCGCCATTGGCGCGAAGACTGAGATCTTCGCGGTACACCAGGGTGCTGGATTCGTAGCCGCTGAGCAGTTCGCCATCGGCTACCGCGGCGCGATCAATGGCGGCCGAAAGGGCCGCGTTCTTCTGCACGGCCAGGTTGTCCTTCTCCCAGGCCGCGAAGTAATCGTAGCCGCTCAGGAACAGGGAGCGTGACGGGCCGGAAAGGGAATCCATCGCGAGATAGGGTGTGCTCCACTTGGCGTCCTGGAAAGCCTTCACGAAGGCGCTCTCGGTCTTCAAGTGCGGGGCGCCGGACTTGCCCGGTTTCACCATCTCGACCTGGACGACAAGGACCTTCGGCGGAGCCGTCATGCCAGACTTGTCCTGCGCTGCTCCCGTGCCCAGCCCGGCGAAGAGCAGAAATAACCCCAACGAAAACGCGGTAAATGTTTTCATAGATCCTAGCCTCCAAAAATTTAGTTGCAGAGAATGCCTGGTTCAAAAGAAAGGAGAGCAACCGATGCTTTTCTTCTGACTTGCATGCAAGGCGATGGAATTGAACGCCGACAGCTTAACCAGTTGGAAAATCAATCATGCCATCGGAACGGGTGCTGGTTCCGACGCGAGCTGCAATGACGGTCTAGGAAGAGTGAGTACCGGAATAGAAGCCATACTAGCGGGTTCTGGCGATTCGTCAAGCGAATAACCGTGTATTCCCCACGTCCGTGCGCGGGGCTGGCACCAAGGATGACTACGCGCGGCAAACTATCGCGCTACCTCAGGAAGCGAACCGCTCGGCGGCGCGGGCCCTGGCCTTCGCGGCCTCTTCTTCGCGGTTCTTCGGCGGAGCGCTGGTCTCGAGCGAGCGGAGAAAGCGGGCCGAGACCGCGGCTATCTCGTCGACGGCGGCGGTAAACGCAGCTTCGTTGGTCTTCGACGGCCTGGTGAAACCGCTGATTTTTCGCACGAACTGCAGCGAGGCAGCCCGCACCTCGTCGTCGGTTACGGGCGGCTCGAAGTTGAAAAGCGTCTTGATATTGCGGCACATAACAGAACAACGTTAGCAGACTTCGAGCGTGGTTTCACTGGGTTAAACCGCTGGGCCCTACCCAACTCCCGCCACCAAAAATCTCAGTGTATACTTCGCCTACTTTCCCTTGGGGTACCGCACATGGCTGAACCGATCGTGAATTATGACGGGAGCATCACCACCTCTCCCCAGCAACTGGTTTATCCGCAGACGGTGGAAGAGATCCAGGCCGTTCTGAGCGACGCGGCGCGCTATCCCGGCCCGGTGCGCGCGATGGGCAGCTACCACTCGCTGACGCCCTGCGCTTCGTCTGATGGCACTATCGTCAACATGTCGCGCATGGCGCAGGTGGTCAGCATCGATAGCGCGAACATGACCCTCACGGCGCAGGGAGGCCTGCAGGTCATCGAGGCCTCGAAGGCGCTGCGCGCGCAGAACCTGCAGTTCATGACCAACATTGAAATCGGCAACATGACGCTGGGCGCTGCCGCCTGCTGCCATAGCAAGGACGCGCTGGATGGCATCGAGTTCGGGCAGTTCAATTCTTATCTCACGAGCATCAAGTGGGTGACGCCGAGTGGCGAGCTCGCAGAGGCTTCCGAGGCCGGCAGCCCGGACCTGCTGCGCCGCATGCGGGCCAGTCACGGACTATGCGGGATCGTGTATGAAGTCACGTTCCGCATCAAGCCCATCGAGGCCCTGCACTTCACCTACCTGCCGCGCCCGGTCGACGAACTGACGCAAGAGGAAGTGGACGCCATCATTGACACCTCGGAAGGGCTGATTTGCTGGACGCTGGGCAGGATGGCAATCTTCCAGAGCCGTCACCGTGTCGAGGACCCCGGCATCTTCGGCTCGCTCATGGGCGCGGCGCGCCGCCGGCTGTGGAGCTACTCGGGAGCACATGCCAGCCGGCTGATCGACCAGTTCCTTACCGACAAGAAGCTGCGCGATGACGCCGAACAGGGCCTGTTCGACGCCGAGAGGCTGGTCTACTCCACTCTCCATCTCGTCCACGGCATTAGCATGCTGGCCCCGGACAAGACCGTCGATTACCACAACACGCCCCAGTCGGCCCGATATGCGTTTACCTTCTGGGCCTTTCCCCGCGGGGAATGGCTCAGCACGCTGCTGGCTTACCTCGACTTCGCCGAGCGGCACTTCAAAGCCACCGGCTTCCGCTGCAACATGCCGCTGGGCGCCTATTTCATCCGGCGCGATCAGCACTCGCTGTTGTCCTACACACACGACGGTGATGTCTTTTCCATCGACCCCATTCACGCCAGCACCGACAACACCGCCTGGCACAACTTCTTGCGCGAGTTCAATGAGTTCGCTTATGAGAGAAATGGTTTTCCGCTGCTGAACCAGAGCCCGTTCATCGAGCGCAAGCATGTGGAGGCGGCGTTCGGCGAGCGCTGGCAGGAGTTCTCCGACTGGGTGCGCACCGTGGATCCCAACGGGCGAATGTTGAACCCGTTCTTCGCGGCGCTCCTGTCGGAGCAAGCGGGAACAGTCGCAGGAAGTGGCTCGTAGCCAGGCGGAAGCCGTCTTCTGGCGCAAAGGTGGCCTTCCGGAGAGACGCCCGTTGCGCTACACTGCATGGCGAGCCGCCTGTGACCATCGCCGTCCGCTAACCGACTCCGCCCTGTCATCGCCTCGCCAGAGGTCCAATCCACCAGTCTGTCCCAACCGTCTGCAGGAGTTTCCAATGTCTGAAGTACAAGCTGTTCTCGCCCAGTCTCTGCCTGATTTTGTCGACCTCGATTTCGCCCGCCGCCTGGAAATGGCGGAGACCATGACGCCGGAATGGGTGGAGTCGATGCGGCATGCCAACCCGTTGCAGGCGATCGCATGGGAGGAAATCGCCGGAGGCACGGCATTCTTCGGCGGTCCGGCCTATCCCGCCAACCAGGTCCTCGGTATGGGTCAGTATGGAGCAGTTACCAGCGACGATGTGGGCCGCGTCGAGCAGTTCTTCCGCAGCCGGAGAGTGACGTCCGCCATTGTGGTATCACCCCTGGCCGACCCGTCGCTGCTGGCGTTGCTCGGACGGCGCGGCTATCGCGTAGCCGAGTTTAACTCCGTGCTCATCCGGCGAATCAGCGCCGAGGAGCCAGCGCCGCGCCCGGCAGGCGTGACCATTGAGCGTGTTACTCCCGCAACCGATAGGCCGTGGATGCGGGCGCTCGCGCAAGGCTTTTCAGACGTGGTGCCGGTCGAGGATAATTTCCTGCTCGGCTTTTCCGGCGTGCCCGGCAACCTGGCATTCCTGGCCCGGCTGGACGGCGAAATTGCCGGCGGGAGCGCCGGGCGCATCCTGCCCCAGGCGCGCATTCTTGCTTTGTGCGGGAGTTCAACTCTGCCGGAATTCCGCCGGCGCGGCGTGCAGAGCGCGCTGATTGCGCAGCGTCTGCAGGAAGCCGCCCTTGCGGGCTGCGAGTATGCTGTGGTCAGCACGCAGCCGGGCAGCGGCTCGCAGCGCAACATGGAGCGGAAAGGGTTCCGCGTCGCTTACACCAAGGTTGTTATGATGCGTGACTGGCCCGAGCTCTCGAACCAGTAGGGGAGGACGGGATGGACATCGAAGCGGTTCGGCAGTTTTGTCTCGGATTTCCCCATACCACGGAGAATGTGCAGTGGGGAGCGGACCTGTGCTTCAAGGTGGACGGCAAGATGTTCGCGGTGGTGGCCATCGAGATGGTCCCGCAACGAATCTCCTTCAAGTGCACCCCGGAAAATTTCGCCGCCCTTTGCGAGCGCTCCGGCATTATTCCCGCACCCTATATGGCGCGGGCGCAATGGGTCAGCCTGGAGCGACTGGATGCGCTGCCGGATGCGGAGTTGCGCGACGTGCTGGCCGAGTCCTACCGCCAGGTGTGGGAGAACATCTCGAAGAAGCGGCGGGCGGAGCTGGACGGCACAAAACCCGCTGCCCTGAAGCCCGCACTCAAGAGCGCCGCCAGGAAGTCCGCAGCCGCAAAGCCTAGAACCAAGACCAAGCCCAAGACGAAGACGAAGACTAAAGCCAAGACCCGGGCCAAGGCGAAGGCCAAGGCCAGCAGGCCAGGACGGAGGAAATGAAGCGCGGTCCGGCCTGTTATCTGGGGGTGGTTCTTGGATTGGTTCTGGTGGAGGCTGTGTGCCCAGCGGCGGCGCAAATGGCGGCCGCATCGCAGCCAGCGGCCTCCCCCCAGGCCGATGCGCTCGCGCGAGACTTCTTCGTGCTGATTGAGCAGGGCGACGCCACCAAGTTCTTGAGTTACGTGTCTGAACAGGGCATCAATGTGGGACCGCAAGCCTCGCACTTGGGCCGCGCGGAAGTGGAGCAACAGCTGCTGCACCATCGCGGTCTGTACTGCACGCTCTTCGACTCCTCGTGCATACGGAAGGAAATCAAGCTGGACGCCAGCTCCCGCGCCTGCTCGTATCGCGAGCTGCTGACGCATTCGGGAAAAGTCCGCAGGGCTGCCACGGAGACGGTACGCAGCGGCGTGCGCCAGGCCATCCTGGTAGCGGAAGTGCAGAACGACGAGTGCCGCAATACCCGCCTGATCGATTTCATCTTCAATTACGAGCCCGGCGGATGGAAGCTGTTCTCGGTGCCGTAGCCTTGCCTGTGCCCTTATGTCCGACAACGTGGTAGATGCTCGCGCGACTAGTACCCCATTGTCGGAGATCGCACTGGTGTTTCTAAAGCTGGGCACAACGGCCTTTGGCGGCCCAGCGGTGCACATCGCGATGATGGATGAGGAGTTCGTCCGCCGGCGCCACTGGCTCACCGAGCAGGAGTTTCTCGACTACCTCAGCGCGGTCAACTTCATCCCGGGCCCGAACTCCACCGAGATGGCAATCCACATTGGCCATCGCCGCGCCGGGTGGCCGGGACTGCTGGTGGCGGGCACGTGCTTCATTGTCCCGGCCGCCGTCCTGGTGGGAATCCTGGCGTGGGCCTACGTGCGCTGGGGCGCGTTGCCGCAAGCCGCCGGCCTGCTGTATGGCGTGAAGCCGGTGGTCATCGCCGTCATCCTGCAAGCGCTCTGGAAGCTGGGCCGGTCGGCGGTCAAGACCACGTGGCTGGGGATCGTGGCGGTCACGGCGGTCATTCTTGCCGCCATCGGCGTGAATGAGCTGCTGGTGCTGGCCGTCGGCGGTTTTCTGGGCCTGTCGGTGCAGTGGAACAGCCCGCGCGGCAGGGCGCTTCTGTTTGGGCCCGCCTCCAAGGCGGGATTGCTGGCGGCCGTCGCTGGAGCCGCAGGGCCGTCAGTCGCGTTATGGCCGATCTTTCTCATCTTCGCCAAGATCGGCTCGGTGTTGTTCGGCAGCGGCTATGTGCTGCTGGCCTTCCTGCGCGCGGACCTGGTGGAGCGCTATCACTGGCTGACGCAGCAACAGTTGCTCGACGCCGTCGCGGTTGGCCAGATCACGCCCGGGCCGGTATTCACCACGGCCACCTTCATTGGCTACATCCTGCACGGGACGCCGGGAGCGGTGGCGGCCACCGTCGGCATCTTCCTGCCCGCATTCTTCTTTGTGGCGGTGAGCGCACCGCTGCTGCCGAAGCTGCGGGCTTCGCGCGTTGCCGGGGCGGTGCTCGACGGCATCAACGTCGCCTCGCTCGCGCTGATGGCGCTGGTGACGTGGCAACTCGGGCGATCGGCCATCGTGGACTGGTTCACCGTGGTGCTGGCGCTGGTTAGCGCGGTCGTGCTGTTGCGCTATCGCAACGCGAATTCGGCGTGGCTGGTGCTGGGTGCGGGTGTGCTGGGGGTTGCGAAGTATGGATTCTTCTGATGTGCCGCCGCTCCGCGGCTCGCACTCCATTGGACCTTGCCCCCGGGCTGACGCCCGGGGCTAAAACAAATTCCGCCGCTGCGCGGCTAGTTCCAAGCTGGTCAATTGCATAACGCAGTCTAAGGGGAGCGGGTGTTCTGCTGTTGGTGGGAGATTGAATTTTGCCTGTCACCCTGAGCGAGCGGCGCTGATGCCGCGAGTCGAAGGGCCCCTATAGTGCGTAGATCCAATAGGGGTGCTTCGACTCGCGCGCCTAAACGCGGGCGCGCTCGCTCAGCATGACAAAGGAAAAGCGGACGCACTATGATGCGCCCGCTTCTGCAACCGTTACTTCTTCGCGCAGCTACCTCCCTTGACCGAAGTCAACACGCCGGCTGCGGACTTGATGGTTTCGTTCCAGCAGTCGCCATTGGAGTCGTAGAACTGGTAGTTCTCCGAGTTCTCCTGTCCGCTAGTTGTCACATTGCCGGATGCATCCACCATCAAGGTGTCCGTCGGGCTCACCGAATCAGAGAACGTGCGGTAGGAAGTCGGGTAACCGTTAAGGGTCTGCAGATCTCCCACCTGGAAAGCCTGGTGGGCTTTGGTGACCTGCTGATAGGAACCGTCGGGATTGGCGGTGAAGTCGTAGCTCAGCTCGAGCGGCCAGTAAAGCTGCTTGTAGTTGCGCCTGATCTTTCCGGCCGCCCGGGTGTAGGTCGCGGAAGCGATCCAGGTGGTCTGTTCGATCGCCTGGTCGTACACCGAGCCATCCGGCGCGACGTTGTACTTCTGCCAGTTGGAAAAATCAATGCTTTGCATGACCTGCAATCGAGCAGAGTTTCGGATTTCCGCTCCCGGCTTATTGTAAACTTTCGCCGCGGCGCAGCCACCGTGGTACCTTAATACCCCGCAGCTTGCCGAGGAGCGCTTGCCATGATGCTAGAGACTGAAGTCCTTCAATTCGATCCGGACATTACTGGAATTTCCTGCTACGGCCGCTTCACGCTGGGAACGCGGCTGAGCGAGACCGAAGGGCTCATCAACTCGCTCATCGAGAAGGGCACCCGCAAACTGGTGCTCGACCTGACGAATGTTGACTTTGTGGACAGCGCGGGGCTCGGCATCATCATGCGCGCGTCGGGCGAGGTCCAGCACCTTGGTGGAAAGTTCCGTATCGCGGGCCCCAAGGATCAGGTACGGCGGCTCTTCGAGATCACCCACACCGGGACCATCCTGGCGGTGGATCCCGATCTGGAAACCAGCGTGTTGATGTTGCAGAGCAGCGGCGAAGCCTAAAGGCCAGAGCGCCTGATTACTCCAGCTGCAGTCCGCCGGTGAGGTCGCTGATCTTCTCGATGCGGTGCTCCAGGCACCACTTTTCCAGCGAATCCACCAGCGTCTCGCAGGCGCAGGGGTCCCAGAAGTTCACGGTACCGACCTCGATGGCCGTCGCGCCAGCCAGCATGAACTCGATCAGGTCCTCCGCGGTGCTGATACCGCCAATGCCGATGACCGGTATCTGTACCGTCCTGGCAGCTTCCCAAACCATGCGCAACGCGATCGGCTTGATGGCCGGCCCCGAGAGTCCAGCGGTCACGTTGGAGATGCGCGGCTTGCGAGTCTCGGCGTCAATCGCCATGGCAACGAAGGTGTTGACCAGAGAGATGGCGTCGGCGCCGGCGTCTTCCGCAGCGCGCGCGACGTCCGGAATGCTGGTGACGTTGGGCGATAGCTTCACGATCAGGGGGCGGGCGGCAATCCGCTTCACCGCGCTGACCACCTCATACAGCATGCGAGGGTCGCTGCCGAAGGTGATGCCGCCACACTGGGTGTTGGGACAGGAGACGTTCAGCTCATAGCCAGCGATCCCTTCGCCTTCGTTGAGCACGCGCACGACGTCTTTGTACTCCTCCAGCGAATGCCCAAAGACGTTGCAGAAGAAAACAATGTTCTTGATGTTGCGCAGCAGGGGAAGCTTCTCTTCCAGGAAAGCGCGCGCGCCGATGTTCTGCAAGCCGATGGCATTCAGCATGCCGGCGGCGGTCTCGAACAGGCGGGGCGGAGGATTGCCGGCCATCGGATCGCGCGAGAGGCCCTTCACTACGAAGCCTCCGAGGCGGCTCAAAGTCACCACGTCCTCAAACTCCACGCCGTAGCCGAAGCTTCCGCTGGCCGCCATGACGGGGTTCTTCAGCGTGATCCCTGCGACATTGACGCTCGTGTCGAGCGAAGGCCTGGCAACTGGTCTCACGCTGGTATCGCTCATCGCGCCTCTTGTTTGCGGGTAACGGCGATGGGCTGCCTCACGGTGGCGGTCCGCTCCAGCTTGTCCCAGGCGAAGCCGCCGCCTTCCATGGCGCGCTTCAAAGTCTTAATCAGCACGACGGAGAACAACTGCCGGTAGGCGAAGCGTTGCAGCCAGACGTGGCCCAGCAGCAGGAAGTCGCGTTTGCCGCCCGGCTGCTGCCGCTCCAGCGTGAAGGCGATGGTGGAAGCCACGAAGTCGATGATCATGAACAGCGCGAAGTATACGACCAGCCGATGAAAGCTGGCGGGGTTCGCCGATTCAGGGTGGAAGTGCTTGTTGACGAAATACGTCACCGCGCCCACCACGAACATGATGTCAATGAAAGGAGACACCAGCGGCAACAGGATCTGAAAGATGACCATGTTGGGTATCGCCACCCAGCCGAGAGCTCCCTTTTGCTTCACCGCTGCACGGTGCTTCCACACCGACTGCATGATGCCGAACGACCAGCGGAAGCGCTGCCGCATTAGGCCGCTCGCCGTGCTCGGCGCTTCGGTGTAGGCCAGCGAGCGGTCTTCGTAGTTTACCCAGTAGCCGGCCTGCAGCAGCGCCATGGTCAGGTCGGCGTCCTCGGCCACGGTGTCGTGCTGATAGCCGCCGACGGCGCGTACGGGCTCGGTGCGCCACGCGCCAATCGCTCCCGGCACGACGCTGACGGCGTTCAGGGTATTCAGCGCGCGCCGTTCGAAGTTCTGGCTGGTGATGTATTCCAGCGCCTGCCACCGCGTCCACAGGTTCACGCGATTGCCCACCTTGGCGTTGCCCGCCATCGCCGCCACCTTGGGATTGCTGAAGTGCGGCACCAGCTTGGAGATGGCGTCAGGCGCGATGAGCGTGTCGGCGTCAATGCCGACGAACAGCTCTTCGGTCACGTGCTCCACGCCATAGTTCAGAGCGTCAGCCTTGCCGGAGTTAGGTTTGGTCAGCACCGTGACGTGGCCTTCCGCGATCTCCTTCTGGAATGCCGCGCGCGTGACTTCCAGCGTCGCGTCGGTGGAACCGTCGTCAATCACGATCACGCGCAGCCGCGGGTAGTCCGAGTCCAGCACCGACCTGACCGTGCGTTCGATGACCTTCTCCTCGTTGTAGGCAGGCACCAGCACGGCCACCGCCGGCTGGTAGTTCGGATCGAAGTTCGTGTTGCGGCGATGGAAGCGGTCGAAGATGGCCAGCGCGCCGACCAAGACCAGGCGGCCGCTCATCAGCACGTCGCCCACGAAGAACACGAAGATGATGAACGAGGAGACCAGGCCGAACAGCGAGAAGTTCAGGCTGTCGATCCAGGCGGCCCAGCGCTCGTTGGTGCTGAGCGGAGGCATGACGTCGGCGCGGGTCTTGCCCATCAACGCGGAAACCGGCACCACTTCGTAGCCCCGCGCCCGGATGCCGTCAATAATTTCCGGCAGGGCCTTCACCGTCTCGCGGCGATCGCCGCCCCCGTCGTGCAGCAGGATAATGTTTCCGCACCCCAGGTTTCCGGGATGGCACGGTGGCAGGTTGTTGAGCACATCGGCGACGATTTCGTTGGAGGAGCGCCGCGGATTGTCGTGCCAGTCGTTGGGATCGACCTTATCACCAACCGTGATATAACCCAGGTCCTGCGCCAGTTCCAGCGGACGAACCTGGTCAGCGGTGTCGGGCTCCTGGTCGATGGAGTACGGCGGGCGGAACAGCACCGGCTTCACGCCCAGCTTGCCTTCGAAGAACCGCTCGGTCAGGTTCAGCTCCACTTCAAAGTAGCGCTTGGAAATGTTGCTGATATCGGGATGGGTGAAGGTGTGATTGCCGATTTCGTGGCCTTCGCCATAGACCCGCTTGGTGATGCTGGGATACTTCTCCGCCTCCACGCCGATGAGAAAGAACGTCGCCCTGACGTTTTTCTCTTTCAGTATGTCAAGTATCTTGGGCGTCCATTCTGGATCGGGACCGTCGTCGAAGGTAAGCGCGATCTTGTTGGGTGAGCTGCCGTACATATCGACTTGGTACGGCGATGGCATGGTCTTGAAGACCTCGTCGCTCACCAGGTTGTTGGCATCCACCGTCACGGTGCGTTCGCCGGGCGCGGGCTTGGACTCGATGTGCAGGATTTCGCCCTGGCCTTCAATGTCTACGTCCTGGCCGGGCGGGACCGTGTCGAGCTTTTGCGGCGCGTTGGCTTCGTAGGGCTTGTCCCACACCGCCCAGAGCGATCGGTCCTCGGAGCCCAGACGCCATAGCGCAAACGTATAGATACCGAGAGCGTGGGCGCTGCGCATCTGGTTCAGCGCGGTCACGCCATCCAGAAACCACACATCGTGACGGATGTTGTTCTCGTCCAGGTAGGCGAAGTGCGGGGTCATGGCATCGTCGTCGAAATTGACGTCGGTCTCCGCCTCCTCGGCCTCGAGCCACGCTTCCTGCACCGACACGTTATGGATGGCCTCCGGCGGCGTGCCTTTCTTCTGCCCCTGCTTCATCGCCCAGTCGTAACCGTAGTTGCCGACCGCGCAGATGATTTTCTCCTTGGGAATGACCTTCAGCGCCTCCTGCAGGTTCTTTACGAACCAGTCCTGGCCCGCGACCGACCCGGGCTCGCCGCCGGGATAGTGCTGGTCGTAGTTCATGAGGATGAGGCCGTCGGAGATTTTGGAGACCGCCGGATAATCGAAGGTCTTGTCGTTCACAGGCACCGCGACGTAGAGCTTCATGCCCTTGGGTTGGAGGTCGTCATAAAGCTCCTGCACCAACTGGCGGTAATCATCGCGCGAAGTCTCGGGGAACGCCTCGATGTCGAGCGTGATCCCCTTGTACTGGTCGGTGGCGAGGAACCTGTCCAGCTCGCTGCGGAAGCGCTGGCGCGCCGCCGGATCGGCCATAAACTTCGCGGTGATCTCCGGCCGCCACTCATTGGTGACGGGGTCGAAATTGTTGACCAGTGGCAGAACCTCCATTTGCGCCTTTTCGCCCTTGAGGAAGGGCATGACCTTGTCGTCCACCGGACGCGGCTTGCCCTTGTCATCCATCACGTCGAACAGCTTGTTGGCTTCGGTCACGGCCTGCAAGCGGCCGTCGGCGGTCAGCACGTGCATCCACTCAGGGAAGAGCAGGTCGATCTGCGGGTAGTACTCCTTCAGCGAGGAGAAGCTGGCGGCGTCCCACTGCACATAAAACGCGCCGCGAATGCCTTCATCGGAGTTCAGCACCACTTGCGACGCCGGCGTCTTGGTGCGGCGGTGGGTGTTGGGCTGGCGCACCTGCTTGCGCTTCTGATTGTCCTTCAGCGCGTGATAGGGCTTCTTGACTCCGGGCAGGGCAAGGCCGGGCACCGACGACCCACGAATAATGGTGACGACAAAAAACGCCACCAGCAGCGTGGCGACGATAACGCTGGTGTCCAGAATGAGCCGCAGGCGGCGCCAGCGCTTGCGGTTCGCGTCATAAAAGACCTGTTTCGATTGCGGCATTGGAAGCCAATTTATCGTAGCACTTGGGTAGAGCTGGCCTTCAGGCCAGCGTTTCACTGCCCTCCGTGGGATCCGAGTGCCGTAGGCACGACACATCCGTCTTGTGTCGCCCCGACGGGGCTCGGCCTGAAAATGGGCCTTTGACGCAGGCCTGAAGGCCTGCTCTACCCAGCAGTAGCTGCTATATTCGCCTCGTGGAACAGGAGCGCAACTCGCTGGGGAGGACGAAGCCACCGCCGTTCTGGCGCATGCTCCGGGAGTCTCGGAAGTACTTCCTGCTGGTCAGCTTGGCTACACTCGCCCTGCGGCTGTTCTTCTACTTTAGATTCCCTCACATAACCGGCGATTCGCTGATTTACGGCGACATCGCGCGCAACTGGCTCGACCACGGAATCTACGGCCTGAGCCACGCCGAAGGCCCGCTTCCCACCTGGATCCGGCTGCCGGGCTACCCGGCATTTCTCGCCGCCTGCTTCGTGGTATTTGGACGCGAGCACTACCACGCCGTGCTGCTTGTCCAGATCGTCATCGACGTCATCGGCTGCTTCTTCGTTGCCGACCTGGCGCGCCGGGCCGTCTCTGGTCGGGCGGCGCGCCTCGCGTTCCTGCTGGCGGCCCTCTGTCCGTTCACCGCCAACTACACGGCCGCTCCGCTGGCGGAGACGCTGAGCATCTTCTTCGTTGCGGTTGCGTCGGATTGCGCCGTCGCCGGCTTCACAGCGTTAGACGAAGGACGACGGCGTTGGTCAGCCTGGACGGGGTGCGCGGTGGCCGTTTCGGCGGGGATGCTCCTTCGTCCTGATGGCGGCATCCTGCTGGTGGCCATCGGATTGTTCCTGCTGTGGCGCATGTGGCGGCAACCGGCGGAACGGGTTCGGCTGTTCTGGGCGGGAGCGCTGATACTGGCGGTTTCGGTCGCTCCGCTGGTGCCGTGGACCATCCGCAACTGGCACCGCTTCCACAAGTTTGAGCCGCTGGCGCCGCGTTACGCCAGCGATCCGGACGAGTTCGTACCGTCCGGCTTCGATAAGTGGATGCGGACCTGGGCGCTCGATTACACAGCAACTGAGGAGGTTTACTGGCAGGTCCCCGGCGATGACGCAGATCTCAGCCTGCTGCCGTCGCGCGCCTTCGACAGCGAGCAGCAGCGACAGCAGACGTATGCGATTTTTGACGACTATAAGAAGGTGCACGTTGTTGGCCCGGAATTGAATGCGCGCTTCGAGGCTCTGGCCAATGACCGCATCCGCAGCCATCCCCTGCGGTATTACATGTGGCTCCCGTTGCTGCGCAGCGCCGACATGTGGCTGCGGCCGCGCACCGAGATGCTGCCGCTGAACTCGCGCTGGTGGGAACTCAGCGAAGACCCCCACGACTCGGTGATCGCGACTGCCTGGGGCTTGCTGAACTTTCTGTACGTGTTCGCCGCGGTGATGGGCGTAGTGCGCGGGCCGCGCCCACGCTATCTCGCGCTGATGTTGTTGTTCGTCGTGCTGCGCTCGGCGTTCCTGGGAACGCTGGAAAATCCCGAGCCGCGCTATACCCTGGAGTGCTACCCGGTAGTGTTCGTTCTAGGAGCGGCGTGGATATCGGGGCGGAGGAAGAGAGCCCGAGTGACCTTAATGGACGATTAGAAAACTTTAATCCCCTCAGTGTCGAATCTTCTTGGAACGCCGTTGCTGACCGGCGTAAGTTGGAGTGTTGGACCCAGCGTCCACTCTCCAAGTTCGTGCCAGGAGAACTGAGATCTTTGATAAGTGAGGGAACGCGGGCAGGGATGCCGGGAGTGCGAATTCACCCGTAACTCCTGCTAAATGTTGCGCTTGCAAATAAGCCCATGTTAATCAATCGCTTACAGATGGCGCGGCCGCAAACCGCTGATTCTACGTAGGGCGGAGGGGGGAGGGTGGTAACCCACTGGTTAATAGGCTTTCTGGGAATGAGCTGCTTCTAGCGCCCGGGTGGGATGCGCAGGATGTTGTCGATGAGCCTGGTGCTGCCGAGGTAAGCCGCGACGGCGACTAGCGCGCCGCGCGAGATGTCGGCCACCGGATCGAGCGTGTCAGGGTCGACGACGGCGAAGTAATCCAGCCTCGCGGAGGGCTCCTCGGCAATCACCTGCTTACCGATTTCGATCAGTCGGGCGGCATCGCCCTCACCCTGGTCGGCGACCGACTGCACCCGCATCAACGAGCGATACAGTACCAGCGCTTGCTGGCGCTGCTCGGTGTTGAGATAGGCGTTGCGGGAGCTCATCGCGAGGCCATCTGTCTCGCGCACGATGGGACAAACCACCATCTCGACGTCGAGGTCGAGATCGCTGACCATTTTTCGCAGCACAGCGACTTGCGCGGCGTCCTTCTGTCCGAAGAAAGCGCAATCGGGCCGGACGATCTCGAGCAGCTTTGCCACGACGGTTGCCACTCCGCGAAAGTGGCCGGGACGCGCCGCGCCGTCGAGCTTGTCGCTAAGCCCTGTAACCTCGACGTAAGTCTTCGCGCCCTTGGGATACATCTCATCAGCGCTGGGCGCAAAGAGCAGGTCCACGCCAAGTTCGTCGAGCAGTTTGGTGTCGTGCTCCAGTGTTCTCGGATATTTGGCGAGGTCTTCCGTCGGGCCGAATTGCAGCGGGTTGACGAAGATGGAGGCGGCAACCACGTCGCAACGCGATTTGGCGGCGCGCACCAGCGAGAGGTGACCTTCATGCAGCGCGCCCATCGTAGGCACGAAGCCCAGTGTCTTGCCGACCCGCGTAACTTCGCGGCAGGCAGCCTTCATTTCTGCGATGGTGGAGATGATCTTCACGGGAGCTTTCAAAGTGGCGGCGCGGGCTTGGCGGGGCTCTCTTCTTCCGGCGGCGCGGGTTCCGGCAGCTTCCAACTGGCGAGAATCCCCTTAAACGCGGGCTCCAATCGCACCAGATTCTGTGGCGCGCATTTCAGGGCGACGGAATAAATCTCATTATCCGGACCTTCGATGAATACGAGCTGTTCGATCCAGTCGCGATCGTTCGTTTTTTCGTGATAGCCGACCTTGATCATTTGCGCGGGCTTATGGTCGACCGTCAGCTCTTGCCGTTGCTGCGTCTGGAAATTCTGGCCCTCCTGGCGCAGCGCAGTCGACGCTTGCTCGATGACGCCGTTCAAGTTGAGCGGCTCTTCGTCGCCTTCCGGCGGAAGCACCACCAGCGCGACCGTAACCGCGTCCCAAAGCGATTGTTCCTGCTTCTGCGGAGGCGCAACCACAATGCCGTTGCTGTTGAAGATCTTGCCCACGGTCGTCCACGAGGCCGGATATTGGAAGCAGAAGTTGACTTCGGGATGACAGTAACGTTTGGTGGCAGCGGATTTGTGCGCAGGCGCCTGCGTCTGTGCCGCGAGCATGATCGTAAGGTTTAGCACGGCCGCGATGAGTAAGCCGCGCCGGCAAGAAAGCTGCATGTCTCTACACTTGCACAGCCCGCTTGCGTTGCGCAATCGACTGCAACGCGGCGAGCGTCTCCTTCGGCAAGTGGTACGACTCCTCATCGGACGGATAAGCTTGCGACTTCACGTCGCCCTTGAACGCGAGTACGGCATTGCTGATGACCGTGCCGACGTCCGCGTAGCGGCGAACGAACTTGGCCGGCGGCGCAAAGGTGAGCCCCAGCAGATCGTGGAAGACGAGCACCTGGCCGTCGCAGTCCGGACCGGCGCCGATGCCGATGGTCGGGATTTCCAACTCGGCGGTAATCATGGCCGCGACCTCGCGCGGAATACCCTCCAACACGACGCAGCAGGCGCCCGCGCGTTCCAGGGCGAGCGCGTCGTGCATCAGTTGCTCGACCGCCGCCAGCGTTTTGCCCTGGATTTTATAGCCGCCCATGGCATGCAACGATTGCGGCGTCAGGCCAATGTGGCCGACGACCGGAATCTCGGCCTCGACCATGCGTGCGACCAGCCGCGCACGCTTCTCGCCGCCCTCGATCTTCACGGCCTCGGCGCCCGCATCCTTGATGAAGCGTGCCGCGTTACGCAGCGCCTCGCGCTGGCTGACGTGATAGGAAGCGAACGGCATGTCCGCGACCAGAAACGCGCGCTTCACGCCGCGTCGCACCGCGCGTGTGTGATGCAGCATTTCCGCCATGGTGACCGGCAAAGTGTTCTCGTAACCGAGCATCACCATGCCGAGCGAGTCGCCGACCAGAATCATGTCGATGCCAGCCTCGTCCACCAGACGCGCGCTGGCGTAGTCGTAGGCGGTCAGACACGTGATGCGTTCGTGGTGCTGTTTCCTGTCGAGGAGAGTGGAAGAAGTGATCTTGGCGCGGAAGTCGCCGGCGGTAATGCTCACGATGTCCTCCAGTGCAGCTCCGCGTCCGCGGATACCGCCTGTTCTGGCCACGTCACGTGGGAGTGTGACGGACGAGTGGATTCTACACCCCTGAACGGTGCCGTCAATAGCTGTTTGGATGTGGGAAGCAGGTGCAAAGCTGCGGCCCGGGCCGAACTTATGCGCGGTCAGGCAGGACGCTTGGACGGCGCCGGTGGTCTTTGCCAGGGACGCTTGGGGCGTTCGGACTGCGCCAGGTCGCGGTCAAGGACGCGATCATACATATACGATTCGCTCACTGTGCCCAGGGCCTCGTTGTAGAGGCTGATGCCTCCAGCGCCTTCCTTAAGCTCCTCGGCGAACTGGTGCAGTGCTTTCAGGTGGTCGACGGTCGCAGGATATTCGGCTTTGCTGGTCTTCAGGACTTTCTGGTAACCGTGGTCGGTGAGCTTCGATATCTCGCCGTTGATCAGGTAGCCCGGATAAGCAAAGATCTGTACCTCGCCATCGGCAGTGCGCTCGATGGCAGCTGAGACGGTGTACTTCTTCAGGAACACGCGGTTGCTGGCGCCAGGCGCTTCCAGGACGTCGAATCCGTGGCTGCGAAACCAGGCGAGCGCCTCTTCGTACGATTTCGTTTTAAGCTTCTTGGCCATTCTTGAAGCCAACCTCTTTCGTTCAGAGTTCACACTTTCGCACATCGCAGGGCTAAACATCAACTAACTACATTGCCAGAGTGTGAATCGTGAAGCGTTCCGCTTTGCCATCAACTTGCCGGCGAACGGCCAAAGGCCAACCGCCTGAGTGCGAAACCGCAACTACATCAGCTACAATCACCCTTCCTATGCTGAGATTTTCCACCGCCGGTGAGTCGCACGGAGAGGCGCTGGTAGCGCTGCTCTCGGGTATGCCGGCCGGTTTGGCAGTGGACCTCGAGTTCGTCGACCGGGAACTGTGGCGCCGCCAACAAGGCTACGGCCGCGGCGGGCGCATGCGCATTGAGCGTGACTCCGCCCACGTCCTGAGCGGCATACGGCACGGCAAAACCATCGGCTCGCCGATCGCCGTGCTGTTGGCCAACAAGGACTGGCAGAACTGGACCGAAGCGCTGCCGGTCGAGGAAGGAGACCTCGCGAAGCACAAGCGAGTGGCTTCTCCTCGTCCGGGTCACGCCGACTTGGCTGGCGCGGTGAAGTACAACTTCGCTGAGTCGCGGTATGTGCTGGAGCGGGCCTCAGCCCGGGAGTCAGCAGCTCGCGTCGCGGTTGGCGCCATAGCCAAGCTGCTTCTGCGCGAACTCGGCATTGAGGTGCTGAGCCATGTGAGCGCGGTGGGCAGCGTGCGGCTCGACAAGCCTGTTAACTGGGATTCGCTGAGCGCCCTCGCCGCTAAAGACGAAGTGCTGCTAAGCTGTGCCGATCCGGCAACGGAGGCGCAGATGAAGGAGCAAGTCGATCTTGCGCTGCGAACTGGCGACTCAGTCGGCGGCATCTTTGAAGTTGTCGCGCATAACGTCCCGCCGGGTTTGGGGACCTACGCGAACTGGGATGAGCGGCTCGATGCACAGTTGGCAGCGGCCGTGATGTCATTACAGGCGGTGAAGGCGGTTGAGATTGGCGATGCGGTCCGCGCGGCGAGTTCCTTGGGCTCCACTGTACATGATGAAATAGGGTACGAACGCGGCGCCTCCTTCGCCGGGTTTACCCGGGTCTCAAACCATGCCGGCGGGCTCGAAGGCGGAGTTTCCAACGGTGAAGACATTCGCGTGCGCGGCTATCTGAAACCGATTTCGACCCTGCGACGGCCGCTGGGTTCGGTGGATTTTTCCAGCCGCGAGCCGGTGAAGGCGACCTATGAACGTTCGGACGTCTGTGTCGTGCCGGCGGCGGGAGTGGCCGCGGAGGCCATGGTGGCCCTGACGCTGGCGCGGTGTGCGCTGGAGAAGTTTGGGGGAGATTCGATGCTGGAAGTGCGGCGCAATTTCGATGGCTACTGCCAGCAGCTACAGAACTTCTAAATGATCTATCCCATCGTGAAATTCGGCGACCCAGTTCTGGAGAAACCGGCCGCCACGGTCACAGATTTCGACGACGAGCTGCGCAAGCTGGCCGACGACATGTTCGAGAGCATGTACGCAGCGCACGGCGTTGGCCTGGCGGCGCCGCAGATCGGCATCAGCAAGCGCATCGCCGTCATCGACGTCACCTTCAAAGAAGACCCGAACGCCAAGATCGTGCTTGTCAATCCTGAGATTGTCCATACGGAAGGACGGATCAGTTCCAACGAAGGCTGCCTCAGCCTGCCCGAGTTTCGCGAAAAGGTCACGCGCCCCAAGCGGGTCACTGCGCGCGCGCAGGACTTGCACGGCAAGACCATCGAAGTCAGCGGCGAAGAGTTGCTGGCGCGGGCGCTACTGCACGAGACCGACCATCTCAATGGCAAGCTCTACATTCATCATGTCAGCGCCTTGAAGCGGGACCTTATCAAACGCAAGATCCGCAAGCTGATGAAGCAGGGCGAATGGTAACCAGGCGATGATGGACGTGGTGTTCTGCGGAACTCCGCCCTTCGCCGTTCCCACACTCGAAAAGCTGGTCGCTTCAGGCTTCCGCGTGAAACTGGTGGCTACCCAACCGGACCGCCCGAGCGGACGCGGCATGGAGTTGGCGGCATCGCCGGTGAAGCGGGCAGCCGTCGCGCTGGGCCTGCCGGTGACGCAACCCGAAAAAATAAAGAACAACGAAGAATTCCGCGAGCAACTGGAGAGCATTGCGCCGGAATCGATCGTCGTCGTCGGTTACGGGCGCATTATTCCGCAGTGGATGATTGACCTTCCCAAACTGGGCAACATTAATCTGCACGCTTCGCTGCTGCCGAAGTATCGCGGCGCCGCGCCGATTCAGTGGGCCATCGCGATGGGCGAGACCGTCACTGGAATCACCACGATGCGCATCAAGGCCGGGCTCGACACCGGCGACATCCTGCTGCAAGCGGAAGAGCGTATCAAGCCGGAGGACACCGCTCTGACGCTGGCTCCTCGCCTCGCCCAAACCGGTGCAGAAGTGATGATTGCGACTCTGGCCGGGCTCAAGAGCGGCGCCGTTACACCTCGTCCGCAAGATGACAGCCAGGCGACGCTGGCGCCCATTCTGAAGCGCGAGGATGGACTGATCGACTTCGCACGGCCAGCCGTGGACGCGTGGAACCGCTTGCGCGGCTTCCAACCCTGGCCGGGAGCATTTACCAGCTTTCGGGGCAAGATGCTGCATCTGCATGCTGCGATGCTGACCTCCGGCGCCGCCGATGTAGCGCCCGCGCATTTTGCAACCGAGCATGAACGTCTGTTGCTTGGCTTCTCACATAACACCGCTCTCGAAGTGCATGAACTGCAGATCGAGGGCAAGAAGCGGATGAGCGCCCGCGATTTCATCAACGGCTATCGGCCTCGGGCAGACGAGGTGCTGGGCTCGCCAGCTTAGCCGATGCCTCTCTCTCCAGCACGTGCCGCTGCCTACGACATCCTGCTGCGCGTAGACCAACAAAACGCCTATGCCAGCGAACTACTGCATTCCGAACGCCTCAACAAACTAGGTGTCGCTGATCGGTCACTAGCCACCGAGTTGGTCATGGGCGTGTTGCGATGGCGCTCGCGGCTGGACGAGGCAATCATGTTGGCTGCCGGCCGTCCGCTTACGAAGTTGGATGTCGAGGTGCTGAACGCGCTTCGCATGGGCGTTTACCAGTTGCAGTTTCTGGATCGTGTTCCGGCGCGTGCGGCTATCAACGAGAGTGTCGAGTTGGTAAAGCGGGCGAAGAAGCATTCGGCAGCGCCCTTTGCCAACGCTGTTCTGCGCAAAATCGTGTCGAGTTCTGCATCGCTGCCCGAAGACTTATCTGTAGCGGATAAATTCGCTCATCCGCCGTGGTTGGTTGAGCGTTGGATAAGGCAATTCGGCGAGGATAACGCGCGCGCCATCTGCGCATTTGACCAGCGGATCCCAGCCACGACCATTCGGGTCGACGCTCCGGAAGTTGAGCAGGAACTTCAAGGCGCTGGCATTCAGCTTGCGCCGGGAACTTTGCTGGCCAGCGCGCGAGTCGTGGTTGCCGGCGATGTCACAGCGACCCAGGCTTTCCGCGACGGCCGTGTCTTCATACAAGACGAAGCCTCGCAACTGGTAGCTGCGCTGGTCGGGAAAGGGAGGCGTCTGCTCGATTGCTGCGCCGCGCCGGGTGGAAAAACCGCTGCACTGGCGGCACGCAACCCGGCCGCGGAGATCATTGCCGCCGAATTGCATCCCCATCGCGTTGAACTGCTGCGCAAGCGAGTGCGCGCTGTGAATGTCCAGGTCATTCAAGCCGATGCGCTGCAGCTTCCTTTCAGCGAAGGTTTCGATCGCGTTCTGGCCGACGTGCCGTGTTCTGGAACAGGAACCTTGGCGCGCAATCCCGAGATCAAGTGGCGGCTGAAGGCCAGCGACCTTACTGACTTACATGCCAAGCAGGCGGGAATTCTCACTGCCGCGCTCGAGCATCTTGCGCCAGGCGGTCGAGCGGTTTATTCCACTTGTTCACTGGAGCGCGAAGAGAACGAGGCCGTGGTGGAAGACGTGCTTGGTTCCTCGCCGGAATTTCGGCTGCGTGACTGCCGCGAGGAGTTAGAGAGTCTGCGAGAAAGCGGTGAACTGGTGCTGAGCGATGTGGGTTCTCTGCTCAGCGGGAAATACTTGCGCACGATGCCTGGCGTTCATCCGTGTGACGGTTTTTTTACGGCGATTATCGAGCGCCTCTAATAGCAAAAGGCCGGCTCGCAGCCGGCCCGTGCTGAAGAAAAGTACAGTTACTTCTTGGGTGCGATCGCGTCTTTGGCGGCCTTGGCTACGCGGAATTTCACCACGGTCTTGGCAGCAATCTTGATGGCTTCACCAGTTTGGGGGTTGCGGCCCATACGCGCTTTGCGGTTCGACTTCACGAGACGGCCCAGACCCGGCAATACGAATAGGCCGTTCTTCTTGGTTTCCTTGATCGCTACGTCGGCGAGCGACTCGAGAAACGCGGCGGCCTGTTTGTTGTTCATTTCATTCTTCTCGGCCATGTGGCGGACGAGTTGGGTCTTGGTCATACCTGTTGCCATGTAGAAATCCTCCTTGAAGGTTGGAGCAATCAAAATGCTCAACTGGTGCATATCTTATATCAATCGGTTGCGAGTGGAAAGCATTTTCGCTTGATTTTATGCGGGTTTTTCCACAGGTAGAGTCGCGGGGTCCGCTGTCCATGCGGCTGCGGAACACTCCCCGGCTGCGGAAAGGTGCCATAATGGGAATCCCATCGGCGAGTAAATTATCCACGGAAGTGCTTGTATGGATTCGGGTGGCATGCAAAGGGCACGAGAAAATGCCATTGTCCAGTATGCACCAGTACAGTCGCGGTCTGGTAGTATCGGCTTTCTTCGCTCATGAATCTCAGCCACGGCATCTTCCTGTTTTGCGCGGCACTGATCGCGGGAGCCATCAACTCGGTTGCGGGAGGTGGAAGCTTCGTTTCCTTCCCGGCGCTCCTGCTCGTCGGAATCCCGCCGGTCAACGCGAATGCCACCAATACAGTTGCGCTCTGGCCCGGTCAACCGGCCAGCATCTGGGCCTACAGGAAAGAATTGCAGCATATTTCCCGGCGCGCCGTGGTTCCGCTGACGGTCACGGGCGTCATCGGAGGCCTGGTCGGCGCCTACGTTCTGCTGAAGACGCCGCAAGCGACCTTCATGCGCTTGGTGCCATGGCTGCTGCTCATTGCGACTCTCATCTTCATGATGAGCGGCCCTGTTTCGCGCTGGGTCCGGAGCCGGACCGTGCATCACGAACATGCCGAGTTCGCGACCGGACGCGGTGTCTTCATCCAGATGTTCATCGCGTTCTACATCGGATACTTCGGCGCGGGAGCGGGCATTCTCATCCTCGCCATGCTGGCGTTGCTCGGCATGGACCAGATCCATACCATGAACGCGCTCAAGGCATGGCTGACAACCGTCTCCAACGGCGTGGCCATGATTCTCTTCGTGGTTTCGCACGCGGTCTATTGGCCGGAGACTATTCTGATGATCGTGGCTTCGATGCTGGGCGGTTACTTCGGCGCGTACTTCGCGCAGAAGACCAAGGCGGGACACGTGCGCGCCATCGTGATCGCCATCGGGTTCATTCTTTCGGCCTATTTCTTCGCTAAGCAGATTTGGAGCTAGGAACCGGCTTCGTCCGTCGCCGGCGCTTGCTCGCGGAAGCGCAGCTTCATGATGAGCAGTGGCAAAGCCAATAGAAACGTCACGGCATTGGGCAGGATAAGCGGAAGCGAGTGCAGCATGAATCCGTAGGTCACCCACAACAGCAGGCCGACATTCAGCATCGTCAGCGAAATGTCGCCCACGGACTTTGTGCGAAACGAGCGCAGCGCCTGCGGAAGATAGGCCAGCGTGCACAACGCGCCGGCCGAGAAACCTACTAGGGACACAAAGTTCATACGACAGCGTAGCATCCTGCTGCGCGCTCATGGTTGCGCGGCCATTACAAGGCGTCACTCACGATTCAGCCGCCAGAGGCCGAAATTGAGGTAGCTGGCATACGTCACCCACATCAGGTAGGGAACCAGCAGATAGGCTGCGACGGGCTTCAACCAATAGAAGACGATGGCAGTGAACGCAATCGCCAGCCAGAGAACCACAATTTCGAAGAAGGCGATTCCCGGCAGCCGCGAACCGAAGAAGATGCCGGACCAAGCGAGGTTGAGTGCGAGTTGCGCGAAGAAAAACAGCAGCGCCGAGCGGGCCCCCCAACCGTACTCGCGCCAGATGAGCCAGGCCGCGACTGCCATTAGTACGTAAAGCGTCGTCCATACTGGGCCAAAGACCCAGCTGGGCGGAGTGCCGGCCGGTTTGCGGAGTTGAGGGTACCAGGTGCGGACACTGTTAGCGGTGAAGAAGCTGCCCAGTCCACCCGCAGCCAGGCAGATAGCGAGAAACGCAAGCAGCATGAGCGCCGATTTTGTGTTCATCCTATGGTCAGCACAATCTTTCCGTAGTTGGCGCGCTGCAACAGGAGACGGTGGGCCTCGCCCGCCTGCTCCATGGGCAGTACATGCCCGATCTCAGGATGCAGATGGCCTTGCTCGATCCATGGTTGCATTGCGTGGAGGCAGCGCTGGATGAGTTCGCTGTCCTTTGAGAGCACGCTCAGCCACAGGCCATGCGCGCTCAGGCTTTTTCCCATCATCACTCCGGCATCGAACTGCTGGCGCTGTCCTGTAGCGGTTCCATAAATGATGACCCGGCCGAATGACCGGCAGCAGCGCAGGCTCTTGGCCGTATGTTCGCCACCCAGCATCTCGAAAACGGCATCCACGCCTTCGCCGTTGGTGAGCTCCAGCACCCGCTTTTCGTAGTCAACCTCGCGGTAGTTGATACCGTGGTCGAGGCCGAGCTGTTTTACGCGATCCAGCTTCTCTTCCGACGAAGAGGTCCCGTAGGTCTCAACGCCCAGCAGTTTTCCGATCTGAATCGCGGCCGTGCCCACGCCTCCAGCGGCGGCATGAATCAGGACTCGCTTCTTATGCTCAGCGGGCCACAGGATCGGCTCCATGGCATCAGAGGTCATTCCCGCTTTCCAATAGGCGAGATATGCGGTTAGGAAGATAACAGGGAACGCCGCCGATTGCACCGAAGTCCAGCCTTTGGGCTGCGGCCAAAGAAGTTTCTCTTTGATGGCATTCTTCTCGGCTGCGGCGCCGTACTGGGTATAGCCCATCACCCGCACGCCGCTGTCCTCGACCACTCCGGCAAATTCGCGTCCGCTGATGAATGGTGGCTGCGGTGTCCCCGGGTAAGTTCCGTGGGTTGACATCGTGTCAGCAAAGTTGATGCCGACCGCTTCGACCCGCACTACCACTTCGCCGGGCTTGGCATGGGGTTCGGGCATGTCCTGCACTTGCAGGACTTCGGGACCACCGGGACGGGTGACGACGACAGCTTTCATTGCACCGATTGTACGACCGGGTCACGCAAACAGGTGTTGCTTACGTTGAGACGCGGATTGAATGGACAAACCCTACTGCGCGGGAACGGCCATGAAATCCAGCGCCCGCGAGATGTAGCTCTTCATGTCGCGGCGGTGGACGACGGCATCGAGCATGCCGTGCTGTAGGAGGAACTCGCTGCGCTGAAATCCTTCGGGCAGCTTCTGGCGGATGGTTTGCTCGATTACGCGCGGGCCGGCAAAGCCGATAAGAGCGCCGGGCTCGGCAATGTTCAGATCGCCCAGCATGGCGAACGAGGCCGTCGTGCCGCCGGTGGTGGGGTCGGTGATCAGAGAGATGTAAGGGACCTTGGCGTCGTCCATGCGGGCCAGCGCAGCGGCAATCTTCGCCAATTGCATCAGGCTGACTACGCCCTCCATCATGCGGGCCCCACCGGAGGCCGAGACGATGACGAGCGGGATCTTTTCCGCGGTGGCCTTCTCGACCGCGCGGGTGATGGTCTCACCCACGACCGCGCCCATGGAGCCGCCGATGAAGGAATACTCCATCGCGCTGATGATTACCGGCTTGCCGTTCAGCTTGCCGCGAGCGTTGATGATGGCGTCGTTCAGCCCGGTGTCGCGTTGCGAACGTTTCAGGCGCTCGGCATAAGGTTTCAGGTCGGTGAACTTGAGGGGATCGTTGGAGGCAATGTCGTTGTCTTCGATCTCGTAGTGCCCGTCGTCGACGAGATAGGAGATGCGGGAGCGCGCGTCAATGCGGAAATGGCGGTCGCACTTGGGGCAGACGTTGAAATTCTGGTCGAGGTCCTTCTTCCAGATGATCTGGCGACACTGGTCGCACTTGACCCAGAGGCCTTCGGTTTTGACGCGCTTCTCGCCCGAGGTATCGAGGCCGACGGGTTCCCGCTTGAACCATGCCATAGGAGTAATCTCTGTATTCTACGATGTCGTCCGGTTGCTGTCCGGCAGCGCTGCCGTGACCTGTTCGACCGCCCATTGCGGGTCCGCGACTTCCACGATCAGCTCATCGTAGCGTTCATCCCGCAACTCAATGACCACGGTGTTCTCGGGATGGTGAACATCCCAAAAGACCCGCTTGCCGTGCTGATAAAACGTCCCGGCGGTCAGCACTCCGGGGATATTAGTCCCCGGCAGTCTTATGCCATGCCACCAGCCGTGAGCGACGCTTGGATCGGCGCGGATGCCGGTAATGTGCCGCATTGGGATTTCGAGGGAACTCTTCAGGGCCCAGAGCTTGTCGGCGCCCCGGACTCGCAACTCGAGATTGCCGCCCGAAATTGATAGCTCAACCATTTGCGTGAGCATTCAGTGTAGCCGACGGGCGAAAGGTTGTCGCGCTAGAGTCTCTTCCAATACAAGATGAGCCTGAAGGAAGGATCAGTTTCTAACACAGGATGAGCCTGAAGAAGGCAGGCATGCGGAGGATGGATGAGCAGCGTACACGAAGCAGAGAAGTTGAGTCTGAAAGGGATCGCGGCGTTTCTCCAGGCCAGCGAAGAAGTCCACTTTCTTGGCGAAAACCGGCAGCAGGTCTATGCCTGGATGGAGATGGGGTTGCGCCAACAGCAG
>JARLGI010000124.1 GCA_031296115.1 Acidobacteriota bacterium | reverse complement strand
GGGTGACTTGGGACGCGGTTTGCCAGATTATCGAGCTCCATTTCCTCCAATCTCCGGAAAATTTAATGTTTGGTTCGTGGATTCCGACCACGATTGGATGAATATGGCAATGCCAACCAGTACGGCGATTGCGGGCGGAGCGCTGCTGGCCACGAATGACGGCGGACACACATGGAGCCTAATGCCGCACGACCCAGGAATCTCCGGCGAGGTTTCATTTCTTACCGTGAACATCGGCTGTGTGGTGGGTGGGCCGGGGCAAGAGCACATTTTTAGCACAGAAAATGGTGGGAAGACCTGGCAGGAGGTTACTCCCAAAATCCCGCCTGAGTTTGGTGCCATAGTTACGTATGTTTGTTTCCCCGTCGCATTTCAAAACTCTCGTGAAGTTTTGCTGCCGGTAGTATACACAACAGAAAATCGACCAACTTATGTACTCTTCTCAACCAAAGACGGCGGCCGGATATGGAGCAGACGAATCGCCATTCCCATAAAATCTGGGAATTGGTTGGAGTACGCGGTGGTGGGCCGAGGCGTCGTAACCGCTGATCTGTCTGACCTGACCTTGACTTTGACTTTAGACAAGGGTTGCTCCCGGTGGCGAGAGAGGCACGGCGCGAGCGCGCGTTCCGACCGTATCCTCTTCTTCCTCAATGAGAGATGTATGTCAGCCGGCGCTCTACAGGCTAATCTTGCCCGACGCAGACCATGGCTGGGTTCTAAGCAGTTGCCCGGTCAGCGGAGGTTTGCTGGCGACACAAGATGGAGGGCGCTCCTGGAAAGAAGTGACACCAAAATCTCAAACTAAACCAAATCCCAAGATCGAGGGGACTAAACGGTGAGCGACCGCGCTAGTCTTTCAGCTGGTAGCGTACGAGGTGGTAAAGGGCGGCGACGCCGTCGGTCCAGCTGATTTTCTTGCCTTCAGCGTAGGTGCGGCCGTGGTACACGATGGGCACCTCGTAAATCCGCACGCCCATCTTCGCCAGCTTGACGGTGATTTCCGTCTCAATGCTGAAGCGGTCGGAGCGAATGGTCATGCGGGAGAAGATCTCGCGGCGAAAGACCTTGTAGCAGGCGGTGACGTCGTGGACGGCGAGCCCGGTCAGCGCATTGCACACCAGCGAGAAAGCGCGGTTCAACAGATAGCGGTAGTAGCGCGGGACGCGGTGCGAACCGGAGTGGAAGCGGTTGCCGAAGACGGCGTCAGCGTGGCCCTCCAGAATCGGCGTAATCAGCGCAGGATAATCGCGGGGATCGTACTCCAGGTCGGCGTCCTGGATGAGTACGATCTCGCCGGTCACATGCTCCAGCGCGGTGCGCACGGCGGCGCCCTTGCCTTGGTTCTTGTCGTGGAACAGCAGC
Source organism: Acidobacteriota bacterium (assembly GCA_031296115.1). Classification (GTDB taxonomy): domain Bacteria; phylum Acidobacteriota; class Terriglobia; order Terriglobales; family Acidobacteriaceae; genus Bog-257. The sequence goes on along the minus strand of JARLGI010000124.1, from coordinate 113,778 downwards.
TTGACGGAGTTGGCGCCGTCGGCGCCCAGCAGCGCCGGCAGATCGCTCTGCTGCAGAAACTCGCGCGTGCCGTCGGAGGAGCAGTCGTCCACAATGATGAGCTCTTTCTGCAGGCTGAGCGGCTGGCGCGCAACCTGCTGCAACAGCTTCATCACGGTGCGATGTTCGTTGTAAACCGGGATGATGATGGAGAGCGTGCGGAACTGCGTCAAGGTGTCGCCCGCATAAACCTCAGCCAGCTCGTCAGCGCCATCAGACGCTTGCGTGGGAGAGAGCGCTTCAGGCACGGGATGGACTCCCAGCCTGGGTAGTTGCGGTGCGCGGGCGCGCTTCAGACACCAGGTAGACTCCCAGAATCAGCAGCACCGGATCGATAGGATGCCGGTACCGCGGCGACGTGAAACTAACATAGTAAACGAGCGGGTAAACGATGATGAGGCAAGCAAACAGAAATACGCCATGGACGCGGCGTTTTATGGCGAGGATCAGCCCGAATGTCCCCACCAGCGATGAGGCGAGATACAGCGAGTTCTTGAACTGCTCCAGCTGCGGATATTTCGTCAGCCGCGGCAGGCCATTCCAGAAATAAATGAACTTACGGAAGGTGATAGTGGCGAATTTTCCTGGATTTTCACTTATCCACTGCCGAGCAAGCCGGCCCTGCAGCGCGGCGAAGTCGGCCTCGCCCATCTTCTTGTACAGGTCGTACTGAAACGGGTTCTGGCTGGGATGGTAGTAGAACACCCACACGCCCTCGGCGACGGGATTGTTCCCACAGCGGACCTCGACCCCCACGTTGTCGCGCACGAAAACCGGGCGGTGGAAGACCTCGTAGTTCCGCACCAGCCAGGGCATCATGGTCATCCAGAAGACGACCGCGCTGAGCGCCGCAGGCAGCAGGAAGCGCTTGCCGCGACGAATGAGCTGATACGCAAGCCAGCCTCCGGCGAAGGGGAGGAACGACAGCGCAGAGGGATTGGTCAGCGCCTCCACGCCCCACAACAATCCGTAGCCGAACCACGAGGAGAGGCGGTCGTCGCCTTCCATCTCGAGCGTCAGCATCAGCAGCAGCGCCAGGATGAAGGTCGAGAGGCTGGTTTCCCACACGAAGCGCACGGCCCAATAGATGGTGAAGGGCAGCAGGGCCCAGATCCATCCGGACCAGACGGCGACTTTCTCGTTGAAGACGTGCCGCGCGATGCGGTAGATGGGCCAGCAGGTCAGGGCAGCGAAAATGCTATTAAAGACCAGCAGTGCGAACGCCGCTGCGTGCGTATAGCTCCCGAAAAGGCGAAACGCGACCGAGATAATCCAGGGATAGATAGGGGTGTTCCAGGCGGAGGGCCCGGTGTCGCCGCCGAACGGCGAGGCAAAGCCGTGACCGTTGGCGATGGAGTAGGCGATGCGGCCCATCTCCCAGCCGAAGCTGAAGTTGGCGTCGGTGGTGCGAAAGCGATACGAGTGCCCGATTGCGATATACAAAACCCGCGCCAGGAAGGCGATGGCGACCATCCATCCCGGCGACTCCCAGGAGGACTTGGGTCGGGTCTGGGATGTTCCGGGGACTGGCGCTGTCTGCGCCGGATGGGCTTTCAGGTGCATGGAGAGCAACGTAAATTGTACCGTATGCAGTAGAAACGATGGCTCCAGGGGCCCAGGCCGCTGGACAAAACCCAGGGGGTTTTTCAACTCCGCCGGGTGAACTATACTGCTGGTTGGCCGTCTAATGAGATTGATGAGCGTAGTTCCCCACAAGGAAGACAACCAGCAGGGTCCGCGCGGCCAGCAGCCGGCGCCTCGCAAAGTAGCGCCGCCGCGGTTGCGGCCTGCGGTATCGGGATGGCTGCGAGATGTAATGATTTCGCTGGCCGTGTCGGCGTTTTTCATCATCTTTCTTTATCAGCCCGTCAAAGTGGAAGGCACCAGCATGATGCCCACGCTCCAGGACCAGGAGCGCGTGTTTATCAACAAGTTCGTGTACAAGCTGGAGCCCATCGAGCGCGGCGATGTCATTGTCTTCCGCTATCCGCGCGACCCGGCCAAGAGCTACATCAAGCGCGTGGTCGGCGTGCCGGGCGACCGGGTGAAGATCCAGGATGGCGTGGTCGTGGTGAACGGCGTCCGCCTGAGCGAGCCATATGTGCCCGACGAGTACGACGACGTGCACTCATACCCCGAGACGGTGCTGCCGGCGCACTCCTACTTTGTGATGGGCGACCACCGCAACCTGTCGAACGACAGCCGCGACTTCGGCCCGGTGAGCGACGACTACATCTACGGCAAGGCCGTGTTCGGCTACTGGCCGATGACCAAGCTGGGCAAACTGCAGTAATCCTGGATCGCCGCGACGAGTCCCGAAGACGTTCGGGTAGAGCGGGGCTTCAGCCCCGCGTCTGGATGTCATTTGGAAGAGAGCCGGCTTCAGCCGGCGGCACCGTTCACAGCGGTTTTCTTGACAGAGAATCGGTATGACCAGTGCCGCCCCTACGGGGCTCGGCGTTTTTTCCCCCTCTACCCGGCGCTTCCGCGCTGGGCTAACGGCAAAGCCGCCGCTTCGCGGCTCGCCTCGTGGCAGGTCTTGCCGCCTGCCGAACCTCACAATCTTGCCGAGAGACAATCTCCAGCCGTGGCGCCGCAAGGTGCAGGACGCAAGCACCCCTACCACGGCGCGAATCTCCCTGATTATTCTCACGTGGCGAACTTTGCCCCATACTCATCTCGTGCAGAGTGTAGATCCCAATCTTCGGCTGCTGAACTCTTTTCTCGACTACCTGAAGGTCGAGAAGGGGGTGGCGCCGCTCAGCGTGGCGGCCTACCACTCCGACCTGGAGCAGTACTCGGAATTTCTGCTGAAGCGGAAGCGGGCGCCGCGTGACGCGCGGCGGCAGGACGTGCGCGACTTCCTGAATTCGCTGCTGTCGAACGGCCTGGATGGCCGAAGCGTCGCGCGCAAGCTGTCGGCGTTAAGGCATTTCTACCGGTACCTGCTGCTGGACCGCTACATCACGGTTGATCCGACGTTGAATCTCGATTCGCCCAAGCAGTGGAAGGTGCTGCCGAAGTCGCTGGCGGCTGATGAGGTCGAAAGCGTTCTGCAGGGTCCGCCGAGGGCCAGGGACGATCGCATGTCGCAGGCTCTCGGGCTCCGCGACCGGGCGATGCTGGAAGTCTTTTATGCGGGAGCGCTGCGCGTCACCGAGGTCGTTACGCTCAAGCTCGAAGACCTGAAGCTGGAACTGGGCTATGTGCTGGTACGCGGCAAGGGCGATAAGGAACGGATTGTGCCGCTGGGCCGCGCCGCGCAGGAAGTCGTGCAGGAATATTTGCGGAACGCGCGTCCGGTGCTGGCGGCAGGGAAGTCGTCGCCGCATCTGTTTATTGCTCGCGGCGCGCGGGGCATCACGCGGCAGCGGGTGTGGCAGATGGTGAATGCCGCTTCCACGCAGTCGCGACACGCCAGCCCGCACATGCTGCGCCATAGTTGCGCCACGCACATGGTAGAGAACGGCGCCGACCTGCGCACCGTGCAGACCATCCTGGGCCACGCCGACATTTCGACGACGCAGGTGTACACGCACCTGGCGCTGGATCGGCTGAGCAAGGTGTACAAGCAGCATCACCCGCGGAGCAAGGAGCGGGCGAAGACGAGCAGCGAATGACCAAGTGCGCCACCATCGTCGAAAAGGCCATCGCCAACTTCCTTCGCGCGCTGCGCGAGCGAAACGCGTCGCCGCACACCATCAAGGCGTACACCACCGACCTGGCGCAATTCGCGGAGTACGTCGGCCCGCAGCCGTGGCGCGATATCGACCATGTCCTGATTCGCGGGTACCTTTCGCATCTTTATGAGCGCGGTCTGAGCAAGACCTCGGTGGCGCGCGCCTTGGCGGCGCTGCGGTCGCTGTACAAGTGGCTGGCGCAGGAGGGTGAAGTCGAGCAGAACCCGGCGGCGCTGGTCGCCACGCCCAAGCTGCCGAAGAAGCTGCCGCGCGTGCCGACGGTCGAAGAGGTCAACATCGTGCTGGATTCGGCGATGCCGGAGTGTTCGGCCTTCGCCGAGCGCGACCAGGTCATCCTGGAATTGCTTTACGGCTGCGGGATTCGCAACTCGGAACTCATCGGCATCAACTTGGACGACATTCGCTGGTCGCAAGAGGTGGTGCTGGTTCGCGGCAAGGGCCGCAAGGAGCGCTACGTGCCGTTTGGCGACTCGGCGAAGGCGGCGGTGCAGACGTATCTTCCGGCGCGCCAACGGGTGCTGGGGGAAACGAAGCGCACCACGGAAAGGGCGCTCCTTATTAATCTGCGCGGAGCGCGCTTGACCACGCGCAGTGTTGGCCGCATCGTCAAGCAGATTGCTGTCGCCCGCGGACTGTCGCCTGACGTTCATCCTCATACGCTCCGCCATGCCTTCGGCACGCACATGCTGGAAGAAGGCGCCGACCTGCGTGCCATCCAGGAGATGCTCGGCCACGAGCGGCTCTCCACCACGCAGCGTTATACGCAACTAACGGTCAAGCACGTGATGGACGTGTACGACCGGACGCATCCGCATGCGAAGAAGGCGACCAGCAACTAGCAATTAGCGGTTAGCAGGCATTAGCCGCGCAGCGGGGGCACAAGGGTTGTCGCGGGAATAGGGGTCCTTCGACTCCTCGCTGCGTTCGTTGCTCAGGATGACAAAGCTAAAAGAATTTTCCGCGGCCGCACAGCCTGCTGACTGCTAGTTGCCGATTGCTAGTTGCTGATTGCTTGTCGCTATTGCTAGCTGCTAATTGCTGCCCCGTGCATCCAATGTGTTAGCCTTTTAATGGGGTGGAGTGTGCCGGAGGAGGGTATTTGCGCTCGCCCACTGCATTTCCGGCCGGCGCTCCCTAAGCAAGGAACACAGAATTGATCAACAAGGCCATAGCCAAGATTTTCGGCACCAGTAACGAACGCGAGATCAAGCGCATCATGCCGCTGGTGGAGGGTATCAACGCGCTCGAGCCCGGCATGAAGCAGCTCAGCGGTGAGCAACTTCGGGCAAAAACCGACGAATTCCGCCAACGCATCCGCGAGCGGCTGGATGCCATCGACGATCCGGACGAGAAGGACCGCGAATTGGCGGTGGTGCTGGACGAACTCCTTCCCGAGGCCTTCGCCGTGGTTCGCGAAGCCAGCTGGCGCGTGCTGCATATGCGGCACTTCGACGTGCAGCTTATCGGCGGCGTGGTGCTGCACCAGGGCAAGATCGCCGAGATGAAGACCGGCGAAGGCAAAACGCTGGTCGCGACCCTGCCGGTGTATCTGAATGCGCTCTCCGGGCGCGGCGTTCACGTCATCACGGTCAACGACTACCTGGCCAAGCGCGACTCGGAGTGGATGGGCAAGCTGTACACCTTCCTGGGACTGACAGTGGGCGTCATCGTGCACGACCTGGACGATGCCGAACGCAAGGAAGCGTACGGCGCCGACGTCACCTACGGCACCAACAACGAGTTCGGCTTCGACTACTTGCGCGACAACATGAAGTTCGACCTGAACGATTGCGTGCAGCGCGGCCACAACTATTCCATCGTCGACGAAGTTGACTCCATCCTGATTGACGAAGCGCGTACGCCGCTCATCATCAGCGGCCAGAGCGAGGAGTCCACCGACAAGTATTACCGCGTGAACCGCATCATCCCGCAACTGGAAATGGGTGAGGAGATCGATCGCGGGCCGGGCGAAGACAAGGTCCTAACCGGCGACTACGTGGTGGACGAGAAGCATCGCACCATTACCGTCACCGACATCGGTTGGGAGAAGGTCGAGCGGTTGCTGGGCATCGGCAACATCGCCGATCCGGAGAACTGGGACCTGAAGCACCACGTGGACACCGCGATCAAGGCACACTCGCTGTATCGCCGCGATGTCGAATATGTGGTGAAAGACGGCGAAGTGCTGATCGTGGACGAGTTCACCGGCCGACTGATGCCGGGACGCCGCTGGTCCGACGGCCTGCACCAGGCGGTGGAAGCCAAGGAAGGGGTGAAGATCGAGCGCGAGAACCAGACGCTGGCTACCGTCACCTTCCAGAACTACTTCCGCATGTACAAGAAGCTGGCCGGCATGACCGGCACGGCGGAGACGGAAGCCGCCGAGTTCGACAAGATCTACAAGCTGGAAGTGGTCGTCATCCCCACCAACAAGCCGCTGCTCAGGGTGGAAAACTCCGACGTGGTTTACCGCACGGAGAAGGAGAAGTTCTTCGCCTCGGCCGATGAGATCCAGAAGCTGGCAGAGACCGGGCAGCCGGTGCTGGTGGGCACCACGTCGGTCGAGAAGTCAGAGCGCCTCTCCGACCTGCTGAAGAAGAAGGGCATCAAGCACGTGGTGCTGAACGCCAAGTACCACGAGAAGGAAGCCGAGATTGTCGCGCAGGCCGGGCGAAAAGGCGCGATCACCATCGCCACCAACATGGCCGGTCGCGGTACCGATATTCTGCTGGGCGGCAATTCTGAGTTCATGGCCAAGCAGGAGTGCATAAAGAAAGGCCTGGCGCAGCCCCTGAAGGTAGTGGCAGGCGAGGTCACCGCCAAGCCCGACGATCCCAACCTCTCCTACTTTTATTACGGCGGCAACGAATACCAGGTGCCGACGGCGCAATGGACCGAAACCAACGCCCGTCACAAGCAGACCACCGACGCCGAGCACGATGAAGTCACGTCGCTGGGCGGGCTTTTCATTTTTGGCACGGAACGTCACGAGGCCCGCCGCATTGACAACCAGCTGCGTGGCCGCGCCGGCCGCCAGGGCGACCCCGGCGCATCGCGCTTCTACCTGTCGCTGGAAGACGACCTGATGCGCATCTTCGCCAAAGAGTGGGTGTCGAACCTGCTGCAGCGGCTGGGCATGGAAGAGGGCGTGCCCATCGAGTCGGGGATGATCACACGGCGCATTGAGGCGGCGCAGAAGGCGGTGGAAGGGCAAAACTTCGAGGCCCGCAAACACCTCCTGGAATACGACGATGTGATGAACAAGCAGCGCCAGGCGGTTTACGGACTGCGCCGGCAGCTGCTGGAAGGCATCGATCAGAAGGAACTGATCCTTGAAGATTACGTCCGCGAAATTCTCGGCGGACTGCTCGATAAGTACGCCGGCAAGGATGTGCATGCGGAAGACTGGGACATCAAGAGCCTCAAGAACCAGATTTTCACGCGCTTCGGCGTGGACATTGCGGCCGAAGGCGTCGAACCCGAGAAGCTCAACCGCCAGGAACTCGGCGACGCTATCTTCGAAAAGCTGAAGGAACGGTACGACGCCAAGGAGCAGCTGATCGGGCCCGATGCCATGCGCCATCACGAGCGCATCATCATGCTGAGCGTGATTGACCAGCAGTGGAAAGACCACTTGCTCAGCATGGACCACCTGCGCGAAGGCATCGGCCTGCGCGGCTACGGCCAGCACGATCCGCTGGTGGAGTACAAGCGCGAGTCGTTCGACATGTTCGAAGCCATGATGGAGCGCTTCGAGGAAGAGACCGTCCGCTACCTGTACCTCATGCAGATTATCGAAGCGCCGCGGCGTGCGCCTGAGCCGGTGCTGTCCCCGGGCGATGGTAATGGCGACGCAGTAGCGGCTTTCAGCAATGTCAGCCGCCACAATCGCGCGACTACCTCCATGGACGACATGGAAGAAGCCTTCCAGCGGCGCAAACGTCGCGAACTGGAGCAGGCGCGCATGGCGGGCGCGGGGGAACAGGCGACGGTGCAGCAGGTGGTGCGAGGCGACAAAGTCGGGCGCAACGATCCCTGTCCGTGCGGCAGCGGCAAGAAATACAAGAAGTGTTGCGGCTCGTAAACGTTATCCACTGAGCTCCGTTTTCGTACGAGAAGGCGAGACTACTAACAGGATTGATGTTCCGTTTTGGCACTGCACGCCCGTGCCGGGTCATTTTTCTTTTGCCTTCCCACCCTGACTCTGTTATCGTCCGCCGCGGATAGGTAACGCCTGGGGCCAGCGCAGGGTAATTCGTTTCCGGCCTCCGCGGCAAGGCGTCCAACTTTAATGTGAAAAGGAGGTTGGCATGGCATTCTGTGCAGCTTGTGGTACGCAGTTGGCAGATGGTGCAGCGTTCTGTCCGAAGTGCGGCAAGGCGACCGCGCCAAGCGCTCCTGTCGGTGCTTCCACCGGGTCAGCGCCGGCGCCGGCACCGATTGTGACTTCCGGCCCGGCCGTGAGTGCGGAGCCGATCGCGGAGAACGTGGCCGGCATGCTCGCTTACTTCACCATCATTCCGGCGATTATCTTTTTGTTGATCGAACCCTACAATCGCAATCGCTTTGTGCGCTTTCACTCCTTTCAGTGCTTGTTCACGGCCGGCGCGCTGGTCGTGATTGAGGTAGTCTTGATGATTTTCATGTCTGTCCTTCACGTCGTCGGAATTGGGTGGATCATAGGGATGATACTGTGGCCTCTCTTCTGGCTGGCTTTGCTTGCGTTGTGGTTACTCTTAGTGATTAAGGCCTATCAGCACCAGATGTTCAAGCTGCCTGTTATTGGTGACATCGCGGAGAAGCAAGCCGGGTAACCAATCCATCAACGATGGAACTCAGACGGGGCCGCTGGCCCCGTTTTCATTGCGCGTGGCGTCGGCAAGAAGCCACGGAATCAAGCAGTGATGCCGCCCGCAAAAGGCGGCTACCGCAAGCGACGAAATTCGACCCAAACTCGGAGGGTTTAATGACACGCACATTGGAACAGCAGATAAAGGACTTGGAGCGTCGCGCGAAAGAAGCCTTTAAGAACACCGAGAATGAATTTGCCGCTACTCCAAAAGACATCGAAGGCGTTAAGTCGGACATTTTGAAACTCGCAGCTCTCATAAAGAACGATTAACGGCCAGGGTCTCAAGCTGAGACACTACCGATTGCGCTTCCTCCTCGCTTGCGGTGGCGACATGCTGTATCCTGAGAGGCTTTCGTCCAGAGAATCCACCGTAGTCGAAAGGGGTCTGTGAGGGTTCGGGTCTTTTACCACGACAAGTGTTTCGACGGCGCCTGCTCGGCGGCCCTGTTCACGCGCTTCTACCGCGAGCGCATCCGCGACGCCGAGTTTGAATACAAAGGGCTGGTGCATCGCGCCGGATCTCTTTTCAACGAGGATGATTTCACGGGTGACGAGAACGCCATCGTCGATTTCAAGTATTCCTCCTCGCCGCGCATCAACTGGTGGTTCGATCACCACCAGAGCGCCTTTCTGACTCCGGAAGACGCCTCGCACTTCGAGCAGGAATTGAGCAACAACAAGTTCTACGATCCCGATTACCGTTCCTGCACGAAATTCATCGCGACCGTGACCGAGCAGCGCTTCGGCTTTAATCCTGCCCCCGTCACCGAACTCATCGAGTGGGCCGACATCATTGATGGGGCGCTGTACGACGATCCCAAGTCGGCGGTCGAGATGGCGGCGCCGGCAATGAAGCTGACGATGGTCATCGAAGCCAACCAGGACTCGGAGTTCATTCCCAAACTGATTCCAACGCTTGCCTACAAGCCGCTGGCCGAGATTCTCGCCGATCCGATGGTCAGCGCATTGATTCCGCCGCTGATGGATCGCCATCGCCGCTCTATCGAGATCCTGTGCGAGCGCGCGCAGTGCAAAGACGGCACGGTGTTCTTCGATGTCACCGACCACGAGCTGGAGGGCTACAACAAGTTCATTCCGTACTACCTGCATCCCACTTGCGTGTACAGCGTCGGGCTCAGCAAGAGCCATTTCCGGACGAAGGTTTCGGTCGGCTCGAATCCCTGGACGCAAGCCACGGAAATGGAAAACCTGGCGAGGATTTGTGAGCGCTACGGTGGAGGCGGGCACGCGCGCGTCGGGGCAATTTCGTTTCCGCCCAACGACTTCGAAGTGGCCCGCCACGCGGCGCAGGAAATCGTCGCGGAACTGCGGGCCAGTTACCTCGCGCATCCGCTGGAATGAGCGCCCATTCGGCTTGCTCTCGTGCCAGAGGCACGAAAAACTACAAAACCGTCACATCGCGGTGACAAATCGTGTAGTGGAACGGAACTACCCTTGGCTGTAACGGCGCCATGGGCGGACAGGGGCGCAGCGAGTTCGCCTTGTTGAGTAACGGGGACGAGTTCGCAGCCTGTCCGCCCGAGAACCTGTGCCGCCCAATCCGTATTCATACTTGCCGGGGCAGGCGGCAGATTCGGTGCATCCTCCGCGATTCCCCAACATCCATTCCCAGAGTGCGTACATCTTTCAACCCGGGGTGAGGATGTCGAACCTGCAAAGCAAGCCTGCAACTACGCTGACGTCGGAAGTTCTTCCGGCATTGCCGTTCGAGAGCTGGAAAGACACGCTGGCGACGCTGCACATGTGGACGCAGATCGTCGGCAAAGTCCGCCTCCAGCTTTGTCCGATGGTGAACCACTACTGGAACGTGACCTTCTACGTCACGGCGCGCGGCATGACCACGTTGACCATGCCATGCGCGCGCGCAGGACTCGAGGCCAGCTTCGATTTCATCGACCACAAGCTCATCCTCGAGACCAGCGACGGAGGCTCGTGTGTGCTTGCCTTGCGGCCGCAGAGCGTTGCCGATTTCTACCAGGAGTTCATGTCGGCCCTGAACGATCTCGGCGTGCAGGTAAAGATCTGGACGATGCCGCAGGAAGTTCCCGAGCCGATCCGATTCGAGAAAGACCGCGTGCACGCATCGTACGATGCCGAAGCAGCGCATGAATTGTGGCGAATTCTGCTGTGGACGGACACGGTGTTCAAAGAATTCCGCGCCGGCTTCATCGGCAAGGTGAGTCCTGTGCATTTTTTCTGGGGCAGCTTCGACTTGGCGGTCACGCGTTTCTCGGGACGCAGGGCACCGGAAAAGCCGGAGGCCGATAAGGTCACTCGCGAAGCTTACTCGCACGAAGTCAGCAGCGCCGGATTCTGGCCCGGCGGTGGCGACATCACCGGCCCCGCTTTCTATTCCTATGCCGCACCGGAACCGCCGGGGTTCGCCGAGTGGCCGGTGGATCCCAAGCAGGCCTTCTACCATTCGCAGATGAAGGAGTTTCTGCTGATGTACGACGACGTGCGCCAGGCCGAGTCTCCGAAACAAGCTCTCATGGATTTCCTGCAGAGCACTTACGAGGCCGCTGCCGAATGCGGCAAGTGGGACCGCAAGTCGCTGGAGCGCTGAACCGCAAGCGAGGAACTATGCTCGACACCTGCACTCATCTTGACCAGATCAAGGTCACGCATACCAAGACGCACGTCTGCGAAGAATGCGTCAAGATGGGTGACACCTGGGTACACCTGCGCCTGTGCCTGGAATGCGGCTACGTGGGCTGCTGCGACTCGTCCAAGAACAAGCATGCGACTGAACACTTTCACCGGGTCGCCCATCCTCTGATTCGTTCCATTGAGCCGGGCGAAACCTGGGTCTGGTGCTACGTGGACAACATCTCGCCGGGCGAATTGCCGGAGTGAGCAGTTGGGGCATCCATCCAGAATGTTACATTTAATATAGCTTTAATTCATATGTTTATACAAATAAACTAATGGATTACATTAAGTCAGCAACGCGTCCTGATAATACCGGCGCGACGGTTGGTCAGTGGGTACGCGCGCACAGTGGATTGCCTACCGTGCGCTGGGTCACGTGGGTGGGTGACGATTCGGTTTTGAGCAGGCTGGCATTTGGCGTTACAGTGCCGCCATGCGCGCCACTGTTCGATTCATGCTCGTCTTTCTAGCCACGTGCGGCCTGGCCGTCGCACAATCTTCGAACGCCGACTCAAGCTATCAGCAGTTGCGCAACATCGGACTGGGCAGCGACGCGGTGGCCGTCAAGAATGTCACGCTGAAGCGCGACGCGGCCACCTTCCAACTGAATTCCGGCACCGTGTGTTTCCTGCCGCCGGTCAATGGCAAAGTGACGGGAGCGGTCTTCAACGGAGAGGGCAGATTGCTGCTGACGCCGCCGCTGCCGTCGGAAGAACGCAGCCTCTCGCTACTGAGCAGGGAAAAGGAGTTCAGTGAAACATTCACACAGTTGGTGCTGCGTTTTACAGATGGCACGTTCGCCGAGATGAAGAAAGCGGGCCAGCCGGGCTCGCCTTCGTGCGACGCGGGACTGCTGCACAACAGCCAGCACGCCACCCGCAAGAAGCTGCATTACAACCTCGACGCCCGCATTCTGCAGGACGTACTGAGTCCGGAAGCGGGCGGCCTGTTCGTCGCGTTTGTGCACGGCAAGAAGTACAGCGACAAGATCCTGTTCATGATCGATCCTCACGGCGCACGTTGGGTCCAGCCGGAAGAAATCGAATTAATGACCTACGACGAAAACAAGGAAGGGATCTGGACGGCCTTCCACTACTCCGCCGAGTATGCCAACGGCACGGCCAAGGGTTCGCAGAAGAACGGCGCGGCCTATGCCGGCCACCAGCAACTGGATACCGAGATCGGCAAGATGGGCCACCTGAACGGCAAAGCCACGACGGAACTGGTGGCCCGGACGCCGGGCGTGCGCGTCGTGCCTTTCATGTTGTTTCCTACCCTGCGGGTGCAAAGCGTCACCGATCAATCCGGACAAGCGTTGAGCTTCGTGCAGGAAGACAAGCTGGAGGACCCGCAGTTCTGGGTGGTCCTGGGCAAGCCGCTCGCGGCGGGCGAGAAGTACACCATCACAACGACCTACGGCGGCAAGGACGCGGTCACCGTCGAGGGCACGGGCAACTATTTTCCGGTGGCGCGTGAAGACTGGTATCCCAACCCCGCCAACGGCATGTTGGGCGATTACACCAGTTACGACATGACCTTTCGCATCCCCAAGGGAATGAAAATGGCCGCCACCGGAGATCCGGTCAGCGACAAGAACGAAGGTGACCATAACGTTTCGGTGTGGAAGAGTGCTGTTCCTCTGACGGTGGCGGGCTTCAACTTCGGCAAGTTCAAGCAGGAGCAGGCGAAGCTCGACAAGCCGGACATGCTGGTGCTCTCCTACGCCAACGAAGAGCCGCCGGACTGGGTGCGCAACCTGCAGTCCAGCCTCGATGATGGCAGCACCGGGCTCAGCATGCTGAATGCCCCACACCGCGAGAGCGACGTCGGAAGCAGCCTGGGCAATATGAACACGGTGCAGCTCAACAAGAAGGCGCTGGGGGAAGGCGAGATTTCGGTGCGCATCTACTCCGACTTCTTTGGGCCGGTGCCGTATAAGCGCCTGGCGATCACGCAGCAGACCGCCACCAATTTTGGGCAGTCGTGGCCGGGCCTGGTCTATCTGCCGATGACCTATCTGTTCGACACCACCACGCGGCATTCCTTGGGCAACATCATGCGTACGCGATATCCCACTTATACCGACGACCCTTATGGTTATTTCAGCGTGGTGGCGCCGCATGAGGTAGCGCACCAGTGGTGGGGCCACGCCGTCGGCTTCAATTCCTATCGCGACCAGTGGATGAGCGAAGGCTTCGCCGACATGTCGGCGTCCATCTACTTGCAGATCGTGTATTCGAAGGAACCGCAAAAGTACATCAAGTTCTGGAACGATGAGCGCAAGATGCTGGTGGAAAAAAATAAAGAAGGCTTTCGCGCTATCGACGCCGGGCCGGTGACGATGGGCTACCGGGTGAGCAATAGCCGCGAGGGCTTCGACAGCGGACGCCGCCTTATCTATCCCAAGGGGGCTTACATCCTGCACATGATTCGCCAGATGATGTGGGAGCGGCAAAGCGGCGATCAGCGCTTCAAGGAGACCATGCGCGATTTCGTCAGCACCTACAACGGAACCGCTGCGACCACGGAAGACTTCAAGGCCATGGTCGAGAAACACATGAGCCCGCAGATGGCCCTGCAAGGGAACCACAAGATGGACTGGTTCTTCAACGAGTACGTCTATGGGACGGCGCTGCCCAGCTACAAGTTCAACTACACCTTCGGCAAGGCGGCCAGCGGCGATGTGACCGTAAGCCTGAAGCTGACGCAGAGTGACGTGGACAATAACTTTGCCATGCCCGTTCCCATCTACCTGGAACTGGCCAACGGCAGCGTGGCGCGGCTAGGCTCGGCCCGTCTCGCTGGCAACAACACGGTCGAGCAGACCATCACTCTGACCGGCCTGAAGGAACAGCCGCGCCGCGCCATGATCAACTATTACGACGACGTTTTGGCGGCGAACTAGCCCTGCTGAGCACCAAACTCAAGGGACGGCCTGGCGGCCGTCCCTTCGTTTTGCACGCTTCGGAAATCTAGAACGGTATGTCTTCGTCCGTGATCTCGGCGCTGCCGCCGGAATGAGACGGCGCCTGCGACACGTCGGGCTCGGGCGTGCGCTGGTCGAAGTTGGACTTGCCGCGTCCCCCACCGCCGCCTTCGCCTCCACCTTCGCGCGGGCCACCCAGCAGCACCAGGTCGTTGATGATGATCTCGGTCTTGTACTTCTTCTGACCGGTCTCCTTGTCGTCCCAGGAATCGGAGTGCAGACGCCCTTCGATGTAAACCTTGTTGCCCTTCTTCAGGTACTCGGAGGCGATTTCAGCGGTGCGCTGGAAGGCCACCAGGTTGTGCCACTCGGTGCGGTCCTGCCAGTTGCCGTCCTTGTCCTTGACGCGGTCGGTGGTGGCCAGCGAGAAGCGCGCGATGGCCATGCCGCTAGGGGCGTACTTGACCTCGGGATCCTTGCCCAGATTACCGATAAGAATGACTTTGTTGACGCTCTTTGCCATGGTTTTTCTCCTGCCTACCGTGGTGTCCCTGGAATGAAAGGCAAATATAACAGAAGCGGTCAGGAGACCGCTGATTGCTGTCCGTCAGACAAAAATCTTGTACAGCATGAGGTAAATGACCACACCGGTTACCGACACGTACATCCATATGGCGAAGGTGCAGGGGGCGATGACCTTGTGGCGCTGAATGCGGCCCTTCAACGCGCGGGCCAGCGTAATCAGGATGAAGGGAACAACGACCACGGCCAGGATGGTGTGCGAAAACAGGATGGTGAAGTAGAGCGGCCGCGCCAGTCCCTCACCTTTGAAATGCGTGACGCCGGCGCGCAGCACGAGGTGGTAATACAGGTATGAGGTCAGGAACAGGCAAGAGGTCACAAACGCGGTCAGCATACTGCGCTTGTGCGCCTGGATACGGCCGTGGCGGATGAAATACAGCCCTGCGCCGATCAGGATGGCACTGGCGCCGTTGAGGCAGGCGTTGAGGGCCGGGAAGAATGTGGATGGAGTCTGCATTTGTTCTAGCTTTGGTGGAGCATCGCTTCAGCGATGCATGTCTACCGCACATTCATGAGTGGCTTTAGACCCTGAGGCGAACCGTTAAGACTTACTTCAGCGGCTGAAGCCGGATCCAGTAAAGGCTACCTTTTATGCGCGCCTGAAGGCTTGCTCTAACAGGCGTGCTCCAGTCGACGTACTCCAGTCGGCGTGCTCCACCTGCGCTCCTCCACATGGGTGGCACTGCAAAGCCGATCTGCATTACGCAGCTGCTTTGGTGCTGCGCCGGCTCGCCACTACAAACGACAGCGCGAACATCACCAAGGTGAACAATCCCAGCACCGCAAAGTTGGCGCCCAGGGGCAGGTCGGTCGCCGCCGAGCCGGGGAAGAGCAGTGAGCGCAGCGCCTCAGTCCCGTAGGTCAGCGGGTTGACACGCATGAGCAGGCGTATCCACATGGACGCGCCGGAGAGCGGGAACAGCGAGCCCGAGAGCAGCCACAAGGGGATCAGGAACAGGTTGATGATGGCGTGAAAGGCCTGGGTGGAATCCATGGGCCAGGCGATGATGAAACCGAGCGCGGTCAGCGAAAACGACATCATGAAAATGACCAGCACGGTCGTACCGAAGCCGGCGAACGTGAAGCGCACGCCCAGCGCGGGTGCGAATACCAGGAAGACTAGGCCCTGCAAAGTGGCCAGCGTCGCGCCGCCGAGAACTTTGCCCAGCACGATGACCGAGCGGCTGACCGGCGCTACCAGCACCGACAGCAGGAAGCCTTCTTTGCGGTCCTCGATGACCGACATCATGGTGAAGATGGCGGTGAACAGCACGATCATGGTGAGCGCGCCGGGGTAGAAGAAGTCGAGGTAGTGCTGACCGCCCGCGCCGGAGGAACGGAAGGAGCTGCCGAAGCCGGAGCCAATCACGATCCAGAACAGCAGTGGCGACGCGATGACGCCCACCACCCGCGCGCGCTGGCGATAGAAGCGAACCACTTCGCGCCACCATAGCGAAATTGCGGGCAGCAGGACTCCTGCGCTCGCAGGCGCCAGGGGTACGGATGAGGCTTGACTGGGTTTAGCCATAATCTCTTTAGAGCGATTAGCAACTAGCAATTAGCACTTAGTAACTTGGCATGCGGCACAACTGCGGGTTCTCTTTGGAGCTAGTTGCCAGTCGCCAGCTGCTTATTGCCAGATCCTTCTTCCTCTTCTGTCCAGAAGCGATGTCCCGTTCTGCGAATAAACACGTCTTCCAGGCTCGGCTTGTGCACGGAGACGCCCTCGATCTCGCCGGGGAAGGCTTCGACAACGTCGGTGACGAAGCGGTGTCCGTTTTCGATTTCCAGGCGCACGCGATTATCGATGACGGTGGGCCGCAAGCGAAAGCGCTGTGCGATGCCTTGCGCGAGCACCTCCAGCTGCGAGGTTTCCAGCAGAATGATGTCGCCGCCGATCTCGCTTTTCAGTTCCGCCGGTGTGCCGAGAGCAACGACACTGCCTTCGGCGTAAATCGCCAGACGGTCGCAGCGCTCGGCTTCTTCCATCAGGTGCGTGGTCACCAGCACGGTCACGCGCTCTTCGTTACGCAGAATCTGGAGATACTGCCACAGGTCGCGACGCGCACCCGGGTCGAGACCGGTGGTCGGCTCATCCAGCAGCAAGACCGAAGGATGATGCAGCAGACCTTTCGCCAGTTCGAGCCGCCGCTGCATGCCGCCGGAGAACGTCTCCGCCTTTTCCTTGGCGCGATCAGCCAGTCCGACCCGCGATAACATTTCCGCTACGCGCTTTTTCAGTGCCGCACCACGCAGTCCGTAAACATGTCCGATGAGCATCAGGTTCTCTTCGGCCGACAGCTTTACGTCGATGCTTTGCGCCTGGAAGACCACGCCGATGTTGCGGCGCACCAGCGCCGGCTCGCGCGCGACGTCGTGCCCTAGGATGAGGGCGCGTCCGGCAGAGGGCAGCATCAGCGTCGAGAGAATGCGGAAGGTCGTGGTCTTGCCGCTGCCATTGGGGCCGAGCAGACCGAAAATCTCAGCGGGACGGACCTCAAAGGAAACGCCGGCCAGCGCGATGCGGTCACCATACTTGTGTTGCAGGTTCTGAAGCTGAATCACGGCGGAAGTGGTTGGTCTAGCCGGCTCAAGCGAGCGGTTTGCCACTTCTCTTTCTGTCATGGGGGAAGCCACAGACAAGTTTACTATGCCGCGCGATTCAGCATCATCAGCGCGAACAATAGCGGCAGATAGATGACCGAGGCCTGCAACACGTGTCGGGCGCGCACTTTTGACTCAGGTGCAATCGGCGCGAGCTTCATCGTCCACATGCGTACGCTGAACCACAACATGCCGCTGCCCAGCAGCAACGCCCCGGCGAAGTACGTCCACCCCGACATGCCCATCAGTGTGGGCGCCAGCGAGACCGGCACCAGGGCGATGGCGTACATCACGATGGCGAACGCAGTCGAGCGCCCATCACTTTCCACCACGGGCAGCATGCGGATGCGCGCATTCTCATACTCTTCGCGGTAGAGCCACGCGATTGAGTGGAAGTGCGGGAATTGCCAGAAGAACAGTATGGCGAACAGCACCAGCACTTCGGGATCGAGGCGGCCGCGAATCGCGGTCCAGCCCAGCACCGGCGGCATCGCGCCGGGAAATGCGCCGAGAAAGGTGCAGATCGGGTGGACGCGCTTCATCGGCGTGTACACCACCAGGTAGCTCAGAGAAGTCAGCGCCGCGAGAGTGGCGGTGAGCCAGTTGGTCGTGATGCCGAGATAAAGCACGCCGCCGATGGTCATGCCAAAGGCGATGATGGAAGCGTGCAGCAGGCTCATGCTGCCGGTCACCAGCGGGCGCTGCGCGGTGCGGCGCATCAGCGCGTCAATGTCGCGTTCGACGACCTCATTCACTGCGGCCGTGCCTCCACTGACCAGGAAAATACCGATCAGGGCGTGCAACAGCGTCCAGGAGAGCGACGAGACGCCGGACTTGGCGGCAGCGAAGTACGCGCCCGCCCAGGCGGTCATCACGATCAGCGTAGTGACGCGCGCCTTGATGAGCACAGAATAGTCGTGCGCCAGGGCGGCAAAGCCTTCGCGGGGAATTGCCAACGGCTGCGTAGCTGTGCTCATGCGGGGATCGCCCTCTGCGGTGCGGGTTGGGCAACGACCTCAGGGGCGCGTGCGTTGATCATGCGGCGCGATTGTATAGCAAGCACCACGCTGGCGGCCAGTACGAGCGCTCCGCCCGCGACATGCGCGACGGTGCTGATCACAATGCCGGTGACCCCCCGCGGTGGATTAATCATCCACTGCAGGCGGGTCAGATAGGACGCAAATCCCAAGCCGAGTTGGACCATCAGCAGCCCGAGCAGAAGCTCTGCGGGCCTGCGGAGATGCGGAACACGGGCATAGCGCGTCAGTACGCGGACCACCGTCCAGCAGAGCAGGGCAGTCACCACGCACGCTCCCACCAGGTGAGGCAGAAGCTTGATACCGGTATGTCGAAATGCCGCGCCAAGAATCAACTGCACCCAAACGCAGGCTGCGGTCAGAGCCGCCAGTGCCGGCGTGTTCGGTGCGAGGTCGCGCTCGGCATTCGGCTCCGACTCCTGCAGCCAGCTGCGGCTGGTGAACAGCGCCATCGCAACGACAGTGCAGAAGATCATCTGCGCGAGCGTGGCATGCGCTGTGGAGATGGTCCAGGGCAGCAGGTTGAGCACTGTCAGACCTCCGAGAACGCCTTGTCCCACGACGGCAGCGAGCGCCGTCCAGCCGAGTAAGCGCATCCACTTGCGCGGCTCGACCCGCTGTGTCCAGACGGCCAGGACGATAATCAGCAGGCCGATGAATTCCGCGATCATGCGGTGCGTGTGCTCGTACTGCACTCCATTGACGAGAGGCGGAATCTTGTACAGCGAGCCGAAGGACGTGGGCCAGTCGGGAACCGACAAACCGGCCGAGTTGCTGGTGACCAGGGCACCGGCGACAATCAGCAGAAAGGTGGCCGCGGCAACGAAGACAGCAAAGCGATGGTAGGCCCGGTTATAAGGAACGATTCGCGACGTCAGAACTAGCTCCCGTTAACGTTGCGGCCCCGAGAAAACGCAAGTGTCGCTTCCTGGGGCGATTGACCAAAAGTTCAGTAGGATTTGCGGTCTAAGTTGCGGCGAACGCCCATCCCCGTGCGGTGTCCGTAACAATATTGTACCAAAGCGAAGCCTCCGTCCGGCCTACATCTCCACTTCCTGCAGCTCCGGTTGCGGCGGAGCGATGGTGCGCATCGCGTCGATTACGGCATCCGCGAACTCCGTGGTTCCAGCGGTGCCGCCAACGTCGCGCGTGATGTGCTTTTTCTGCGTGTACACATGCGCCAGGGCAGCTTCGATGTGGCGGCCGGCCTGGTGCTCGCCGAGATGATGAAGCATCAGTATCCCGGAGCGTAGTACCGCAGTCGGATTGGCCATGTCTTTCCCGGCAATGTCCGGCGCCGAGCCGTGCACCGCTTCGAAGATGGCACATTCATGTCCGAAGTTCGCGCCGGGCACCAGACCCAGTCCGCCCACGAACGCAGAACACAAGTCGGAGATGATGTCGCCGTAGAGGTTTTCAAGCAACAGCATGTCGTACTGGTAAGGATTCATCACCAGCTGCATGCAGGTGTTGTCCACGATGTGCTCGCCGTAGGTGATCTCGGGATACTCCTTGGAGATATTGCGCGAGCAGCGGATGAACAGGCCGTCCGACAGCTTCATGATGTTGGCTTTGTGGATGGCGTGAATCTTTTTGCGCTTGAAGCGGCGGGCGTATTCGAAGGCGAAACGCGAGATGCGGGTCGACGCTTTCTCAGTGATGATCTTCAGACTCTCCACGACGCCGGGAACGACTTCGTGCTCGATGCCGGAGTACAGCCCCTCGGTGTTTTCGCGAACAACGATGAGGTCCACGCCCGGGTAGCGCGTGGGCACGCCGGGCAGATTGATGATGGGCCGGAAGTTGGCAAACAGCTCGAACTGCTTACGCAGGGCGACGTTGATGCTGGAGAAACCGCCGCCGATGGGCGTCGTAACCGGGCCCTTCAGACCGACATGCGTGCGCTCAACCGAGGCAGTGAGTTCCTTGGGGATGTATTCGTGGTACTTTTCGTAGGCTTCCGCGCCGGCGGCGAAGCTCTCCCACTCGAACCTGACGCCTGTGGCTTCAAGTATGCGGACGGTTGCGGTCACCACCTCGGGGCCGATGCCGTCGCCGGGAATCAATGTGACTTTATAGGACATTCGTCTCGTTTGATTGCCGGATTCAGTCTCCGGACTTGGTTTTGGCGGATGTGCCTTCCTTGGTGTCGAGCAGTTCCTTCAGTTCGGACATAAACTCGCGCACATCCTTGAAATCGAGGTAGACCGAAGCGAAGCGCACGTAAGCGACCTTGTCGATTCGCTTGAGGCGGTTCATGATCAGCTCGCCAACTTCGCTGGTTTTGCGTTCGCGATCGGGGGAATCGACGACGAATCCCTCGGCGTCGTTCACGATCTGCTCGAGCTTGCCCATGGAAACCGGCCGCTTCTCGCACGCCCGCAGCAGCCCGTTTAGCACCTTCTGCCGGTCGAACTTCTCCCGGCGGCCGTCCTTCTTGACCACCATGTAAGGGATCTCGTCGATCCGCTCATAGGTGGTGAAGCGCTTCTCGCACTTCAGGCACTCGCGCCGACGGCGGATCGATTCGCCTTCTTTGCTTTCGCGCGAATCGACTACCTTGTCGTTTTCAAAGCCGCAGAACGGGCACTTCATGGGTTAGGAGAAGACGCAGGCGAACCGCCCCGCCCTGTGATTGTAACAGGGGAAAACCCGGCCTACTCGGAGGCCAGCGCGGCTTCCTTCTCTTCCGCCTCGGCCATGGCGCGAATTGATAGATGCTCGTGTCGCGCGAGCAGCAGGCCGGCCGGCACCACCGACATGAAGGTGATGGCCCAGATTAGGATTCCGCAACTGACCGCCAGCTCCTTTTCCACTCCGAAACCAGAGTTCAGCATGGCGATGGCCGCCACCTGCTGTCCGCCGCCGACGGCCGGCAGTTGCAACATCGAGCCCACCATGCTGGAGCCCATGAGCACCACCTGCTCGGGCAGCGAGAGGGTGCTCAGCCTGCCGGGATAGGCGTGAGTGATTGCGTAGTACGCCAACGCGATCAGCAGCCACATGAAGATGGAGATGGCAATCAACTGAAGGGCGGAGCCGATATCCTGAATGGTCGCCAGGCCGGCGCTGAAGGAGCGAATTTTCTCACGCAAATGGTGGGCAAACCTGGGAGCGAATCCGGCGAAGCGGTCATGCAGGAAGTTGCCTACCCGCTCACCGGATAGCCGCACCACGACCACGCCAATCACCAGCCCCAGAACCAGCAGCAGCAGGAGAAATGCGAATTCGCGCAACTGGTGATAGAAGCGCAGTCTCTGCAGGTCAGGCGACAGGAAGCTGACGGCGAGCATTAGCGCGAATGCGCCCATGTCGAAGATGCGCTCCACCCCCCAAACGGCAATCTGCGAGGTAAACGTCAAGCGCTCCTTTTTGGCAATGATGTACGGCCGGATCATCTCCCCCGCCCGGCCGAGCAGCGCCAGCGCGGAAAAGCCAATGAGCTGCGGCGCCATCAGGCGCTTGGTGGTGGTCTCACACACCGGCTTCAGGAAGATGCGCCAACGTAGTGCTCTCATGACGTAGGCAAGGTAAGTGAGCGCGATGCCCGCCAGCAGATTTAGCTTCGCCACGTGTTCCGTGGTGCTGCGAAACGTCGCCCAATCAAACTTCTTCCAGGTGCGGAACTGCAGGTAGACCAGCAGACACAAGACTGCGAGCATCACGGCGAAGATGAGGACGCGCTTCTTGTTCATGGAAGATCAGCCGGTTCGCGATGACTCAAGGTAAATGAGAGGGGGAGTGGGGTCAAACCGGAGGCTACTCGCTGCCCGCGGGGGCCGAAGCGGCCTTTTGCGCGATCACCGCTTTGCTCGCGGGATGACGCTGCTTCTGCTCTGCCAGCTTCTTGCGGTTGAAGTCCTTGACGATGCGCGCGACGTAGGCATGCGTCTCGGGATAGGGAGGCACACCCTTATACTGCTGCACGCGTTGCGGGCCCGCATTGTATGCGGCCAGGGCTTTGACCATGTCATTGTTGTAGAGCAACAGAAGGTCGCGCAGATAACGGACGCCACCATCGATGTTCTCCGCGGGATCCAGACTGTTTTTTACGCCCAACTGGCTGGCCGTGCCGGGCATGAGCTGCATCAGCCCTTGCGCGCCTTTGCGCGACACCGCGCGGGGATTGTTGGCGCTCTCGGCGCGAATGACGCTGGCGATCAGGTCAGCATCCACCTGGTGGTGGTCGCTGGCGGAGTCTACCAGTGTCTTCAGATCGGTTGTGTGGGGCAGGACCGCCTGGGCTTGTGCTTCCGGAGGCGCCGGTTCGAAGCTCTCGATCTGGGCGTTTGGGACGTCCACGTAGCCGCTGTCCGGGGCCGTGCTCATGTACAGGCGCGTGGTTTCGCCCACGGTCTCGTGGTGCTCGTGGCGGATGCTGAAGCCATTGCGTAGGTTGGCCATCTCCGCGGCGTGCAACTGCGAAGCCAGCAGCAATCCGATGAAACCGATTTGTGCACACCTACGCATTCACGCTCGTTGGACTGGAATCCAGTATCTCTTCAATGGCGGCGGCGACGCCGCTTTTATCGTTATGCAGGGTGATGGTCCAGCCATTCTGCTTCAAATCGTCAGACGCGTTCCCCATGATGACCGGATGCCCCGCAAAGGTCAACATCTCGATGTCATTGTAATTATCGCCGATGGCCATGACCTGGGAGCGGTCGATGCCGCGGTAATTGGCCCAGCGTTCCAGCGCATGCCCCTTCGAGCAGCCTGCGTTCAGGATATCCACGATGGACAGGTTGCGGTTGTCATATTGTGTCCGGTGAACGGTGATGTTCGCCGCAATATCACAGGCAGTCAGTTCTTCGCGGGCCCGCTCCATAAGCTCAATTGGACCGCAGAACATGGCCTGGATCGGGTCTTCCGTCAGCGCGTTCTCGAGGGGGCTGATGTATTCGATATAAGGCGCATTCTTCTCCATCCAGCGCTGGATGGTGCTGTACAACTGCTCGTGGTTCTCGCAAACGATGGCGCCCATGCCTTCGCGATTAAAGGTCAGCACCATGTGGTTGCGATAGGGCTGCATGTGACGGCAGAGCTGGATCGCGGTCTCACGCGGGAGGAGATCGTGGTGGAAGAGTTCCCCACGGGTGGAGCGCGTCATCGCGCCGTTGGAGCTGATAAGGCAAAGATCGAAGCCCAGCGATTCGGCGATGGGGAGGGCGAAGTTATGTCTCCGGCCGGTGCCCAGCACGATCTCAATGCCGGCTTCGTGCGCCCGGAGCAAAGCATTCCGGTTGGCCGGCGAGAGCTGGACCTGCGAGTCAAGCAGCGTTCCATCGATGTCGATGGCGATGAGACGGATGGGGCGGGACACCCCATAATTCTAGCAGCCATCGCAGGGCGGACATTCCTTCGTGACGCCCACACTTCCCATTCGCCACTCGCCGACGTAAAGTAGAAGCGATGGAACTGCGCAAGGATCCCATCACACGTTCGTGGGTCATTTGCGGCGATGAGCCCGACCAGGGTTCCGCGCCCGACTACTTCTGCCCGTTTTGCCCGGAGTCGGGGCAGCCCTTGCAGGTGATTGCCACCGCGCCTACCGTCGACGGCGGTCCGTGGTCGGCGCGCGCGGTAGTGCATCCCCATCCTTTGTACGGCATCGACGGTGACCCGGGACGTTCGGGCAACGGACTCTACGACAAGATGCGTCCCGTGGGCGCGCACGAAGTGATCGTCGAGAACGCCCGCCACGACCGGCATTTATGGCTGGCCGACGATCGCGAGATCGAGGAGTATCTGGCGCTGTGCGGGCAACGGATTCAGGACCTGAAGGGCGATGTCCGCTTCAAGTACATCAGCGTGTTCAAGAATTTCGGCAGCGCGTCGGGCCAGGAGTTCGACCATCCGACTTCGGAAGTGGTGGCCAGCACGTTTGTTCCGCGCCGCGTGCTGTACGAGCTGCGGGCGGCGCGCCAGCATTACCAGGTGAAGGAGCGCTGCGTTTTTTGCGACATCCTGCGCCAGGAGCAGGAACAAAAGCTGCGGGTGATTGAAGTTCGCGGTGACTACATCGCCTGCTGTCCCTATGCGCCCCGTGTTCCCTACGAAGCATGGATTGCTCCGCGCAGCCATGAGGCTTATTTCGAGCGCATGGCGTTGAAGTCGGGAGCCATGCGCGATCTGGCAGCGCTGCTCCGGCGGACCCTGTACCGCATCCGCACTCTCGCCGACGGCTTTCACATGGTGTTGCATACCTCGCCTAACACCATGCATCGCTCGGAGACCCTGGGCTTCTGGAAGACCATTGAGGACGATTACCACTGGCACATCGAAATTTTGCCGCTGCTCGCCACCAGAGCGAAGTCGTACACCTTCAAGGAGGTCTATTACTCGCCGGTAAGTTCGGAGACCTCGGCGGCGATTCTGCGGGAGCGGCCGACCGAACGATAGGGACTATGAGCGTCCGCCGCATCAAGACTCACACCGGACAGACGGGCTACGTTTATCAGTACTACTTTGTCGGCAAGCGGCCCACCCTCGCCGGCGATCCGGAAGCGCCCTCGACGGAATACATCTTCGACGTCACCTCCGACCGCAAAACCACCTTCGCGGTCAGCGTCTTTCTGCAGCCTGCAGCACTGGAGGCGTGGGCCTCGAGCCGCGGACGTACCCTGAGCGAGCCTGAACAATACGCTGCCGTAAAGTTGCGGCTGATGCAGGCCTTCGACGAAATTCCCGACATGCGGAATGATGGGCGGCGTGTACGACTCGATGCCGAGATCCTGCCGGGCTTACTCGACTCTATAGGTGTGGATTGATCGCGAGGTCAGCCCCTGCCTTAGCGTTGAGCCGGCTAACCGATGCCAACATTTGTCGTCCAATGCACCAGCCGAGTGTAGGATCATAGCGCAAGCTACGTGGGAGTGAGGAGTAGTGATGTTCACGCGACCGCCGGAGGTGGGAGAGCGAAAGCGGCGCACGGCTTCGCTGCTGGTGTCGTTCGGATTGCAGGGCCTGCTCCTGCTCGCGTTGCTTCATCGCCCCGCTGCGGTGTTTGTTCATCCATCAGACGTCGATCTCGGAATCCGCGGTTCCTCGGGATCGCTTTCCGTCGTTTATCTGGTGCCGGCTGGAGCTGAAGCACCGCAACCCGCTGTTGAGCGGCCGCGACCACTCTTGCGGGCTTTGACTCCAAAGCCTCCTGTGCTGGCGCAGATGGCTCGGCCACATCCACCCACGGACCATTCAACTGCAGCCAACTCCACCGAGTTGACCGCCCGCGGCGGTTCTCCGTATGGCCGCGTGCCTGGCTCGCCGCTGACCGGCGACGAGGTCGTTCCGGCGCTGCCGGAGATTTTTCCTGACCCGCCAGTGGCCCGGGCAGACTTGCCCTCCGGCGTCGAAGGCGACGTGATCGTCGAGGTGACGATTGATGAGCAGGGCAATGTCGTACGGACCAAACTGATCCAGGGTATCGGCTATGGTGTTGAGGAAAAAGTACTTGCAGTCTTGCAGCGGTGGCATTTCCGGCCTGCCATGCGCGACGGCGTGACCATCGCCTCGCAGCACCTGGTCCACTTCCACTACCCAAGTTGAGCCTGTGGTTCGCTTGAACGAGGCGGTTTCCCGATATCACTTCACGTCACACGGTCCTGTGCACTCTGCACTTGCATTTCCGAACGAACTTACCCCGTGTGACGCACATCACATCGCCCCGTGACAACCAAACGCATGCCGGTTTCGCCATCCCGCTATACTTAAACTCATAAGAATGAACCGAGCTCCAGCGCATGGTTCGTGGGGTTTATGCCTTTAGTCTGGCTACGAGTTGCGGTGGCTTTCTATGCAGTAGGGCTGTTGTACTCGCTGCTCCTGCTGAGTAAACGAGGCAACTTGTTAGCCAAGGTGGTCGAGCCCGCTGTGGGCCTTGGACTCATCTTCCATTTTGTCTCGCTGGTGGAGTCCACCGTGCAGATCGGACGGCTCTCCTTCGCCTCGATTCATTACTCCGAATCCATCCTGGCCTTCATGGCCATGGTGGTGTTCTTTATCTTCTTTGTGTTATACCGCACGGTCTCTCCCGGCGTCGTCATCTTTCCCATCGTTTTCGTTCTGACGTTCGCGTCGGCCGTTGGCCAGAAGCCGGTCACGCTGACTTCGCCTCTGCTGCGGAGTGGATGGATTTTTGTTCACGTGGTGCTGATCTTCACCGGGTATGCGGGTCTGTTCTTGAGCTTCGGCGCCAGCCTGCTTTACCTGGTGCAGGAGCGCGCGCTGAAATCGAAGCGCTCGACACCGCTGCTGACCTGGCTGCCGCCGTTGCAGACCATCGACGAGATTTGCTATCGCGCACTGCTGTTCGGCTTTCCTTTCATGACGCTGGGACTCATCGCCGGATCGGTGCTGGCCATCGACAAGTACGGGCCGCTGTTCTTCTACGACCCCAAGATTTTGCTGTCGTTCATCATGTGGGCGGTGTACATGCTGCTGCTGTATACCCGCTGGAGTTCAGGATGGCGCGGGCGTCGCGCGGCGTTTCTGGCGACCTTCGCGTTCGTCATCGCACTTGGAGTATGGGCGGCAAACAGCTTCAGCCGCACGCATAGGTTTATCGTTTCATGAACTTCATCGTCATCGGCGTGAACCACCAGACCGCACCCGTGGAAGTGCGCGAGAAGTTCGCCATTCCCGAGGCGCGCCTGCCGGAAGCGACTAGGTCGCTGGCTACCTATCCGGGCATCGAGGAAGGCATGGTGGTTTCCACCTGCAACCGGGTGGAGTTGGTGGCACGCACGGTGAATGGGACCGCTGACCTGCACGGGTTTGTACGCCAGTTCTACGGGTTCGATCCGGCCCCCTACCGCGAACATCTCTACGAATATCGCGAGCGCGATGCCGTGCGGCACGTGTTTCGCGTGGCTTCCAGTCTCGACTCGATGGTGGTGGGAGAGCCGCAGATTCTGGGCCAGGTAAAAGAGGCCTATGCGACTGCACGCGCGGTGGGCGCTGTCAGCTCGCAGCTTGACGCGCTCCTGACCCGGGCGTTTGCTGTCGCCAAGCGCGTGCGCACCGAAACCGCGATTGCGACCTCCGCGGTGTCCGTTGCCTCCGTTGCGGTTGACTTGGCCAAGAAGATCTTCGGCAATCTGCAAGGCAAGACGGTCCACCTGGTCGGCGCCGGGAAAATGTGCGAACTCGCGGCGCGTCACCTGCTGGCGCACGGCGCCCAGAAGATTTACGTGGCCAATCGCACCTACGAACGCGCCCTGGCGCTGGCGAAGAAGTTCAACGGCGAGGCCATCCCGTTCGAGCAGCTCTACGAAACCGTTCCCAACGCCGATATCGTCATCAGCTCGACCGGCGCGCCGCACGCCATCTTCCGCAAAGAGCACGGCGAGAAGTTTCTCAGCCGCCGCAAGAACCGTCCCATGTTCTTCATCGATATCGCCGTTCCGCGCGACATTGACCCGGAGATGAACAAGCTGGACGGCATCTTCGTCTACGACATTGACGATCTGTCGCAGGTGGTTTCGTCGCACATTGCCGACCGCCGGGTTGAGGCCGATCGCGCGGAAGCCATCGTGCAACTGGAAGTGGACAAGTTCCAGTCGCGGCTGCAAACGCTCGACGTGGTGCCGACTATCGTCTCGTTGCAGGAGCACCTGGAGACCGTTCGCCAGGCTGAGATCGACCGGGTCCGCGGCCGCATGGGAACGCTAACGCCGGAGCAGGAGTTGGCGGTCGAAGCGCTGACCCGCGGGATCATCAATAAAATCATGCATACGCCCATTACTACCCTCAAGAGCGCCGCTCGCGAATCCTCGGAGGCGACGACCGTCATCGACCTCGTTCGCAAACTATTCGGCCTGCGCGATGCCGGCAAGGCCGCCGCGGCGGCAGATGAGGCAAGTGCCGTCGGCAGCGGAAAACCGGGAGCGCACAACTGATGGCGCGCCTCCGAATTGGTTCTCGCGGCTCGCAACTCGCGCTCTGGCAAGCCAACCACATCACCGCGCTGTTGCGTGAGCGCGGCCACGAAGTCGACCTCGAGATCATCAAGACCACCGGCGACAAGATTCTTGATGTAGCGCTGGCCAAAGTCGGCACCAAGGGCATGTTCACCAAGGAGATCGAGGAAGCGCTGGCCGACGGCCGCGTCGATCTCGCGGTGCACAGCCTGAAAGACCTGCCGACGGAGCTGCCGCCGGGATTCGAGCTGGCGGCCGTGACCACGCGGGTCAATCCTCGCGACGTGTTTCTTTCCGTCAAGTACGACAGCATCAAGGAGCTGCCGCAGGGAGCGCTGGTGGGCACCAGCAGTCTGCGGCGGCAGGCGCAGCTGAAGGTCGTTCGGCCCGATCTTGTCATTCATCCGCTGCGCGGCAATGTTGACACGCGCGTTCGCAAACTCGAAGAAGGCGGATACGATGCCATCATCCTCGCTGCCGCTGGACTCACGCGCCTGGGGAAGACGCAACTGGTGAAGGAAGTGCTGTCGGAAGAATTCATGTGTCCCGCTGCTGGGCAGGGAGCGCTGGGCATCGAGATTCGCAAGGGCGATGCGGTGATGCGTGGGCACCTGGCATTCCTGAACGATGCGAATGCGCGCGCTGCGACAACCTGTGAGCGTGCTCTGTTGCGTCGGCTCGGCGGAGGTTGTCAGGTACCGATTGGAGCTTTGGCAGAGGCGATCGACGGCGGATTGCGGCTTACGGCCATTGTTGCGCGGCCCGATGGCTCGGAGTTGTTGCGTGAGCAGCAGAGTGGCAGCGACCCGGTGGCGCTTGGGGAAGCGGTGGGGGATACGCTGTTGCAGCGCGGCGCTACCAAGATTCTGGAAGATACATACCGGGCCGTTTCAGCCGCGCCGTAGAAGCGCCGCCCAGAGCATACAGATTGTCATCCTGAGCGAGGACATCAGTCCGAGTCGAGGGACCCGTATAGTGGCAACGAACTCTCGAAATAAGGCTGTCTCCGACAATCGCCCGCTCTCCGGTTGCCGCGTGCTCGTCTCCCGGGCGAAAAAGCAGGCTGGCGCGCTGTCTTCCGCGTTGCGCGCACTGGGCTGCCAGGTCGTCGAGATCCCATTCATCGAGATTCGCCGGCCGCGTTCCTATGGTCCACTCGATAGCGCGCTCGGCGAGCTGGCCACTTACGACTGGCTGATCCTGACCAGCGTCAATGGAATCGAGGCGCTGTTCGAGCGTCTCACAGAGCGAAAGATCAACCGGAATGCGCTGTCGCGCTTGAAGATCGCCGCCATCGGCCCGGCGACCAAAGCTGCTATCGAACAGCATGGGCTTAAAGTGTCGGTCACTCCGAAAGAGTACGTTGCCGAATCAGTGGTTGCGGCTTTGCAGCGCCGGGTCAAGGGTAAGCGCGTGTTGCTGGTTCGAGCCAAGGTTGCGCGCGACGTGATTCCCCGCGAACTACGTCGTGCCGGCGCGCATGTCGATGTGGTGGAAGCTTACGAGACGGTCGCGCCGAAGGCGTCGGAGAAGCGTTTGCGGAGCGCGCTCGCCAGCAAAACGCGCAAACCGCACGCGATTACGTTCACCAGCTCTTCAACGGTGAGAAACTTCGTGGGACTTCTTAGCTTGCGCGGTGCGCGGGCTGCGTTGAAGAAATCGATGCAGCATCAGGGAACGCATACCGCTTCGATTGGTCCGGTGACCTCCGCCACGCTCCGCGAATTCGGGTTACCGGTCGACATTGAAGCCAAGCAGTACACAATTCCGGGACTGGTCGCCGCAATCCTGGAAGCCAGCCAGCGAATGAAAGCGGCGCAGCCGGGGTCGTCCCGGTGATAAGGGGTCCTTCGACTCCCCCTGTGCTCCTCGCTCAGGATGACAGCCGTGATCTTTTCCCACTTACTACGCTCAGAATGACGGCCACCGAGCGGATACAACTGAAAACTGACCGCTGACTGCTGAATGCTGGTTGCTACTCGTAAACCGAGCAGCCGCAACCCGGCGACGGCACGTGCACCTTCAGGAAGTCCGACACCCGCTGATAGGCGTCGATCTGGTTTTCCACACGCGCGAAGCCGTGGCCCTCGTTCTCGTAAATCTTCAACTGCGCTTTGCCGCCGTGCTTCTTCACCGCGTCGGCCACCTGTTGCGCCTCTTCCTTAGGGCAACGGGGATCGTTGCCGCCTGCCAGCAAGAGCAGCGGCGCCTTGATCTGGGCCACGAAGTTGATGGGCGAGCGGTCGTCATACAGCGCTTTGTTCTCCACCGGATCGCCCATGGTTGCCAAGTCGTATTCGCGCAGTAGCGGGTCTTCGTTGGCGATCTCGGTCGCCCAGTTCACGAAGGGCACGATGGGCACGGCCGCGGCCCACATGTCGGGTGCCTTGGTCACGGCCATCATGCTGAGATAGCCACCGTAGCTGCCGCCCATCACGATCAGCTTCTTAGGATCGATGAAGCCGGTCTCCTTGATCCACTCGGCGGCGTCGAGCACGTCATGCAACTCGCCACCTCCGGCATCGCCGCGGTTGGCGTCGTTAAACTCCTTGCCGAAGCCGGTCGAACCGCGATAGTTGGGCGCAATCACCACGTAGCCCTGGTTCACGATGTACTGGATGAAGCGGTTGAACGAGTTGACCGTCTGCGACGCAGGCCCGCCGTGGATGTACACAATGGTCGGAAACTTTCCGTTGCGCTGGATGTTGTTGGGCACGTAGGCCAGCGCCGAGATGGTCCACTTGCCATCGCGGCTGGGGTAGTGGACGAGATATGGCTCAACCATGTCCGCGCTGCGCAGTCCGGCCATGAGGGAATGAGTAACCTGCTGCGATTTTTTCGACGCGATGTCGTACACCCACACATCGCTCGGGGCATCAGGACCGTTGTGATAATAGAGGAGCTTTGAGCCGTCACGAGTGTAGGGCAGGGGATTGCCGCCCAGCGTGTTTACACCAGTCTTCAGCGGCAGTGCCTCTGCGCGCTTGCTGGCCAGGGCGTAGCTGTAGATGTTGGTATCGCCGTCAACGTTCGCGGTCCAGGTAAGCGATTTACCGTCGGGTGAGAACGTACCGGCATGGATCTGCCATTTATCGTTGGTCAGCCACTCGATCTTCTTGGTCGCGATGTCGAGCAGTCCCCCATTGTCATAGCCGTTGTGAGCGTCGGATGTGAGCAGGATGGTCTTGCCGTCGGGCGAGA
This sequence comes from Acidobacteriota bacterium, assembly GCA_031296115.1. Taxonomy (GTDB): domain Bacteria; phylum Acidobacteriota; class Terriglobia; order Terriglobales; family Acidobacteriaceae; genus Bog-257. Next base: position 82,243 of record JARLGI010000124.1, on the reverse strand, counting down.
GGTCGTCCGCAGAATAGGTGTGTTCGCCCTCATGCTGTGTCAGATTCGTGCTCTGTTTTGTGGCCAGGTCGAGCAGGAAGATGTTCGAGTCTTTGCCCGTCGCGTGCGACTGCGTATAGACCAGGAACTTGCCATCGCGCGAGAAAATCGGACGATAGTTGCTCAGCTCCTTGGGTGTGTTGGTCGTCAAGTGCTCGACGTGGCGCGTGGCCACATCCATCAGGTCGATCTCGAAGCTCGACCCGGTTTTGGGCTTGCTGACGTAGGCAATCTGCCGGCCGCTGGGAGACCACGTCGGTTCTTCCTCGGCGCTCTCCGGCGACACGGTCAGGTTCACCACGTCTCCGGTCCTGGGCGAGACCAGGAAGATGTCCCACTGCTCGTTGCCATCGTGGTCCGACATGTAGGCGATACAGGTGCCGTCCGGCGACCACGCCGGTTGCGCCTGGCGCTGGTCACTGATAGTGAGCTGCATTGGCCAGCCGCCGGTCGCGGGGACCAGCCAAATATTGTTGCGGCCGCTCAGGTTCGAGATGAAGGCGATCTGCTTGCCGTCAGGCGACCACGTTGTGCCACCGACACTGCGCGTCATGTACAGCTTTTCGATGGAAAAGTTCTGCATGTCAGTGACGGTCTTGCTTTGCAGCTTAGTGGGATCGGTGATGGCCTGTGGCGGGGTGAGCGTCGGCTGAGCGAAAGCAGTAAATGACATAAGCAAAACGATTGCGAAAAACAGTGTGATAGGTTTCAAGTTTCGTGTTCCAGTTCAAGCGGGCTGGCACAACAGTCTCCTATTGTAGATGGTAAGGCCGCGGCCGAGTATCACGAGCAGGTGGCCCCAAGGCGCGGGATGGGTCCTCCGGGAGCGTACCCTTTACGCTGTGGTGAAGCATGACGCGGGAAGCGTTCAATCAGGTCGTCGCCGAGGTGATGGATTCTCTGCCGGCAGAGTTCCGTCGCCGCATCCGCAACGTGGCAGTTCTGGTCGAGAACCTGCCTCCCCATCAGAAGCCGCCCAAGGCAGGAAAGCCGCGAAAGCTGCGCCTGGGACTGTTTCACGGGGTGCCGATGACGCACAAGAGTGTCTTTCAGCTGCCAGGCGGACCGGATTACGTGGTGCTGTACCAGAAGAACCTTGAGGCGATCTCGGCCAACGAGGCCGAGTTGCGAGAGCAAATTCGCCGCACGGTTATCCACGAATTCGGACATTACTTCGGGATGAGCGAAGAGCAGCTTAAGGACGTCTAGAGCGTTTGGGTAAGGAGTCTCGAACCGCATCGGCTGCCGACACCGGCCACTGCCTCAGGGCTTTGCGGCGTTATGGATCTCCACCGTGCTCCAGGTCTTGTCCGCCGCATGGCACAGGTTCTCCAGCGGGCAGTCAGCGCACTTGGGGCTGCGCGCTACGCAGATGGCACGCCCGTGCAGGATGATCTGGTGGGCGAAGACAATCCACTTGTCGCGCGGGAGCACGTTCATCAGGTCCTGTTCGATCTTCTGCGGGTCGGTGTTCCTCGTCAGCTCCAGACGGCGCGAGATGCGCGTCACGTGCGTATCCACCACCACGCCGTCAGCAATCTTGAAATACGTGCCGAGAACGACATTGGCGGTCTTGCGCGCGACGCCGGGCAATTGCAGGAGTTCGTCCATGGTGCGCGGCACTTCGCCACCGAACTCGCTTACCAGCTTGCGCGCCGCGCCCACCAGCGACTTCGATTTATTGCGGAAGAAGCCGGTGGAACGGATGTCAGGTTCCAGTTCTTCCGGCTTGAGCGCAGCAAAGGCTTCGACCGTCGGATACTTCTCGAACAGGACGGGCGTGACCATGTTGACGCGCACGTCGGTGCATTGTGCCGAGAGAATGGTGGCAGCCAGAAGTTCCCAGGCGCTCTTGTGATGCAGAGCGCAGGTGGCCGCGGGATAGCGTTCGTCCAGCCGCTCCAGGATTTCGCTGACCCGGGCGGGGGTGAGCGGGTTGTACCCCTTGGGTGCTTTGCCCACAGGTTTGCGAGGTGCGGCTTTCTTGGCAGCTAATCTCGCGCTGGCAACGGGCGCCGCGACCTTGGCGACCTTCTTGAGAATCGGCGCAGCTCGCTTCACAAAGCGTCCTACCGCCCGCGCGGGGACGGCGGCGGCTTTGTCATGACGGCCGGACCGCGAAGGCTGGCGAGGAGTGGTGCCGCGAGGGGTGCGTCGTTCGGGCATAGAGAGCAGTTTATACCGGGGCGCGCGCGAGAAAAACCCTGCCGCCCCTGCGGGGCTGACTTTGCCGCAACGCGCTGCTTCTTGGCGAACAACGCGTACTTCGCAGCTGTACGTGAGTAGCGCTTGCTCCACGTGATCACAGCAGGTCAGTGGCTTTGACTTCCACCCTGCCAGCTTGCGGAAGTTCCGGCAGATTACAATGTCCACAGCACCAACATCAATCTACGCGGGGTTTCCTAATGGCTTCCAATGCCAGAGTACAGGCTGTGTTCGCTGAACTGCCTGCGATGCCGCTCACCCTCGAGGGGCTGAGCGTGCTGCACCAGATGTTCCGTTTTCGCTGGGCGGAGTGGCGCAAGCTGGACCCGTCGCGCCAGGCTAGCATCGTGCGCGAAGCGGCTGCGATCTTGTCGGACAGCGAGGCAGCGGGTCAGACCGCGGTGTTCTCCATGCTGGGGCACAAGGGCGACCTGATGGTCATCCACTTCCGCGACTCCTTCGACGAGCTGAACGGGGCCGAACTGCAACTGAACCGCACCGCCTTGCAGGAATTCCTCGAGCCTTCGCATTCGTATCTGTCGGTGATCGAGCTGGGGCTGTACGACTCCAGCGTAAAGCTGTTTCGCCAGATGACCGAGCGCGGCTTGGTCCCGCTCACGGAAGAGTGGAACAAGGAAATAGAAGAGACAATGGAGCGGCAGCGCCAGGCCATGCGTCCCCGGCTCTATCCGAAAATCCCCGCCAGCCGCTACCTGTGCTTTTATCCTATGGACCGCAAGCGCGGCGAGGACAAGAACTGGTACACCTTGCCCATCGAAGAACGGCAGCGGCAGATGGAGGAGCACGGCATGGTGGGCCGCCGTTATGCCGGCAAGGTGCAGCAGATCATCACCGGCTCCATCGGCTTCGACGATTGGGAGTGGGGCGTGGATCTGTTCGCCGAAGATCCTCTGGTATTCAAGAAGCTTATCTATGAGATGCGCTTCGACCAGGTGAGCGCCGTGTACGCCGCCTTTGGCCAGTTCTTCGTGGGCGTACGGTGTCCGGTGGCGAAGCTGGGCGAATGGCTAAACGGGAAGCTGCCGGAACGGGAGTAATCCGGCGCTACGCGACCTATGTACTCTCCCGAACTCCTAGATCATTTTCAACATCCGCGCAACTCCGGCGAACTCAATGACGCCGATGCCCGGGTGCGCATCGAAAACCCTGCCTGTGGCGACATCCTGGAACTCGCGGTTAAGTTGGACAGGGACCGCATCGCGGAAATTCGCTTTCGCGCCAAGGGGTGTGTGCCGCAGATGGCGTGCGCTTCTGCGATGACGGAGCTGGCGATAGGGAAGTCAGCACAGGAGGCCGGAGCGATCAGCAGGGAAGAGGTGGTGCTGGCGGTCGGCGGTCTGCCGCCTGCTTCAGGACACGCCGCCCAATTGGCCATTGACGCTCTACGGGCTGTGCTAAAGCAAGCCACCAAGACCTGATAGAAGACGGTACGCCTTACTCGGGCCGACAGTTCAACGCAAGAATACAGGACGGCCATAACGGCCGTCCCTAGTGTTTGTGGCGTTGGAGCTAGCCGCGATGACCGCCGCCTCCACCGCCGGAGTGCGAACCACCACCACCACCGCCGCCGTGATAGCCGCCTCCGCCTCCGCCACCCGGCGAGCGATATCCTCCGCCGGAACCGGCTGAGTAATGCGGCGCGGAGTACGTCGGCGCCGGGTAATGGGGCGCAGAGTACGACGGGGCAGAACTGCGGGCCGAGTATGCCGGAGCCGCGCCGTAAGTCCGGTTCGTCCCATAGCTGGGCCCGGCGGTATAACCGCTACCCGAACCATACCTCAAAGTCGACGGATACGACGTACGGTTGCTTCCTCCAGAGTAGCTTCTGCTCGCGCTTCCTGCTACGTACGGCTGCGAGGGGGTGTATCCACGCGCAGGTTGATAAGAGTAGTTGCTCGGCGGCCGCGGCCCAGACGATGCCATGCCCGAACCCTTCGAATCCGACTTGCTCGGGGATTCCTTGGACGGCGAGGACTGGTGCGTCGCCGGCGGCGACTCATGCGGCGTAGCCGAAAATGGAGCGTGAGAAGGAGCGGACTGCGTCGTTCCGCTCGGAGCGTGATACGAGTAGTCTGCCGGTGGCCGCGCCACGGATGGATTGTGTACAGGTTGTCCGCTAGGAACCCCCGTGGAGCCTTGCTGCAAGTTCCCGGCGGCCGCATGGCCGTTCACATTGCTGTTGTTGCCGTGCTCGATGCCGTCGTTGCTCGTGGGAGGACGAGGCACTGGATGCGCCGCCGGGTTGGACGATGCAGCCGACTTCGCCACGTTGCCCTGTGCGTTGTTGATGGGCTGCGAGCCGTTGTGGGCGGGCGGTCCAACCTGTCCGGTCTTGACGCTCGAATTCGCTCCATTGTTGACCGTTCCACCTGCACTAGGCGGACGCGGCACATTGTGGGTTGCCGATCCCAGGTTGGCGTTAGTCCCCGCGTTGGGTGTGCCCAGGGTATTCGGGTTGCGGTTCGCCGACGGCGTGCCCGGAGTGTTCAGGTTGTGGTTCGCCGAAGACGTACCCGTCGAGGCTGCTGTTGCCGACTGGCTGGCATTGAAGCGGGTCGGTCCGGCGGGAGGCGTCATGTGGGTCACGACCGGGCGATTGGTCGCCGAAGCCGGAGGCGTTGTGCGTGCAGCGCTGCTTCCGCCAAGAACGGATTCGCGGGTCGGCATGACATCCGCGGTATGCAGCAGCTGTCCGCTGTTCAGGCCGGACTTAGGCACCACCACGCCAACCTTGTTGATGGCCGCGCCCGAGGTAAAGGCCGTCTTCGGAGCTGCCGTTACGGCGCCGGGAACGTTTCGGTTCACATTGGGGCCAACCAGGTTGTTGTTGTAATAGTTGTTGGTAATGTTCGTTATATTGGTGATGTTGGTGTTGGTGATGTTCACGTTGCGAAAGTAGTTGTTGCTCACGTAGCCGCCGCCGTGATACCAGCCCCCATGTCCCCATCCGCAATAGCGTGGATAGTAAGGCGCGCCCCAGCCCAGCGGAAACCAGCCGAAGCCGATGCCAACGCCCCAGCCGGCGCCCCAACCGACGCCAATGCCAAAGCCCGGTCCGCCAATCCAGCCAACCAGCGCCGGCGCGTAATACGGGTTCCAGTAGCCCAGTGGCCCGGGGGCCCAGCCCCAGCCGCCGTTCCAGTACACCCAGCGTCCATAGTGGAAGGGAGCGAAGCCCCAGGGGGCGTCATCCACCCAGGTCCAGCCCCAAGGCGCGATCCAGGCCCAGTGGCCGTATCGATATGGCGCCCATCCCGCTGGCACCGAGGACGGGACCCAGATGTTGCCGTAGGTGGGTGCAGTCTGCCAGGTGCCGTAGGCGTCCAGGTCTTGATAGCCAATTACGCCGGGTGAAACGTAGTGCGCGGAGATGGAACTATCCAGCCGCTTGTCGCGCACCTGCACCCAGTCGTCGAAGCCGTCGCGGGCCGGAGCGCTCTCGGCGGTGTGCTGCAAGGAATTCGCGCTGGTAAAGCGCACCTGCTGCCCCGAGTTGACGCGGACCGCAGGCCCGCGTCCCGTTGCCTCACCGTACCCGCTGCGCACCGTCACCCAGCTCTGGTCTTCGTTGGGATAAACGTCGAAGCGATAAACGCCGGGCTTCATCACCGTGAAGGCGAAGTTGGGCGTGTCGACTTCGTAGATCTCGCCTTTCTCAAGGTGGCGGACGGTGACCTCCAGGGTGCCCTGGTCAAGCTCCATTTGCACCGTACTGTCGCTGACGTTGGTCAGGGTCAGGCTGGTCTCAGAATTCATGCGGAGGAAGCCATCGCCGACGTTAAGTTCAGCCCGCGAGTTCTTGTCCGTCCAAACCCGGTCTGCGGTGGTGAGCGGCCGGTTCAGGTTGGCTGCCACCCAGTCGTTCACGCCGCCGGGCTGCATGGAGACATCACCCGAGGTGTATTGCAGACGCGCCACGCGTCCGGGAGGGTCCTGCGTATTTTGCGAGCTTTGTGCGTTAGTGCTGGCCGGTGCGGGCGCATTCTGCGGATAGGGAATACCGCTGTCTTCCTGCTGCGCCAAAACGCTTCCCGCCGACATCGCCACAAACAGCAGCGCTGCGAACAACCATGGGATACGCCGCCGCGATTTCATTTTGTGCTCCTCTTGCACCTGACCTGCTGCCTTTTCTTCTTTGCGCAGATGCGAATTTTCAATCGTGCAATGCATACGATGTTTCCATTCACTGCACTTGTTTTAACACGGCGTCTGATGCGGTGTTTCGTTTGTTTCTCACGCCCGCACACAAAATCAATGTACACCCTCAGGCAACCCGCGAACCTGAAGCGAAGCTTAAATTCGGACGCGTATTTCTCGGCTTCACGAATGCGTTAGACACTCACAGTCAGCCTAACCTCGCTCTTCAGCCCTGCGCGAGGCCGACTTCTGCGGCCTCGCGGCAGGGATTCTCTTAACCAGCAAAGCGCGCGTCTCGTTTGAGGCGCGCGTTTCTTTGTATAATGAAGAAGCCAATCGTTCCCGGCGGGGCCGCCGAGCGATTTCCGATCACCCCGAGTGGGGCTATAGCTCAGCTGGGAGAGCGCATCGTTCGCAACGATGAGGTCGTCGGTTCGATCCCGACTAGCTCCACCAATAACTCCTTAGAAATCAACACCGGTTGAAGGGCGGAAGCACGGATTACGTTACAAAACGTCACAATTGACTCTGTACCGTGCATCACATCACCCTCGTTTCCTCTTGTTTGATTCTCCTCGAATCGATCATCTGGCTCATTTGCGCTACCGCTCGCTTCTGTGCGGCAGGAACGAACTGCGCGTAAATGTCCATCGTGGTCGAGATGCGCGAGCGCCGCATCTGCGCCTGCACCGCTTTCGGATCGGCGCCGGCTTCCACCAGCCAAGTCCCGTAGGATCTCCGCGACACTTGCCAGTTCACCCAGGGCAGACCGAGCAATCGTGCAGCCGGCTTGATGTGACGAGACAGGATGTTGTGGTCTGACATCGGAACCCCGGAGCGCAGAGACTGGAAGACGAGATCTCCAGGTTCATCGGAACTAGCGGCAAGCTAGGGATTCGAGTCCTGAGTCGCCCTCTGATTGGTTCGCTGCGCCCCAGATTGTACCGAAGGCGCGCCTCGATGGTGAGTTGTACTCGGGAATAACTCTCTTCGATTCTGCCCATGATGTGCGTATACTTGGCTCTGATTCCCCGGTTTACCAGGACTGCCATGTCAGAGATCAAGCCACGATATGAATTTCGTGTTTGGGCAGACACGCTTGCGCCCGTTCGAGGAAGGCTCGATCGTCTGGCTTCGCCGAAGGAGACGGTCAGCCAGGAAACCTATCTGGTCTCCGCTACAACTGACAAATGCAATGCCAAGATCCGCGCCAACCTCATGGATATCAAGGTACTCATCGCTGAAGACCGCGGGTTAGAACAATGGAACCCGATCTTGAAAGCTGCTTTTCCGCTGGAAAGTTCCGTCGTAGCCACCCAGGTTTTTCCCAGTCTTGAGCTTCCAGCTCCTGTCCTGGCAAAGTCCGAATACACCTTGGCCGAATTTCTGGGCGATGTGACGCGAGCGGAGCCGAGAATCACAATTGTGGATGTTTCCAAGACGCGATACCAATTCAGCATAGGGGTGTGTGCGGCCGAGTACGCTCAGATCACGCTCAACGGTATACCGCGAGATACCGTGGCTGTGGAATCGGTCGATCCTGATGCCATACTGAAATTGGTTGGGGAACTGGGCGTCAGGGAGGCCAACACCAGCTACATACGCGAGATTAAGCGCGCACTTGGCTTGGCGGGACACCCGTCTGACTCACGATAGTCTGGAGAGAATCACATGGGAAAAGAGATCGAGCGCAAGTTCCTCGTTAAGGACAATACTTGGCGAGGCCAGGACGCGGGAAAACGCTACCGCCAGGGATATCTCAGTACGGTTAAAGAGCGGACGGTTCGCGTACGAATCGCAGGCGACAAAGGATTCCTCACCGTCAAAGGCATTACCGTGGGCGCGAGCAGATCTGAGTACGAATATGAAATCCCAGTGGCCGATGCGAATGAGATGCTCGACCGGCTCTGCGAACGGCCACTGATTGAGAAGACCCGCTATCGGATATCTCACACCGGTCTGGTGTGGGAAGTCGATGAGTTCGAGGGTGAAAACCGCGGCCTGATCACCGCCGAAGTTGAGCTGAAGGATGAACACCAATCGGTGACACTCCCTGGCTGGGTTGGTCAGGAGGTCACCGGCGATCCGAGATATTTCAACGCAAATCTGGTGGCCAAGCCGTTCACCACCTGGTGAGGGCGAAAGTGCCAGGAGATTCCATAGGAATTGCAGCTAGCGTATACAGAACACATAAGCAAAATCCTCATACCAGCAAATATTCGCCATCGAGGAACGACTATGCCAACCGCCACAGCAACTGCACCAAGCCGCCCCAAAGACAGCAAACAACTGCGAAAGAGGGAACCTGTAACCCCCAGTTGGGTGGGGCGCGTTCCCCAGCTCAAGCCGGCCCAATATGCCGACGGCATGCCCATCCATAAACCCGAATACATCTGCTGCAAGCTCATCCTGCGGCCCAACAAGTTCCACTCGCGCGAGAGCTTCTTCGACTTCGGCAAGGTCTTTAAGGAGCCCGCCAAAGAGCACGGCGTAAAGTACACAACGGAAGGCTTCATAGAGCAGCCGGTCAAGATCCGCGAAGTGCTGTTCGTTGATACCGATGACTTCCGCTTGTACAACAACGCCTTCATTCTGCGCCGCCGAATCCCCTACAAGGACGGCTTCCCCATCGGCGAGCCCGAGATCGTCTTCAAGTTCCGGCACCCCGACTTGCAGATGTGCGCGGAAACTGACATGCGGCCGAACATCCTGGGCGATCACCGCGTCAAGTTCAAGGTCCAGGCTCTGCCGCTCAAGGAGAAGCTCGGTGGCATCCGCCTGCTCTTCTCCCACAACGTACAGTTTCCGCGCTCCGCGATCGGTATTAGCCGGATTGGCCAGGAAAGCGCGCTTGACATGGATGCAGTTGTCCAGGTCTTCCCGGTGCTCGCCCGAGTGAGGAAGCAGCCGGGAGAGAAGATCAAGTTGGTGAGCGACACCATCATCGAGGAAGTCCTGCAGGACATCGGCCTGCTTGACTTCGGCGACGGCCTGTCCTGCAAGGCCAATGTGGCCATCTGGCGTACCCGGGGCGAGCACCGCCCCCTCATCGGGGAGTTTGCCTACCAGTTCCGCTTCCAGGACCGCGACAAACTCAGCAAAGACGCCCTGCGCCGTACCGAAGCATTCTTTATCTCGCTGCAGTACGCTGCCGAAGACTACATCAACCTGGGTGCCACCAAGACGGCTACGGTGTACCGTTTACTGGGTAATCCGCCCAAGTCGCACGAATGATCGTGTCACCATCCTTGTCAGCTAAGGCCGAGACGCTCGCGGAGCGGTTCGGCATTTCGTACGAGGACCTGCTGGGATTCCGCTTTGCCGTAAATGTCCTGCTCGCCACGACGATCCCCTGCGAACGGCCTTGGCGCAGCTCGAGCAGTAGGCTCGGAACGATTCAGCGATCTTCTGATACGCGTGACATTCAACAACGGAGGGCATGCTGAAGCATGAAAACTCTGGAGGACTACACCAAGGGTGACATGCACGGGATCCACTATGCGGTAAGCATCTTCTTCGCGACCGCCATACTTTGGGTTCTGGTCCACAAGATGGCTGAGGCCAACCCGGTCTGGGCGATCAGCTCCATGGTCGCCACCAGCGATCCGGCGATGAAGCAGGCGATGCAGATCTTGCGCGCGCGCATCACCAACACGCTGGTTGGCTGCCTGGTTGGACTCGTGTTCATCGCCATCGGCGGAACGAACTTGATCACCCTGCCGCTCGCCATGGCGGTCACGGTTTTGCTTTCTTCGTACGTGGTGCGCATTCAAACCATGTGGAGGCAGGCCCCGATCAGCGCAGCCTTCGTCATCGCGGCCGGACTCGAATATCACTCCCGGAAGCACGGATTGATCGCGGGCGCAACTCGCATGGGCGAGGTTCTGTTCGGCTGCATCGTCGGAATCGTGGTTGCCTGGATCGTGTTTGTGGCGTGGCCACTGGCCGACGCCGCGCCTGCCCAGCAGACGAAAAACAAATGATGGAGCCGGATCCCTTGGGCCGAGGGTGAGTGCCTGCTCAGTCCAGATAGGGGGCCGGATACGCCCCTTACAACTCTCCGCCCGCAAATGGCTTACGCGGGCGGAGACCTTAGCATTTGGCGCCCGCCGCTAGCGGAGCCCTAAGAACCATCGTGCGACCTTATGTCACAGTGTTCACCAGGCTCACTCCGGCGGCGTGGCGTTCCAAGACGCAGGAGTATCTCCTCTTTATCGGTACCGTTCACTCACTCGGGCACTCCGACCGTGTTTACCGATAATTTCGCTTAAACAGCAGAGACCAACAAGCGTCTGAAGTTTCTGACCAACAACTTCACGCTTCCAGCACTTACGATCGCCCAGACTGGACCGTCATGTTTGCCATGTTCTGCTTCGTAGGTTTGGCGGCCGTGAAGCGCTATGCGAGCGCCATTCAGATTCTGGGTGTAAGTGCAATGGTCATGTCCGTGCTGGTTCTTTTGTTGTACCTTCGTAGTCCCGAGATATCCCTCCTATACAGGCACACGAACATACTGTGGCTGATTTGTCCAGTAATGTTGTACTGGTTCGGTAGAATCTGGATCGTGGCCGGCCGCGGTGAAATGCATTCGGACCCCATCCTGTTCGCTCCGGGTGACCGCCCGAGCCTGGTGGTCGCCGGTGTTATTGTGGCGATCGGTTTCTTGTCCAGATGAGATAGGCTCGTTCGACTTACGTTTGTTGTAAGTACGGAAAGTGGTCCCGGTTGGAGAGCACGAGCGGATTCGACATCGTCTTCTTCCGCCATACAGTCTCAGTCGCAGAGAGACTCTCTTGTTTTTCTCTGAGAATCGCAGAAATCCCCGGAATTTTGCATCTTTCGCGCTTAAACTGGACACGGAGAAAGTGTCCTGCTGGAGCTAGAAGGCAAGCTTTGCGGCCTTTTTCTCTGGAGGGCAGAAGCACAGTCCGGTTTAACGACTCGCATGAGGCGAATGTAATGCGATCACAAACCGACCATTAGGCGACTGCGACTTGACTTGTGGTGCCTGATCATGGAGCGCAAAACGTTTCAGTCAGTGGAGCCGGAGTTCACAAGAGCTCCAAAGATCCGCACCAGAGGAGGGATCAGCCGCGTGCGTCTGCCCGCGCCTGCCGCAGGTCGTCCACGTCCCCGAGCAGGATCAGAACGGCATCTTCCGGCAGCGTAGTGCTCCCGGACGGGTTAAATATCAGGGGCGAATGAAGTTCGCTCGTGGGTTTCATCGCAAGCAAGAGGAGATTGTATCGCGCTCCCAAGTCGAGCTCGCCGACAGCGCGGCCGATCCAACCGGATGTAGCACCAAGGCCAATCTCCTCAATTCGAAGGGTGCGCGATTTTTCCTGCAACATCAAGTCGAGAAAGCTGACCACGTTCGGCCGCAAGACCTCGCTCGCCAGCCGCAAGCCACCGATACGATTGGGTGAAACGGTAGCATTGGCGCCCACCTTAAGCAAACGCTCCGCGTATTGGAGGTCAGTACAGCGAGAAACAATGCGAAGGGCGGGGTTCTTATGTCGCGCCACGACGGCTATCACGAGATTGTCTTTGTCGCTAGGCAGCGTGGAGATCAGTCCTTTCGCGCGATCGAGGCCCGCCTCCACCAGCACTCTTTCATCGGTCGCATCACCGATGACGTACAGCATTTCCGAGTTCTCGCCGGAGGTCTCCCGAAGCCGGTCTACCACGTGGTCGGACAAATCCACCACCACGTGAGGCATTTTCGTTTTCTGCAGCTCGGCCATTACGTGCCGGCCTGTCTCACCAATTCCGCAGACAATGAAATGCTCGTTCAATTGGCTGATCTGCCGTTTCATTTTGCCCCTCCGGAAAAGATGACGCAGCTCGCCTTCAACAAAAAATGCTGTGAGTACAGAAAACGCATACACAGCGAAACCAACACCGAACAAAACTACGAAAATATTAAACACACGAAGCGTGGTATTGTGTGTCGTTTTCACGACCTCTTCGTATCCCACGCCGGTCAGCGTGATGACTGCCATGTAGACAGCATCCAAGAGGGTCACGGAGGGCCCCCCTAGCAGCATGTATCCAATGACCGCGAAGATAGCCAGCCCGAGCAATAGAGAACAGGCGACGAAAATGCGGCGGCGAACGGTCACAATAGAGTTCCTGCCTGATTTCAGGGCGGTTGTTAATCAGGCCCAAAGTTGAGATGACCAATACCGCTGGTGAAGTCCAAGTACTTCACCAAGGAATAAGACGCTTGCAATTTTGGCGAGCGGCTAGGTGCAGTTCTCGGTTGGGCCGGACGGCTGTTTGGGGCACCCAGCCATCAGCATCCTGCTGCTGAGCTCATTGCAGGCCATCGAAAAAGGCCTACGGATATGCCAAAGATATCGTCATCCCCATGAGCTACGAGTTGAACTTGTTGTGGAAATTATTCCGATGGTCGCGCTCAAGTCGGTTCGCATGGATTTTCCGGCCGATGCCAGCATCCTTGTTGGCGAAGCAGCCACCTTCTATACCGTCATCTAACCCGGTTCATTGCGGAGATCCAGAGCTACTGGGCGTGGCACATTCCAATCATGCGTAGCCGATGTTATCATACGCGGCAATTCCCGGCGTGGAGCGCCCCAAATGTCCGACGAACTCGATAACCCAGGTGCGCCGTTACTTGAGCGCAAACTGGCCACAATTGTTTCTGCGGATGTTGCCGAATTCAGCCGTCTGATGGGCGAGGATGAAGAGCAGACGATGAGGACATTTCGAGGTCACAGGGAAGTATTCGAGTCCCTGGTGGCGATGCACCGCGGACGCATTTTTAATACGGCCGGGGACGCGATCCTGGCGGAGTTCGGTAGCGCGGTGGAAGCAGTGCGGTGCGCGACGGACATCCAGGCTGCGCTGCGCACGCGCAACGATCAGTTGCCGGCCTCCCGTCAGGTGCGATTTCGGATCGGGATCAACCTGGGGGACGTTATGGTACAGGGCCAGGATCTTCTGGGTGATGGCGTCAATGTCGCCGCACGGTTGCAGACAGCCGCAGAGCCCGGAGGAATCTGTATTGCCGGGAGCGTTTACGACCAGATACGCAACAAACTGTCGCTCTCATTCCAGTCGCTCGGCGAAAGGAATTTCAAGAATATCCAGCAGCCGGTCCGAACCTTTTCCATCACGGAAGCTGACGGTCCTGGGGCTCTTCCTTCTCCCAAGCCTCGTGGCACCAGGAGCATCTCGGTAAAATGGATCGCTCTTGGTCTGCTTCTACTGGCAGGCGGCTATTGGGCATATTTCGTCAATGAGCGAGGCAAAGCAGAGCATGCGCGCGCGATTGCTGCGGCGGCCCACCCAGAAGTGAAACAGCTTGAGGCCACGCGACTGAGCGGCGAAAAAACCGGAACCGAGCAGCCCCAACAGACGGTGAACGCGGCTCAGCCAGTCGCCAGTAAGACTGGCCTAGCCGCGCAAGCCGGGGCAGCTCGGCCAGCCGGTCAGCCGGAGGCTAAGATAGCAGAGGCGCCCCGTCGGGCTACCCCCCGTGGGCCCACACAACAGAACGCAGGCGCTGCAGCGACATCTACCATGAGCGCAGGCCCGCGCGATGGGGTGTACTCCGGGCAAATTTGTTACGGCCAGACATCGAAGCTGCCGGCGCGGTGCTACCACGCGGAGGGGACCATCAGCGGCACCAAAATCACCGGCCAGTGGCCAATGGGCGGCGACATGGGGATCACAATGTTCCTAATAGGCTATGCTGCCCCGTCCGGGAACGTCAAGATTGAGATGCACAGCGAAAAGGCAGATGGCTCCCGAGTGGCTACGATTGATCTCACAGGGACGGTTCACGACGGTCTGCTCAGCGCCCGAGGCAGCTTCCTGAATGAGCGCTCGGCAATCCTTGATTGGCACAAGAATTCCGGTGCTTCTCACTGAACGCGCAAGATGTACTGCGTTCGATCTTCCGTTCACGCCTGGAACTCCAGCTCGAAAACTTGGCTCTCCGTCAACAAATCGGCGTGCTTCAGCGCTCAGGCCGGAAACGGCTGAAATTGAGGTCTGTTCTGGGTCTACTTGTCCCGCATCTGGCGGGATTGGCGATCGACTTTGGTCATCGTGCAACCGGAAACCGTCGTCGCTTGGCAGCGCAAAGGCTTTCGCCGATTCTGGACTTGGAGAGTTCGACACGGGCAACCCGGACGCCCCGTCATTGCTCGTGAGGTTCGAGATCTGATCCGCAGGATGTGCCGGGAAAATCCCACTTGGGGTGCACCGCGCATTCACGGCGAACTGCTCAAGCTCGGCATCGACATCGGCCAGACCAGCGTGAGCAAATACATGGTGCGTGGCCGCAAGCCACCTCAGACTGGCGCACTTTCCTCGAGAACCACGTCTCGCAGCTGGTTTCTGTCGATTTCTTCACCGTGTCCACCATCCGATTCCAGGTCCTCTACGTTTTCCTGGTACTGGCCCATGATCGCCGTCGCATCATTCACTTCAACGTGACCCGTCATCCAACCGCCGAGTGGACCGGCCAACAACTGCTGAACTCAACTGGGGCGCAGCGGCTCGCCGCGCGCAATCCGGCGGCAGATGTCCTGGACGTCGCGGTCAATGTGTTGCCAGAACTTGCCCAGCCCGCTGCATAAGTAATTCAGGCCAATCTCGCCGTCGGGAGTGCGAATCAAGCGGTTCTTGGGACATTCTCCATTGCAGGCGGAAAGGTAGTTGCACTGGCGGCAACCCTGCGGCAGCGCGTTGAACTTGGCAAAGCCGAACGCCTTCTGCCGCTCGGAGAAGACCATACGCGAGCGGGAGGTCTGCAACACGTTGCCCAGCTTGTACTCGGGATACACGTAGTGGTCGCAGGAGTACACGCTGCCGTCGTGCTCCATGACAATGCCCTTACCGCAGAATTCGTTGTAGATGCAGAGCTGCGATTCCTTGCCCATCCACTGCGCCACGGCGGTCTCGAACAGGTTGACGAAGACCTTGCCGAGGTCTGCATCTGTCGCGGTCGCACATCGTTCTTCAGAAATCGATAAACATCGAGCGGGCGTTTCGCGTTTCGCCGGTTCACCACCGTCAGCGTATTGAACGGCACGCCGTGGCGGTGCAGCATTTGCGCCGCCGTGAACACCTTGGCAAAGGTCGGCTTGCCGTCGTTGGCCAGGCGGTAAGCGCCGTGCAGCTCCTCCGGCCCGTCAATGCTGAGGCCGACGAGAAAGCCAGTCTGCTTGAGGAACGCGCCCCACTCGTCATCGAACAGCGTGCCGTTGGTTTGCAGATCGTTCTCGATGCGCTGATGCGGCTTCTTGTACTTCTGTTCCAGCGCGACCACCTTGCGGAAGAAGTCCGCGCCCAGCAAAGAGGGCTCGCCGCCTTGCCACGAGAAAACGACCTCATCGCGGTCCCTGTCCCTCGATGTACTGCCGGATGTGCGCTTCCAGGATCTCGTCGGAGATACGGAACTTGCTGTCGCTGCCCAGCAAATCTTTCTTGTGCAGGTAATAACAATAAGTGCAGCCCAGGTTGCAGATTGCCCCGATGGGCTTGATCATCGCGTGATAAGCCCGTCTTGCCCCGGGGCAGCGCGGGGTGCGACGCCAACGCCGACGTCGGTTCGTGCTCGCTCATTCCAGCAACATCCTCCAACCTATCAAGTGTCATATCTGCCGCGGAGGTTGTCAGTGACATGTGAACAATTGTCAAAGATGAAGAGGCCGCTGCCGCGAATGAGGTTGTTCCTCACGGTGTAAGGTCGGTATAGTGTGAAACCTCGGAGCGATTCGACACTCTGGAGAACAACGGGCCGGAGCCGGTCCGAGGAGGAGCGATGTCACTGCGTCTGGATAGCCGCCCGGTGGGCGACGTGATGGTGGTGCAATGCAACGGGCGCATCGTAGCCGGGACAGACGTGCATTCCCTGCAACTGCATCTCAGGAAAGTCTTGCCCCAGTATCACGACGTCGTTCTGCAGTTGGAGCGGGTGGACTTCGTTGACAGCAGTGGGCTGGGAGCGCTGGTGCGCCTGCTCAGCACCGCGCGGACCAGCGGCGGCAGCCTCCGGCTGTGCTCGTTGCAGCCCAATGTGCGCCGCGTGCTGGAGGCCACCCACCTGATTACCCTGTTCGAGACGTACGACTCGGAGGCCGACGCCATCGTGGCGGCGTATCTTGGCTCACGCTACGCCGCCAACGGCGGCGCGAGGAAATTCCACATTCTCTGCGTCTATGATTCCGACGATGTGCGCGCCCTGCTGGGCGAGGTGCTGAACCGCGCCGGCTACCGGGCGGTCACCACCGGCAACACCCACGATGCCCTGATCCTGTTGAAGGCGACGAAGGCGAAACTGGTCGTCCTGGGCGCGAGCCTCGAGACCGTGCATGGCGTTTCAACGAAGCAGGCGATGGAAGAGATTGACCCCGCCGTGTCTCTAATCGTGCTGGACGCCGACTTTGCCGCGCAGGACCCCGGACTTGCCGCAACCCGCATGCTGGAGGCGATTCGCAGCTTCATCCCGCCGGACAGTTCAACTGCGCCGCCAGTCCAAGGCCCAGCCTAGAACGCGTACTTCAGCGCTAGCACGGTCTCGTTGGAGTGGAAGTAGCGCGGCGCCGTCGGTCCCACGAACGAATCCTCGTTGTACTGGTGATAGTTCCAGCCCGCCTTGAAGGTCACGTTCTTGTAGACATTCACGTCCACCGCCGCCAGTGGTGATTGGTACACCGACGCCAGCGGCCCCAGCGGCAACAGGGAATTGAACTGCGTGGTGTTCCCCTGGTTGTCTACGATGTTGTAGCCAAGGCGAACGGTGAGGCGCTCGATCGGCGTCAGCGTCAACGCGAAGTAGCCGTACTGCGTATGAGTCTGGTACACGCCGAGAGTTTCCATGAGGGTGGCATCGCCGAGACAGGTATAGGAACCGGCCGGAACCAGCGTACCCGCAAAGCACAGGTTCATGTTCTGCTGGATGGCGTCGAAGTTGTACGCCATGTCAACTCCCCAGCGCTTGCCGGGTGTAATCATGGCGTTGAACATAGTGGTGTAGTTGTGCTGGTTGTAAGCGAGGTCACTACTGTTGTTGGTCGCGCGCTGATAATTCACGTTGCCGCCCACCATCAGCCAGGGTCGCGGCGTGTAACTCACGTTACCGGAGATGTTGAAGAACTTGATGGGATCGATGCGGTAGATCCAGTTGTCGGCGCCGCCGAATTGCGCGTTGAAGTTGGCATGCAGGGTGCTTCCTTTGCGGAACCACGCGCCCAGTACTCCGGAGTAACGATTGATCTCGGTCGTCGGAGCGCCCCAGGGAGCGATCACGCCGCTGAAAGTGCAACTGCCGTCGGGATTCAATGGCAATCCCACGCAATTGCCGCGATTGGGATTGGTGGGATAGTACACATCGCCTGCCGACGCCTGGTAGGTGTTGCCAGGCTGGATGATGTAGTTGCTCCAGATGAAGCCGGCGCGCACGCCAAAGAAACGCGAGACATCGTACTGCACCTGGAAGTCGTTTTCTTTGGTGTCCTGCCCGATCATGTTGATCGTCGTCTCGTTCACGATGTCGGCCGGAGAACTGGAGTTGTGGTAGAGGTTCGGCGGGAAGGTCGCCACCGGATTCAGCAGCGACGCTGAGCCGAAGCTGGCTGCATTGAAGAAGCTGGATTCCAGGTCCAGGAAATCGCCAGCCACGCTGAAGTTGCGGAAGCGGAACGTCTCCACCAGGCGAAGCCGGTCGCTCAGGTGGATCGTCGCCGTGAGCTCGGCGGAGGCCGAATTCCACTTGGCGGTGGCATTGCTGCCATCGGTGTTGAAGCCGAGGTTCGCGCTGCGGCTGATCAGGCCGGCGAAGCTGTCGTTCAGCGGCGTGCTCATGTGCGCATGGCTGTACTGGAACTGGCCGTTGAAGTCCAGCCACTTCAGGGACGACGACTTCAGGTTCACCTGTTCCGTCGGAATCACCGTGCGTTGGTTCTGATAGACGTTATAGTTGAAGTACCCGTTGCACGTGGGATTGGCGATGCCGTTCTTCAGCGGCGCGGCGCACGGGCTGCCGCCGTTGAACCAGGAGAGCCCCAACGTTACTGGCTGGCCGTTGGAAAGCGGCCAGGAGTTAAACGGGTTCAGCTGGTACGTCGTGTTGCCATCGTAGTACTGGAACAACTGCGTGTAGCTGATGGTGGTCTTCTTGGTGGCGCGGAAATCGGCGCCAAAGCGATATCCGTTCAGCGTGTTGTTGGTTCCCTGGTCGAGCAGTGCCTCGGTCCCTTGGTGCACGCTGCTGAACGATGGCCCGATGAAGCGGTTCCGGCTGTAATCGAAGCGGAACGAGATGCGGCTCATGGGAAGTACCACGATGCCGAAGTTGTAGAGGTTCTGCCGGTTGTAATAGGCGTGCGGTGAATTCAGGATCGGGATGAACGGCTGGCCGGTCGGCGGATTCAGCGGGTTAGCAAACAGGTCGTAATCGAAATAATTCTGCATGTGCTGGTAGCTGCCACTGAAGGTGTACCAGCGATACTTCGAGATCCGCAGGCGCGCCGCCTGCTCGGGATCGCCGCCCCATCCGAAGCTACTGAGCGTCAGCGTGTCGAAATAATCCTCGTGGCTGAGCGACTGCATGGTGAGCGACTGCTCTAGGATGCGCGCGCCCGTCTGCTGATTAATCAGCGTGTCGTACATCGCCTGGCTGCCGTTGACCTCGGTGATGCGGCCGCCCAACTCAATTGACTGCGTCACATGAAAGCCGCCGATGTCCTTGCCTTCATCCGCGCTTGGCGACGGAGCGGGCGGTGGACTGGCCGGAGCCGGAGGGTTCTGCGCCGAGGCCGCGATGGCCAGCAATACGCATAGCACCAGCATCGCCAGCCGGAGAGAGTAAACGCCAATCTTTGGACAATCCATTGACATGCCTCGCACCTACCGGAAGAACACCGGGCTGAAGTTGGAACCATGAATCTGTGTGTGGCAGAGGGTGCACGCCTGGTACTTCGTGTTCTGGTTATGGAACGAAGGCGCACCCGGAGCCGCTCCATTCGTGTTGGGCGTATGACAACGCAGGCACAGGAAGTTGACGTTGTTCACCTGCAGCAGCCGCGGGTTGGTCGAGCCGTGCGGCGTGTGGCAGTTCAGGCAACTGCTTTCCGTCTTGACCGGTGCGTGTTCGAAGACGAACGGCCCCATGGTATCGGTGTGGCACTTGGTGCACACAGCGAATTGCCCGGCGGCAGCCCTCACCTGGTGGCCCACCTGGGTCCCGTGCGGATTATGGCAGTCGCTGCACTGGATGAGCCCGGCATCGACGCGGTGACGGTAGGGCCGGGCGAACTCGGCTTTCTGCGCGGCGTGGCATCCGTAGCACAGCTCCGTCTGCGGCTTTATGAGCATGAAATTCACATCGCTGGACTTGTGCGGGCTGTGGCACGACGTGCAACTGACGCCACTGGCCAGGTGTGCCGACTTTGCGAAGTTCTGCGTCTCCAGGCTCGACTGGTGGCACTTGGTGCAGATGGCCGCCGTCTGCGCCGGGGTGAGCGTTTCGAAGCGAGTGATCTTAGTGACGTCGCCGCCCCCGTCCACGTGCGCCTGTCCCGGTCCATGACACGACTGGCATCCGTGTTGCTCGCCCTTGAGCAGCGCAGAGTGCGGCGTGTTGGCGAAGTGCCTGTCCCACACTTCCTGGTGGCACGTCTGGCAAATGTTGTTGTCGGCGTATTGGCCGCCCGTCGGGAGGGGCGTCACGGCGGAAGACTGCGTTGGCGGGCTGCCGGCCTGCGGTCTTGCAGCGCCGGCCGAAAGAATGCCGCAGGCGATCAAGAAAGCTGGAACCAACGGGAAAGCTCTTTTGGCGAGATTCATTCCCACTCCTGGTACTGCGTTGACCGCGTCCGTCCGGGCGCAGCCCGTCGTCAGAAATGCCGAAATAGTTTGGTGCCGCAACCGCGTTCTTGCTTCAGCATCGGAATGTTCGGTTCTTTCCGCCGCGCCGGAGGCGACTTGAAGCATCGTTTGTGCGAATTGTAACCCAGCTTTGGCCAAGAATTACCTTAGAAATCGCCAATGTAATCAAGTCTTAAATGTCGTTTCTTGCTGGAATCACGTCCGTGAGTTCGGACGTGTCGTTGAGAGGTCACGTGGCCGCAGGTTACCTGTTCTTGTGCCGCGTCCTACGCGACCTGCGCCTTCTGTCGCTCGGCTCTGTGCTTCCACTCGCTTTGCGATGCCGGTTGGATAAAACTCATGGCTCGCTCCGCCAGCGCGGTAATGGTCAGGCTGGGATTGACCCCCAGGTTGGCCGCCACCACCGAGCCATCGCAGATGTACATGTTCTGGTAGCCGAAGACGCGATGCCGGGCGTCGACCACGCCGCGCTCCGGCGAGTCGGCGATGACGCAGCCGCCTAGGCAATGCGCCGTGCCTGGAATGTCGAACAGGATCTCCGGCAGCATGCTCATGGCGGTGCCGCCCGCCATCTGTGCCAGCTTCTGCGCGAAGTCGTTGGCCTGCGGGATGTAGGTGGGTACCTTGTCCCCATGGCTGACCATGAATTTGCGGAACGGCCAGAACCACGTCCGCTTCCAGCGCATGTCAATGTGCGCGTCCAGCGCCTGCATGCACAGCAAGATCACCGACTCCCGCGCCCAGCCGAAAGGCTGGAACACTCGGAAGGTGCGGATGGGATGGCAGATGGCCGAGACCCAGAGGTTCTTGAGCCACAGCCCGATCCGGCCCGCGCCCGGCCGTCCGCCGGTCAGGATGGTGGACCACGCCGACATCGAATCCGAGCCGTTGGGATAGCGTACTGCCTCGATGTGCGTGTGCTCATCAATGTAAACCCCGGAGCCGATGGCGATGCCCTTCGACAGGTCGTCGCTCGATCCGGGCACGCGCACGCCGATCAGCGATTCCGAATTCGTGCGGATGTGCTTGCCCACGCGATCGCTGACCGCGGGCAGCGACTTCTTCTCCTTCAGATGAAAGAGCAACTCGGTAGTGCCCAGCGATGACGCTGCGAAGATGACGCCCCTGCAGGTGAAGCGCCGCGGATGCTTCATTACGAACGCGGTGGACTTCTGGGTGGACACCTCGTACCCACGGCTGCCGTCGGCCGCGCCGCTCAGCGGCTGCACATCCACGACCTTCGTCTCGGCATAGACCTGCGCGCCGCGCTTCTCCGCAAGATAGAGATAGTTCATGTCGAGCGTGTTCTTCGCGCCGTGACGGCAGCCCATCATGCAGCCGCCGCAAGCGGTGCAGGTGGTGCGCTCCGGGCCTTCGCCGCCGAAATAAGGATCGGGAAAAGTCTGTCCGCCGGGCTCGCCCGGCGCCGCCTGGAAGATGGCAACCTGCGTGGGATAGAAGGTATTGCCCACGCCAATCGATTCCGCCGCCTTCTTAAGCAGCTTGTCGGCCGGCCCGAGAATCCTGTTTTCCGTGACGCCCAACATGCGCGACGCCGTGTCGTAGTGTGCGGGCATCTCGGTCTTCCAGTCCGACAGCCCCGCCCAGTCGCCGTTGTCCCACACTTTGTCGGGCGGCCGCAGCAGCGTGCAGGCGTACGTGATGGAACCGCCGCCCACGGCGCAGCCGTGCAGGATGGTGACATGGCGGAAGAAGCGCATGTTGAAGAAGCCGCGCAGCGCCAGTCCCGGCCGCCAGAACCAGCGATGGAACGACCAACTGGTGCGCGGCAGGTTTTCCGGCGTCCAGCGCCGCCCCATCTCCATCACCGCGACGCGATAACCTTTTTCCACCAGCCGCAACGCGCTGACGCTGCCGCCGAATCCCGAGCCAATAATGATGTAGTCGTAATCGAACTGCGTTTCCGCATCGCGGGACGCCCCGGACGACGCGGTCCCTGCGGTCTCTTCGGGGCTTTTCTGCTGCGCATTCCGACTCCCGGCTTGGTCTGAAGAAACTAGGTTGTGGCTGCACATGGCGAGTTCAGGGCGGACAGGCCCGATACGGCGCTAAACGATTACGCCGCATTATCCCACCCGGCATCCCGCACGTCTGTGACGCATGTTGCACAGGTGTGTGCGCCGGCGATGGCCGTATACGAAACCGTTTTGGCAACGCTGCTGTATCATTCGCTTCTGCGGTGGGAGCCCGAAGGGCGAAATTTGTGGTAGCCGTGGGCGTGAGCTTGCGGTCACCGGCAACCATCCTTGACAGCGCCGCGGAGCGTTGGCACCGTGAACAGCATGCTCGGGGTGCCAAAATCAGGAGGATCCAAACATGGGCAAGAAATTTCAGCACCTCAAACCGGGCGACCTCATTACCGCCGAGCTGATGAACGCTATCCTCGACGCGCTGAATTCTCTGGATGCGCGGCTGACGGCCCTGGGAAAGCACCGGGCATCTAAGACCCATCCTGCCGCCGCGCCGCGCCGGGCCGCGAAGCGAAAGGCCACACGCCAGAGGCAAGATGGTGTTTGACTTTGCCGCAGGCCGCTGCTAGCGTCAGCCCGACAAGACCCATTCGGCAAAAATCTTTTCACACGAGGTGGTGTTATGGCCGCTATCAATGGCCGGCGTGTATTGTATGGCGCCCTGGCCGGGGGCGTGGTGTGGAACCTCTGGAGCATGGGCATCAACCAGCTGGTCCTGGGGCCGCACTATGCCGCCGCGCAGCAGGCGGGCGCCATGCTGGCGCAGCCGCGCTATCCCTTCTTCGTCGGGCAGTGGATCCTGATGCTGTTCGTCGCCTCCTACATTGTGGCGTGGATTTACGCGTCAGTACGTGCCACCCGGGGCGCAGGTCCGCGCACCGCGTTTCGAGTCGGTATCTTCGTCGGCTTCCTCGCCGGGTTCCCCAGCAACTTCGCCATGGCGACCTGGTCGCCGCTGCCCCGCATCTTTCCCTTGTGGTGGATGATGGAACTCTGGGTCGGCGCCATCCTGGCGACGCTGGTCGCGGGCTGGATATACCGGGAGTAGCGCGGTCGTTGTTGCCGCGAGTCGAAGGGCCCCTATTGCCGCGATAGACCTTGCCCTGCTGTTCACCCTGCGGCCGCTCCGCGGCTCGCTCGATGTTTGCCGCTTGTCCGCGGGCTGACACCCACGGCTAAATCAAATGTCGCCCTTCGGGCTCCAACCTCGACCTCTGAGAACTCAGAACCTACAACTGACAACCGATTTTTGTCATCCTGAGCGAGCGGCCGTCTTTGCCGCGAGTCGAAGGACCCCTATTGCTTCCCGAACCCCGACCTACGCCTGGCGCGCAAGGTCGTTCCGCGACACTCCGGGGCACTCTACAATAGCCACATGAGCACCAATCCCAACCCGCCCGCGTTCGACCAACCCACTGCGATCGAGCGCCTCTTCAACCGCGTCTTCGGATGGCTGGTGGGACACGGCCTGGGCATGAAGCACAACTACCTGCTGCAAGTGCGCGGGCGCAAAAGCGGCAAACTGTATTCCACCCCGATCGATCTACTGAAGATGGAAGGCAAGCGCTTCCTGGTGGCCCCGCGCGGACTGACGCAGTGGGTACGTAACGCCCAGGCGGCGGGCGAGGTCACGCTGAAGCGCGGCCGCTTGCAGAAGACCTACGCACTGCGCCCCATCCCAGACGCCGGCAAGCCGCCATATCTGAAGGAATATCTCGACCGCTTCAAGACGACAGTTCAGCGCTACTTCCCGGTCAAGGCTGGCTCGCCGCCGGAGGCCTTCTCTGCCATCGCGGCCGATTACCCGGTCTTCGAGCTGATCGAGAAATAGGGCGCGCACCGTTTTGAAAGGGCACTCCTTCAGGCGTGCCGCTAAGCCGCTCTTTATTTCTCCAGCGGGCTTTAGTCCGTGTCACAACGCGCCGCGAGCGCCGCAGGCGCGCTACCGAATTTAGCCTAGGCGGAAGCCCTGGGTAAAGGTGCTCCCAAAGAAACCCGAGTCCCTTCAGGGACGGTACAGGGCCGAATCACTCCAGCACGGCAACAGCCGGACGGAATTTCTCGCCCGCCAGCGCCGCAATCGCGCGGTCCAGCGTCACCAGCACGCCCTTCTTCTTGAGCGCCAGTCCCAGCAAATAGGCGTCGCTCACCTGCTGATGGCCGAACAGCCTTTCGCTGAAGGGCGCCACCGCATCGGCTAAAGCAATGTCCATCGGCCAGAAACGGTGGCCCGGCAGGCGGGTGACGATCTCCAGCATCTCCACGGCTTCGCTCAGGTCGAGCGCGGGCTCGGAGAACTTCGGATTGGATACGATCCGCACAAAGCTGGCTTGCGTCATGGGACACGTCGCCCAACTGCGCGAGCCGGTGTGCTGGAACCAGCGCTTCACCGTCTTGTGCCCCACGTGGTCTTCCCGCACCAGCGCAATCAGCACGTTGACGTCGAGCAGGTGCGTCGTCACCGGTCCTCCGCCTCCAGCGCCTTGACGTGTTCGCTGGTGATGGCGTGCCGCGATTTCGGCAGGTCGAAGACCGGCAGGCCGTCGAGGTACTTGATGCGCGGCGCAGTGCGCGTGCCCCGCACGATGAGCTCGGCAATCGCCTTGCTCAGCGTCAGCTCACGGCTTTCGGCATATTGTGCAGCAATGGCGGCAATGTCATCATCGATGGTAATTGTAGTTCTCATATGATTATTATGCCCTAGTCTGTAATTGATGCGAAAGTGAGAGAGGATGCATCAAGATCATCTTACCGTGATCTATTAAATAGTTACATTAGTACCTTGATAATAGTTACCTTTCGTGCCTATCCTGTACGCAGCGCAACACGCCTCCTCTAATTCCAGTGTGCTAAAGGTCGTGCAAGCCGCTCAGGATGACAGCTAGGGAGAAGGTTCCCTCAGTTGCTGCCAACAACAACTCCCGACCCACAGCTTATGCCAGGGGCAGCTTCCAACCCCAATAACTGCAATACATTACGCATAAGTCAAATCTCTTCAAGACTTTACCGCTAATTCTGTAACCAGCTGGAAAAAAACCACTTAGCTGCGACAGTAACTTAAATGGATGGAATACTTTACAAGCAAAGTATTAAAAACACGGCACTTACTCGAGGCAAAAATCTTAGATCGATGAGGAACGTTACGTGCCCTATCCACTTTTCCAGCATGTCATGATTGCCGGCGTGGGATGCGGCTCGCCCGCCGCGCGCGGCCACACTCATTGTTATTACCACTACTCGTTGCGCCGGCTGCTGCCCAAGCGCTTCCACAACTGGGAAAGCTACAACAACGAAACCGACCGCGGCATCCGCATGATCCCCATGCCGTTGCCAGAGGACGCCACCTCGCTGCAGACCGCCTACATGCAGATCATTCATGGTGTGCTCAGCGGGCAGATGTATCTGCCGCGCTCGCGCGTGGCGCCGGCGGCGTTGCGGGCGGCGGCGCGCAACCTGCCCATGGTCAAGCTGGAGCGCAAGGCCGTCGAGGAGCTGCAGGCCGAGGGCGGGGAAGCGCTGGCGAATGACGTCGCCCAGAGCGTCGAGTCGCAAATCTCCAGCGGCGAGCGGCGCCAGCCGCCCGAGCCGCCGGAGGAGCAGAAAGGCGCGTACCAGCCTTTGCCGGTTGGCGGCGACGCGGAGGGCGGGATCGGCCAGGCTGACAGCGGCGCAGAGCCTGGGGACATAGTGCCCGCCGCTCGCGAGCCCGTCGCCGGGCACACCAGCCCCACCGCGCAAGGAGCCATCAGCCATGTGGTTCGGGGTGGAGTCGCGGGCAGGCAAGCGCGGCGGGCGCAAGCGACCCGCGCCGCCTTAGCGGGCGGCCGCGCCAGTCTCAGAGTTACGAAGGCCACTCGCTGGTGCGAACGGCCGCGTCAAGCTTAATCGGAAATCAAGCGGCTTTGGGGCCGGAAACCACGGTGACTGGTTCTGCCGTCTTCGCGGAGTTGGGGGTCGGGGAGACGAGCTTCATCTGCGTCCAGTCGTAGGGGAACTCGCTCCCAGCGGCTACTTGTCGGGTTCGGCGTGGGCGGAGGGCGAGGAGGCGTCGGATTCCGCCGGCGCAGCGCCGCACTTGCACTTGGTCAGTATGGCGCTGCGCAGACGGCCGCGCAGATCGTCCGGAAGTTCGTACAGATGAGAGTCGCGATAAATCTCGATGGTCATTTTGGTGGTGTTGCACACCACGTAGCAGTTGTGGCACCACTGGAGATGATCTTCCAATTCCGCCCTTGTCTGGGCGTCCATCGAGTCGTCCAGGTAATCGGTGAGCTCCTTGAGGAAATCAGAGCAGGTCACTTTTTGCCATCTCCACCAGTGCGATTTTTGAAGTACTTGCTCAAGCGTTCGCGCAGTTGCAGCCGGGCCCGGAGCAAGCGGGACTTGACTGCGGGAATACTCAAATCCAAGGCGTCCGCCGTTTCCTCGGTGGAGAGGCCTTCTACATCGCGCAAGACGAAGACCGTCCGAAAGCTCGGAGGCAACCCTTGAATCGTCTTGCCCAAAATCTCTTTCAGCTCGCCTTGCGTGTAGAGCTGTTCCGGATTCGGCGACCAGTCCGCGACTTCGCGCGGCATGGAATCCTCTTCCGTCTTGATGTCCTCGTCGAGCGACACCATGCGCTCGGGCCGGCGGCGGCGCAGGCGCATCAGCGCCTCGTTCACCGCAATCCGCACCAGCCACGTATAGAACTTCGACTGCTCCTGAAAATTCTTCAGGTTCTGGTACGCCTTCAGGAACGCGTCCTGCACCACGTCTTCCGCGTCCTCGCGGTTCTGCGTGATGTGCTGCGCGATCCGGAATACATTCCGGTCGTACCGCTTTACCAGTTCTTCAAACGCGCTGATGTCGCCGGCTTTCGCCGCGTGTACCAGCGAGATCTCATCGGCTGGCTCTTCTACTTTTGGTTGGATGGTTCCCATGTTTGCGCAGATTCAGGATTTTACGCCCGGAACAAAATCCCCGCGACCATTTTACCCATTCGGGCGTCGGTTGGGGGAAGCCGGGAAAGGGAATTTCGATGGATGAACTCGGGTGCACAATACCCCAGTAGATTTGCAAGACAAGCCAAGGCAAAAGTCCTTGGTGTACTGATGCCGTCGACTTGGTTCTGGCCAGTGCAGAGCGGATTGCCAAAACCTCAGCCCGAAGGGCGGCTCAGGATAGCTGAACAAGCAACGCTGCACGATGGAGATACGGGTGGAGCAGCGCTTCAGCGCTGCATTCCCGATCGTTCGCCGTGCACGGCTTCAGCCGCTGAGGTAAAGTCGGGCCACTTACCTCAGGCGCTAAAGCGCCACTCCACATCCGACGCTTGCTGCAGGCCTCAAGGCCTGCTCCACCCTTTTGAGCACACACATCGCCAAGCACCGTACAACCGCTCTGATGAAGCGTCTCATATATGTACGGACGTGCGAGCCCCGCGGATGTCACGGACCGGAACCGATTCTGTAAACGAATTGCCATCTGAGCGCAGGCCGAATCGCGTTACACTGAACGAAGTGAGCCCAAGCCGTTTCGTTCTACCGCTGTTGGCCTTCCTGCTGCTGTTGCCGGGCAGCATTTTGCCTGCGCAAGACAGCACTTCCAGCACTGCGCCCAAGAAGAAATCCACGACCAGCAGCACAACTGCGCCGAAGTCGAGCAGCACAACCAAGACCAGCAGTGCGCACAAGAAGACGACGTCGGCCCGTTCCAACAAGCCGCGCAAAAAAGCCACGGTCGCGAGAGCGCACCGGTTGAAGCGCACCTTTGTCGCCTCCAGCGACCTGCGGCCTATGGCACGCCAACTGGTCGAGTTCCGCACCCCCGCCGCTTACAGCGGAGTCGAGACCTACGCGCACGCGCATGCGGGCACCGAGGCGGGCGCGCTGGCCTGGTTCGCCATCGGCTATGCGCACTATCTCGATGCGCAGTATCCCGCCGCCATCGCCGCCATGCAGAAGGCGCAGCCCCAGATTGGCGAGCTCAACGACTACACCGGGTTCTTCATCGGCAACGCTTACGTGCTGAGCAACAACCCGGAGGAATCGTTCGCCTACCTGCGCGACTTCGGCACGCGCTTCCCCGACTCGCTTTACTCGCATGATGCGCTGATCGCGTATGCGAAGGCGTTGCTGGCGACCAATCGCTCCGGCGAAGCTGTCCGTCTTCTGGAGGCGCACCGCACCCCCGCCAGCGCCGAAACCGAATATTTCCTGGGCAAGGCCTACGTGCAGAATGGCCAGTTGCGCGCCGGCGCCGAGACCCTGCGTCGCGTGTACTACAGCTACGCGACCAACTACACGGCCGACAACGCCGCCGCCGATCTGAAGAAGATTCCGGAAGTGGCGACTCTGCCGCCGCCAACGTACAGCGAGCACGAGAAGCGCGCCGACGCGCTGTATAAGGCACGGCACTATCCTGCCGCGGCTGATGAGTACAAGGCCATGCTCGACCTGGCCGGCGCCACCCAGCAATCGGCAGTGCTGATCCAGTTGGCCAACTGCTACATGAAGGACGGCAACACCCGTGAGGCGCGTGCCGTGCTCGACCGTATTCCCGACGATGGCAGCGATGCCAGCGCGGAGAAGTGGTATCAGCGGGCGGAGATCGCGCGCAACACCAACGACGAAGAAGGGCTGGCGACCATCCTCGACCACATGCGCGCCACCACGCCCAAGTCGCCGTGGCTGGAGTCGGCGCTGCTCACCAGCGCCAACATGTACCTGCTGAGCAAGAACTACGACCACGCCATCGATCTCTATCGCGAGATCCATGTGCGCTTCCCGGCCAGCAGCAAGGCGTCCTATGCGCACTGGAAGTGCGCCTGGCTGACTTACCGCCAGAACCGTCCGGAGCAGGCCAAGAAGTATTTCGAGGAGCAGGTCGAGTTTTATCCCGGCACCAACGAAGTACCCAACGCCATGTACTGGCGCGCGCGCATGGCCGAGGATGATCGCGATTACGGCATGGCGCGGGCCTACTACCAGAAGCTGGCCGATCGTTATCGTAACTACTACTACAGCGTGCTGGCGCGCAAGCGGCTGGCGACGATGCCTTCCGCTCCGGCGGTTACGGTGGCGGCGCTGCAGCACGTCGGCACCGCGCCGTCGTACGATGCCGACGCGCAGATCACCGATCCGCCGGAAGACGACCTGCACTACATGCGCGCCCGCCTGCTGCAGAATGCCGGCGTGACCGACCTGGCGGTGCGCGAGCTGCAAGCCGGCAGTGCGACTGGCCCTTCCTGGGAGATGCTGGAGATCGCGCGCATCTATTCCAGCGGCGGCGAGTACTATCGCGCGCTGCAGGCCTTGAAGCACGCCATCTCGGGATACTTCGCGATGGACGTAAGCGCTCTGCCCGGCGAGTACTGGCACGGTCTGTTCCCGCGGCCTTATTGGGACGCGTTGCGCCGCTACTCGGATGAGAACGGACTTGATCCTTACCTGGTGGCAGCGCTCATCCGGCAGGTGTCGGAGTTCAATCCCGAAGCTATCTCGCACGCCAACGCCTACGGATTGATGCAGCTGCTGCCCAGGACGGGCAAGGGCGAGGCGAAGAAAGAGGGATTGCAGCACTACAGCACGGACTCGCTGCTCGACCCCACGACCAACATCGAGCTGGGCACGCGCTACTTCCGCCAGATGGTGGACCACTTTGGAGGCCAGATCGAGTACGCGCTCGCGGCCTATAACGCAGGCGAGCAGCGCGTTGAGGACTGGCGCGCCTCGGGCACGTACCGCGACGTGGAGGAGTTTGTCGAGTCCATTCCTTTCACCGAGACCCGCGAATACGTGCAGGCCATCGTGCGCAACCAGGAAGTGTACAAGCGGGTGTACGGAACGCCATGAGAACCGCCGCCGGTTGCGGGCTGTGGACGGGAACGGCTGTTAGAGGATTAGTGGCGCAGCGGCGTTTCTTTCACCGCTTCGTCGCGTGACTTGGCGAAGACGATCTCGGCGACCAGCAGGATGGCGCCGACCACGATGGCGCTATCGGCGACATTGAAGGCCGGCCAGTGATAGGTGCCGAGGTTGAAGTCGAGGAAGTCGACGACGTGGCCGCTCATCATGCGGTCCCACAGGTTGCCAGTCGCGCCGCCCAGGATGAGCGACAGGCCGATGGTGGTGGTCGTCAGGGCGTGACCGTTCTTCCACAGCAGCGCCGAGACGATGAGCAGGGCGATGACCGAAAAGCTGACCAGCGCGCCGATCTTCCACTGTGCGGCGGATTCGGCGAACAGGCCGAAGGCCGCGCCGCTGTTCTCCACGTGGGTCAGGTGAAAGAACCCGGGGATGACAGCGGTGCCGTCGTGCAGCGGAATGTTGGCCGCGACCGCCCACTTGGCCAGGCGGTCGAGCAGCAGCACGGCGGCGGCGATGAGAAAGAAGTACTTGCGCATGGGTCTTGGCTTCATGCCCTGTTTGTTAGACGCGCTGGCCCGGCGAAAGGAGCAGCCCGGCGGCTATCTCGCTCCGGCCGTGGCCTCGATCTCCGACAGCACCGCGCTACAGCGCTCGCACACCGTCGGGTACGCCTTGTCTTCCCCGACGCGTGTGGAATAGTTCCAGCAACGCTCGCATTTCGCGCCCGGCGCCTTGTTTACCGTGATGACCAGCCCGGTATCGCCGTTGCCCGGCGGCAGTTTCTCCAGCGCCACATCCGACACGATGAACAGGTAGCGCAACTGATCGCGATGCCGCTCCAGCACCGGGTAAAGCTTTTCCGGCGCCACCAGGCGGAGTTGCGCCTCCAGGCCGCTGCCGATCGTCTTCTCATTGCGCGCCGCTTCCAGCACCTTCAAGGCTTCGTCACGGACCTGCAGCAGCGTGCCCCAGTCGGCTTGCAGTTCGGCAACATCGAAGCCCGCCGGAATCTCGCCCGTCAGCTCCTGCGGCTCGGGGAAGAGCGCGAGGTGGACACTCTCCAGCCGTCCTTCCGCAGCGGGGAGGAACTGCCAGACCTCATCGGCGGTAAAGCTCATGACGGGAGCCAGCAGCCGCACCAACGCGTCGCCCAATCTCCACAGCGCGGTTTGCGCCGAACGTCGCGCCTGCGAATTCGGCGCCGAGGTGTACAGCCGGTCCTTGATTACGTCGAAGTAAATCGAGCTCAGGTCGACGATGCAAAAGTCCTTCATCCGCTGGTAAAGCTTGTGAAAGACGAAATTGTCGTAGTGTCCGCGCACGTCGCGCGTGACCTCGGCAGCACGCAGCAGGATGTACTGGTCGAGCGGGTGCATGTCCGCGAAGTCCACCGCGTCACTCTGCGGGTCGAAGCCGCTCAGGTTGCTCAGGATGTAGCGGAACGTGTTGCGCAGCTTGCGATAGCCCTCGGAAATGCGCAGCATCAGGTCGTCCGACGCCATCACGTCCTCGCGGAAATCCACCGACGCCACCCACAGACGAACGATCTCCGCGCCCAGCTTTTCGGAGATCTCCACCGGGTCGACGGTGTTGCCCAGTGACTTCGACATGGCGCGGCCCTGGGGATCGAGCGTCCAGCCCGCGGTAGCCACGCGGCGATACGGTGCGGCGCCCTTAGCGCCGACGGCGCAGAGCAGGGAAGAGTGAAACCAGCCGCGATGCTGGTCGCCGCCTTCGAGGTAGAGATCGGCGGGCCACGGCAGTCCGGGCTCGTGTCCCAGCACCGCCGCCTGGCTCGAACCCGACTCGAACCACACGTCGATGATGTCCATCTCCTTGCGGAATCTAGTGCCGCCGCATCGCTGGCACTTCGTCCCCGCCGGCAAGATGTCTTCCGCCGGGTGCCGGTACCAGGCGTCGGAGCCTTCGCGCGCGAACAACTCCACCACGGCGCGATGCGCCGCCTTGTCGCCCAGGAACTGGTTGCAGCCCTCACACTGGAACATGGCGATGGGCACGCCCCAGATGCGCTGGCGCGAAATGCACCAGTCGGGGCGCGGAGCGATCATGTTGGAGATGCGCTCTTCGCCCCACGCCGGATCCCAGACGACCTTCTTGATCTCTTCCAGCGCGCGGGTGCGCAGCGTCCCACCGCCGGGCAGTGTGCCTTCCATGGCGATGAACCATTGCTCGGTCGCGCGGAAGATGATCGGGTTGTGGCAGCGCCAGCAATGCGGGTACGAGTGTTCGATCTTCTCGAAGCCCAGCAGCGCGCCGCGGCTCTTCAGTAGCTCGACGATCGGCTGGTTCGCCTTAAACACCTGCTGTCCGTCATACTCTGGCAATCCATCCCGCAGGACGCCGCCCTCGTCCACCTCGCAGTGCGGGTCAATGCCGTACTTCACGCCGGTGGCGAAGTCGTCCGCGCCGTGGGCGGGTGCAGTGTGCACTGCGCCGGTGCCGGTGTCCATGGTGACGTAGTCGCCGAGCACGCCCAGCACGGTGCGCTCCAGGAACGGATGCGCGAAGGTGGCGTGTTCGAGTTTCGCACCCGGGAACGCCGCAATCTCTTCGGCATCGCCCAGGTTGCACTTCTCGATCGTCTGCTGCGCCAGCTCCTTCGCGACGATGTAGATCCACTCGCCGGCGTCGAGCGCGACGTACTGCGCGTCGGGCGCGAAGGTCACGGCCATCGAGGCGGGCAGCGTCCACGGCGTGGTCGTCCAGATGATGGTTGCGACATTTTTCTTGCCGGCCAGCGACGCATCAATCTTCGCCGGGTCGCTGGTAAGGGAGTAGCGCACCCAGATGCTGGGGCTGCTGTCCATCTCGTATTCCACCTCGGCTTCGGCCAGCGCGGTCTTGTCGTGGATGCACCAGTAGACGGACTTCAGGCCCTTGTAGACGGTGCCCTGCTCGTAGAACGTGTAAAAGGTCTCCAGCACCACGCTCTCGTACTGCGGATCCATGGTGGAGTAAGGCCGCTCCCAGCGGCCGAAGACGCCGATGCGCTTGAACTGCGAGCGCTGCAGGTCGAGGTAGGTCTGGGCGTATTTGCGGCACTCCTCGCGCACCGCGAGCGGATCGAGTTCAAGCTTTTTGCGGCCCAGCAGGTTGTCCACCTTGATCTCGATGGGCAGGCCGTGGCAGTCCCAGCCGGGAACGTAGGGCGCGTCGAAGCCGGCCATGCTGCGGCACTTCACCACGAAGTCCTTCAGCGTCTTGTTGAGCGCGGTGCCCAGGTGGATGGGGCCGTTGGCATACGGTGGGCCGTCGTGCATCACATAAATCGGCTGCCCGTGGTGGACCTCGCGGAGCCGCTCGTAAATCCGCCCGTTCTCCCAGCGCTCGAGCATTTTGGGCTCGTTCTGCGGCAGGTTCGCCTTCATGGGAAAGTCGGTTTTGGGCAGATTCAGCGTGGATTTCAGGTCGAGCGGCACTTCCTGCTTCACCTCAACTTGTCATGGAATTGTAACGGTTGCGTTTCTTATTCCTTCATTATAGGGAGCGGCAAAACCCGCGTCTATCAGCGGGTTACATTCACGGCTCGCCTTTACCGAGGGGATGCTTCTCAATTATTGTCGAGAAACGCAAACACCGATGTGGGTAGAGCAGCATCTAAGTTGAGCATGCCAAAGCTACACCCTCTGCAGGCTTGGGTGTGGATTCCGGCGAAACCTATGCGCAAGTCGCGGGTTTTAACGACGAACGGCTTGGCATGGGAAGCGCTGCTTCATGACGTGGCAGCGAGAGAAGGCGCCAGGCAGATCCAAGGACGTAGATGACGATATGGCTAATCCGGTGTTGATTCCCCCATCCGGGCAGGAAGAACTAAATCTCCTGCCGCGGACGAACATGAATGAGTCGCTGTGGAGCTCGCTGAAGAGCAATCTGCGCGCAGCTTTGTTCCCCGAGAAATTGCCGCCGTTGCAGTTGACCTCGAAGCCGGTGCAGGTCCGCGAAATCTGGGACGAGGACATCTACAAGAAGCAGAGCGCCGGCATGTCGCTCGTGGTGCATGTCTTCATGGTCGCGGGACTGATCGGGATTTCCGTCCTGGGCGCTCGGGCGGTCAGGAACATCGAAAAGCCGAAGGAAACGGTGATGTTGATTGCCCCCGACCTGACGCCGCAATTGCCGATAACGCCCAAGAAGAGCGTCACGATGGGCGGAGGCGGCGGTGGCGGCGACCACGACAAGCTGCAAGCTCCCAAAGGCAAACTGCCCAAGCTGGCGATGGAGCAGATTACGCCTCCGGCAATAGTGATCCGCAATGACCATCCCAAGCTGGCGGTGGAACCGACAGTTGTCGTTCCGCCGGAAATCAAGATGGCCTCGAATATGCCAAATCTGGGCAATCCTCTGAACGCCGTGCCGAACGGGCCTCCATCGAACGGGACCGGCAGCGGTGGCGGCATTGGATCGGGAGCAGGCGGTGGCGTAGGTTCTGGTACCGGTCCGGGCGTTGGCCCCGGTCGTGGCGGCGGCGTGGGGGGCGGCGTGTTTCGCGTGGGCGGTGGCGTCTCGGCCCCGCGCGCTCTCGACACGCCTGACCCGGAATATTCCGAAGAAGCCCGCAAAGCGAAGTATCAGGGAACGTGCTTGCTGTGGCTTATCGTTGGTGCTGATGGCCGGCCGCACGACGTCAAGGTGGCGCGCGCGCTTGGCATGGGACTGGATGAGAGAGCCATCGAAGCCGTGAAAAACTGGAAATTTCAACCGGCGATGAAAGACGGCAAGCCGGTAGCCGTGCAGATCAATGTCGAGGTAAATTTCCGGCTGTACTAGAACGGCGGTCACAGCCGCTTCAAAAATGCCTTTGCTTTTTTCAATTCTGGAAAGAGCTTTTCTTCCGCCTGGAATTCCGGCCCATGAACGCAGCGCCGGCTGCCACGCAGTTTTACCGGATGCTTCAGGTGCAGCATCTCGTGATAGACGATGTACTCCAGGACATAACGCGGCACGCGAGGATAATCGAAGATGCGGCTGACGACGATGGCGTTGTGTGCCGGGTCGTAGTGCCCCAGGCTGTGCCGCGAGCGGAGTTCGCTCCAGGTCATCTGCGGGCGGGCCAGCAGTCCATGAAAGAAGCGTACGTTCAGATCGTCAAAGATGGGCTCGAGGTTGTAGAACATTCCCCGCGGTGACTGGATCCGCTTTCGCCCGCGCACCTGGCGGACCAGGTGGGCTTTGGCGCGAAGGTCATGACTGCCCACGTAGCGGCGGAAACGCGTGGCGTGCAAGCGCTCGATAGGCTGGCGGTAGATTTTTGCCAGCAGGATGTGCGCAATGGCCTCGAGCACGCCCTCGGGTGCGCCCTCCAGCAGGTCCGAGATGCGCACGTGAAGCCGTGAGTCGCGCAGGCGAATGGTGTTGTTCACGCTGGCGAAGGGATAAAATTCAACCCGAAATTCCGGCATGGGCGCACGCGGCCGCAGCTCGCGGTAGGACCTCTGAAATACTTCCTGCAAATCTGGCCGCAAAATTCAATTCACCTGGCTGCGAAATAGGAGAGGTGTCGAACCATAGTCGGGGCTTGTAAGAACTTGTTCAAGGTCTTGTTTCCGTCCGATATCACTGCTAACGTCTCATCTGTTTAGTATTAGAACCACTGGGAAGGGCCGCCGTTCGGGGGAATCGGCGGCCCTCTCCATTTGCCCTGAATCAGTCCTTCCGCTCCGAATAAACTTTATTCAACTTCTTCTCCTTGGCGAGCTGGTTCTGTTCCTGCAGTTCCTTGCGCGCGCTGTCCGCAGTATCGCTGACGGCATCGCTGGCATTGGCCAGCACGAAGGAATACTGGTCCAACTCTTCCGGAGGAGACTGCTGCTTCAGGGTCCGCAGCTTCAACTGCCACTCGCTGGAGCCTTCGATGACCAGCGTCAGGCCCTTGCGTATGTCCGTCTTGTGCGCGGCGTAAAGGTCAACGTTGTCGTCAATCTCGTCGAGCAGCGAAGTAAAGTCCTGCAGCAGGTCGTGAATTTGCAGCGGACGGTCTTTTGCCGTCTTGTCGGCTTGCACCTTATCGATGGCGACCAGACGCGCGCGCGCGAAACCCACCATGAACGCCAGGCGCTGGTTGGGATAGTCTGCCGACTCGCGCATCTGGTCCACTTCTTTCTCGGTCAGCGGATCGCGGTGCTGCGCCGACAAGAAGGAGGAGAAAGAGCAAGTCAGCAGAACCACCCACATTAGCCACCGGGTTGCACCCATCACGATTTCCCCTCTGGTTTCAGTCCAAACATTTTGCCTAACAGATCGGAGCGTATCTGCTCGATCTCCTCGACGGCCTTGCGCACCGGGGCGCGGTCCTCAAAGGCCAGGGTTTCGCCGATGTCGTGCATCCGCTTGGAGAGCTTGCGCAGTTCGATCTCGGTCTGCTTCTGGTGCTTGCCGGAACTGGCGGCGGCGTCGGCCGCCTTGCGCGAGTACTCAACGACCTCGCTAATGTCCGCCATGCCCTTGTCCACTTCGCCGTGGTTGAAGAGCGTGTCGGCTTGCAGAAGCTGCTGGTGCGCGTATTCCAGGCAGAGCTTGGCCTTCTCGCCGCCTTTTGCAGCGTCGGCCCGGGTCTTCAAACCCGGGTCTGGGCCGGTCGCCGCCAGTGCCAGACCGGCGAGCACAACCACCGTCGCCGCAAATCGAAAAGTGGCCAGCATCTTACTTCTTCTTCACACTGTACTTGTCGGCGTGTTTGGGGTCGAGCGCCATCAACCGATGCCGCGCCTGCCATTCCTGATCGGGGAGCTGGCCAGCGGCGGCTTCCAAAAATCGCTGATAGTAATCCACCGCCTGGGGCACTGCCTTGAGATTATCGAAGGTCGTAGCGCGAAGAAAATAGGTGGCCGGGCCTTCGGGCAGAAACTTGGCGCGATAGTCCAGCGCCTTCAGCGTTAGCTGGTAATTCTTGTTCTCCGCCGCCACGACGGCGAGGTTGCCGTAGGCCTCGGGCAAGTCAGGCTTGAGCTGCAAGGCGATGAGCAGTTCCTGTTGCGACTCGGGATATTTCTTCAAATGCATCAGGAGCGAGCCTAGCGCAAGGTGCGCCTCCGCGTCCTTCGGCATTTTCTGCACCGCCAGCCGGAGCTGCTGCTCCGCTTCGGGGTACTTGCCGGCTTGCACGTACATGGCACCCAGTTCCAGCGCCGCCCGCGGGTCACCGGAATTCCCTTGCAGCCCCTTCTGCAATTCTTCGACGGCTTCCTCGTGCTTGCCCTCGCTGGTCAGGACATGCGACAACTGCACACGGGCGCGGCTGTTTGACGGATCAATAGCGAGAAGGTTACGCAGCGCGGCTTCCGCCTCGGGATACTTCTTCTGCTTGTTGTAGATGTCGACCAGTGCAGTCAGAGCTTCCTTCGACTTCGGATCGAGACTGGCCGCCGCCTGAAATTCCTGTGCAGCCGCATCCATGTTGTTACCTTTCTGCTGCAATTGTGCCGCGAGCAGATGCGGCTGCGCATCTTTGGGACTGAGCTTTGCCGCTTCGGAGAAAGCAGCGAGTGCTTGCTTGGCGTCGGTATCTTGTTCCGCCAGTCCCAGCCACTGCCAAGCGCGGGCCATGCCCTCGTCAGGACGTGACTCCGGCTTAAGTTGGGTGGCTCCCTGCAAGACCTTCGCCGCTTCAGCCTTGTCTCCGTGCTGCACCAGGAGAATCCCGAGGTTCAGGTTGGCTTCGAAGACGTCGGGCTTGAGAGCCACCGACTTGCGGTAAGCCTCTATGGCATCCGTGGGGCGTTTGGTCGCGTTGTACACGTATCCCAGGTCGAACCAGGCGCGATAGTCGTTGCGCTTGGCGGCAATGGCTTTCTGCAGCAGAGGTTCGGCCGCGGCGAAATCACTGTGCTGGAGCGCGGTTTCAGCCTGCGACACTTCGGGCGAGCTGCTGTCGTCGGGAACAACTTCTTCCACGCGATGATGGCGGACGGTCGGCTTGCTTTCCTGGGCGAGGCCGAGGCTCGCCATGGCTGCGGCGAGAAGCGCAGCTGTCAGCGTTGCCGCCGCCAGTTTACTTAGACTCATCAGTTTGCCGGTTTCCGTTGGGCGGTAAGATGCGCGCCAGCCACTGGCCGGTGTAAGAATTTGTCGCCTCGGCAATCGCTTCTGGCTGGCCGATCGCCACTACCTCGCCACCCCCGGCCCCGCCTTCCGGTCCTAGATCGATGACCCAGTCGGCAGTCTTGATCACGTCGAGGTTGTGTTCGATGACCACGATCGAACCTCCTGCTTCGATGAGGCGCCGGAACGCCGAAAGAAGCTTGCTCACATCGTCGAAATGCAAACCGGTGGTTGGCTCGTCGAAAATGTACAGGATTCGCGGCTGTCCTTTTCCGCGCTCGCTCTTGGGACGCCCGATGTCACGCAATCGTGGCTGCAGGTGCGCCGCCAGTTTCACGCGCTGGGCCTCGCCGCCGGAGAGCGTCGTCGCCGATTGTCCCAGCCGCAAATAGCCGAGGCCGACTTCGTCAAGCACGCGCAGCTTTTCCACAATTTTCGGCACGCCGGAGAAGAAGTGCAGCGCCTCTCTGACCGTAATGTTCAACACCTCGTGGATGTTCTTCCCGTGGTAGCGGACCTCCAGGATCTCAGGTTTGTAGCGTGTTCCTCGGCACTCCTCGCAAATCAGCTCGACATCGGCGAGAAACTGCATCTCCACTGTGACCGTGCCATCACCCTGGCACACATCGCAGCGTCCGCCGGGGATGTTGAACGAGAAGTGTCCCGCGCCGTAGCCGTGCTTCTTGCTCTCCGGCAGCGAGGCAAAAAGCTCGCGAACGGCGTCGAATGCCTTTATGTAGGTCACTGGGTTGGAGCGCGGGGTACGACCAATGGGCGACTGGTCCACCAGCACCACTTCGTCGATCCACTCCGACCCGACGACGCGGTCGAGTTCTGCCGGCGGGCCGCCGCTGACCTGCCCAGTGCTTGCGGCCAGGGCGTTGTAAAGCACATCATGCACCAGCGTTGACTTACCGGAACCGGAAACTCCGGTAACGCACACCAGCATTCCCAGCGGGATGGTGACATCAATCTTCTTGAGGTTGTGGGCGCGCGCTCCTATCAGCTTGATCTGTCTTCCGCTACCCTTGCGCCGCGATGACGGCATCTGGATACGCAGTTCGTCGCGCAGGTAGCGGCCGGTAAGCGAAGCCGGGTTTGTACGAATTTCTTCATAGGTCCCGGTGGCAATGACGCGCCCACCGTTTTCTCCGGCGCCCGGCCCGAGGTCGATGATGCGGTCGGCGTGGCGCATGATCTCGGCATCGTGCTCCACCACCAGGATGGTGTTTCCCAGATTGCGCAGGTCGTGCAGAATCTTCACCAGCCGGTCGGTGTCCCGATGGTGCAGACCGATGGACGGCTCATCGAGCACATACAGCGTGCCTACCAGCCGTGAGCCCAGTGAAGTCGCCAGTTGGATGCGCTGCGCCTCACCGCCGGATAGCGTGGAAGCCAGCCGATCCAGCGTCAGGTACTCCAAACCTACTTCATCCAGGTATTGCAGCCGGTCGTTAATCTCCTCTAGAAGCTTGCCCGCGATGTCCGCTTCCAGCCTGCTCAGTTGCAGATGGGAGAAGAACACCTTCGCCTGCCCGACCGTCATCGACGTGACCTGGCAGATGTCCTTGCCACCAATCTTTACTTGCCGCGCCTCGCGCCGCAGGCGCAGCCCACCGCAGTCGGAGCAGACCGAGTATCCTCGGTACCGGCTGAGGAAGACGCGGACGTGGAGCTTGTACTTCTTGCGCTCCAGGTGCTGGAAGAAGCCGCGCACGCCCCAGAATTTTCCGTCGCCGCTCACGATGAAGCTTTGCTGCTCGGCGGTCAGGTCGTGCCACGGCACATCCAGCGGGATGCCGGCGGGGCGCGCGTAGCGGCGCATCTCCGTCGCCAGCGGCCTGTACTTCGGCTTGGTCCAGGGCTCGATGGCG
This sequence comes from Acidobacteriota bacterium, assembly GCA_031296115.1. Classification (GTDB taxonomy): domain Bacteria; phylum Acidobacteriota; class Terriglobia; order Terriglobales; family Acidobacteriaceae; genus Bog-257. Next base: position 42,205 of record JARLGI010000124.1, on the reverse strand, counting down.
CCGTCGGCCAGCGTGAGCGACTTATCCGGAATCACCAGGTTCAGATCGAAATCAATGGTGTTGCCGAAGCCTTGGCAGCGCGGGCATGCCCCGAAGGGATTGTTGAACGAGAACAGCCGCGGCTCGGGTTCTTCGTATCGGAGATTGCAGCGTTTGCACTCGAAGCGTTGCGAGAAACGCAGGCGCTGGGAAGAGTTGCCCTCACCCGGCGCGGTCTCGAAGATGACTTCGCCCGCTTCGCGATAGCCTTGCTCCACGGCGTCCACGATGCGGGCGCGCGCGTCCGGTGAAACCGCGATGCGGTCCACCAGCACCAGCACCGGCTCTGCGAAGTTCAGGTCGAGCAGCGACTCCGGGGTGGAGAACTCAACCACTTCTCCGTTCTGATAGAGCCGGTTGAAGCCCCGCTTGCGCAATTCGAACAGCCGCTCTTTCAGCAGGAAATCGAGGACCGAAGGCGCCGCCTTCTTCTTTGCCGTTCTCCGGCCTTTCTTGGGTTCCGGCGCGGACGGCTGCGGTGCAGGTTGAAGCGGAAAGAACACCTGTACGCGCGTGCCCTCGCCGAGGGCGAGGACTCGGTCGGAGACTTCATCCACGGTGTCTTTCTTCACTCGCTCACCGCAGTTCAGGCAATAAGTGCGGCCTACCCGCGCATACAGCAGCCGCAAATAGTCGTAAATCTCCGTCGCGGTGGCCACGGTCGAGCGCGGGTTGCGCGTGGTGTTCTTCTGCTTGATGGCAACCGCCGGCGCGATGCCGTCAATCTCGTCTACGTCGGGCTTTTCGATACGCTCCAGGAACTGGCGCGCATAGGCCGACAGCGACTCGACGTAGCGGCGCTGGCCCTCGGCATAGATGGTGTCAAACGCGAGTGACGACTTGCCCGATCCTGAAACCCCGGTCACCACCGTCATCTGGTTATGGGGAATCTCGAAGTCGATGTTCTTCAGGTTATGAACCCGCGCTCCGCGTACGACGATGCTTTCGTTCGACATGGGTACCGTGTTCCGGCGGGCAGGATGGGGAAGACCGCTTGCTGCGGCTACCCCACAGAATTCTTCAAATACGGCCGCCGAAACTTCTTATTATAAATGTTTGGTGGGAGGCCTGCTCGCGCGTTGTTTACCGCGCAAAATACAGCAGGGCGAAGATGTAAATCCAGAGCGCGCCCATGAAGTGCCAGTACCACGCGGTCACGTCAATCACGATGCGGCGCGTCTCCGGGGACCGATGGAACCAGCTGCTAACCCCGGCATACAGGAGCGCGACGATCCCGCCAATCAAGTGCACGGCATGCACACCGGTCAAGATGAAGAAGAACGAACTGCTGGCGTTTGCCCCAAACGCCAGGTTTTCATGCTGTAGAACATGCCATGCGTAGAACTGTCCGCCAAGAAAAGCCAGTCCTAGTAGGATCGTTGTCCACAGCCAGGGAAGGGCATCGCGATCGCTGACGCGAATGCCGGGAATGTCCGCGATGGGCGCCAGCGCGACATCTTCGGCGGCGCGGCGACGCGCGACCTCCAAGGTGAAGCTGCTCACGAGAAGAACAAAGGTGTTGAACAGCAGAATTCGAAGCGGCAGGGCCAGCGGCACCCAGTTGCTGACGTAATCGTTGTGCGCCGGGTCCCAGACCGCGCCGGCTTTGCGCACGACGTAAGCGGTAGTGAAGGAGATGAAGAGCATCACTACCGAGGAGAGGCCGAGCATTACTCCCAGCCGGTATCGGTGCAGATGCTCACCATAGCTGGGCGCATCGTCGCCGCCCCGTCCGCCGCCGCCACCCCCGCCACCCGGCCAGCCGGCCGTGGGGCCGCGTCCTTCGCCACCCTGCGAAGTCTTCGGTGCTCGAATACCGGTTCTCCGGCTCAAAACCGCTGTCCTTTGTTGTTGTGAGCAACGCGGCGTCCCAACTGCTCGGCCGCGTCCTACCCCTCTGTGACATTATGATGCGCGCATTTGCGAAGGAACTCAATCCGTTCCGCCAGGAAATTTTCACAGCTCGAAATTACTCATCGCTCCTTCCTCTCATCAGAGTGGCTTACAATCGGACGCTGAACATTCCGTGATGAAGCGCTGGCCGATTCTCGCTATTGCCGGGGCAGGGCTGCTCTACCTCTGCGATTTTTTGTCCCTGCGTCTGCAGATTCCTCACCGTGACGCGATGGGCAGCGTAACCGTGCACACGTATTACGTGGTCAAGCTGAAGAACGGCCGCACGGAATACGACTACGCCGGCGACCACGACGTCAGTTGCACGAATTCACTTTTTCCGCAGATGGGCAGCAAGCCTTGCTGGTACGCACGCCGTAAGACCGACGAACAGATCACCATCGACTCCGGTACGCCCAACAACCCGCGGATGTTTTGATTCGCAAAAGTTGCGCTCCAGCGCAGTTGTGCCGCATCCTGTCTTCATGCCCCTGCACGAGAAGGTTCATGGCCACGTGGTCAAGCAGCAGCAGATCGCCAATAAGTGCTTCGGGTGCGGCCCCGGCAACGAAAGCGGACTGCAATTGAAATTTGTGTTGGACAAAGAACGGCAGCGCTTCATCTGCCGCTTCCGCCTTCCGCGGCGCTTTGTCGGCCCGCCGGCGCACGCCCACGGAGGCATCATCGCCACCATCCTGGATGAGGCGATGGGCAAGGTAAACAAGCTGCACAACCTCATCGCGCTCACCGGGGGCATGGAAGTGAAGTACATGAAACCGGTGCCGCTGTTCAAGCCATTGATTGTTGAGGGCTGGGAGCTGCGCGTCATCGGCCGCGAGCATTACCGAGCCGCAGAAATCCGCAATCGCGAAGGGGAGGTGCTGGCCACCAGCACGGCGACCTTTATTGAGATTGATCCCCATCGCATGTTTGCCAGGTATCTGAAGAAGAAGCACAGCGATGCGACGTGAAGCGTCAATTGGCAATTAGTAATTGGTGCTTGGCAGTTGCTTTCAGCGAAGTGCAAACACCAATTGCCAATTGCCGGTTCTAGCTTGCTTCCGCCGCCTCGCTGTGCCCGCCGGCTTGGCCGCTATATTCCTTCAGTTTGTTGTGCAGAGTCTTGAGGCTGATGCCCAGGATCTCGGCGGCGCGCGTCTTGTTATTGTTGGTCGCTTCCAGGGTCTTCAGGATAAGCAAGCGCTCGGCTTCGCCTACTGTGGTGCCGACGCCCAGGCGCACGGCGTTGGCTTCCTGCACCGGGGCGCGCGGAACCACCTGCCCAAAGCCCGGCGGCAGATGTTTGGGCTCGATGAGGGCACCATCGCAGACGATGGCAGCGCGCTCCAGGGTGTTACGCAACTCGCGAACATTTCCCGGCCACGCGTAGGACTGAAATGTATTCCTCACCGCCTCGCTGATGCCGGCGACCGTGCGGTTGTGCTTTTCGTTCATATCGGAGAGCAACGATTGCACCAGGTCAGGCAGGTCGTCCTTATGGTCACGCAGAGGCGGCAGGTGAATGTTGAAAACGTTGAGACGGTAGTACAGGTCATTGCGCAGTTGTCCGCGGGCCACCGCTTCCTCCGGCGGCTTGTTAGTGGCCGCCAGTACACGCACATCCACCGATGTTTCCGACTTGCTGCCCAGGCGGCGCAGCTTGCGGTCTTCCAGTACCCGCAACAATTTGGCCTGGGTGGCAATGGGCATCTCGCCAATCTCGTCCAGCAACAGCGTGCCACCTTCCGCCAGCTCGAAGCATCCGGTGCGCCGCTCCACCGCACCGGTGAAGGCGCCTTTTTCGTGTCCGAAGACCTCGCTTTCGATCAGGGTTTCAGGGATGGCCGCGCAATTGATGGCGACAAACGGCTTCGTTTTGCGATTGCTGAGCGAGTGGATGGTGCGCGCCACCAGTTCCTTGCCGGTGCCGCTTTCGCCCGTGAGCAGGACCGACGCGGTGCTGGGCGCCACCATCTCGATCAGGCGAAAGACCTCCTGCATCTTCTTCGAAGGCCCCACCAGCGAGCCCAATACGCCCACGTCGCGCAGCTTGCGGCGGCTGGCTTCCAGTTCGCGTTCTGTGCCGCGCATGCGTGCCGCGTTGCTGAGGATGTTGCGTAGCCGTGTTGGATTGACCGGCTTCTCGATGAAATCGAAGGCGCCGACCTTCATGGCGTTGACCGCGGAATCAATGCTTCCCTGGGCAGTGAGCAGGATGACGGCAACCTGCTGCGGCTGGGTCGCGATGGCCTCCAGCAACTGCATGCCGTCCATGCGCGGCATTTTCAGATCGGTCAACACGATGCCGGGGTTCCACGATTCAACCTTGTCCAGCCCTTCCACGCCGTCGTTGGCGGTTTCGGTCTGGTAGCCCCAGGAGGCGATCAACTCCGCCATGCCGGTGCGTTCATTCTCTTCGTCTTCTACGATTAAGACTTTCTCGTGCATCATGGGAACAGACGCCTCGTACATTTCCAACAGGTTGACCACAGCCGATGAAACAGCAATTTAGATGCGCAGCAACGGCGAGGGTCTACGCTTGCACCGGCTCGGACGGGGCCGCACGGGCAGGGTCGAGTCGCTAGCAATAAACTAACACTTCTCAAGCACGTTCGTGGGATGCGCAGGCCGCGGGAGTGAGACAAAATCTGGATCGCCGGGAGTTGGTAGTTTCCATGCGAGTTGCCGGTAAGTGGTTCTGCCCGTCGCGCTGCCAGGTAGAATCACCAGAAAGTAGCACGCAGGATTCCCGCGAACGCAACAGGATTTTGATACATCCTGCTGCGAAAGTGCTAAACTTTGGGGGTGAACCCCCTCGAGTTTCGGGGTGCAAAGTCAGTAAACATCTCCTGCAAGTTATTGAGAGCGTAAAGAAGATTTGCTTTGTGAATCTGCGCCCGTCCTGTACAATCAATTGCTGTTGCGAGCAGGACGATATCCCTAGCACTTGTGTAAGAAGAAAATGACGTTAGAACCCGAGCTGGGCCACTTTGCTGCGGTACTGCAGGAGTTCCGGAGGAATACAATGTCTTCTCGTTTTTCAGTAATCCCGACACGTATTTTTGTTTCGTTGATCGCGCTGGTCTTGGCTGTTTGCCTGATGGGCACATTCGCCGCGGCGCAAAAAAATCAGCCTGTTGATGAAATATTCGGTGGCTATTCTTGGTTGCATACGAATGGCTACGTCGACCACGGCTACAAAGCCGGCGACATCGCCGATGGCATTGATTTTTCCAACACCTATTACCTTCCCCAGGCGCACAATCTGGGCTTGCTGGGCGACTTCAGTTACCACTGGAATGGCAAGATAACTGGCACGGACATCAATGATGTGAAAGTCGCCTTTATCCTGGGTGGTTTGCAGTACAAGTATCACACCGATACGTTTTCGCCGTTTGTCCGGGCCTTTCTCGGCGCGGCGGACCATTCCGGGCCCAACCGAAGTCAGTGGTCACCGGCAGTGGGCGGCGGCGGCGGTTTCGACTTGTCGGTCTGGCCGAAGATGTCCATCCGTCTGGCGCAGGTGGACTACATCTATAACAATTACAGTCCCCGATATCTCAGCGGGCGCACGACCCAGTGGAACAGCATCCGCCTGGCGGCAGGTATTGTGCTGAACCTGGGCAGCTACTACAACCCGCCGCTTACCTGCACCGCCTCGGCTACGCCGGACGCGGTTTTTGCGCCAGACCCGGTGAAGGTCACCACCACGGGCTCCGGTTTCAACCCGAAGCATCCGGTCGCATATTCTTGGGCCACCAATGGCGGCAAGGTGGACGGCGCTACCGCGCAGAACGCAACCGTGGACACCACGGGCGTGGCGCCGGGCAGCTACACGGCAAATTCCACCATTACCGACACATGGCCCAAGTTTAAGAATCTTGACTCCGGCCATCATCTCAACATCTTCGGCAAGCCAGACCCCATCCCGCCGGCGAAGTGTGCGGCGAACTTCACTATCAAGCAGCCGCTCCCGCCACAGGTAAGCTGCTCGGCCAATCCGACCACCATCGCCGTTGGCGAGCCGTCCACCATCACCATGACCGCAACCGATCCGCAGGGATGGCCCATGACCTATAGCTGGTCCGCCACCGGCGGCCAGTTGAGCGGCAGCGGCACCTCCGCCACACTGACCGCGTCCGCTGCTGACGCGGGCAACACCATCACGGTGACCGGCACGGCGACGACTGATCGCCCCGGCGGGAACCCGGCCACTCTGAGCGCCAGTTGCACGGCGTCCGTCAGCGTGCCTCCGGTGGTGAGCTGCGTCAGCATCCAGGATTGGGGCGAGTGCACCTTCGAGAAGAACCCCAAGAAACCGTGGCGCGTGGACAACGATTGCAAGGACGTGCTCGACAAACTGTCGCTGCGCTTGCAGCAGATGCCCAACGGCAAGCTGGACGTTGTGGGCTACACCGACCAGACGCTGGAAGTGCACGAGGAGACCCTGGGCTCGCAGCGCTCGGTCAACGTCAAGTACTACTTGACGACCGACGGTCCGAACAAGGTGGACGCCAGCCGCGTCCAGCCGCGTGCGGGCGGCGCCAAAGGCAAGGCTACTCACTTCTACTTTGTCCCCGAAGGCAACATGTGCGGTGGACAGCTGGAAGAGGGAACCACAGTCGACGAGACCGCGGTACAGCCGCAGTCGCGTAACGCGCCTGCTCCTAAGAAGAAAGCCAAGGCCAAGGCTAAGCCTGCCGCGCCTCCGGCGCCGTAGTTGATTGGCTAGCTGAACCACCGGCCGGTAAGGGGGAAACTTCTTGCCGGCCTTTTTGTGGGTCAGCCGGGCAAGGCGAGGCACGGCTTCCCTCGGGCCAGAAAACGGTCGCGAAGTTACAAGACAGATACCGATACGATTGCGCGCTTACACGGGCTAGCAGCGGCGAGTTATCATTCATCGAGGGGCATGGTTTTTCTTCCTCTTCCATCAAAGAAAAGACTAGGCAGGCGGTTTCGTTCTATGCGTAATGCAGTCGGGATCACGGGTAGGCTGGTTGTTTGCGTCGGGTTGTTGTTCGCCATCGCAGGTTTTGCATCGGATTGGGCGTTAATCGGGCCGGAGGGCGGCAATGTTCGGAGCCTGGCCTACGATCCCAGCAATCCCAATCACATTCTTCTGGGTACCAGCGCGGGCCAGCTGTTTGCTTCGCAGGACGGCGGAAATTCGTGGATGCTCTTCGCCCACCTGGGCAAGGGCGAGGACTACGTTCTCGACCACATCGTTTTTGATCCCACCAATCCCGCCACCATTTATGTCGCGGGCTGGGGCCTGTTCGACGACACCGAGGGCGGCGTTTTCCGCTCCGATGACGGCGGACAAAGCTGGCGGGAACTGGAGGCAACGCACGGCAAATCCATTCGCGCCCTGGCCATGGCGCCCAGCGACCACAACACCCTGGTGATCGGGGCCCTGGACGGCGTGTTCCGCTCCCGCGATGGCGGCGCCACCTGGGAGCGTGTTACGCCGGAAAACCACGTCGCCATCGAGAACCATTCCTCGCTGCGGAATTTCGTCTCCGTTGCCATCGATCCCCAGAACCCGGACACAATCTATGCCGGCACGCGGCACCTGCCGTGGAAGACCACCAACGGCGGCGCGACCTGGCACAACTTGAAGGAAGGTATCCTCGACGACTCCGACGTGTTCAGCATCATCATCGACCCCAAGGTCCCGTCCCGGGTCTACGCCAGCGCCTGCTCGGGCATCTATAAGAGCGACAACGGGGCTGAACTGTTTCACCGCGTTCAGGGCCTTCCTCACTCGGCCATCCGTACCCGGGTGCTGAAGCAGGACCCGCAGCGTTCTGCGATTGTGTACGCCGGGACCACCGGCGGCCTTTGGAAGACAGTGGACGGTGGCACCAAGTGGTCGCTGGTAACCGCCTCCGATGTCATCGTCAATGACGTCATGATCGATCCGCGCAATCCTGAGCGCGTCCTGGTGGCGACCGACTACCGCGGCGTGCTGTCCAGCAACGACGGCTTCGCGCACCATACCACCTCCAACCGCGGCTTCTCCCATCGCGTGGTGGGCGGAGTGGTGGCCGACCACAAGGACCCCAACCGGCTGCTCGTCGGCGTCATGAATGACAAGGACCTGGGCGGCGTTTTTTTCTCCGATGACGCCGGCAAGAGCTGGCAGCAATCCAGCAAAGGGCTGGACGGCCGCGATGTCCTGAGCCTGCGGCAGGCCGAAAATGGGACGCTGTTTGCCGGCACCAACCACGGCATCTTTCGCCAGGTAGCGGTAAATGGATCGTGGCTGCCGGCCAGCATGATCCTGGGGCCGGTGCCGGAATGGCAGCCCAAACCTCCGGAGCCGGAGCCGACGCCGGCGGCGTCAAAAGCCAAGTCCTCCAAAGCGGGCGTCGTCGGGCGACAAGCCGCCGCCAAGGCCAAGGTTCCGCTTGAGCCGGTGATTGCTTCGGCCTCGACACCCAGAGTGCGTTCGATTGAGATGAGCGAAAAGGCCTGGTTTGCTGCTACGGACGCTGGATTGTTCGTCAGCGTGGACCAGGGGCTGAAGTGGTATGGCCAGCCGGTCGAAGGCGATCACGACTTCAGCGCGGTGAATGCCTACGAGGACGGCATCGTCACCCTGTCCGGTCTGAAGGGTGCGTTTATCTCGCGCGATGAGGGCAAGACCTGGACGGCGGTGACGCTGCCCGAATACGTCAGCGGGGTCTTCAATCTGACCATCACGCCCGGCCCTACGTTCTGGCTGGGGACCAAGCAGGGCGCGCAGCGCTCCACCGACGGTGGCAAGAGCTGGCACTACGCGCTGGGCGGAATGCCCAGGAACGATGTGCTGGCGGTCCGGTATGATGCAACCGGGCAGCGCTTGCTGGCCACCGCGCTGCACTCGCACGGCGTCTTCGTCAGCAAAGATGGGGGCCAGACCTGGCAGAGCAGTCCGGAAGCCGTGGTGTCCATCCGCTCCGTAATGAACTTCCAGGGACATCTGCTGGCGGCCTCCGCGCATAACGGTCTGCTGCTGGAGCAAGCCGGGGCGACGGCGGAAGCGCCCGCTCCCGGGGGAGTGCCGGCGGTGGCGGAGAAGAAGAAATCCTCGTCCAGCAGTAGGCAATAGCTTTGTAGTCATCGGCCATCAGCCATCGTCCAACCCGGCGATGGCGGATGGCTGGTTCTGCCCGATTTGAATCTCCTTGAGATTACTTCCCACAGACGGAAGCCCCTGTAAGAGGTGGCTGGGCAGTGCCTTACAGTCGTTCCCTGCACGGGCGGGTTTCATTCTGGGACTGGCGGTGCTGCAGCCTTAACTCGAACGCCTGCAGACCTGCGACGCAAGTGCCTTGCAATCAATATGCGAGTCAATGCGCAGTTCTGGCACAGATCGTGCCCTTAGGAATACCGTTCGCAAAGCGGAAGCGTAAGTATCAACTGGAAGCAAACAAGAAGGCATTTCGCTATGAATCCGGCCAGCCCGAATCCGATCGAGTGCGCAGCGGTGACCTCCTCCGTCCGCAAGTGCGAGGGGCGTGGCTCCGACGAGCGACGCTCCCCGCACGCTGGCGTCGGCGGTTGCTGTGACACCGCACACGAGCTGGCGAATCTGGTGACGGCGGTGCTGATGAACGCCCACGTCCTGCAATGGCGCATGCCTTCCCACAGCCGAATGAAGCGGCCGGTGCTGGAGATCGAGCGCCAGGCGCAACGGGGCGGTGAACTTCTGAAGTACCTGCTGCGGCAGCTGGAATCGTTGCAGCCCCGGGGGAACCTGGTCGCGAGCCCGGCAGCTACGCCGCCGGCGAAGGGGGCGCGGAGGTTCAAGATCCGGGCGCCGGCGTGCGGTCAATCAATCGGCCAGAGGCCACCATGGCGCTTGCGGTTTCTGGTCCTTCCGTGCCGGGAACTGAACTCACATTGCCATGTGACCGCTGCACTAGCGCGCTTTTCCCAAAAGGGGATGATGGTAGTGAACACTGATGCCCAATTCAGTCCGACGCCGCCTCCCCCGGGCCTGGCCACCGAAGAAGGGATGAAAGACGTGCTCTCTGCCGATACGATTCTCTCCGATGAACCGATGTGCGCAACCAACCTCCTCAACCTGTTGATTGTGGACGATGAGCGCTCGGTGTGTGAGTCCTGCCGGGAAGTGGCCCATGGCCTGGGCTTCGCCATTCAGGTGGCGGACTCGGCCGAGCAGGCTTATCGCGCGCTGGAGACCTGCAGCGCGGACGTGGTGTTGCTCGACCTGCGGCTGCCCGCCAATGGCGGCCTGGAGGTCTTGCGCCAGATCAAGCAGTGCCGTCCAGAAACCCTGGTGGTGGTGATGACTGGCTTCGCCACCGTGCAGTCGGCGGAGCAGGCCATGAAACTGGGCGCTTATGACTACATCACCAAGCCCTTCGACTTCGACGAACTGCAGCTGGTGCTGCAGCGGGCGGCGGCGCACTTGAAGATCACGGCGGAAAACCGCCTGCTGCGCGAGCAGGTGCGGGCCAAGCACGGGTTCGGGCTGCTGGTGGGCCACGCCCCGGAGATGGAGAAGCTGTACCGCATCATCGCCAAGGCGGCACACAGTACCCACCCGGTCCTTATCCTGGGCGAGAGCGGCACCGGCAAGGAGCTGGTGGCGCGTTCCATCCACTACTCCGGGCCCTGGCGCGACCAGCTCTTCATCCCCGTGGACTGTGGGTCCTTGGTACCCACGCTGATTGAGAGCGAACTTTTCGGTTACGTCCGCGGCGCCTTCGCCGGGGCGGTGCGCGCCAAGGACGGACTGCTGGCCACCGCCGAGGGCGGCACCGTCTTCCTCGACGAAATCGGCGAGCTGCCGGTGGACCTGCAGGCCAAGCTGCTGCGCGCCATTCAGGAGAAGGAGGTGCGCCCGGTGGGCGGCACCCGCGCCGTGCCCATCAACGTGCGCATCCTGGCAGCCACCAACCGCGACCTGGAAGAGGCGGTCAAGCAGGGCACCTTCCGCCGCGACCTTTACTTCCGGCTCAACGTGCTGACCCTGCGCGTTCCGTCCTTGCGCGAGCGCAAGCAGGACATCCCGCTGCTCATCGGCAGCGTGCTGGACCGCATCAACGATGCCCGCGAGGCGCAGCACACCCTGGGCGACGACGCCCTGCGGCTGATGCTTTCCTACGACTGGCCGGGCAACGTGCGCGAGCTGGAGAACTGCCTGGAGCGCGCCTGCACCACCTGCTCTCTGTCCACCATTCACGTCAACGACCTTCCCACCGCTCTGCGCGCCTTCCAGCACCGTCTGGAACCGGAGCCTGCGGCGGCGGACCCCGCAGCCATTACGCCGCTGGACCAACTGGAGAAGCGCGCCATCCTGCATGCCATCGATGTGTTGCACGGTGACAAGCTGAAGGCCGCCTTGCAGCTCGGCATCGGCAAGACCACCCTCTATCGCAAACTCAAGGAATACGGCCTGCAGGACTGATTGCAGGCGGTTGACACTGGCCAAGGCAAGCGGCCGCGCCGGCGGCCCGGGTGAAGTGTGCCCACGCGGGTAAAGTGTGCCCGGCGGCAGGGAGACCAAGCTATGATCCTGTTAATTACCGCATCTTCCCGCGGCAAGGAGTGTGCCGCGGCCCTTCAACAGGGGACCGGCCACGCGACCCAGGTGGCGACCTCCATACCGCAGGCACTGGCCCGCCTGGGGCGGCGAGTTCGACGCCCTGGCCATCGACCAGACCTTGCTGGAGGCCGACTTTCGCGCCCTCGATACCCTGCTCAACCATGTCGGCCTGGCCACGTCGCTGTACGTGAACCTGGGACTGCACTCCTGCGAGCGGGTGGTGCGCGAGGCCCAGGTGGCGCTGCGGCGCGCGGAAAAAACACGGGGCATCGCCATGCCCGGGCCGAACGGCTGGTGCGCAACGAGCTGCGCAGCGAGATCACCGGCATCCTGCTGACCTCGGAGCTGGCGCTGCGTCACGGCGCCATCCCGGAGGAAGTCGCCGCCAAGATCCACCTGGTGCAGGACATGGCGCAGAAGATGCGCGCCCGCCTGCACGTGATGTAGCGCCTGGCGCCAGCGAACGGCCTGTAGGCCGTGTCTGGCGGCTCTGTGCCCGCGCCCGAGGTTTCAGACACTGTCATCCCGAGCGAGGACTTTAGACTAGTCCGAGTCGAGGGACCTGCTTTTCCCAGACCGACAGGAGGTCCCTCGACTGCGCTCGTTGCACTCGCTTCGCTCGGGATGACAACAGAGAGGGCGGAAGCCCTCAGCTCGGGATGACTGCACGAGGGCGTTGAGGCCCTCGCTCGCGATGGCAGGTAGGCAAGGCAGCCTCCCGGTCGCGATGACGGCAGAGGAGAAGCAACCGATTGCGGAGACAAGAGCGAGCCCGCAGGGCGGCACAACCGTAGCCCGGGGCGTGAGCCCTGGGTAGCCAGCAAGTTTTGCAATGAGTGCTGTAGGCACGGCATAAGGAAAAATGAGCCTTCAGGCTCGCGCCCGACAGGTGGTCAATGCTCCGGCAAACGCGGCGCTGAAATTGTTGTGCCGTCCCCGGGGGACTCGGATTCTCATGAACGCTTACCCAGAGCTGCCGCCCTGCGGGCTCGTTGATGCGCCCCGTGCCGGAGGAGAACTGAAGCGCTCGCTTCGAGCTTCAGCTTTCGTGGCTTCCCTCCGTCAGCACCCTGAATCCCCAGCGGGCTGCGACAGCCGTGCCGACGAGGAAGGCCACGCTGATGAGCCTCACAAAAACACCGCCGGTGCTCCAAGCCTGGAGCACAAGACCGATTCAGGCCACAAATAGAACGATCGTTCCGACACCCAGTACCTTGATCCACATACCTACTCCTCGGTTGCCGCTGCCGGCGGCCATCCGGCATAAGCGGTCCTACCAGCAGTTTCGCGCGGGTCGCCGCGCGGCAATAGGACGCACATCACAAGTGCTTGTGCTGTCCCCGGGGCACTCACATTCCAGTGTAACGCTTACACGGGATGTCGGCTTGGGCTACCTGTGTTCCGCACCACGGGCTCCCGATCTGCCTTTACCGGCGTGAAGGTTCCCGCCGGTTCCGACGCATCACATCCCGGCGTGACCTGCGTCCTTGCGCAAACGGATCGGTCGCGATATGGCTAGAAGCGAGGGAAGGATCTGTGTGCCTCTCCGCCGACCGCGCCCAGTGCGCGGTCCTCAGGGTTCTTTGACAACTCCGACCGGAGGTGCCGGCGGGCTGGTTTCCAAGGGCTATGGTGTTCGTGGTTACGCGGAGGAGGCTGGCGGGTCGCTCGAGGGTGGGAAAATGTGGGGTATAAGTCTTTATTATTTAATATGATACGTTAACTGCTTTAGAATCACGTTCTCACCACGAAACCCCAGCTACGCTGCTGAAATGATTACCTTAGCGTGAGCGGTGGGGTGGGGTGGGGGGTAGCGGCAAATTTCTCCCTGGTGTTCTCAAGCGACGAGGGTGATCTTCGCAGCTCGGAGCTGGCATTGGTAGCAGGTGTCCATGATTAAGCTTGTGTATTGCATCACCAAGAAGCCGGGCCTGACCGATGAGGAGTTCTTCCACTACTGGAAGAGGGTCCACGGGCCCATCGGCGCGCGCATTCCAAACCTTCGCCGGCTGGTGCAGAGCCACCGTATCCCGCTGGCCGTTGACAGCCGTCAGCCCGACTACGACGGCGCGGCAGAGCTTTGGTTTGACGACATGGAGGCGCTGCTCGCGGCACGGAATTCGGCCGTGTGGCAGGCCTCCAACGAAGACGAAGCCAACTTCATCGACCGCAGTAAAGTTGCTTCTTTCCTCTCCCAGGAACACGTAATCCTGGATGAGGGGAAGAAAAAATAAGCCCGCGTTGACGCCAGTCAGGGCCACAAACAAATTTTTCAGGAGCCGAGTTCATGTCAGCAGACCCTCTTAAAGAACCGCCGCCAAAAACTTTTCGCCTCTCGGTTGACGGCTGGGCCGTCGCCGTCGCTCTCGTCCTCGCACTGCTGGTGCGATTGGGGCTGATTCATCGCGTGCCCTGGTAACCATCGGATCAAAATTTGGAGGAGCAAGCAAACGTGGCGCAAGGATCGATTGCATTACCACAGGCGCAGGCGTTCCGTTTGGGACCGAAGTTGTTGCAGCTTGTGCCCGGAGTTCTGCTGCTGGCGGCCATCGGATATCTCGGTAAGTTCGTGGAGCAGGCGGTTGCGGCCTACGCCAAGGCGCACCATCTGCACGTTCCCAACATCGAGTATGTGCTGTGGGCCATCGTCTTCGGCATGGTGGTGTCGAACACCGTCGGCGTGCCTGCAGTGTTTCAGCCCGGCGTGCTGACCTATGAGTTCTGGCTGAAGGCGGGCATCGTGCTGCTGGGCGCGCGGTTCCTGCTGGGCGATGTGCTCAGGCTCGGCGGAATCAGCCTCACGCTGGTGGTGCTGGAACTGGCGGTCGCATTCACCTTCATGACACTGCTGGGACGGTGGTTCGGGCTGAAGCCCAAGCTGACCAGCCTGCTGGCGGTGGGCTCGGCGGTGTGCGGCGTGTCGGCCATTATCGCCACCAAGGGAGCGATTGACGCCGACGATGACGACTCGTCCTACGCCGTCGCCGCCATTCTGGCGCTGGGCGCGATTGCGCTGTTCACCTTTCCGCTCATCGGACACTGGCTGCACCTTGGCGATCGCGCCTACGGCATGTGGGCCGGATTGGCCGTCGACAACACCGCGGAGGCGACAGCCGCAGGCGCGATGTATTCCGACGCGGCCGGAAAAATTGCAGTCCTGGCGAAGACGACACGCAATGCGATGATCGGCTTCGTGGTGCTGGGCTACGCATTGTATTGGTCGCGCAAAGGAGAGGCCCAGCAAGTGGAAGGCAAGGCCGCCTTCTTGTGGCACAAGTTCCCCAAGTTCGTGCTGGGCTTCCTGCTGATTTCGCTGCTGGCCACCGTTGGTGTCTTCAGCAAGCCGCAGATCGGCAGCCTGGCCAACTCGTCGCGCTGGGCCTTCCTGCTGACGTTTGCGGGCGTGGGCTTGCGTACCAATCTGAAGGAGTTAAAGCTGCAGGGCTTGCGGCCATTCGCAGTAGGCGCGATCGGAGAAGCCGTGATCGCTGCAGTCACGCTGGGCATGGTGCTGGTCGCTACCAGGGTCTTCAACTTGTAAGGCCTGGACCAGCGAGACGTGCTTCCGTCAAGGAAACGCAAATTGTCACGGCATTCCCTGCGGCGCCGATTTCTGAAAACTGCCGCGCTGACGGTCCGGATTTAGTGGGCAGCAGCGGGCAGTGCAAGAACGCCTTCCGCAGCCTTCTGCGCTTCGGTAAAGTTTTTCGAGATCTGCCGCGCGCGCTCTGTGGCCTGCTGCGCTTGTTCTTTCTGGCCGTTGTGGTCGAAAGCCCGCGCGAGCAAGAGATAGCCCCAGTCTACGGCACGAATCGCAAGGCCGTGCTGGTAAGCCTGCACAGCTTCCGAAGCATTCCCCGTCTTGTAAGCTGCCACGCCGAGGAACATCCACATCTCAGGGTCTTTGGGATTCAATGCAACAGCCATCTGCAGGTTTTCCCGCGAGCGGGCGTAGTCGCCCATCTCGCGATAGGTATAACCTTCACCGGCATATGCGTTGGCCTTCTGGTCGGTCGTGACCTCGCCGGACTTTGTTACCTGCACGTAGTGCTTGAGGGCTTCCGGCAAGTTCCCGCGGCGGTGTTCGTTGATTGCAATCGGCAGATTGCTGACGGGGTCCTCCGGCAGTATCTCGGCGGCGCGGTAGAAGTGAGGCATAGCCTGTTCGGTTTTTCCCTTGCTGGCCAACAACTCGCCAACCAGGTCCTCGGCTACCCAGTTGTTGTCCGTCACCTGCAGCGCATGCGACCAGAGCGTGAGGTTGTCGCTCCAGTAGTTGAGCTGCCGGCGGGCGACGACGGACAGCACCGCCAAAATACTCAAGCTGACGGCGGTCAACAGTGCTTTGCCCACATGCAATTGTTGGGCGAGGTCGGCGCCTCCCCAACCCAACATGATGAACAGGCCAATGAATGTGTGGTAGGCGTATCGGTCGGCCATGGCCTGCCGTCCAACCTGAAGCAGTCCGTTCGTCGGCACCATTAGGATAAGAAACCAGAACCAGCCGACCAGCAGATAGCGGCGTTTCCAGGCCATCAATACCCAGGCGGTAACCGAAAGCAGAAAGACAAGTGCCACCGCTACCTGCCAGCCCTTAATCGCATCGCCGGGGTGAAGGTACATCAGCGCCAGTTTGGATGGCCACACTGCCTTTCCGACGTAGCGCGCGTAGGCAACGATGTCGTTGGCTATACGAATCGGCAGCGTGTACTGCCAATTCTTCGGACTGCCTACTCGCTGGGCCAGCACGGTAAGCACAGCGCTGGCCGCGCAAAGGCCAAGGAGAGGCAGTTTTTCTTCGAGTAACCAGGTGAATCTCCTGGGCGGGATAACTTCGCCAGTCCTTGTGCCGTTCGCCGCCCCCGGAACGGTCGCGAACATGCGCCGCAAAGGCCAGTAATCCCAAAGCAGAAGAGCCAGAGGCAGCGCAATGATCTGTGGCTTGGTCATCAAGCCAATCGCGAACAGCACGGCCACAACGGAGTAACGCGACCATCCGGGCTTCTGCGCATACCAGCGGTACGCGCCCAGTGCCAGCATAAGAAATGTCATGCTCAGCACATTCTTGCGCTCGGCGATCCAGGCTACCGACTCAACGTTGATGGGATGCAATGCGAACAGTGCAGCCACCATGAAACTGCGCCCGAGGTATCCCGTCGCCAGCAACAGGACCCAGAGTAATAACGCCGCGTTAGCAGCGTGGATCAGAACATTGACGTCGTGATGCAGTCCGGCATTGACTCCGAAGATCTGGCAATCCAGGGCCAGCGAAAGCCACGTTACTGGATGCCAGTTGGAATCATCGTAGGTGGTCAGTGCCCATGTGATCGTTTCCCAATTCAGGCCGGCCGCAACATGAGGGTTTTCCGATATATATCCGCTGTCATTGATGTTGGCGAAGGGATGATTGTGTGCCGGGTAATAGAGAATCAGGGTGGCAAGGACCAGGAGGATACTTAGCAGGATTGCCTGGATATTCCGCCGAGCGAGCCAACCTTGAGTTATTCCCGGGCCGTAAGCGTGCGTGCCCATCGAGTTCTTGTGTGCATTCGGTCGCTGTTCTTTTCCCGCCGCTTCCTCGGCTTGAATAGAAAGGGAAGGATCTGATGGAGATGGTGTCATGAACGAATACGTCCGGGGAGCAGGCCTTGGAGTTGCAATGGAATCTTATAGGAAATGAACTGGCCGAGAAAGACTGAAGGGAACAAACGAAAGAGCGGCCTTGCGTCTGAACGGCGAGCATGTGTTCTCAACTGCTCCCGTTGGTGAACTCAACCAGCAGTTGCAGCCGTTGCCGTGCATGACCGGAATCGATGGCGTAGGCGGCGAGGGGCACAGCGTCGCCAATGCGGTCGGCGTGTCCGGCGGCCACCAGCGCCGCCGCCGCATTCAGCAACACCACGTCGCGGCGCGGGGAGCGTTCGCCCGCCAGCACAGCTTGGATGATGGTGGCATTCTGCTGCGCGTCGCCGCCGCCGATGGCATCCAGCGGCGCCCGTTGCAGGCTGAAGTCCTCTGGTGCAACCTCGTACACTCGGACGCTGCCGTCGCGCAACTCGGCCACTTTGCTTGGCCCGGAGATCGTGATCTCGTCGAGGCCATCGCTACCGTGCACCACCAACGCCCGCCGCAGCCCGAGCTCGCGCAGCGCCTCTGCAAGCTTCTCCACCAAGTCATCCGAGTAGACGCCGACTACCTGAGCCGAGGCCCGCGCCGGATTGGTCAGCGGCCCGAGCAGGTTGAAGACCGTGCGAAGGCGCAGCTCGCGGCGCGCCGGCTGCACATACTTCATCGCGGAATGCATGGCGGGCGCGAACAGGAACGCGATGCCGGTGTGTTGCAGGCAGGCAGCAAGGCGCGCCACCGGGACATCGATTTTGACCCCGAGGGCCTCGATCACGTCCGCCGAGCCGCACTTTGAGCTAATGCCACGGTTGCCATGTTTCGCAACCTTGACCCCCGCGCCGGCGATGACCAGGGCGACCGCGGTGGAGATGTTGAAGGTGCCGCTGGCGTCGCCGCCAGTGCCGCAAGTATCCACCAGCGCCTCGCGACCGGTACCGCTGAGATCGAGCGCCTCGCCATCCTCCGCGCGCAACGGCGTGGCCTCCGCGCGGATGGCCTGGGCGAAGCCGACGATCTCTTCCACGGTCTCACCCTTCATGTGCAGTGCAACCAGCAGGGCGGCGATCTGCGCGTCCGTGGCCTCGCCGCGCAGCACTTCCGACATGACCGCGTGTGACTGCTCGCGGGTGAGGGAAGAGCCGTGGTTGGCGATCTTGTGCAGTGCGTCAAGGATCATGGATGTGTGGCAGCAGTGTAATGGATATTGGCCGGCGGCGCAGCCGCCGCATCTCTGCGGTGACATGCTATCGTTCGGCAGGTGACTTTCCGAAACCCGTGTCTGAAGCTACGCAACTCGAATCCCCGCTGCTGCCGCCCAAGGTAGAGTTTCGCGATCCCGAGTCGGCAGCCCGCAATCTGGGCCGTTTACGGAAGGCGGTTCCGAGTAGTGTGTACTCCACCCTGGTTCCGTTGCTGGCGACGTCGCCCGATCCCGACGCGGCGGTCAACCAGTTCGAGCGCCTGGCGGAGTCGGCCTCACCGGAACTCATGCGACTCTTGGAGAAACACGCGTTCCTGGTCCACTATGCCATCGTGGTCTTTGGCTACAGCCCGTGGCTGGGCGAGACCCTGATTCACAATCCGGACCTTTCTCACGGCTTTACTCGCGACCGAGGTCTCGACCGCACGCATTCCCGGGAAGAATTCCGGGAAAGCTTGGGGCGGCTGCGCTCGCGTTCCTTCGAGAGCGATGCGGCGGCTCTGTTGGCGCGCTTCAAGAAGCGGGAATACGTCCGCATCATGCTGCGCGACGTGCTCGGGCTGGCCGCGCTCGCGGAAACCACCGCGGAAATTTCCGCACTGGCGGATGTGCTCATCGAGGAGGCCCTGCGCGAGGCCGATGCGCAACTGCAGCACCGCTTTGGGACTGCGCAGCGACTGGATGCCCAGGGCCGCGTGGTGAATGCGCGCTTCGCCGTGCTGTCGCTGGGCAAATTGGGCGGAAACGAGCTGAATTACAGCTCCGACATTGACCTGCTTTATCTCTACGATGGGGGCGCCGAGACGCCCGGGGCGGAGATTTCCAATCGCGAGTACTTCATTCGCCTGGCGCAACAGGCCACGGAGATCCTGGCGCGCCATACGCTGGAAGGACCTGTGTTCCGCATTGATTTGCGGCTGCGTCCGCAAGGCAACGAGGGTGAGCCGGCGGTGCCGCTACCGCACGCCGTCCACTACTACACTCACGTTGCTCACGATTGGGAGCTGCAGGCCATGATCAAGGCGCGTCACTCGGCGGGTGACGTCGGCTTGGCGCGCGAGTTCATCCGTGCGGTGCAACCGTATGTCTACCGCGAGGAATTGAACTTCGTAGCCATCAAGACCGCGCTGGAGACGCGCGAGAAGATTGGGCAACACCACCGGCGGCGCGCGCTCAAGCAATCAATGGCCAGCGGGACCGATGTGAAGGTGGGCCGCGGCGGCATTCGCGATATCGAGTTTCTGGTCCAGTGTCTGCAGCGGGTGTACGGCGGCAGCGAATCGTGGCTGCGCTCGCGCGGGACCATGTTCGCACTGCAAAAGCTGCACGACAAAGAGCACATCAGCGGCAAAGACTTCCACAACCTGACCAACGCGTACGAGTTCCTGCGTAATGTGGAGCACCGCCTGCAACTGCGCCAGGGGCAGCAGACGCACCGCCTGCCGCAGTCGCGACCGGAGTTGCAATCGCTGGCTCGCAGCCTGGCGCGAGAAGGCACGGCCGCGCCCACGCCCGAGGAGTTTGTCCAGCACGTACAGCGGCGCATGGCGGCGGTGGCCGAGATCTATCAGCGTGTCATCTACCAGGAGCAGGGCCAGGACCCCTCGACGGAGAGATTTGAGCTGCGCGCGGAGACACCGGCCACGCACGAGAACTCGTACAGCCAGATGCTGCAGCGGCTGGCGATCGATTCGCCGCGGTTGCGCGAGATTGCGGGACGGCCGGATCTTTCGCAGCATGCCCGCCGCAACCTCGACCGCTTTCTGAGTTCGGCGGGAACGACTTCGGAGCGCTATGGAGCTGTGCTGCGTTCGCCGGAAGCGGTGGAGCGCGCGCTGACCATCTTCGAGTTCAGCGAGTTCCTGACCGACATCCTAGTGCGGCATCCGGCGGAAGTGGCGCTGCTGGAACGAATCCACGAGCCCGCGGCGATGGAAGGCGACGAGTTGTTCGAAGAGAGCCGGCAGGCAAGCAGTGTATCGCGTGATCCAGTGTTCGCCTATCTCGCGCAGGAAAAAGTAGAACGCGTGGAAGCCATGTCGATCCTACGGCGTCATTACCGGCGTCGCGTGTTCCTCGCCGGTGCGCACGATGTGTTTGAGCTGCGCGAAGTCTTCGAGTCGCTGGCGGAGAATACTGCCGCGGCGGACGCCGCCATTCAGTCCGCGCTGGCCATGGCCGGCGCTGCCCAGGGATTCGCCGTCATGGGGCTGGGCCGCCTGGGCGCCTGCGAATTCGATCTGCTGTCCGACGCGGACGTACTGTTCGTCGCGGATGCGAGCAGCAACCCGGAAGAGCCCCGCCGGGTAGCGGAGCGCTTGATGGAAGCCCTGACGGCCTATACCGGCGAGGGAACGGTCTTTCCCGTGGACACCCGCTTGCGGCCGCATGGCAGGGAAGGCGAGTTGATTGTCACGCCGGTGCAACTGGCGACATACTTCGCTGACGAAGCCAAACCATGGGAGGCGCTGACCTATCTGAAGCTGCGCCGCGTGGCGGGCGATGCCGAGGTTGCACATCGCGCGATGCAGGCCGTGCAAGAGGGAACCGCCAGGATCGCCACTCGCCCTGACTTCGACGCCGAATTGAGCGCCGTTCGCGCACGATTGGAACGCAGCGAAGCCGTTCTAAACTTGAAGACCGGCATCGGTGGGATCTACGACGTGGACTATCTGGCAGGAGCGCTGCAAGCGCGGAGCCAGCTTTGGATGTCGGGAAACCTCCACGAACGCCTGCATTTGCTGCACGAACGCGGGCTGCTGCAAGCCGGCGATTATCAGCAATTGTCAGATGGCGTGTTGTTTTTGCGTACCCTGGAGCACGTGGTCCGCCTGGTCACGGGACGAGCTCGGAAGTGGATGCCGGTGGCCGAGCATCCCCGGCGGGCGGTGCAGAAGGTATTGTGGCGGGTGCTGAAAGCGGACGACAGCTTCGATCCGGAAATGCGGCTGGCGGAGGTCCTGCGGCAGACCAGAGAAGTTTATCTGCGACACAAGCTTTGAAGCCCGGTTTTTCCTGCGATACCTCACACCTATGTGTGACGGATGAACATGGCTTTTCGTTGAACCTCAAAGTCGCCGGTGATACCGTAGAAAGTTCGGGACTAGCTGGCAAGCCTGTCTGATCCGGACGCGGCGATGTTGCCAACGGGTGGACCGCAAGTCTTACGCCATCATTCCTGGCTGTTGCTGGTTCTGCTAGTGCTACCTATTCCCGACACAAGGCTGTTTACAGCTTAGGGTCCTTTTATACCCATACTCCTCGAGGTGTTTTGTGGCGGCTACTTTTAACGGAATTTCTTTGCCCTCCAGCGGGACCAAGATCACTTACGAAAACGGCAAGCTGGTCATCCCTGACAATCCCATCATCCCTTTCATCGAAGGCGACGGCACCGGGCGCGACATATGGAAAGCCTCGGTGCGTGTGTTCGATGCGGCGGTTGATATTGCGTACAGCGGCAAGCGCCGCGTGGCGTGGTATGAAGTCTTTGCCGGCGAGAAGGCCATGGACCGCTTCCAGACCTGGCTGCCCGACGACACCGTCGCCGCCTTCCGCGAGCTGCGCATCGGCATCAAGGGCCCGCTGACCACGCCGGTCGGTGGTGGCATTCGCTCGCTGAACGTCGCGTTGCGCCAGATCCTCGACCTGTACGCCTGTGTTCGCCCCGTGAAGTACTACAAGGGTATCCCGTCGCCGGTGAAACATCCTGAGCGCATGAACATCGTCATCTATCGCGAGAATACAGAGGACGTGTACGCGGGCATCGAATGGAAACAGGGCACGGCGCAGGCGAAGGAACTCATCGACTTCATCAACACCAAGATGCTGGCGGGCACCAACAAGCACGTGCGCGAAGATTCCGGCATCGGCATCAAGCCGATCTCCATCACCGGGACCAAGCGCCTGGTTCGCATGGCCATCCAGTATGCGCTGAAGAACAAACTCAAGTCGGTGACCATCGTGCACAAGGGCAACATCCAGAAGTTCACCGAAGGCGCGTTCCGCGAGTGGGGCTATGAGCTGGCCACGCAGGAGTTCCGCGACCAGGTCATCACCGAGCGCGAGAGCTGGATGGTCGACAACCTCGACCGCAATCCGGGACTCTCGATCGAGGCCAACGGCAAGATGGTCGAGCCCGGCTTGGAGTTCGCGCCGCAGGACTTCCGCGACGCGCTCTACAAGGAAGTGAAGAGCGTCATCGACAGCATCTACGCGACCCACGGCAAGGGTGCGTGGAAGTCGAAGCTGATGGTCAACGACCGCATCGCCGACAGCATCTTCCAGCAGATTGTCACCCGACCGGATGAGTACGCTGTGCTGGCGACGCCGAACCTGAATGGCGATTACATCTCCGACGCTGCCGCCGCGCAGGTTGGCGGACTGGGCATCGCACCGGGCGCCAACATCGGCGATCAGCACGCCATCTTCGAAGCCACGCACGGCACCGCGCCAAAGTATGCCGACAAGGACGTCATCAATCCCGGCTCAGTCATGCTGTCGGGCGTCATGATGTTCGACTTCATGGGCTGGCAGGAGGCGGCGCGCCTCATCGAAAGCTCGATGGAACAGACCATTCTGCAGAAGAAAGTTACGTACGACTTTGAGCGCATGCTGGAAGGCGCGACCAAGGTCAAGACCAGCGAGTTCGCCAGCCACATGATTAACAACATGGCATCGGTGTTGGCGGCGAAGTGAATCAGGCTCGAACGCGCGAACGCGCGCAGAGAACGGGTAGAGCGGAGCTTTAGCGCCGCGTCAAGCGCATCTTTTTGGTAAGGCGCGGGCTCCAGCCTGCGCCGCAAGTCTAGAATTTTGCTGTGACATTTCATCCATACACTGTGAGGTCTCATGCGTAACAAAGTGACCGTAGTTGGTTCGGGAAATGTGGGCGCAACCGCCGCTCACTGGCTGGCGTCGAAGGAGCTCGCCGACGTCGTACTCATCGACATCATCGAAGGCGTGCCGCAGGGCAAGGGCCTTGACTTGCTCCAGGCCATGCCAATTGAGAAGCGCGACTCGTTCGCGATCGGCACCAACGATTACGCCGACACGGCGAATTCCGACATCGTCATCATCACGGCCGGCATCCCGCGCAAGCCCGGCATGAGCCGCGACGACCTGCTCAACACCAACTTCAAAATCATGAGCGACGTGGTAGGCAAGGTCGTGCAGTACTCGCCTAACTGCATCCTCATCGTGGTGTCCAACCCCCTGGACGCCATGGCGCAGGCCGCCTACAAGCTCAGCGGCTTCTCGCGCAACCGCGTCATCGGCATGGCCGGCATTCTCGACTCGGCGCGCTTCCGCGCCTTTATCGCCATGGAGCTGAAGGTCTCGGTGGAGAACGTTACCGCCTTCGTGCTGGGCGGCCACGGCGACACCATGGTCCCGCTGCCGCGCTATTCGACGGTGGCCGGCATCCCCATCACCGAGCTTCTGGACCAGGCCACCATCGACCGCCTAGTGCAGCGCACTCGTGACGGCGGTGCCGAGATCGTGAAGTACCTCAAGACCGGCAGCGCCTACTACGCGCCATCTGCGGCCGCGGTCGAGATGGTGGAGGCCATCCTGAAGGACAAGAAGAAGATCGTGCCTTGCGCCGCCTATCTCGAAGGCGAGTACGGCATCAAGGGCCTGTACGTAGGCGTTCCCTGCAAGCTGGGCGCGAACGGCATCGAGAAGATCATCGAGATCAAGCTGACCCCGGACGAGCAGGCCGCCCTGCAAAAGAGCGCCGACTCAGTGAAGGAGCTGGTGGGCGTCATCGGGGTGTAGGTAATTCGAGTTGGCGTTCGACTACACTCTCACCAGTACGAGGCCGGGGAAGGCCGCCCGATAGAGGCGATCATCGAGGGTCAGCAGGCGATAGCCGCGCTCGAAGGCGTGGGCGCCGATAAGAAAATCGGCCAGAATACGGCGAGGACCGGGATCCCGTTTTTCTTTCCGACGTGCGGCGTACTTCTGGAAGGCCCGGCCCGCGGCGCGCCAGACGGCTTCGTGCAAATTCCACTCAACCATGGTGGCCGTGTTGCCGAAAAATGAATTGAGAAAAGGTTCGCTCCGACCAGGTGCGGCCAGCAGTTCCGAGAAAACTGGAGCCCCGACCACCAGCCCGCCCTGTGCCAGTGCCTTGTCCAAGGCTGCTTGCGCCGCCGAACTGAGCACCGTATCGCGATCCCAGAGAGCAATGATGACGTTGGTATCGATGGCGGTTGTCATCGCCCGCGTAACTCCCGCGTCCAACGGCTAACTGCCGCCCTGCCGGACTTGATCGCCGGGTTTCCGATTGCACGATACTTGGCGAATGGACTTTCTATCCGAACAGGCCGTACCCGGATACCTTTCTCATCGCTTTCGAAGACCAATCGGTCACCTGAGCGCACACCCAGCACCCGGCGAATCTCGTGGGGCACGGTGATCTGCCCCTTGCTCGTGATTTTGGCCTGCTTTTGCACCAACACCTCCAGTTTCCTTACTCTATCATAGCACTCCTTACTTCATTGGGAGATTTTCTGCCAAACCGGCAGGGAGTTTGTTGAAGCCGGAGGTGGGTGCGCGGAACAGGAGGAGGGAAGGTGTGATTGAATGGTAGGTTACACCGCAGGATGTCCCTTCATAGCTCAAGGGGTCCGCACTCATGGCAAAGATCATCGGCTTCGAGTGCAGCAGGTGCGGTGACACGCTCCCGCCGCAGGCTGCGCCAACCATCTGTCCGAAGGATGGCGGACCGCTGTACGTGCGCTACGATCTAGCGGAGATTCGCCGCAACGCCACCTGCGAATCGGTCATCAATGGGCCCAAGAGTATGTGGCGCTACGCGGCGGTACTGCCCGACGCCGAGCCGGTCACGCTGGGCGAGGGTCTCACACCGATGCTGCCCAGCCGCAAGTACCCCAAACTGCTCATCAAGGACGAAGGCCTGAATCCGACCGGATCGTTCAAGGCGCGAGGCATGAGCGCGGCCATCACCATGGCCCGCCATTACGGGCTTAAGAAGCTGGCCGCGCCGTCGGCCGGCAATGCCGGAGGAGCGCTGGCCGCCTACGCCGCCGCCGCCGGACTGGAAGCCCACATCTTCATGCCCAAGGATGTGCCCATCGCCAATCGGCTGGAGGTCGAGGCCGCGAGCGCGCACCTTACGCTGGTGGACGGCCTCATCAGCGATTGTGGGCGCATGGTGGCGGAGCGTAAGGATAACGAAGGCTGGTTCGATGTCTCGACCCTGAGGGAACCTTTTCGCGTCGAGGGCAAGAAGACCATGGGCTACGAGGTGGCTGAGCAGATGGGCTGGACGTTGCCCGACGCGATTCTCTATCCCACCGGGGGTGGTGTCGGCCTAATCGGAATGTGGAAGGCGTTCGAGGAAATGGAGGCACTGGGCTGGATCGAGGCGGGGAAGCGGCCAAAGATGATTTGCGTACAATCAGACGGTTGTGCTCCTATCCCTAAAGCATTGCATGAAGGCAAAGCCGCCTCGGAAATGTGGCAGGATGCGCACACGCTAGCGGCCGGGTTGCGGGTGCCAAAGGCTTATGGTGACTTCATTATTCTTAACATCGTGCGTCGGAGTGGCGGCACCGCGGTCGCGGTCAGCGATGACGCGATCATGGCTGGTGTGAAGGAGCTGGCCTCGACCGAGGGCATCTTTGCCTGTCCCGAAGGAGGCGCCGCGCTGGCGGCCTACCAGCAGCTTCTCGATGACGGGTTTTTCAAGAGCGGCGATCGTGTGGTGCTGTTCAACACCGGCTCCGGCTACAAGTATCTGGATACCTTTGCCACGTATTGGGGAGTTGACGCTTTCGTGCCCAAAGCAAAGCTCCCGGCCTCGCGCAGTATCGGAGGTATCATTGGGCCCTATTAGGTCGCTGTTCACGGTAGGGCTGATTCTGCTCGTCTGCGCCCTGCCGGCTGCGGCGCAGTCGTATCTCGGTTTCGACCGCAACGACTATCCTGGCGACGCCGCCATGAAAACGCTGCACGAGACGTTCGCGTTCACCGGATACTGGCTGAACAATCCTCCGGGCGCGAATCGCAATGTGTGGCAAGGCAAGCGGCCGGCGCTGCAAGATGTGGGCTACGGATTTCTGCTGCTGTTCAATGGGCGGGAATACTCACAACTCAAAGCGTCTGGCAATGCCGCCCGCGTGGGTGCCAGCGATTCAGCGACGGCTTTGCAAGCCGCGCGACGCGAAGGTTTTCCCAAAGGCGCGGTCCTCTTTCTTGATCAGGAGCAGGGTGGGCGCATGTTGCCCGAGCAGCGCGTTTACATTCACGCCTGGGCGGATGCCGTGGTGGCTGGCGGATATCGCGCCGGCATTTACTGCTCCGGCATACCGTTCCGCGAATCGAGCACTGTCTCGGTGGTAACCGCGAACGACATTCGCGAGCACGCCGGAGCGCGCGACCTTCACTTTTTCATCAGCAATGACCAGTGTGGACCGTCGCCAGGATGTGTCTTTCCCAAAGCGCCACCAAGGCCAGCAGAAAGTGGCCTTGCGTTTGCCGATGCATGGCAGTTTGCCCAATCTCCGCGACGCCCGGAGATGACAGCGGCCTGTCGCCAGACCTATGCTCAGGACGGCAACTGCTATCCGCCGGGAACGCCCTCGAGCTCGGGCCTGCACGTGGACGTGGACACCGCGAACTCCCCCGACCCGTCGCATGGACGAACGCCATGACGCACCGCGCCAATTCTCCGGAAGGCGAGATTCTCCACGCATCTGGGCTGTTGCGCTCCGGCAAACTCGTGGCGTTTCCCACCGAGACGGTTTATGGGCTGGGCGCGAATGCGCTCGATGGTGAGGCAGTCCAGCGGATTTTCGACGCAAAAGGCAGGCCGCAGTCGAGCCCAATCATCGTGCATGTCAGCAGCATGAAGATGGTAAAGCTCGTTGCGGCCGAGTGGCCGGAGCAGGCGGAGGTGCTGGCACGAGCGTTCTGGCCGGGACCGCTTACTCTAGTACTCAAGAAACGGCCATCTGTTCCCGATTTGGTAACCGCAGGGCTGGGCACCGTCGGCATTCGGATGCCATCCCATCCCGTCGCCGTAAAGCTGATTGAAGCTGCCGGAGTTCCCATCGCCGCCCCGAGCGCCAACCGTTTCACCCAGCTTTCGCCGACGACTGCCGAGCATGTTCGGCGCAGTCTTGGCGACCGCGTAGATTACGTTCTTGATGGCGGCCCCTGCGCGGTGGGAATCGAGTCGACCGTGCTCTCGCTCGCCGGAGGCAAGGCAGTGCACCTGCGTCCGGGCGGCGTGTCGCGACCGCAGATTGAAGCGCTCATAGGGCCCATCACGCTGAGCACCGAAACGCCTCTGCAAGCCCATCCCTCCCCCGGGATGCATGCGCAGCATTACAGCCCGCAGACGCGATTACTGCTGGTTCACAAAGGGGAAGTCCCTGATGAGGGAAAGGGGGCTTACCTACAACTCCGATGTCGCCCCGCGCATCCCGTGCAAGAACCGGTGCAGATGCCGGGCCATGCCGAGGCGTATGCGGCGAAACTCTACCAAGTGCTGCATTACCTGGATGAAAGCAAGCTGGACTGGATTGCGGTCGACACTCCGGAGGATGTGGCCGAATGGGAGGCCGTGCTCGACCGCCTGCGGCGCGCTAGTTGGGAGGAAGAACCCGCGTATTCGTGACTTTCGTCATAGAGATCAAGGAACTGGCCGCCGCGGCGCGGCGCGTGGGTTATGTTCCCGCCGCCAGCGTGAAGCCGGTGGCGACCCAAGCAGCCGCGAAGAAGTTAAGATAAGAGAGGCAGCACACCGGCCGGCGCGCCGCAGAAATCGGTGCCGTGAACCTATGTTTCACAGTACAATCCGTGTCGGCGGTAAAAGATTGGCTTCCACTGTTGTGGGAGGCCAGCTAGTCCAAGCTGTCTCCCGATAGGCCAGTCCCTCTTCGAATATCAAATGGAGCGAAGGATGATGAGCAAGATTTTTTGGATCACTTTGATTCTGGCGTCATTTGTTGCCGGCGCACAAGCGCAATCCATGCCGGTTTCCTCCACCGGAACCTCCCCGTCCGCGCCCGCGCACCAGGGCCGCAAGAAACGGGTCGCCATATTCGATTTCGACTACGCGACCGTAATGAGCAATTCCGCTGCGGTGTTTGGCACCAACGTGGACATCGGCAAAGGTATCTCTGACCTGCTGGTGCGGAACCTGGTGCAGGACGGTACCTACTCGGTCATCGAACGCAAGGCCATGGACAAAATTTTGGCTGAGCAAAACTTCTCCAACAGCGACCGCGCCAACTCTAATTCGGCCGCCAAGATCGGCAAGCTGCTGGGCGTGGATGCCATCATCGTGGGCAGCATCACGCAGTTCGGCAACGATAACAAGAACACCAACGTCGGCGGCGGTGGCGGCGGCTGGGGTGGATATGGCCTGGGCGGCTTCAAGCATAAGAGCAGTAAGGCCATTTGCGTAGTTGACGCCCGCCTTGTGAACATCGACACCGCGGAAATCATGGGAGTCGCGACCGGCAAGGGCGAGTCGACGCGGGAGAGCACCTCGCTGCTGGGCGGCGGCGGCAACTGGCATGGCTGGGGCGGCGGCGCGGTGGACTTCGGCAGCAGCGATTTCCAGCAGACCATTATCGGGGAAGCCATTAACGCTGCCGTCAAGCAGATGAGCGGGGAACTCATCGCCGACAACAGCAAGCTGGAGATGCGTACCGTCGTCGTCGAAGGTGTGGTTGCGGCGGTGGACGGCGGCCAGGTCGTGCTCAACGTTGGCGCTAAGGCCGGGCTGAAGGTCGGCGATCAGCTTACCGTGCAGCGCGTGACCAAGGAAATCAAGGACCCATCGAGCGGGGCGGTGATTCGCCGTATGACGTCACCCGTGGGCGTGATTCGCCTAACGGATGTGGACGACATTTCCGCTGTCGGTACTCCGGTTTCCGGCTCTGACTTCAAGGTGGGCGACGCGGTCAAGACCATCACGCAGTAACCCCTTTGCGAATGGAAGTCACGTTAAAGCCCGGCGGAAGCCGGGCTTTTCTCTCAGTGCCAGCCGGAATTCGAGTGCTTAGCTGCTGTCATCCTGAGCGCCGAACGGTACAGCCCAGCCTTCCGCTTCGGTCAATCAGTCCGGAGCGTGAAGGCTGGCACTTTCTAGGGCCAAAGAAAGGCCAGTTGTGACGAAAGACCTACTGCTTGGTCACGTCGAAGTCAGTCGTGGTCTTTTGCAGCTTGTCCTCGTAGCTGGCTTTGGCGGTCTTGCCGTCGGAGGCCACCTTCATTTTGAAGACGCCGATCGCCTTGCCATCGCGCTTGTCGGTCTCCTCCAGCGTGTCCTTGCCCATCATCTTTACCGACACGCTGCTGACGCCCGGATCGCCCTTCATGGGCGCGTCCGCGCCATTCAATTTGGCGGTGTAAGACTGGCCCGTCGGATTGGTCATGGTGATCTCGTCACCACTGACCCTGTACGTCCACGTAGTTGCGTTGTCAGACATGCTCTCGATCTTGGTGGTTCGCCAGGAACCAGAGATGGCGTTGGAGCCAGCCGGACCCTTCGCCACACGTACCGCTTCGCCCTTGCCGGTTACCGGAGGACCGCCATTCGTGTTGCTGGAATCGCTGAAGCTGAACATCGCAGTCTTGCCGTCAGGCGAGACGGTTGTGGTCGACGTGGCAACAACCTTTCCGTTTTTCTTCTGCGTCATTTCAACTTCGTGATCGTTTACTGCTTTAACCGCGACCGTATCGAAGTAGGGATGTCCAGTGACCGGTTGGTCCGCACCGTCTGCTTTGACTTGGTAAGGCGGAACGCAAGTCTTGCAATCGTACATGCCATTCTGCAGCACGTAGACGTCGGGCTTCTTGGGGAAATCGACCTTGTTCATATCAATCTTCCATGTGCCGTCGAAGGCGCTCTGCGCCACCGCCAGCGTGGGCAACAACAAGGCCGCAAGGGCCGCCAGGAAAAACAGCTTCTTCATTGCACACTCCTTCATCACTTTCAACTGCGGTGCAGAATTATAGCGAAATCCTACGAGTTGAGCGCCGGGTTTCTCCAACAATCGTGCTAGTACCCCAAATCAGGCTACACGGAAATGCACATAGGTGTTATCTGCATTGACTCAGCCCTCGAAGACCAGGTAGGCGGCGCCGGGCGTTGTTGACGGCGAAAAGAAAAGCCGGATTGTGCCACAATGCATCATTTCTCATATTGCAATGAGGGACAATGAGTAAAGAGGTCGTGGTCAACATCGAAGGTAAACACCTGAAGCTGTCGAACCTCGACAAGGTGCTCTATCCTGCGGCTGGATTTACCAAGGGTCAGGTCATTGAATATTACGTGCGTGTTGCTCCCGTGCTGTTGCCGCATCTGCGCGGGCGGCCGCTCACCATGAAGCGTTATCCCAACGGCGTGAGCGGCCAATTTTTCTACGAGAAGAACTGTCCGGAATATCGCCCGGAATGGGTGCGGGTTGCGCCGGTGTGGAGCGTCGGCAACAACAAGTGGATGAACTACTGTCTGGCTCAGGACCTGCCGACGCTGGTGTGGGCGGCGAACCTGGCTGACCTGGAGCTACACAGCAGCCTCTCGTTGGGCAAAGACATCATGCGGCCCACGTCCCTGGTCTTCGATCTCGATCCGGGAGCGCCCGCCAACATCGTGCAATGCTGCCAGGTCGGGCTGTGGATTCGCGAAATCTTCACGCGCTTGAAGCTGCGGTGTTTTCCGAAGACCTCGGGGTCGAAGGGCCTGCAACTGTATGTGCCGCTGAATGCCGCGGTGACCTACGAGCAAACCAAACCGTTTGCGCACGAGATGGCGCGCTTGCTGGAGCGGGAACATCCGGAACTTGTCGTCTCTGACATGAGAAAGGTTTTGCGCACCGGAAAAATCTTTGTGGACTGGAGCCAGAACGACGATCACAAGACCACCATCTGCGTGTACTCGCTACGCGCCAGGGAACGGCCGACGGTTTCCACCCCCGTGAAATGGGAAGAGGTGGAGAACTGCTTGAAGAAGGGCGACCCCAAACTGCTGGTATTTGAAGCTGACAAGGTGCTGGAGCGGGCGCAGAGGTGTGGGGACCTGTTCCAGCCGGTCTTGAAGCTCAAGCAGAGGCTGCCGAGCCTCGAGGCTCTGAAAGAGGCCGCTGGTGAGGCTGCTGCCGTCCCGGCCAAATCTGCAGCAGTGAAGAGTACGACCCCACGACGCGCCCTCCCCCGGGCCACGGCGAAAACGGGCTTGGCGACTGCTGCCAAAGAATCGCGGCGCACTTCAAGAGCCAGCCTTCCAGATGCTCCCGCACGCAAGAGGAGGTGATATGGTATCCGGCGCGATGAAGCCCGCTGCTAGTAAGAAGACGGTCAAGTCACAAGCCCCTGCGCCAGCTGCTGCCCGGCCTGCAACCCAGGCACCTGCCGGAGCCTCGAGTCTGCCGCTTTATGTCGGAACTTCCGGCTGGTCGTACACCATCTGGAAGCCGGAGTTCTATCCCAAGGAGGTTGCGTCCAAGAATTTCTTGAAGTTCTACGCGACGCGCCTTTCGGCGGTCGAGGTCAACTACACATTTCGCAGCCGGCTGTCCGAGAAAGCCGCCAACGGCTGGGTCGCTGACGTCGGGCCAAACTTCCGCTTTGCACTGAAGGCGAACCAATACATTACCCACATTCGCCGGCTGAAAAATGTCGAGGAGGCATTGCAGAGGTTCCTGCCAACCCTGCAGCCACTGGGAAAGCATCTGGGGCCGGTGTTGTTTCAACTGCCGCCTAACCTGAAAGCCGACGTGAAGTTGCTGCGAGAATTCCTGACATTGCTACCGAGAAACTTCAAGGCTGCGCTGGAGTTTCGCCACGAATCATGGCTCACGGGCGACGTGTTCGAGACGCTGCATGACCACAATGCGGCGCTATGCATCGCGGAGACGGAGAAGCTCAAGACGCCAGAAGTTCACACCGCGAAATACACGTATTACCGCTTCCGCCAGTCCGCATACTCCCACGACGACCTGATGAAATTGGCCGAGCGTATCGAGCGCTGCCTGGCTGCCGGATTAGAGACCTATGCCTTCTTCAAGCACGAGGAAGACCCGCGCAGCCCGCTGAATGCCGTCCAGGTACTGGGGACAGCGCAAACCCGCGTTACAGCCGCGCCATAAGGCATCCCGTGAGTCAGCTGCCATTGCGAGCGGCGCCCGGTGGGCCGCTATTACCAAGTTGGGTTACTCCGCCACTTAGGCCTACAATCCTTACGGGTAGTCGTTCTAAACTTCTGTGTACTGTGGAGGCACGCCGTGCCCGCCAATCTGTTCGGCATTGTTGTCGTTGTCATCTTCGTCCTGTACATCCTCAACTCGATCAAGATATTGGCCGAGTATGAACGCGGAGTTATCTTCCGGCTCGGACGATTGTTGGGAACTCCCAAAGGTCCGGGCATCATCCTCGTCTTTGCGCCCATTGACCGCATCGTGCGGGTTTCACTACGGCAGGAGGCGCTGGAAGTTCCACCCCAGGACATCATTACCCGCGACAACGTTACGCTGAAAGTCAACGCCGTCATCTTCTTGCGGGTAATAGATCCCAACAAAGCGGTGGTGGCGGTCTCCAACTACATGTATCAGACGTCGCAGTTCGCGCAGACCACGCTGCGTTCGGTGTTGGGCGAAGTAGACCTCGACGAGTTGCTGGCGCATCGCGAGAAGATCAACCTGCGGTTGCAGTCGATTCTCGACCAGCACACCGATCCGTGGGGCGTGAAAGTCACCAACGTCGAGGTGAAGCAGGTCGACCTGCCGGAGACTATGACACGCGCCATGGCCAAGCAGGCCGAGGCAGAGCGCGAGAAGCGCTCCAAGATCATCCACGCGGAAGGCGAATTCGCCGCCGCGCAGCGCTTGATTGACGCGGCGCACCTGCTGGCCAGTGAGCCCACCAGTATTCAGTTGCGCTATCTGCAAACTTTGACCGAGATCGGGGTTGAGAAGAACACTACGATTATCTTCCCGGTGCCAGTCGATCTGCTGGCCGGATTGGAAAAACTGGTATCGGCGGACACGGCGAAGCTTACCAAGCCCGAGCCGCCGGCTAAGTAGCGAGAGAAAGCGAGGAACATGGCTGCGGACGACACCGAGATCACGTTAGGCCCGGGAAAACTGCTGGGGTTGTTCTTTCTGTTGGCAGTGATTTGCGGAGTGTTCTTTGCCATCGGCTATTCGTTAGGCAGGAGCACCGCGCGCGATCAGGCTTTGAACGACCAGCCGGGACAAGTTCTGGCAGCGGCGCCACCGGCGACTGCACCTTCCGACGCTGCCGACAAGCCGTCGGCAGGAGTTGTGGTGAAATCAGAGAGCAGCGCCACTCCCGCTGAGCAGACGCCCGCCTCCAATCCGCAGTCCAACCTGACGTTCTACAAAGCCGTGCAACAGAACTCGAGCGACGCGAAGTCTGCGGCCAAGGGCCCCGTGACGGCAGCCACGGACAAAGAGCCCGAGATAAAGACCGCCGCCGCGACTCTGCCGCCGACGGTTCCTGCGCCAACAGAGACCGCGCCGCACACCGCTGGCGCCGCTAACCACGGAAATAATGTGACGGGTCCGGGAACGTTCGTGGTACAGATCGCGGCGGTTACGAGGGAAGATGACGCCGTCGCACTCGCCGGCGCCCTGCGTAAGAAGAACTACAACGTCTTCGTGGTCAACAATCCGGTCACCAAGGACAAGTTCTATCACGTGCAGGTTGGTCCGTTCTCAACCATGCAGGAAGCCGACGCCATGAAGGCCAAACTGGTGGCGGAAGGATACAACCCCATCATCAAGCATTAGCTGAGGCGCTGCGCGACCTTGGTTGGCGAGTAGCGCCGTAGCCCAGTCGGCGTTCCGCCAGTCCAATCCCTAACGCTTGCCAGCGGCAGACTACGTCAACTAATTTTGCGAATCGCAGGAGCACCAGCTTTAGCGGCGGATCTATCGGAAGATTCCTTTGCCAGCCGCGAGCTCTCACCCTCGGCATTCGCTTCCGACTCTTCGACGTACTGCATCGAAGTCACCTTGGAAGTCGGCGACTCGCCGGTAATCAGCCGCGCCCAGCGCTCATAGGTGAGATAGCTCCAGGCCCACTGGAACATGACGACGACACGGTTACGGAACCCAATCAGGAAGAAAATGTGGATGAACAGCCACGACAGCCACGCTAGGAAGCCAGAAATATGCACCTTGCCGAACTGTGCGACGGCGGCCGCTCGTCCGATTGTGGCCAGCGAGCCCTTGTCTGCGTAATGAAATTTCCCGCGGGGCTTGCCGGCAAGATCATCCGCGATTTGCCTGGCCACGGCCCGGCCTTGCTGCATGGCCACCGGAGCTATGCCCGGCAGTTGCTTTCCCGCAGCGTCTCTCATGCTGGCTAGGTCGCCGATGACGAATACGTCGCGATGTCCGGGAATACTGAGGTCCGGCTCGACGAGGACACGTCCAGCGCTGTTCACTGGCACTCCCAGAGCTCGGCCGAGAGGCGATGCCGAAACTCCCGCCGCCCACAACACGATTGCCGCAGGCATGATCTCCTCGCCCACGCGGACCTCGCCGAGGCGCACATCGGTTACTGCCGAGTTCGTGTGGACCTCGACGCCCAGATGCTGCAACTGCTTCGCGGCGCTGCGCTGCAAGTCCGGCGGATATGCGGCCAGCACGCCTGGGCCGGCTTCCACGAGCAAAATACGGGTTCTCGCCGGATCAATGTTGCGGAAGTTGTGAGCCAGTGACTTGCGCGCGACCTCGGCCAGGGTTCCCGCCAGTTCGACGCCGGTAGGACCACCACCGACGATGACAAAGTTCAACAGCGGACGGTGTCCGGTCAGCGCGGCCTCACGCTCAGCCAGTTCGTACACCAGCAACACCCGCCGGCGAATCTCCAGCGCATCTTCGACCGTCTTCAGGCCGGGCGCCAGCGGCTCCCATTCATCATGCCCGAAGTAGGCGTGGGACGCGCCAGCGGCAACGATCAGGTAATCATAGGGGAGTTCGAATCCTTGGAGCTTTGCCACGCGGCGTTCGAGATCAAAGCCGGTCACCTCGCCCAGCAGAACTTCCACGTTCTGATGTTTGGCCAGAATCTCGCGGATGGGCGCGGCAATTTCACCAGGGGACAAACCTCCGGTAGCTACCTGGTAGAGCAGTGGCTGAAACGTGTGATGGTTCTTGCGGTCCACCAGTGTGATCAGCACGGGCAGACGGGCGAGGTTTTCAGCCGCTTGCAGACCGCCGAAACCGCCGCCAACGATTACCACCCTCGGAGGTTTGCCATCCGGCATCATCTAAACGATGTGATGCGCTTATGTGAGGTTTGGTGACAACTTCGCTTGCCGGGATCGCCAACCCTTCATCGAATGAAATAGCCCGACACGTGCCATTTGCCGTCCTTGTCGAGCATTGGGGTGACGGTCTCTACCGCCGATTTTTTGTTCGCGAAGCTGCTGTCGTATTGGATGACCACGTACTGGCCGTCCGGCGCTCCTGGAAGTTGCGTCTTGTACTCCGCCGACTTCAGCTTGCGGGAGAACAAGGCGCCCAGAGGTCCGCGCGCCGCCTTGAGCTTATGCTCCCAATCTGTTTCGCTCACGGCAGCTTTGAACAGCGAAGACGCGTCCTGCCAGCTTTGCGAATAGTCACCTGAGTCCACAAACTTCAGCCAGGCTTCGGACGCGGCTTCAGCGGTCTTTATCTTGTCCTGGGCCTGAGACACGCACAGAGTGGCGAATGACAGAATGATGGCAACGACGATGAGAGTGCGCAATTTCAAGGTTTCTCCTCCACCAGGTTTGTCAATTTGCTGTGGTAGATTAATGAATGTGGGCCCGTAGCTCAGTTGGTAGAGCAACGCACTTTTAATGCCTTCTGTGCCATGCGCGCCCACTTGCATCGTTCGGCACGATTGCGCAAGAACCCTGTATTGACAGGGGTTTGAACAATTCCGACTCCGCACCGTTCCGCACGACTCTGCGCTGGAACGAAAACCCAACTGACACCAGAACTGACACCAGCACAACGCTCGTGCTCGCCAGTGTGCCAGTGGTTTTTAGGATGCATCTCTCTGTCCCCGATGTCAACGGCGCGTCCTACAGCCCGCAGTGGCCCGCTACAGGGTGTCTGTGCGCCTGTGGCGAACACTCAGACCGGCGCGTCGTCACATCCAGTTTTAGACGTTCCCACAGCGCGGGGCGGAAGGAATTCTTTTTGGGGGCGGGGGCACCCCCCAAGCGCGGCACCCGGCCAGCTTGCGCACATATCCAGCGCACAGAATTTTGCCGCAAAAGGCGAGGGCGCGGATGCCAGGAAATCTGTGCAGCATCCTGCAGGACATCTTGTCATTTTCATCAACAGTCTGCGCCAAGGCCGAGTTGCAGGTTTTCAAGGTAAAAATGCGGCTTTCGACGGCATGGCGACGGCGCTGGGCTGACGGGAACCGTCATGCTGACCCTGATCTCAACAACTATGAGGCCGTGGCCGGGAAATCGATTCAGAGCCAAGAGGGGACGGAGGAGTGTCTGAGAAAACCGGATGGGAAGGCCGTGGTCAGGAGTTGGGGGACTCGAATTGGGCCAGCCGGGACGGCGCCCCGGGTCACGGGCCCGGCCAAGGAAAATAATTATCCGCTGGAATAGCTGAATAGGTGTATAGTGCCGCGCACGGGGTAGCTAAAACCAAAATTACCATTCAGGAGGGACAGTGAAGAAAACCCTTTTGCTGTTGACCATTGCGGTGCTGTGTCTGGGCACGTACGCCAGCGCCGACAATTTCACCACCTATTCCACGCGGGTTCAACAGAACCCGTCCGACTATTATGACTGGGGCCAGATCGCGCCTCCCGGCACCATCGTCAACACCCCTCAGTTCGTGACCTCTTTCAGCGGAACCAACGCCGGCCTGGTGGGCAACATTAACGGTTCCCAGTTCCTGACGGCGCAGGAAGGCTCTACCTGGATCGGCAACTTCGACTACGGCGAGAACCTGATCTGGACTGG
The DNA here is from genome assembly GCA_031296115.1 of Acidobacteriota bacterium. GTDB lineage: Bacteria > Acidobacteriota > Terriglobia > Terriglobales > Acidobacteriaceae > Bog-257. The sequence continues at coordinate 4,903 of JARLGI010000124.1, read as the reverse complement.
CAATTCCGCCTTCGGCATCGGTGGACTGGGTCCGATGGCCATGGTGTTCTTGCATCCCGTAGGGTCGGTTGGTTTTTCCATTCAGGCTGATTTCTACGGTCCGTTCACGGCCTATCTCGTGGCGTTTGACTCGTCCGGCAACCCGCTCTTCAGCTTGACCGAGAACGGCGTCAGCAACAGTTTGGAAAACGGCTCGGCCCTGTTCCTGGGCATCGGGGACACGAGCGGCGACAACATCTCGACCGTCGAGTTCACCATCAGCAGCGATGCGAACCCGCCGTATTCCAACGATGACTTCGCCATTGACGCCATCAGCATCGGCTACGGGGTTACTACTCCTGAGCCCAGCTCGCTGGTGCTGCTGGGCAGCGGACTGCTCGGTATGGCCGGCGTGCTTCGTCGCAAGCTGAGCCGGTAAACACAGGGCCCTTCGTCGCATGTCGCCGCCGGAGTGCAGAGTCTCCGGCACTGGCAGGAATCCGGCTGGCGAATTGAGTCCAGCCCGCAAGCGCGCTCCTCATCCGATCGCGCCACTCCATTGCGAAGAGAGGAACATCGTATTATGCGAAAGCTTTTGAGTTTGCTAACCCTACTGGCGTTGACCCTGGCAGCCGTTGGGGCATTCGCCGCCACGGTCTACAAGACCGTACCGAGGACCACATCGGGCAAGCCGGTCCCCACCATCCAGGGTGCGAAGTTTGACCCGCACTCCCTGGCATCGTTCAAGGCGCAGAACCATCTGACTTACGCCATGAACCAGAAGATCCGGGCCAACGCCGGGAAGGCCCCCAAGGACGGGTACATCCCCGGTGTAGTCAACACCGTTCCGTACTTCCAGGGCTGGTTCATCACAGGGTCGCGCAACAGCATCTACCCCTTCGCGACGGTCGGCGGTTCGCCGACCAACGGTGGGACCACGACCCTCAACACCCAGCTGATTCCTTTGATCACGGTCCTGCTGGTCGGCGGCGTCCAGGTCGCGGAATACGATCCCACCATCCCGAATGACCCTCAGGGCGACGACATGACCCTGATCACCGAGTCGCCGCTGTATGATGCGACGACTACTTACCCAGGCCCTCCGGCCGATACCGGCCAGATCGTTGACACGGCACAGCGGGTCGCTTATCACACCTACGGCAACTGGCACACCGAGTTAAACGCTACCAGCTCGGGCGTCGTCTGGATCCAGTTCCTGGAGTTCAACAACGGCGACTGGACCTTTGCCTGCTGCGACTCGATGGGCAACAACTTCCCCGTCTTCAACATCAACACCATCTCCAACAACTTCGCGTTCATCCTTGCCACCGAAGCTCCGGCGAACACCACGGCGCCGGTCATAGTCACCGACTACCTAACCGCGTTCGACCCCTCCAGCGGAGGCTGCTGCATTCTGGGCTACCACACCGCTCAGCCCAACACGGACATCAATGGTCCGGGCGTCCTGGTGTGGGGGTGGAGCACCTACATCGCTCACAGCGAGGACAACCCGTTCGGGGCCTTCGGAGAGGACACCATGGTCCTGTCCCATGAAATCTCCGAGTTGGTCAACGACCCGTTCGTCGACACCAACGTATCGCCGTATGTTGACGGGTCGGTATCGTTCGCACAGGCTAACTTGGAGACCGGAGATTGTATCGAGGCAATGGCCGCCCCCGATGTGATTTGGAACGTCCCTCTCAGCACCGGTGGTGGTCCCTACACCTACACCCTGCAGAACACCTGCACGCTGGATTGGTTCCGGCGCAATCCGTTCAACGGAGGCATCTATAGCTGGCCGAACGAACACACACTCGGACAGGCTCCGCACCCCGTCGGCTGCACCGCAGGCCCCCCTTCCTGCTGGAGTTACGGCGAGGGTTCTGCCGGCTTCTACTTTGGACCTCCCTACTAAACCCGATGTGACGTGTCACTCCCACCTCCCCTGCCGGGCACTTCGGTGCCCGGCTTTTTTGTGCTCCCGAGTCTCGTTGATACCCCACAGAGTTGTCATTACAAGCGCCCGGACTCCAGGTAAGAGGCATCTGTGCGCGCAATTATAGCCTGTGCAGCGGGTTGGAAAGATTGCCACGACGCTGGATGTATTGTCGGCCAACGGGAGGTAACGCAAAGCTCCAATCTGTTGACGTGACCGGCGAATTTTGTACCAGGGCAAATGTTAGAGAAACTGGTACACAAGGAGCTGGCACGTCCGCACAGGTGAAAGGCCCTTGCGCTTGGTATTTCACCGTTGCGAAGCATTCTTTTTTGCACCGTAGGTGCCCCCCTCAGGCATACCCCGCCTTGTCCGTCATAGATGCGACTCTGGCAATTTTTCGCTAAAAAAGGCGAGTGTGCGGATGCCAGTAAATCTATGCGTTAGGTGGTAACAGCGTCCTTGCAGGACACCTTGTCATTAACATCAACAGGCTGCGCCAAGGCCGAATTGCAGGTTTTCAAGCCAAAAATGCGGCTTTCGACGGCATGGCGACGGGGCTGGGGGTTGGCTTCGGGGTGTTTGAATGTAATCGGCTGTTGCGCGTATGCGAACAGACGGCGCAAACTTGTGATAACGGCTGTGGCTGTTGAAAAACTCGCTCGCAGAGATCGCGCTGAAAAAACGTCGCGCTAGGATGCCCTATAAACGATCTTCTCCGACCTCGTATACATTTCTGGTCACCCGTTTTGATTCGATTTTCAGAAAAACGGACTTTTTCAACACCTACGGCTGTTCTCAACAGTTGACAATGGCGCGTGGCCGGAGAGTGGACGTGATGCTCCTTGCGCCCACTGTCGTAACCATTGCGCTCATTGACCGTCACCAATCTCAATCCAGCGATAGAAGGTATCCGGGAGTTCCGCCCAATCGTCCTCCAAAGGCTTGGGCGTCCAGCACCGCCATGTCCCACGCAGTCCACGAACCGGGCGTGATTCTTATGGTGACATCATCAAAGGATGCAAACACAGGCCCGACGTGGGGATCGGTCATCGCTGCTGCACTCATATATCGGCTGTGTATGCGCCGGTTTATCTCTTCAGACTGCTCGCCTGAAATCAGTTCAGCTTTCCCGGCCCCGTTGACACCTCGCTCGGCTCCCGGTTTTCGCACGTCCACCATCAGTGAGGCCCTTGCCCGCGCCGTGATATTGCGAGCCTTCCGACTTTTGGAAGAGGTCGCGATGAATAAATAGCTATCCTCGAAGAGATACCAGACCGCAGTCAGGTGGATGGTCCCGTCCGCGTTCTCGGTCCCAAGTGCAGCGATGTAGCGCCCTCGCAGCAATTCTTGGAAAATTGGGTCAAGTGTTTGAGTCGGCATCTTCCCCTCCACAGGCGCGCCCGATTCGGCAAGGATGCCAATCTACCACCTCTCCTTGAACATTTGGAAGAAGCACGGGACGACAGCACCTGCTCCAATCGGGGAGCTGTAGGCGATGGATGTTGATAGATCGCCATTACACAAGCAATCGGGCGGAGCAGGATTGTGAGTGTAATCGGCTGTTTACAACAGCAATCGTGAGCCGCAGGCAACCTGCTGGAGCGAAACTCTCGCGCAAAGCACTGATCCGAAATACACTTCACTGTATGGCTCGCTACTGGTTCTTCGTTTTCCTAGTGGTCGCATTCGGTTCTTCAGTCGCTGCCCAAACCACACACGTCCGCGTTCCTTCGGACGCAGCAGCGACACACCTGAAGAGCAGCCCCGCTCCCGAATATCCTCCCCTTGCACAGGCGGCCCGAATACAGGGGAACGTGATCCTTCAAATTTCCATTGATCCGAGTGGGAGCGTCTCTACTTTGCGGGTAGTGCGCGGGCATCCTATGCTAGTGCAAGCGGCTATCGCGGTTGTGCGTAACTGGAAGTACGCTCCCTTCGAGTTGAACGGACAACCAGTTTCGGCAGTCACTCTGGTTGTTGTGAGGTTTGGAAATCCCGCTAACCACGATGTTGAAGACAAAGCCGAAGTTGTTTTCCAAGACAAATTCTGGGCGGCAATGGACCGAGCACAAACCGCGCTGAATGCTTCAAACCTTTCAGAGACGGAACAGGCATTACAGAATGCGCATACCCTGTTGTCGTCCGCCGCACCTGCCCCTCAACACGTTTCAGAGCATTGGCAATGGGCGATGTCAATGGGGGCATTGGATCGCAAGCAGAAACGCTTTGGCGATGCCGAGCAACAATACACAGATGCACTCAGCCTGCAGAAAGACCACAAGGATTCTCCCGAAGCCGCCGCTTCTCTCAGTGCCATCGGCGTTTTGTACTTCGAGTCAAACAAGCCTGAGCTGGCCCGCGATAGATTGCAGAAGGCAGTCTCGATTTACCAAAAGAACTACAAGGCTGCGGTAACGATGCCCAGCGCACAAGATGTTTATTCCCGCGCAATCGCCGAGGATTCGTGGATGCTCGCCAAGATCGCGGTCAGCGCACATCAACCCGAAGAAGCCGGTCGTCAATGCCACGTGGTGCTCAATGTCAGGAAATCACTAGGGGACAATGATCCGAAAGTCACAGAGTGTGAACGGTTGCTTTCGCCCCCGACTACGACGGTACCGTAGACCGACTCGCAGAGGCTCAGCCTAACTGCACGAGTGGGTAGTCACATACGGGACACCTGCTGGCTTTGGATTCACTGTTGATAAATCGCCATATCACACGTAATCCCAGAACCGAGCTGTTTCTGCAACCGCCCTGGCTCTCTATCCCGCTGGCACCCGGTCTCCATGGGAATTCGGGCCCACGATAGGCTGGGTGTAGAATGGTCGCTCTTCGAGGGCTAGAAGGAAATTCCGGCTAAGGAGGCTCTGTATGGTCGCGCACCCCGCCCCAGAATTGAATCTGGAAACGGTAAGAACTCCCGAGGAGATTACCGTCCGCTGCACCGGCAGAATTAACGCGAGTACCTCTGCGCTGCTGCAT
>JARLGI010000123.1 GCA_031296115.1 Acidobacteriota bacterium | reverse complement strand
CAACAGCACGCCCAGCAGCAACAGCAGAACCAGAACAAGCAGCAGGCTCAGCAGCAACAGCACGCCCAGCAGCAACAGCAGAACCAGAACAAGCAGCAGGCTCAGCAGCAACAGCAGAACCAGAACAAGCAGCAGGCTCAGCAGCAACAGCATGCCCAGCCACAGCAGCAGCAGCGTGCTCAGGCGCAGCCACAACAGCGGCCCGAGCCCGAAGAGAAGAGGAAGTAGCGGCGATCCACAGTTCCTGGGCTTGCAGAGTAACCGCGTAGCCAAGATGTTCGAGCTTCTTGGTGTACTCGGGATGTGCCAGCGGCCGTTAAGATGGAGTGTGAGGGTTCTGTGCCGAATGAGGGCTAAGAGTGCCTTATCGTTTTCTGGGGGGCAAAGGGCGTGAAAAAGGCAGGCCAGTGGCTCGATGAGCCCGAGACGTGACCGTCCTAGCGGAATACGAAGTTAGTCGTCGATGCGCTAGAACGGGTTAACCTGGGGAAAATGAATCTTCAGCTTATAGCAAATGAAGAGAACCAGGAGCGCGCCCAGTATGGAAAAGATGAGGCCGGCGGGATGATATCGTTCGTTTGTCGGGCGCGAAAACAAGTGGGTAACGCAGCCGCCGACGATCGATCCGATGATGCCGAGCACGATCGTCCAGAAGATCGTTAGATGCACATGCATCACCGATCTCGCGATAAGCCCCGAGATTAGCCCAATGAGGATATACCAGATTAAGTGAAACATACTTTTCCCTCCAGCGTTTGCCTTCAGAACGTCGAGTATAACCCAAGGTTTGGCAATTAGAAGCCATCCTGGCGGAAACTGAGCAACTCCATAGCGTCAGCAACCATCTTGCGGCGCTGGCGGAGCAACATCCTGTCCCTCGTCAAAATGCGCCGTCGGGTCTAGGCTATTTAGAACCAACAACATACTAGCTCGCCCAAACCCGGTGTGCCTCTCGGAGGTAACAATGTTACATCGGGCAAGGTGCGCCCCCGCGGAGTTTTGACGAGGGGCAGCTGTGGGCATGGATCAGTGTGGCAAACTCTACGAGATCGGCGGTGCTTTTCGGGATAGCGTTTTTTCTTGGCGTCACCATGCACTATTACGCCGTGATGTGTCCGGTGCCTTTTGTGTTATGGGAGTTCATTTGCTGGAAACCTGATAAGCGTCCGTCCCTTAGACTGGTCGCCGGGATCTTGGGGGTCGTTGTTCCTGCACTCCTTTTGTTTCCTCTGATTTCGTCCTTCTCGCATAAGTTCGCCTCCGGTTTCTGGAACCGTCCTTCCTTTTCAGAGCTTCGCGCGATCTTTCCGTAACTATTTCCGGATGCACTGCTCTTGCTGGCGCTGATCATGAGCTGGGTGGTCCTGGCGGGGAAGCATGATCAGACCACCGTCATAGAGCCCATGGCGGAGGCGGAATCTATCGGCTGGCTATTCCTGTGTATTCCCCTGGTTGGATTTGTGCTCGCTGAAGTAAGGACAAACGCCTACTTCAGCAGGTATTTTATTTGCGTTTTGCCCGGCGTTGCTGTTGCATTTTCTTGTTTACTTTGGCGTCATCTTCGCAACAGCTATGTCGTGTCCTTGGGGATATTTCTGCTTCTGGCAGGCTGGGGTGTCGTAAAACAAGTAGGAATCCTGCAGCACCCGGAGATGGTAGAAGCCATTGGGACCCGTGACCTCTTGGACTTGGAAAGTTCGTTGCGCGCGGAAGGCAAGCGGTACATAGTGTTTTCACCGCCGCTTATTTTTGTCGAGGCTGAATACTATTCAAAGTATCCCCAGGATTGCATCTTGCTGGTGCCACCCGGCTTCGAGCGCGAATCTACCCTGGCCCGCTCGTCTCCCGATCCTTACTTGCACCAGCGCCTATTGCTGAACCTATCGCAGTATTACCCGCTGTAGACTTGGCACTTCTACAACCTTAGAACCTATGCTCGGGAGGCTGCACTCATTGAGCCGTCGGCAGATGTTCTGGAAGCTATGCGACAGGCAGGATATAAAGTGGGAATTCGCGCTTCCAAGCCAGTAAAGGTAGTTTATCTGCAATAATTGCAGAAAAATATCCAGACCCAACCGCGGCCTAGAAGGCTAAGTGATGATTCTCCGGCCTAAAGCCTTAAGAGGAAATCTTACACCTTCCAGCAGGATCTTTCGACTGAATTTGGATTTCCCCGACTCTCGTTCGAAAAAGATAATAGGAAATTCGGCAAACTGGGTGCCGTGCTGGTGGAGATTGAACTTCATTTCCATCAGGAAGGCGTAACCTTCCGATTGGATGCCATCCAAGCTGATCGTTCTCAAGACGTCGGTGCGATAGCCGACAAATCCTGCGGTCATATCGCGGACTGGCACCCCCGTCAACAGACGGGCATAGATGTTGGCTCCAAAGCTCAGAAAACGCCGCGGCAGGCTCCAGTTTTCGGCGCCCCCGCCAGAAACATAGCGCGACCCAATCACGACCGAATATGTTTTCAGCATCTCAATCATGCGCGGGAGAAGCTCAGGAGGGTGGGAGAGATCAGCATCCGACTGGATCACGTACTCGGCCAGGTTCTCCTGCAGGATTTCCCTCATGGCATCGCGGCACGCCGAGCCGTACCCACCCTTACCGGGACGCGTCATCAGGTGGATGTTACGGTCGTGCTGCTGAAAGCGACGGATCTCGTCGGAGGTGCCGTCCGGGGAGTTGTCGTCCACGAAGAAAATGGGCTCTTCTGGTACAGCAGTGCGAATGCGGGTCACGAGTGATGCGATATTCTTCTTTTCGTTGTAAGTGGGGATGATTAACATTCAGACTGGGGCTCCGGTGTCGTATCGTGCCATCTGTGAGGAACTCGCAATCCTATATGATTCGCGAGTTCTCATAAAGCCGAGCGGCGTGTCGCGGGCAGATCAAGAGTTGCGCAATGAGCGGGCCGCGCCTGTCGGTGCTCTCTTTGCGACGCAACCGATCTCTGTTGCATCTGCCATGTGTACCTGAAGAAACATCGAGGACGCCATGTATCATTACGACCCAAGCACCGCGCTGGAAGAGCTGAACGAAGACGCCGTGCTGCCCAATCCGGTCCACTTGCGCGACATGATGTTGCGGGCGCACCTGGATGCAGATCATTCCCTGGAATGCAACCGTCTTTTTATTGAGTACCAGCAAAGATTCGGGGAGATGCAAGGGCTCGGCCGTCAACTGCTAGAAAGGCTACGTGTTGCCAGCAAACGAGGATAGTGTTCCCGTTCAAACCCCTTGGAGATAAACATGAGATTCTTTGTGCTGATCGGTGCGATCGCGGCTTTGGCCGTGACAATGCTGGCCGCCGAACCGCGGCCTGTTTCCTATAAGAGCGGCGATGAGACCGTGAACGCCGTCCTCTACACGCCGCAGGGCAAGGGCCCGTTTCCCGCACTGGTGGTCATCCACGAGTGGTGGGGACTGAACGACTGGGTGAAGGAGCAGGCATCGAAACTGGCCGATCAGGGCTATGTTGCCCTGGCCATCGATCTGTACCGCGGCAAAGTGGCGACGACCCCCGACGAGGCGCATGAGATCATGCGCGGCGTCCCGCAAGACCGGGCGGACCGCGATCTGTTGGCGGCCAGCAGCTTCTTGCGGTCGCAGAAGAATGTCGATCCCAAGCGGGTAGGATCGATCGGCTGGTGCATGGGCGGCGGCTACTCGCTCGATCTCGCGATCAACGATCCACTGCTGAGAGTGGCCGTCATCAACTATGGGCATCTCGCCACCGACGATGCCAACTTGAAGAAGATCCACGCGGCGATTCTCGGTATCTTTGGCGGCCAGGACCGCGGCATTCCCGTGGCCGATGTCCAAAAATTCGAATCACAGCTCAATAAGCTGGGGAAGACCGTGGAAATCCACATCTTCCCCGACGCCGGCCACGGGTTTCAGAACCCCAATAACAAACAGGGTTATCGCGCGGAAGATACTGCTCAGGCACAGAAATTCACCGTGGCCTTCTTAGCGGAATATTTGAGGTAGGAGAGCGGCGGATGGGGCGTCACAAAAAAAGAGTTCTGTGGTTTGCGCTGGCAATGGCGCTGTTAACAGCCCTGTGGGTTCTCAATGTAGAGATCACGTACCGGCGCAATGTGCGACACATCCCAACCGATTTCCGCGTGCGCCATCGCCATGCTGTTGAGCTCTGGAAGGTGTAAGCGGCCCGGACGTGCCTCCTAAACCCGCTCCAGAATCATGGCGATTCCCTGGCCGACCCCAATACACATGGTGCACAAGGCGTAGCGCCCGCCGGTGCGTTGCAGTTGGCGAACCGCGGCGGTCACCAGCCGTGCTCCGCTGGCGCCTAAGGGATGCCCGAGCGCGATCGCACCGCCGTTGGGATTTACAAGGGGAGCGTTATCAGGAATTTCCAAATCGCGCAGCACCGCTAGCGCCTGCGCAGCAAAAGCCTCATTCAATTCGATGACGTCCATGTCGGCGATGGCGAGTTTCGCCAGCGCCAGCACTTTGCGCGTTGCGGGCACGGGCCCCATTCCCATGATGCGCGGTGCGATGCCTGCGGCCGCAGAAGCCACGATTCGAGCTTTTGGCGCGAGCCCAAATCTCTTCGCGGCCTCCTCCGACGCCAGCAACAGCGCACCAGAGCCATCATTCACGCCGGAAGAATTCCCGGCCGTCACCGTGCCATCCTCCTTCACGATGGGCTTCAGCGCGGCAAGCGCTTCCATCGTCGTCTCTGGTCGCGGATGTTCGTCTTGCTCGATCACGATGGGTGGACCTTTGCGTTGCGTGATCGTGACCTTGGCAATCTCCTCGGCAAGAGCGCCGCTGGCGACGGCGGCTGCCGTGCGTTGCTGAGAGCGGTAAGCGAACGCGTCCTGGTCCGCCCGCGCGATGTTGAACTCCCTCGCGACGTTCTCCGCGGTCTCCGGCATGGAGTCCACCCCGTACTGCTTCTTCATCAGCGGATTTACCAGGCGCCATCCGATGGTGGTGTCTTCCAGTTTCATGTTTCGGGAAAACGCGCTTTCGGATTTGCCGACAACAAATGGCGCCCGCGACATGCTCTCCACGCCGCTGGCTATGATGAGCGAATTCTCTCCGGTCTTGATGGCGCGGGCAGCGATGGAGATGGCATCCAGGCTCGAGCCACACAGCCGGTTGACGGTTGTGCCGGGAACGGTCTGCGGCAAACCGGCGAGTAACAGCGCCATGCGGGCCACATTGCGGTTGTCCTCCCCGGCCTGGTTGGCACATCCCAGAATGACATCGTCCACGGCGCTCCCATCAACAGTGGGATTGCGCTCCAGCAACGCCCTGATGGGGATGGCGGCGAGGTGGGGGGGGGGGGGCGGCGCCCCCCCCCCCCCACAACACACCGCCATACCGGCCAAATGGCGTCCTGATCGCATCGCAAATGAAAGCATCTGTCATGAAGGAAAAACTCAGGGACCCCAGATTCATAATATCTTGAACTCCGGCATTCGCACTGCATCGGGCCCGACGAAGTCCCGGTCGACGTTGTTCCGAATTCCGGATTGGAGGCTGGCTGTTGTTGAGCTGACGATCGGCGCGTTGTGCTAGGCCCGGCCGGTCCCTGCTGGAATATTGTGGCGCTTCATTTTTGCATACGTTGGCAACAGGGCTTCCACGCCTTTCAGCCCGAGTTGATCAGCGACGTGTTTCTCGTGGCAGAACGGGTGTAAGCAGCAAGCCAGCAGCGTTCTCGGTCCGTGTTCATCGGCATCAGGCGGGCACAGCTCCGCTACTGCAACTCCCATAACGCGGAGCTTTGCGGCAAAGCAGGCGACGGCAGAAGCACAACTCGTACGAAACCGGACTTGCGGCAGCCACGAAAGCCCTGGAGCTGCTTACAGCGAAGGCGCTAGCTGGGAGCAGCATCTGCGATGCCATCGGGCGTCCGGCCCGAGGCAATCCGCTATGGGACTGAAAAGGAACAGGTTGTTGCGAGATCGCTCTATGCCTGGCTAGGCGCTCCGGGCAAAACTGCTCAGGATATGGACACTTAGCGTCCAAAATTTGAACGGCCGTAAGGTTTACCGCCCGCAAAATCGCCGCACGCCCCGCACGCCACATCCAGAAAGTTGCGAGGCTTTACAATGGCGCTTCGACGAAATCGGTGGCGAGGAGCGTAACGGGTGCGGATTCTGGTAACGGGGGGTGCAGGTTATATCGGAAGCGCGGTAGGGGGGCTTCTCTTGCGCCGTGGTCATTCAGTCACGGTGCTGGACAATCTCAGCAAGGGCCATCGCGAGGCGATCCCCGCGGAGGCCGAGTTCGTTCTGGCCGACACCGGCGACAAAGCCGCGCTGGAGCGAGTTTTCAAGACTGGTCGCTTTGATGCCGTGATGCACTTCGCCGCGTTCATCGAAGCCGGCGAGTCCATGGTCGAGCCCGAGAAGTACTTCGACAACAACTCAGCCCGAACCCTCACTCTTCTCCAGGCAGTATTGAATCACCGAGTTCCGCGGTTCGTGTTTTCGTCAACGGCAGCGGTGTACGGCGAGCCTCGGCACATTCCCATCCCGGAAGACGATCCGCTCGACCCGACCAACTTCTATGGCGAGTCCAAGCTCATCGCGGAAAGAATGCTGGCGGCGTTTCATGCCGCCCACGGACTGCGTTACGCCAGCCTGCGCTACTTCAACGCCGCCGGCGCCCACGCTGGCCACGGCGAGGCACACCATCCCGAAAGCCACCTGATTCCGCTGGTGCTTCTGGTCGCTCTAGGCCAGCGCCCGAGCATTGCGATCTACGGGACGGACTATCCGACCAGGGACGGGACGTGCATTCGCGACTACATCCACATCGAAGACCTGGCGAGCGCGCATCTGCTGGCCCTCGACGGGCTGGAAAAACATTCGCAACTCATCTGCAATTTGGGAAGCGGCAGCGGATTCAGTGTGCGCGAAATCATCGAGATTGCGCGCCAGGTCACGGGACATCCGATCCCGGCGGTGGAATCGCCGCGGCGTCCAGGCGATGCGGCGGCGCTGATCGCCAGCTCGGACAGGATCCGTCAGCTCTTAGGCTGGAACCCCCAACGCTCCGACATCGAGACCATTATTCGTACAGCGTGGGAGTGGCACCAGTCGCATCCCACGGGGTATGACATTCGGCGGGGGTGAATCGGCGGGTCGTAGCACGTTGCAGGACTACAACTCCTACAGCGTGGGAGTGGCATAAGAAGCGTAAACGGCTTCGACACCGAGCCCAGCGGAAAACGATCTTGCGGCCCGATGTCGTTCTGCAGCCCGGACTCTCCCAGTTTTCGAATACCTTGCTGTCCGCTGATAACGGTGTTGCCCTAGTCCCGGACCAGCACCGCAGCCAGCGCCGTCACCCCATCCTGTGTGATAAAGTCCCACAACTTCATCCGCGGAAACGTCGTCGCGCGAAGTGGCGCGAAGTTAAACCCCGGTCCTCCTGCCACAGACATCTCCTGTGAAGGGAGTAGGCGACAGAATGTCGCCGACCCTCTTGTTTGTCATTCTTAAGCTGTGACTGCTTACTGCCCCACTCAGCCCTGCGTATGATACGCGCCGGTTTGGATCAGCGTCCGTATCCCGCTCCGCGCAACGCCTTCCCGAAGGCTGCGAGCAAACCATGCACATGATCGCTGGTGGCCAGCGGACCCATCACGCCGATGCGGAAGATCTTTCCGGCCAGCGGGCCGAAACCGCCGGCGATCTCGATGCCGTGCTCTTTCAGCAGAGTCGCCCGGACTTTAGCTTCGTCCACGCCCTGCGGCACCTTGGGCGTGTTCAGGTTCCAGATGCGATTGGCCGCCGGAACCAGCATCTCCAACCCCATGGCCTCGACGCCTTTGACGAATTCCAGGTGCGCCTTGTGGTGGCGCTCCCAGCGGTCCTCCAGGCCTTCTTCTTCAATCAGCGTCAGCCCTTCATGCAGGGCGTAGAACATGGTGGCCGATGCCGTGTGGTGATAGCGATGGGAAACCGTCAGGTAGTCGGCGATCAGCTTCAAGTCGAAATACCATGACCGGTTCGGTGTCTCACGCGCCTTCAGCCATTCAGCCGCGCGCGGTGAAACCGTGATGGGCGAGAGTCCCGGAGGACAGCTCAAACCTTTCTGGGTGCAACTGTAGGCGACGTCGATGCCAGTCTTGTCCACTTCCACCGGCATTGCGCCCAGCGAGGTCACGCAGTCGGCGATGACCAGAGCTCCGACTTCGTGTGCAGCCTTGCAGATGGCGTCGCCGCGCTGGAACGCTCCGGCCGACGTCTCTGCCTGCACGTACATGACGACCTGGGGCTTCTGGCTGCGAATGAACTCCGCCGCTTCTTCGTCGCCGAAGACCTCGCCCCACGGCTTCTCGAAGCGCACCAGTTCCGAGCCCTGGCGGCGGGCCATCTCCGACATGCGATCGCAGAAAAAGCCGTTGGCGAACGACACAACCTTAGTCCCGGGCTGAACGAAGTTGGAGATTGCGGTCTCCATGCCGCCACTGCCGGTGGCCGAGATGACAAACGTCAGCTCGTTCTGCGTCCCGAAGACCTGGCGCAGCATGCGCTGAACGTTGCCGGAAATCTCGAAGAAGTAGGCGTCCAGATGTCCCACGACCGGCTGGGCCATGGCCCGGTACACTCGCGGATGGACCTGGCTGGGGCCGGGACCGAACAGCAGGCGCCGGGGAGGATGAATCGAAATACTCTCTGTAATGGCAGGCTTTTCTACGGTGGTGGCCATGAGTGACTCCTGATAATGGATGGCTCCAGTATAGCTACCTGACGCGGAGTCGGCATGGTTATCCGTCACGTAGGCTTGTGAGTTTGCCGACGGCCATTGCTTCTGTACACTGGTGCCACGCCAAGCCGTCAACACTCTAAGGAAAACAATCGACACGGATGCCTCACCGCGCAAGGCTTAGTTTTGCCGCCATCGTAGGGTTCACCTTCCTGCTTGCTCACTCGCCGGCTTGGGCCGCTCCGCAACAAGTCGTGCGCGGAACGGTGAAGGACCGCTCCGGCGCTGTCGTCGCCCGGGCCCAAGTCGTGCTTCGGGCCGATGGGCAGGAATTCAGCAGCGTAACGCAAGCTGATGGCAGCTTCGCCTTCAGCGGCGTTGATGCCCAGAGCGCAACCTTCATTATTAACGCAGCCGGATTTGCCACCTCTACCACGGAGTGGAAGACGGGGCGGGACGCCCTCATCATCACGCTGGCTCCGGCGCCGGTGCAGCAAAGTCTCGATGTAACTGCCACGCGCACCGCCATCCTGCCTACCGGTGTGGACAACCTGGAGTCGCAGCCCGACGCGGTGGTCGTCAGCAGCGAGCAGTTGCAGCAATGGGGCGCTCTCGCCATCGATGACAAGCTGCGTAATGTGGCTGGCTTCTCGTTGCTACGCCGATCGGGCAGCCAGACCGCGAACCCCACATCGCAGGGCGTTTCGCTGCGCGGCCTGGGGGCCAGCGGCGCCAGCCGCGCGCTAGTCCTGGCGGACGGCATTCCGCTGAACGATCCCTTCGGCGGCTGGATTTACTGGGCGCGCGTGCCGCAGTCGTCGCTCGACCAGGTGCAGATCGTGCCCGGCGGCGTCTCAGCGCTGTACGGAAACGACGCGCTGGGCGGGGTGATCAACCTGGAAACCCGCCACGCTGTGCAGACGGATGCGTTCGTCGAGGGCTCGTATGGCAACGAGAATTCGCCATTCGGCTCGGGATGGGGTGCCTTGCGCGCCGGACCGTGGGCATTTGTGGCCAGCGGCGAGGGCTTTCGCACCGACGGATATGTCGCCGTTCCTCAGGATGTCCGCGGCTCGGTGGATACGCCAGTGAGGTCGCAATACGGGTCGGGGAATGTGCGGGTCGAGCGGCTGTTCGGCGACCAGGGCCGCATGTTCCTAAACGGCTCGCTCTACGGAGAAGACCGGCACAACGGCACGCCGCTGCAAGTCAACGACACCACCATCAGGCAACTGGCGTTCGGCACCGACTGGAACAGTTCCGCGGCCGGCTTGTTCACGCTGCGACTGTTTGGCGGCACGGAAAATTACCATCAGACATTTTCTTCGGTAGCCGCCGATCGCAACAGCGAGTCGCTGACCAACATTCAGTACGTGCCGGTGCAGCAGATGGGCCTGCTGGGACAGTGGTCGAAGCAGATCGCCAGCCGATTTACCCTGCTGGCGGGACTGGATGGCCTCGATGTGCAGGGCTTCAGCAACGAGACGTTGTACTCGAAGGGCAAGCCGACGGCGACGCTTTCCAACGGGGGGACCCAGCAGTCTCTGGGGGCATTTCTGGAAGGGATTTTTCAGATTACACACAAGTGGTCGGTAACGTTTTCCGGCAGGGAAGACTTATGGAGCAACCTCGACGCCCACTCCAGCCGGGTTCCGGTGAGCGGCAAACCGACCTACATCGCTTATCCCGACCGCGGGCAGAACGCCTTCAATCCGCGCTTGAGCACTTCCTACAGCATCAATGACCGGGTCGTTGTCTATGCCGCGGGGTATCGCTCGTTCCGGGCGCCCACGCTCAACGAACTCTATCGCAGCTTCCGCGTGGGCAATGTGCAGACGCTCGCCAACCCATATCTGCGAGCAGAACATTTCTCCGGCGCAGAAGGCGGCATACAGGGCACGGCGAATGAGCATATCTCGTTTCACAGTGTCTTGTTCTGGGGTTACACCACCGATCCAGTCGCCAATGTGACCCTGAGCTCGACACCGCAACTCATTACCCGCATGCGCGACAACCTAGGGGAAACGCGGGCGTGGGGTTTCCAGGCGGGACTGGACCTGCGCATCACGAGTCGCATCGCGCTGACGACCACGTATCAGTACCTCGACTCGACCGTGGTCAGTTTCCCGGCCGACCCGACGCTGGTGGGCAACAAGGTCCCGCTGGTTCCGGCGAACGAGTTCGTCTTCCAGGGTACATGGGCCGCACCCAAGCAGTTCTTGGTTGCGGTGCAGGGGAGGACGGCAAGCAATGAATACGATGACGACCAGAACCTGTTGCCGCTGGGGGCTTACTTTGTGCTGAGCGCGACGGTGTCGCATCCGTTGCCGAAGGGTTTCGACATATTCTTCCAGGGCGAGAACCTGACCAACGACCAGTACCACATCGGGCGCACGCCGGTGGTGACGCTGGGCGAGCCGATCCTAGTGCGAGGCGGGCTGCGCTGGCAAAGCCGCAAGTAAGGGGAACCCGGTGCCGCGAATACCCGAACTTCCATCATGGTTCGATCGGAGGGTAGCCGTCATCTTATCCCGTAGAATGATGTCCATGTCTTCCCGCCCGCTTTTCTCCGCCACGATTGTCATCTCCCTGCTGTTCGCTTCGCTGGCGGTCACCGCCCAGACCGAGCGGCCTGCGCGTACGGCCGACGCAGCGAAGGCGCTGAAGAACGATCCACTGCATGTCTTCAGCCAATCGGTGCAGGCGTTGTCGGCGGAAGTGACCAAGTCGGTGGTACAGGTTCTGACCGCCGGCTTTGGGCTAAGCGATAAGAACGAAAAAACCGATACCGCCTACTTGGCGCCACAGCGCGGCATTGGCGCAGGCGTCATTCTGTCGCCGGACGGTTACATCGTGACCAACGCGCACGTCGTGCAGGGCGCGCGAAAAATTCGCGTTCGCTTGCAAGGATTGGAGAAGCAGGCTCCGGGCGAAGCGCCGCGGGGGCCGATCGAGGCCAATCTGGTTGGGGTTGACCGGCAGACGGATTTGGCGGTTCTGAAGATTGATATGAAGGCCCTGCCGGCGCTGGCGCTCGCCGACTCCAACGAACTGAAGCAGGGACAGGTGGTGTTCGCCTTCGGAAGTCCACTCGGCCTGGAGAATTCCGTGACCATGGGTATAGTCAGCGCTACCGCACGCCAGATCGATACCGACAATCCTTCCATCTACATTCAGACCGATGCGCCTATCAATCCCGGCAATAGCGGCGGGCCGCTGGTGGATGTGGACGGACATGTTGTCGGCATCAACACGTTTATCCTTTCACAATCCGGCGGAAACGAAGGGCTTGGGTTCGCCATTCCCAGCAACGTGGTTCGCAACATCTACGAGCAGATCCGCACAGAAGGCCATGTTCACCGCGGGCAGATCGGCGTTTTCCTGCGCACCATCACGCCGGACCTGGTGGCGGGACTGCACCTGCCGGTGAGCGACGGGGTCTTGCTCGACGACGTAGTGCCTGGCTCCCCAGCCGACAAGGCCGGGCTGAAAGTCGGTGACATCGTCACCAGCGTCGGCGGCAAGCCGGTGGACAATGTTCGCCAGTTCTCTCTCGATCTTTACAGCTACAAGATTGGACAGAAGGCCGAGGTTAGTGTTCTGCGCGACGGGAAAGCGACGACTTTCTCCGTGCCGGTAGTCGAGCGGCGTGACGATCCTATGCGATTCGCCGACCTGGTCAGCGGCCCTGAAAACCTGGTCAACCGTCTCGGCGTGGTGGCGATCAACATCACTGGCGAATTGAAGGAGGTGCTGGGCGGAGACCTGCGAATTCCGAACGGCGTTCTAGTCGCGGCCAAAACTCCGACCAGTTCTCTGCTGGGCGAGGGGCCGCAGCCGGGTGACGTCATTCACTCGGTCAACGGCACACCAATCCAGAATGTGACGGAGCTGAAGAAATCTCTGCGGGAATTGAAGCCCGGCGCTCCCATCGTGTTGCAGATCGAGCGCTCCGGCTCGTTGAGCTACCTGGTGTTGGATACGGAGTGAAGTTAGTGGATAGTGAATGGTGGGTAGAGGATAGACGATCGCATTTGTTTCTCGATCTGTCATCCTGACCGACGAGCGCAGCGAGGAGACGAAGGACCCCTATTCCTCCGCGTTCCTGTTCGCTGTGACTACTGGATGAGTTCGCGGGCATTGCGATGGCCAGTCTCGGCGTTTCGATAGGGGTCCTTCGACTGCGCATGTGCTCGCTTCGCGAACACATGCTCACGATGACAGATTCAGAGAGAAGTAGCGTTGATGGGCAATCTCAGGGCTTGTGCCGCCCCTGAGAGGGCACCAAAGATATGGGCGAGCAAAGAGAGGAAGCCGGGGTATTCTTCCCGGCTTCACTAGACAATTACCACTAATCCCTAACCACCTAGTGAATGTCGAAGTTCTCCTGGTGCAATGCTGGATCACTCTTCACCAGCACCGACTTGCCGGTCAGGTCTTCCATCTCAGTGAGCAGCTTTCCGTTGCTGGCCTTCAATGCCTTGGCCACTTCGGGATTCACTCGCACCGTGATGTCGGTCTTGTCGTGCAGCTTGGCCATCTTGCGCATCTCGATGTAAAGCTCGTTGCACACCGTCGGCACTGACTTTACGAAGCCCGCGCCCGTGCAATACGGGCAGGACTCGCCCAGGGTTCGCTCCAGTGACTGCTTGACCCGCTTGCGGGTAATCGCCACCAGTCCGAAATCGTTGAATTGGAGCACCTTCGACGGAGCCCGGTCATTGCGCATTTCCTCTTCCAGCGCCTGCATCACCTTCTGGCGATTCTTGCGCTCGTCCATGTCAATGAAGTCGATCACGATGATCCCGCCCAGGTCGCGCAGCCGGATCTGGCGAACGATTTCCTTGACCGCATCCACATTCGTCTTGACGATGGTGTCTTCCAGGCGCTGCGTCTTGCCGACGTACTTGCCGGTGTTGATGTCGATGGCCACCAGCGCTTCTGTCTGGTTGATCACCAGGTAACCGCCGCTCTTCAGCCATACCTTCGACTTTAGCGCGCGATTGATCTCTTCCTGGATGCTGAACTCTTCGTAGAGTGGCGTTTCCTTGGTGTAGAGCTTAATCCGCCGCACCAGCGATGGCTGGAAGCGGTTGGCGAAGCGCACTACGCGCTCGTACTCGTCTTCCGTGTCCACCCAGATCTGCGAGAAATCGGCGTTCACCTGGTCGCGCAGCACGCGCTCCACCAGGTTGAGGTCGTGATAAATGAGCGCCGGCGACTTGCTGTTCTCGGCGCGGTTCTTGATCTCGGCCCAGAGATGTTTGAGGAAGCGAATGTCGGCGCGGAGATCTTCTTCCTTGATGTTGGACGCCGCGGTGCGAACGATAAATCCACCCAAGCCGTTTTCGCGCTCGCTGGTGACGATGCGCTTGAGGCGCTGGCGCTCTTCGTCAGAGGCGATCTTGCGCGAGACGCCGACGTGGTTCACGGTCGGCATGTACACCAGGAAGCGTCCGGGCAACGCGATGTGGCTGGTGATGCGCGCGCCTTTCTTGCCGATGGGCTCCTTGGCAATCTGGATCAGCACCTCCTGCCCTTCCTTCAGCAGGTCGGTGATGAGCGGCTGATTGCGGTTCATGCGCGGACGCATGCCGCCGCGGCGGGGAGCGCCGCCGCCGCCGCGCCGGTAATGGTCGCGGTACTGACGGTTGTAGCCGGGACGCTCCGCATGGCGCTGCTGGTAGGCAGCGGTGGGAGACGCGGCACGCAATTCGGCGCGTCCGTTGGTCTCCTCCAGGGGTTCTTCTTCCTCTTCTGGTTCTTCACCGGCCGCGTAAATATTTTCGCCACGCTCTTCGGCAGCGACGACTTCGTCTTCATCCACGTCTTCGATCTTGGGAATCCAGCGATCGGAGTAGCTGTTGTCGGAGTCGAGGGTCTCTTCCTCCAGCACCAGCTCTTCGTCACCCGCCACTTCGCTCAGCGCGCTGAGGTCGTCCGGTACAGGGTGGAACTCCATCTCTTCGTCCTCCAGCACTTCGTGCTCCAGCGTGCGGCCCTCAGGCGCGACAGAGGGAGCTTCGTCGTGATGGAAAGCGGGGAATTCGTGTGTTTCCTGAGCAGCACTTTCCTGTTCGTGGACGCTCGTAGTCTGAACGGCGACAGGCGCCTCGGCCTCGTGGTGCGCCGCTTGCGATTCTTGAACTTCTTCGTGAATTACCGCGGCGGGCGCAGGTGGCTCGTGGTGGTCTGTTTCCTGGGTCTGTAGCACATGGGCGAGAGGCCGGATTTCGTGCTCTACCGCCCGCAACCCCGCTAACGTCTGGTCAACTTCGACATTCGCGTAGCGGTCGTGGGAGTCCTTTACCTCTGTGCGCTTGCCGAAGAGAGCGTCTGCCTCGTCGAACATCAACACCGCTCCGCCGGATGAGGCCGGCGACTGGGGTTCCGCTAGCGGTTGCTCGACTTGCGTGGCGGTCGCTACGTCATGCTGCTGCACCTCGTCCTGGTGGGCCGCTTCAGGCTGGGGCTTCTGCGCCAGATTGCGGTACTTGGAGATGGACTCGCCGGGGAGCACAATCGGCGCATATCCGGCAGGAGGAGCGTAATCATTGCGGGGCCGCGATTCGAAACGCGGCGGCGCCGGAGCCGGCTCTTCCTGTTTTGGAGCTTCCGTCCTCTGCTCCGGACGGTCGTCACGCTCGTCGGTACGGCCACGTCGGCCTCCACGGCGCCGGCGGCCGCGCCAGCGGCGCGCGCCTTCATCGTTGTTGTTGTTGCTCTTGCGGTCATCGCCGGCAGTACCCTCGCCATCGCCGATGGCCGATTGCTCTTCACCCGGCGCGAATTCCTCTTCCAACCTTTCGGTTTCGGTTTCGCCTTCGGGCTCAGCGATCGCGAACTCGGCTTCGGCGCCATGCGCCACATTGTTGGGCTGCGCCTTTCCCAGGTTTACGGCGGTGCGAGGCGCGGGAATCTGGCCGAACTCCTCTTCGTCTTCATCTTCGCTGGGCAGTTCGAGGAAGTCGGAAACGTAGAGAAACGCGTCACGTTCCAGCCCGATGTCAACGAAAGCGGATTGCATGCCAGGCAACACGCGTGTGACCCGGCCTTTGTAAATGGATCCTGCGAGGGTGTACTCGTTTTCCCGCTCGAAGAAGACTTCGGCGAGCTGATCGTCCTCCACCAAGGCCACCTTGGTTTCATGTGGCGTAGAGGACACGTATAGTTCTTTGTTCATTGGATGCTCCGGTTCAACCGGCGCAGTAGAGTGGGAGAGACAGGAAAACTCTATGGGTGATTAGGCGCAGACGCACCCCGACACTCGCCCGGGTTCAGTCCAGACCTGATTCGCAACTCAGCAGTATGTGGAATCTTAAGCACCGTATAGGGCACTCGATTGGAGGTTTGTGGCGTCACACTCGGAATTGTCCGAAGGGCCGTTTCCCGCCTCGATCAACGTGCCTTGCAATCCTGTCCGGCCTTTTCTCCTTGCGGCCGGCGTGCCCTCGTTCGTGAGGGCGTTCGTAATCTTGTTGTCATCCTTTGGAAATCCGAATTCCAGTTCGTAAGACTTCCCCGGCGGATGAAACCGGATATCGGATGCGCCCTAGGCGCAAACTTGTTTCCCTTCAGCGACAACGCTTGGCTCAGTTCACGAACCGGCGCATGCGGATGTTCATCACAATCCCCAGGGCCAAGAACATGAACAGTACTGACGACCCCCCGTAACTCATTAAGGGCAAGGGGATTCCCGTGACCGGCATGAATCCTACCACCATGCCAACGTTGATCAGGACATGGAATGCGAGAACTGCAACCACTCCCATTACTACGAAGGCACCAGCCCGGTCCGGGGCCGTCTGAGCGTTCTGGACCAGACGCATCAGTACGATAAAGTATAGCAGGAGCAAGGCCATAGCGCCTACGAATCCGTGCTCCTCGGCGAAGGCGGCAAAAATGAAGTCGGTGTGAGGGACGGGCAGAAACTGTCCCTGGGTCTGGCTGCCTTGAGCCGTTCCTTTGCCCAATAGGCCTCCGGAACCCACCGCCACCAAGGACTGAATGACCTGATAGCCGCGGTGCTGGGGATCAGCCTCCGGCTCCATGAAGCTGGTGAGCCGGTCGCGCTGGTAGGGCTTCAGGACGTGCCATCCCACCGGCGCCAGAAGTGCGGCTATCACCAGAATGACCGCCGCGTGCCGCGCCTTCATCCCGCCCAGAAACAAGCCCATGATGGCGATCGGCATGTAGGTGAGAGCAGTGCCTAAGTCGGGCTGCGCCAACACCATCAGCATTGGAACGCCGACCAGTGCTCCTGCCTTGAGAATGTCCTGGGTCGTGCACTCGGGCTTGGAATCGGCAAAATACTTGGCGATTGCCAGGATCAGCACCAGTTTCACCCACTCCGACGGCTGGAAATGGAAGGAACCGAACTGTACCCAGCGGCGCGCGCCCAGGTACTTCTTGCCCAACACCGCCACCGCCACCAGCGACGCGATAGACAGCAGGTACATCAGCGGGACTCGTTCCAGTAGGGCCTGGTAGTTGAAGAAACTCACCAGGAACATCAGTCCCACGCCGCCCAGGATCCAGTACACCTGCTTGATGTGCACACCCATGAACTTGGTGTTCAGCGTCGCGCTGTAGATTTCCACTACGCCCAGTGCGCAGATGAGGAGCACGAAGGCCAGCAGCACCCAATCGAAATCGCGAAATGAAATGTAGCGGCTCACGGATGCCTCGCAGTGACAGCGGCCGCGGCGGGAGCCACGGGAGGAACCGGCGGCTTGATGACCGGCCTCGTCTGGCCCTGGGGACTGCCGTCTGTAGCGGTCGGCAGCGTAGGGGCCGGCGTCTCGGACTCAGGCTTGGCCATCTCGTCGTGGGCCTCGGTGGCATCCAGGCTTCCGGCACGCGCGGACTTGTCGGCGGCAGTCATACCCGGGGCGGAAGTCACTGGCTTGGATGTGCCATCGGCGGTTATGTTGAAGTGCCCGGCCTGTAGCTTGTCGGGCTGCTTGGCATCGCCATCATGCCACACGGCCGCGACCTCCGCCTGCGTGCTGCCGCTGGCGTTCGCCTTGGCTATGTTGGTTTGGGCCCGGCGCTGCTTCTCGACGTAGGCCTTGATGACCTGCGACGCGGCACGGGCGGCGAAATATCCGTGCTCACCTTCCTCCAGCAACACGGCGACTACGATCTCCGGATTGCGCCGCGGCGTCACACCGACGAACCAGCCATTGTCCTTGAAGTGCTTGCCTTCTGCGCCCATGCGCTTCTTCAGGTCGTTGGAGATGGTCTGCGCGCTTCCCGTCTTCCCGGCGAAATCAATGCCCACCAGGCGCGCGCTGGGCGCGGTGCCCATTGGCGAAACCACTTGCGCTAGGGCATCGGTGATGATCGTCCAATTCTCCGAATCCAGAGGGATCTGCACTTTATCGGTATAGTTGGCCACCTGCTTGAATCCCGGCGGGAACTGGTCAGGGAAGGCGACGTGCGGCCGCACCAGCAACCCTTCACTGGTGACGGCGCCGACCGCGCGCGCGAGCTGAATCGGAGTGGTCGCAACCGCGCCCTGCCCGATGCCGACTGAGATCGTCTCGCCGGCGTACCATTTCTGCTTGTAATTCTTGATCTTCCACTCTTCCGACGGCATCACGCCGGTGACTTCCTGCGGCAAATCCACACCCGTCTTCTTGCCTAATCCCAACAAGGTAGCCCATTTCGCGATGCGGCCAATGCCAAGTTTCTCCGCCAGCGTGTAAAAGTATGAGTCGCACGACTGATAGATCGCCTTGCTAATGCCCACGGTGCCGTGCGTGGTGTGTTGGCCGGCAATCCAGCACTTGAAAAAGCGGCCATAGAAGTTCTTGCCGCCGCCACAGCTGACGATCAGGTCTTGCGCAATGCCTTCTTGTAAACCCGCTGTCGCCATGATGACCTTGAACACCGATCCGGGCGCAAGCTGGGCCTGGATGGCCTTGTTCAGCAGGGGCTTGCCTGGGTCGGTGACCAACTGGTTCCACTCGTCGCGCGTGATCTTCACGGCAAACGCGTTGGGATCAAACGCCGGGCGGCTCACTATCGCTAGGATCTCGCCGTTGCGCGGGTCCATGGCGACGATCGCTCCGGGCCGGCCTTCCAGGGCTTCTTCCGCGGCGATCTGCAAATCGAGATCGATGGTCAGCTTGAGCTGCTTGCCGGGAACCGCCTGCACATCGCTGAGCGTTCCAACTTCCTTGCCGCGGCTGTTGACCAGCACCTGGCGGGAGCCGTTCTTGCCCATCAGGACATCGTTGTAATACTGCTCCACCCCCGACATGCCCACAATGTCGCCGGGGCTATACAGCTCCCATTGCGGTTGGGTCAGCATGTCCTCGCTCACCTGGCCGACGTAACCGATGACATGCGCCATGAACCCGTTCTTGGGATACAAGCGGTGATGGACGTTGATGATGTCAAGCTCCGGCAAATCGGCGCGGTGCGACTCGATGAACGCCAACTCGTCAGGGGTGATGTCGTCCTCCAGGAACAGCGGCTGATAACCAGGCGCGGCCGCCATACGCTTCAGGCGGGCGCGGAGTTCGTCGGGCGCCATGTGCAAGCCGGCGGCAATCCGGTCGGCATCGGCGTCCAGGTTGCGGTTCTGGTCGCGCAGCAGCAGCACCGAGAACGACGGATAGTTGTCGACGATGATGCGGCCTTCGCGGTCGAGGATTTTGCCCCGCGGCGCCAGCATGGGAACTTGCTTAATGCGGTTTTGTTCAGCCAGCGTGCTGTAGTAGTCACTGCGCGCTACCTGCAGACGCCATAACCCGAAAGCAAGCAGCAAAAAAATCCCCAACAGTACGTACTGCACTGCGGTGAGCCGGAGCTGTGAGACTTTTTCGTCGCGACCAAACATCAGGGACTACAACCTTCGAGGGCCAAGGGTTAGCTTGCGTTGAAACTGGATACCTGTTAGTCCACATCGCCAGCGTCTCTGCCACAGACTCGACCGCTCATGCGGCGCTCCTGATTCGGGATTGCGCGACCCGATGGGGAACTATGCGTCTATTTTAGTCCGAATAAGTCACTGACAGCAGCGGAAAAGAAGACCTACCTGAAAGGCACTGTGTTTTGGGAAAAAAGAGTTCCTACCGCCGCTTGAATCGGTCCAGGAACGCAAAAACAAACAGTGCCAGAATCGCGTTGGCCAATGCGGAGAGCGCGACGTGGCTCCAACTCCACACCTGCGCCTCGCGCAGTAGGCCATGCGCCACCCCGTAGTAAATCCCCTGGTGCAGCACGAAAAACACGTAGGTGATGAGGAAGCGTGAGCCCGGGTTCTCGACGTCGATTTTCAGTCCGAGCGAGGACGCGAGGTAGCCCACAATAGTCAGCGCGATGCCGTACATGCCAAGTGGATGGGCTGGGCCGGCAAACAGGTCCTGCAGCAGTCCAATGATGCATCCCGTCACGCAACCGGTCACCGGATTGCGGCGGGCCAGCGCGAAGAAGATGGTCACCATCAGCGGCAGGTCGATGATGGGGAAGTAGCGCACCCGCACCGGAATGAAGATCTGGATGAGGATGGCGGCCAGCGGCACAAACACCACCACCGGCCAGCTGAAGTCGTAGACCGCCACCTGCTCGCGTGAGGTGAGACTTCCGCGGAATGGCATGGCCCGGCTGCTCATAGCTGGGGCGGCGTCTGCGTCGCCGGGCTTTGGTTGGGTTTGGAGGGCGACTGCTCTACGGCCGGACTGGTTCGGTTCCTAGCCGGATTGGCAGCAGTGCCGGCAGCAGGTTGAGAGCCAGTCGTATTGTCGGTAGGAGCTGTAATCGCCGGCTTCTTTGGCTTGGGCTGAGTCGTCGGGCCTGCTGCGGCATTGTTCGACGGCGCACCCGTGGTGCCGGTCGCTCGGGTTGCACTCGCAGCGCCGGGCTTGGGTGCGGTTGCACCGGCCGTGCCAGTCGTCGGCTTGTTACCGGTAGTTGCCGTCGCGGCGCCGCCCGGCTTCGTCGCCGAGGCCGCAGTCGTGCGCGCACTGGCGGTTCCCGGCTTTGCAGTTCCGGTCGCGTCCGTCGCCGGCTTGTTGGGAACCGTCGGAAGGCGGTCGGCGAGAATATCCGACGCACGGATGGGCGCCAGGTCCTTCGCGTCCGGCATCTTCTCCTTGATGTCGGTGACCACCAACACCTCTTCCAACTGGTCGAGACGGGCCGCGGGAATGACGCGGATATTCAGGAACAAGTCCTTGCCCGGTTCGACCGAAACCACCCGGCCGACCGGCAATCCCTTGGGGAAGATGCGATCGCCACCGCTGGTAAGGACCTCTTCGCCCGGTGTGACCTTCTCGTCGGCCATGATGTACTGGATCGTGGTCGCACCATTTTGCGAGCCTTTGAGAATGCCTTGCAGGCGCGAGTCCTTCAGCGTCACGCCTACTCCACTGAACTGGTCATTCAACGGCAGTACCTGCGAAGCCTGAGGAAACACCTGCACGATCTTGCCGACGATGCCGGTGGGCGTGATGACCGCCATGTCCGTCTTAATGCCGTCGTTGGAACCCTTATCAAGGTAGAGGACACGCGACTGTTCGCTGCCACTGGTGCCGATCACCTGGGCGGCGACCGTGGTGTCCACGTACTGCTCCTTGAAGGCGAGCAGGGCCTGCACCCGCTGCGCCATGCGCGCGTCTTCGCCGAGTCGCGCCTGCTCAATCTTCATACGGTCGAGTTCGGCTTTGAGTTCGCGATTTTCCCGGCGAACGCTCCGCAGATAGGCGTAGTTCTTCCAGATATCCTGGAACCACGTTTGGGTGTGGACCGCCGCCTTCTCGAGTGGAGTAACCGCGGAGATGGCCCAAAGGCGAATGAGGCGGGTTTCGCCCAACTGCGTCGGCCGGCGCACCTGGATCGCGAGGCCGATCACCTGGGCGAACAGGATGGCCGCCAGTACGATCAGGTTTCGATAGCGGCCGAAAAAGGTTTCCATACGGGTGCCGGAGTTTCAGCTTTGAAGGGGCCCGGCTTCAGCCGTGCCGTCGCAGGCAGGTTTGAAAGCAGGCTTTAGCCGCTGAGGGAACTCGCTTCTTCAACGACAGACCGAGCTCCCTCGGGGGCTAAAGCCCGAATCTCAAAGATCCCATCACGGCACGGCTGGAGCCGGGCCCTCTCAAAGCTGATACAGCTTACTGTCCGGCTGCTAATCAATCGAGATCTTGCGCAGCAGCTTGAAGTCGCTCAACATTTTTCCCGTGCCCAGGACCACGCTGCACAACGGGTCGTCGGCGATCGACACGGGCAAGCCGGTTTCCTCGCGAATGCGCTTGTCGAGGTTCTTCAGCAGCGCGCCACCGCCGGTCAGCACAATGCCGCGATCGCTGATGTCGGCCGACAACTCGGGCGGCGTGCGCTCCAGCGCCACGCGAATCGCGTTCATGATGGTGGATACGCATTCCGTCAGTGCGTCGCGAATCTCGCTGTCATCGATGGTGATCGTCTTGGGCACGCCCTCGATCAAGTTGCGGCCCTTGATCTCCATGGTCAGCGGTTTGTCCAGCGGGTAGGCCGAGCCAACCTCAACCTTGATCTGTTCCGCCGTGCGCTCGCCGATCAGCAGGTTGTACTTGCGCTTCATGTAATTCAT
>JARLGI010000122.1 GCA_031296115.1 Acidobacteriota bacterium | reverse complement strand
CTCGGGTCAATCTCCACCATCTCCGAAGATTCCACGGTCGAAGCCAAGAACGTAACCTTCGAGCTTTCCGGTATTCCGTCCACACTGGTGTCTGAAGTGCTTTGGGAAACACGCCTGCTCTATACCGCGCAAGCCTACTTCGCGCTGTGGGATTCGACCGGCAACCTGATTCCGAACCCGGTGTTGAGCTACCAGGGCAAGATGGATCAGCCTTCCATCGAAGATGACGGAAAGACGTGCTCTATTTCCATATCGTGCGAGTACGTCCTCGTGGACCTGAACCGGCCCTGCTATCGCCGCTACACCAACGACGATCAACAGATTGACCTACAGGCCACGCTCACGCGCCTCGGGCTTTCATCATCGACCGTCGACACGGGATTCCGTTGGGTCGCCGGCCTCCAGGAGCAAATCACCTTTTGGGGAACCATGCCTTCCAGCATCAACAACGTGTAATTTGCTGTCGACGTATCCGAGTATCACCGTTGTACAGGGCGCAATATTGACACGTCTCGAAAGCTGGCCATCGGCGCTGAGTGACTACCTTCTCCGTGCCGAACACATCCGCTTCCGCTATGGCTCGCAGGATTGCGGTTCGTTCGTGGCCGGGGCGATCCGCGCAATGACCGGCGTCGATGTTGCGTCCACGCTGCGCGGCTATACCAACCGCACAGAAGCGTTCGAGCGAATTGCAACGCTTTGCGGAACGCCGACGATGGAAGCGGTTGCCGGTCATCTTGCAGCGCTCCACAGCGTGCCAGAAGTCCCGGTACTCTGCGCGCAGCGCGGTGATGCTGTGTTGCTGCGATCTGGCCGTCGATCCTCTCTCGGCATTGTAGCGATGCACGGAACCGAAATCCTCACACCCTACCGCGCAGGCTTACTCCGCCTGCCACTCTCTCACGCCCGCCGCGCCTGGCACATCTAGCCGAAGTTTTCATGCCGGCGGAAAATGGTAGACCCATAAAGTGTCGACTGCTGTCGTTCTCCTCTCCAATTCCTTGCCGAATCCGTTGTACGCGCCTATTCTCTGACCAGACTTCGTTTCTAAACCGAAGCCGATGAGCCGTAAGTCATACGGTTCGAGCGCCGTGTATGAAAATACTCCCGTGGCATTTTCAAAATCGCGCACACTCGCGAATTTCCCATTGTTCTTGATGATCTCAGGCTTGCTATCCACGAGCTTAACCTCGACGTGCCCCTTGTCGTCTGGGATGGCACTAAGCGTTTCGCCTTCAGATTTCAATGCTCCTTGGACGATCATCGATAGGTCGCCATCGCCCCATGCAGAAGAGGGGTCAGTCTCAAAGCGATCAGCGTCCTTGCTGTTCACAAAGAAATTGACCTCAGCCAGCAACTGTCTCTTGCTCGGCCATCCAATCCAGTTCTGAGCAAAGACCTCATCTTGGTTCGGATCGTTTTTCCTAAGCTCCTTGCAGAAAGTCTTGTACCTATCGTCCCCGCAAGGAACTTCAAATGTCAGAACGACCCGCGGATCTTCCAGACGATACAAACCCCGCTCGATCTCATTAAGAGTGATATCCGTTTTCTGCGCAAGGCGAAAGGCTTTAGATGCGTCGTCAGATGCCTCTTTTAGCTGCGCCGCAACTCCAAGGATCGTGGAAAGCAGAATGCCCGCAAGGGAGACATATCCCCATGTCGTTACCTTGTGAGTCTCTTTGTCCTTGAAGTCTTTCAGCAGTCCGAGCACGCCGAATCCGCCGGTGAGCACAATCGATGATGCCTTCCACGCGGTGACGAAATCCATTATCCCTGCTCCCAGAAATCCTACTGACAACGAACATAGCACCATTTCCCCTTTGCAGAAAGTTGAACTCTCATGGCTCAAGCAATCACGGAAGTCGCTCTCGGAGCGGCGTCAATCGCTGCGCCTTTTGTCCTTCCGGGGATGGGCATCGCCATCTCTGCGACCCTCGCTAACTCTCTCATCTCCGCCGGCGCGTCGATGGCGCTGTCTGGCGCGATGAGTGGGCTTGCCGCGTTGACTAACAATCAGGGCGGCTTGGCTGTCTCCACCACTACGCCTATCGGCCCGTGGGCGTACATGTACGGCCAACAGAAAGTTGGCGGCGTCGAAATCTTCCGCCAGAGCAACAACAACACCGGCGGTAGCTCCACATCGAACTGGAAACAGCTTCACCGCGTCTATGCGCTCGCCTGCCACCCGTGCATTGGCGACCAGAACGGCGGTTCCGTACCCTTCCAACTGCGCATCGACGGCAAGCAAGTTCTCTTGAACTCTTGCAATCCGAATCCCGGCTGGCAGAGCTATTCCCCGACGCAGATCATGCAGTCGATCACGTCTATGAGCCGCAACTCGAACGGCCTGGTGACGTTTCAGATTGCTGGTGGAATCGCTGGCCTGAACGGGCAGGAAATCCAGATCACCGAATCGAGCGACAACACGCTCAATGGAATCTGGATCGTCACACAGCCGAACCCGGCGGACAACACGACGTTTACGTTCGTCTCTGGTGGCACACCGACTCAGGCCGGCACAAACCCCGGCGGCCAGTGCTGGACGCTCTATGCCGACTATAAGGACAAAATTCACGTCGAGTTCCTGAACGGCAATCACACCAGCACGTTCCCCACGCTCCTGGCCGCAGGAACCAATTGGAGCGCAACCGATCTTTGCCTCGGACGCACCTTGGTCTATGTGCAGATGGGTTGGGACGCCGGCGTATTCCCGTCCTCGATTCCCAACCTGTCGTTCGTGATGTGCGGCAAGAGCAACGTCTACGACCCGCGCACGAACAGTTATGGATACACCAACAACGCCGCGCTGTGCATTGCAGACTTTATGAGCCTGCCTTCTACTCAAGGCGGGTTCGGTCTCACCATCGGCACGGACATTCCCACCGCGCAGTTGATCGCCGCAGCCAACCTCTGCGATGAACAGGTTCCCCTCGCCGCTGGTGGAACCATCTCGCGTTATACGTGCGACACGTTTTTCCAGTTGAACCAGGGCCGCGGAACAATCCTGCAACAAATGCTGTCGTCTTGCGCGGGCCGGTTGAGTTACCAGGGCGGCCAGTTTTCCATCTTTCCCGGCGCGTGGGTCGCGCCCACACTGCAGCTCACCGACTCGGACATCATCGGCGCGTTCAAGTGGAAGACGCGCCATTCGATCCGGGAT
>JARLGI010000121.1 GCA_031296115.1 Acidobacteriota bacterium | reverse complement strand
CGCCGTCGGCTGCGCCTAGGGAACCAGCGCTGAAGATCGTTTCCGAGTTTCTCGCCACGCTGTAGCGGAAATCTCCATTTCCGTCGCGTGAGAAATTGAATTGATCGCCAGTCCGCAGTACGCTCCCCAACGCCTCGCCCACAAAAAGCGAGTACGAAACGAGATCTCGACTCATGCCGCGTCTCCGAAGTGCACGCTGCCACTGCTTTGCGGGCCGTTTGATATCCGCGAGAAGGGCGTCCTTATCCATTTCCCATCGACGAGGCCGAACATCGGAGAACCATCTAGTCGGAAAAGATTGAGTCCAGTCCTCGGTTGGAAATAGAATTAGCCAACCAGAACTCAACTCGAACCGTGGCTTGGGGCCAACAAGACCCTCCGTTTGGCCAAAATCAGCTCGGCCGGCGCCTTCGCCAGCCCAATCCCGTTGTTGGACTCCCGAAGCTCTCACCGAGAATTGATAGTCAAACGTCCATTGTGGAGCGATAGCCATCTCTAACGAATCTTAACCCCGATGTGTTTTCTACCACGCCACGCCAAGTGCTGAAGCATTTCAGCTCCGGCGTGATGTCGAGACACCTCCTTGCGAGGATACGCCGAAGATCACCTACTATCAGCACAGCAACATAAAGTTAGGATAATCGCCTAACAAGTGAGTGGCAGGAGACTTAGCTTAGGTGCTTCGAGATAATTGACGCTATCAGATGGGATGAGAAGGCCGGTCTCCGACGGGATGCTGTAGGCTCCCAAGTTGCGCTGGCAACTCGCGATAGAAAAGCTCCGCCTCGCCGTTGCCGTTGTCGAGCCGCAACTCTCAGATTCCGCCGGTCTCGGTGTCGAGAACAGCAACTTGTTGCCAACCAGGATGAAAATCACACCCTACAATGTTCATGGAGGCTTCTCCTGACCCGGGTATTCTTGGCCCTCAACCAAAGAACATACCGCGTCGGCTAGAAGCCTTCGTCCTTATCCAATCAATTTATCGGGAGTAATCCGTCCTCTACAGAACTCGCTCTAACTTAACCGCACGATCGTCAGCCCCGCAGAATCGTCAGGCCGTGCTTCCTTGTCGATATCGCGGACAATCTTGTACAAATACGTTCCACCCGCCGCTTGCCAGATCGCAAACGCAACCACAAGAGCCACCGTCTGTGCCTCTGCCTTAAACTCAGTGGTAAGGTGCAAATAGATCCACATCGAGAACTCGTTCGTGTGCACGCTGTCCTCATACAAGACCGCCCACGGCGCAAAGGCTAGCGCGCTGACGGCGCCTACCAGCGACGCTCCCCTGACGTACCGGACAGAAAGCAGCCGTCTGTAGCGTATCGCAGAGCATAGGAGCAATCCGAACCCACCGATAAAGCCACCGCACAAACATCCCAGGACTGGACCCACGTGTCCGATAACGTATGCAGCCGCGAACGCCACGACCCACACGACGACCATGAGAGGGGCTGCGATGATGACGCGCCAGTTGCGCAAACACAGGAGCGCGCACAAAAGGGCGAACGGAACCGGCAGGAGCAGTGAATTGCGTTCGGGGAATCGGTCGAGCACAGTTATTGAAGAGCACGCGCCGCAGACGGCGAACGAGATCGCCAGGCCAGCGTATCTCAACGCTTTCGAAGGGGTTCGTCGTTTCACGGGAGTCTGCCAGCGCGACAAAGCGCTCCACGAAGAAGGTTATGTGATCGACTAGCGGGAATCAATGAATTATCGGCGTGGATCAGGTCTTTAACTGTTGCTGCGCCAAAAAGGGAATAGCTGTCCTATGGGGTTAGGTCAGCTAAATCAGTCAGTAGGTGTTGATAACAGATTTATCGACAGTAATGAGCTTAAGAGCAGAAAAGAGGCACCGAAAAATTAGCCGAATCTGCGGAGGAGTCGATTTTGCCCCCTCCGCAGAAAAGTCGAGAGAAAAGGGTTTTCTCGTTACGCCACCGCCCCTGCTCGCGCCTGTTCAGCCGCAGCAGCGGGTTTCTTTCCACATATTTCGACCTCTGCTTGGAGCCAATCTTCGAGGTCGTGACCGTGTTCACAGCCCCGTTCCTCGTAAAGCTGATACGCACGTACACGCACTAACTCCTCGGTCAATTCGAGCGAGCTTTTGTCGGGCTTCGGGGTTGGTGCATCCGCAGTTTTATGTCGCATCGAAGACCTCCTGCACCCGTTGGCGACGCAACGCAAAGGTTGACAAATGGGAGGCCGACTCTTGGACAAGCGCACGATGCACAGGCTTGGGTCCGTGCAACTACATTCATATTCTCATTACTTTTCTGGTAGGTCGGTGACGCCTATCACGGAAGTGTGCTCCGCAGGGATGTGACTTAGTCTCGGTTTATCCCTTCCGCCCGCCGCCTGCCGCTGGTCAGAACCACGCCGCCTTAAGATTCCTCACTCTTTTGGGCTCGTCGGCAGGAAGAAGCCAACCAACTGCTACAGCGGCGAGCACCGTTGGGCAGGCGGATATGGGCCCCGCCTTATCTCGGTTTACATTCTGCGCGAACGCAATTTTCTCAATCCACAATCCGATCCACAAAATGTGATGTCTTGTACGACTTGCGTGTACTTAGGCAACCTCCACGCACTTGTAAGTCGTTGTAAAACCTAACCTGTCCAGATTCACACGGTGGAAGTCACAGGTTCGAATCCTGTAGCGCCCACCAAGAACCAGTTGTCGTCGAGCGCGGATTGTCCGCTCAAACGGCTCTGGTGCCCCCAGCCAATCGCCTCAAATTTCCATCCTGCGAAGGCAAGGGGCTACCCGCGCGTGAGCGGGTAGGCCTTCTCGCGCCATTCCCGAATGCCGCCATCCATGGATAGGACGTTGGTATAGCCCATGCGCTGCAGGTTGTCGGCAGCCAGCGCCGAGCGAAATCCACCGCCACAGTACAACACGATGGGAGCGCTCACGTCGGGAGCGCGCTGCTCGATGTCGCGCTCGATCACGCCCTTGCCGAGGTGAATCGCGTTCGGGAGATGGTCCTTGTCCCATTCATTGTCTTCCCGCACGTCAATCAGCAGGAAGCTCTCGCCGCGATCGAGTTTCGCCTTCACGTCGTCGACCGTGACTTCACGGACGCGTTGCTTCGCGTCATTCACAAGGTTGAGAAACTGTTGGGAATGTTGGTGCGCCATGTGAACAGGATAGCGCGAAACTCCAGACGATACACGGTTGGTTGCGCCCGGCGCGACTACGCGAAGCTTCCCTGTTCCACCACGACGTTCTCGCGGACGACCAGCCGGCCGGCGGCCATCTCGCGCACGCGGCATCACGCGGTCAATGTGTTCTCCGAGGTCGACAAAGATGACCATCACAGGCAGATTACGTGCTGCATCTTGCGCTATCCTTACGTGTATGCAGGTGCGGGTGCTTTACTTCGGCATACTGAGAGATTTGACGGGCTGTGAGCGGGAGGTGGTGCAACTCTCCGAGGGTGCTCGTTTGCACGATCTCTATGGGGAGCTGGAGCAGCGCTTTCCGAAGCTTCACCCGCTGCGCAACTCGCTCGCTTTAGCAGTGAACCATGAGTATTGCGATGCCACGGTTGCCTTAAGGAACGATGATGAGGTGGCGCTGATCCCGCCGGTGAGCGGCGGAGCCACCCACGACGACTCAACCGCGGAGTCCCTGCTGCCGCTCATCGGGCAGTATGCCAGTCTGGTCCGTGAGCCGATCAGCCGCGCGGCCGCCGTAAGCGCCATCAAGCGTCCCCAAGACGGCGCGATCGTGGACTTCGATGGGACCGTGCGCAACAACTCAAGCGGGCGTCCCACCCTGCACCTTGACTACACCGCGTACGAACCGATGGCGCTCCGCCAGATGGAAGAACTGGCGAGCCAGGCACTGGCCGACTTCGCGATTCGCGATGTGCGCCTCATCCATCGGCTAGGACGCTTACAGATTGGGGAAACCAGCGTCTATATTGTGGTTGCCTCGGCGCATCGCGCGCCAGCTTTCGAAGCTTGCCGCTGGTTAATCGACACTCTGAAGAAAACTGTGCCTATCTGGAAGAGAGAATATTTCGCCGACGGCGCGGTTTGGGCCGACGGCGAGCCGTTTCCGCCGGAGGTTCCCGTAGCCGGCGGGAGCGCGTCAAAGTAGCTGAACTTGGGTTTACTCAATCGAATGTCCCTAACTTGGTGGAACCCATACCGCGCCATCGCCAAAGTGTGCGTGCTGGCGTTGTTTTGCGCCGTCTGCGTCAAGGTTGCGTCAGCCCAGAGCAACGTGCCGCATCCGCCCGACTCCCAGAAACAGGCGGGAAGCGTTCCCCATCCGCCGGAGCGGGCCAAAGACTCAGCCACGTCCTCCGAAACCGCCGAGCAGCCCAGCGCCACCTTCAAAGTCAACGTAAAGCTGGTCAATGTGTTCACCACGGTCACCGATGCCGAGGGCCGGCCGGTGTCGTCGCTCAAGCAGGAAGACTTCGAGGTGTTCGAGGACGATAAGCCGCAGAAAATTGCGATATTTCATCGCGAATCGGAGCTGCCGCTGTCGATTGTGATTGCCATTGACACCAGCCTCAGCACGCGCGGCGATCAGAAACTCGAACTGGAATCGGCGCGGCGTTTTGCGCATGCCATCCTGCGCCCCATCGACGGTATCTCCCTGTTCCAATTCAGCGAGATCGTAGACCAGATCACTCCCTTCACCGCCGACCTCAAGGTGATCGACCGGGCGATCAACCATGTTCATTCCGGCGCTGCCACCGCCCTTTACGACATGCTTTATCTCGGCTCCGACGCACTGCTCGATCGGCGCGGCCGCAAGGTCATGGTCGTTATCACCGATGGCGGCGACACGGTCAGCAAGACCAACTACCAGGAGGCGGTGCGCGAAGCCCAGCAGGCGGAAGTCATCCTCTACAGCATCATCATTGTCCCCATCGAGAGCAGCGCCGGACGCGACATTGGGGGTGAACATGCGCTCATCCAACTTTCGCGCGATACCGGCGGAAAGCACTTCTATGCCAGCGGCCTGGAACAGCTGGACGCAGCCTTTCGCCAGATCAGCGATGAACTCCGCACCCAATACCTGATTGCTTACTATCCCAGCACTCGCCTGGCCGACTCGGGCTATCGGCGCATTGCGATCAAGGTCGATCCCGGCACCCAGGACTACGCGAACCCCGCTGACCTGCGTGTGCGTCATCGCACCGGCTACTACACGATGCCCGCAAAATAGCCGTTCATCTTCTTAGGGGCCGCCCCTTCTTGTCGAAAAGCAGTCCTCTTTAAGCGACTCCTCGCCACTCTCCGCACTGCGGTACTTCCAAAAATGGAAGGACGCTCGGTCCAAATCTCTCAAAAGTAGTAATTTCTCCTCTTAGGGGCGGAAGTCCGATATCTAACCATTTTATTATCAATAAATTGTGCCCCGCATCAGACTGGCCCCGAGTGGCATCCTCATTGCACTAACCAGCTGGGGCTTTGTGTATGCCGACACGACTCCGATTCTTGGCAAAGCCGTAAGTAGAGTCGAAATGGTTTCACCGGCAAAGAGTTCTTATCAAAAGGAACTAACCAGTTCCAGCACCTCGTGAGGGGGAGAAATATGACAAAGAAATTGCTTTTCGGGATCCTGGGTCTCCTGGTGATGGCCGCAGTCATGGCGCCTTCTTTGATGGCGCAGTCCTTGACTACCGGCGAAGTCGCCGGCACCATTACCGATCCCAGCCATGCGGTCGTGGCCAACGCGCCTGTCACGTTGAAGAGCGTGGACACCGGCGCAACCCATCAAACGACGACCACATCGACCGGCTACTACCGGTTCAGCCAGTTGCGGCCGGGCAATTACCAAGTTACGGTCAAGCAGCCTGGTTTCGCTGAAGTCACGCAGCCAGCCGCGGTCGCCTTAGGCGAGACCACGACAGCAGATATCGCGCTGTCGATGGCCAAGGGCGCCGAGACCGTCGAGGTTTCCGGCGAGGCGATCCCCGTCATCACCAACACCCCGAGTATCAGCACCTCCTATACAACGCAAGAGGTGCAGAGCCTGCCCAACGCCGGTGGTGACATCACCAACATCGCCCAGAGCACTCCGGGCGCGGTCATGAACAACACCGGCGGTTACGGCAACTTTACCGTCAACGGCCTGCCCGCGACCTCGAACCTGTTCACGGTCAACGGCGAGAACGACATGGACCCGTACTTCAACATCAACAACTCGGGCGCGACCAACCTCACGCTCGGTTCCGGTGAAGTGCAGGAAGCCACCGTCGTGGCCAATCCCTACTCAGGTGAGTACGGCCAATTGTCCGGCGCCCAGGTGAACATGATCACCAAGTCGGGCACCAATGCGTTCCACGGAACGGCCCAGTACTGGTGGAATGGCCGCGCCATGAACTCAAACAACTGGATGAACACCAATTCCGATCCGGTCGTTCCCCGGGCTTTCTCGAATGCCAACCAGTGGCTGGCCAACGTAGGCGGACCGATCGTTAAGAACAAGCTGTTCTTCTTCGTTGATACGGAAGGGCTGCGGTTCGTTCTGCCGAACGTCATCCCCACGACGGTTCCGACGGCAGCGTTTGCATCGGCCGTCCTGAACAATGTCAAAGCGTTGCAGCCGAATGAGTATCCCCTGTATCAGCAGATGATGAACCTGTTCGCCAACGCCCCGGGGGCCAGCGGAGCACAAGCAATTCCGAACAACAGCCAGTGTACCGGCCTGAAACTTCCGGGCTTCGACGGAACCACGCAAAACTGCTTTGCCTCCTTCAACGGCACTCCCACCGCTCTCGCTTCGGAGTGGATCCTGGCCTTCAAGGTTGACTACAACCTAAGCGACAAGGACCGGGTTTCCGGCCGCTACAAGCTGGATCACGGCGTGCAGCCGACCTACTTGTCTTCGATCAACTCTAACTTCGACGCTCTTTCGAACCAGCCTTCGTGGGACCTTCAGCTGCAGGAAACCCACGTCTTCTCGCCTAACGTTACGAACGACTTCACGGCTGCCGGCAGCCACTACGTAGCGCAGTTCGCTCAGAACGAGCAGGCCGCGCTCAGCACCTTCCCGATGGCCCTGATCTTCGGTGGAACCAACCCCCTTGGACCGCCCAGTGGCTCGGTTGGCCTTCAGTATGACTTCCCCCAAGGTCGTAACATTACCCAGTACCAGTTCATCGATAACTTGAGCTGGAACAAGGGACACCACAGCTTCAAGTTTGGCGGCAACTTCCGCCGCTATGACGTGAGCGATCACAACTTCTTCTTCAACACCGGCGCTGCCTACTTTGATTTGGCCAGCTCCGCCGGTAACGCTCTGCAGATGTTCTCCAACGGCGTGGCCGGCCAGTATCGCCAGTCCGACAACTTGGCCAGCAACGTACCGGTTGCTCTCTGGGGCTTGGGCGTCTATGCCATGGATGAGTGGAAGATCAAGAGCAACCTGAGCTTGACTCTGGCTTTGCGCGTGGAGCGCAACTCCAACCCGGTCTGCCAAATCAATTGCTTCGCCAACTACAAGACGCCGTTCTATTCGCTGCCCAGCGTTGAGGCGGGCGGCGGAGCAGCGTCGGGGGCTGTCCCGTACACATCCGACATTGCCTACAACCTGCACCAGGCTTACCAGGGTGTGGATAACCTGCTTTGGTCTCCGCGTTTTGGTTTCCGCTGGGATCCATACAAGCAGGGTAAGACGGTTATCAGCGGCGGAATTGGTATCTTCTACGACTCGCCTCCGGCTGGACTGGTAGACGATCTGCTTGCCAATCCTCCAGTTTCGGTGGCCATTCGCGTGCGGCCTTCAAATGGAACGCTGCCCTTCGATCCGACAACCAACGGCTCGATCTACACCTGGCAGCAGTCCGCAGATGCCTTCAACACGGGCTTCACGAACAACGCCAGCTTCAATCAGTTGCACGCGCAGTTGAAGCCTCTTGGTGTGAACTTTGTCGGTCCGGCGTTCACCGCCTTGACCGGCACGATTCACGCTCCCCGTTGGCAGGAATGGAACTTCTCCATTCAGCAGGAGATTACGCCTAGCACAGCCTTGATCATCAACTACGTCGGTAACCATGGCATCCGCATTCCGTACGAGAACAACTTCTACAACGCGTACGATGAGTTCGGACTGTGGCCGGCTGGCACCCTGCCTGCGGCGCCTGCGGTACCGAACTATGGGACCGTCACTCAGGTCCAGAACGGCGCGCTGTCGAACTACAACGCAGTCACGGTCAGCTTGCGGCGCAACTTCTCGAAGTGGATTTCTGCGCACGCCAACTACACGTGGGCTCACAACATGGACGAAGTCTCCAACGGCGGAATCTTCGCCTACGGCGGCGAGAACTACAACATCCCGCTTAACCAAATCTGCCCGCAGAGCCTTCGCTCTTGCAACTACGGAAGCTCGGACTATGACATCCGCAATAGCTTTAACGCGGACTTCGTGTTCCATCCGAGCTTCCACGTCGGCAATAAATTTGCCGCCGTGTTCGCTAACGGCTGGGAGTTCACGGGCAAGATCTTCTGGCGCGGCGGTCTGCCCATGTCGATCATTGACGGCAACCTGAATGGTGGCGTGGTCAACTCGACCACCACTGTTCTGGCCACCCCGATTCTTCCTGGGAACGCTCCTGGGCAGGGTAGCTGCGGTGGCGGGAATGCAAGCATCTCTGGAACCGCACCTCCGTGCTTGAATTCGGCGGCGTTCCTGGATACTGCCAATCTCGCGACCACCGGCTACTCGACGCAGCGGCGCAACCAGTACGTTGGTCCCCACTATTTCGATACCGATATGAGCATCTTCAAGAACTTCAAGTTGAAGGAGTCGCTCAACTTCGGTATCGGTATTCAGGCCTTCAACATATTCAACCACCCGAACTTCCAGAACCCGGACAACACGCTGGGCGACCCGACGTTCGGACAGATCAACGCGATGCAGCCGCTGCCGACGAGCCCCTACGGAGTGTTTTTGGGGTTCGACTCTTCGGTACGCGTCATCCAGTTGTCTGGCAAGATCACCTTTTAACCACTTCGACTCTGTTTCACTTCTGCGGCCTCCTTCGGGAGGCCGCTTTTTGTTGAACCAGTTGTCGGTGGTCGGTTGTCAGTTGCAAAGTCCACCAAAAACCGACACCCTAGTCTTTTGTTACACTGCGTGTCTGGCATTTGTCTGAACCTGCCCGGTAAATTCCCGGTTGCTCACGGTTGTCGCTGACAACTGACAACTGGGCACCGACAACTGCCTCACGAGGTCACGATGCAGAATCCTACGCAGCCATCGATACAATTAACCAACACGCAGGACTACCGCGAGAGCTACGCGAACAGCGTGCAGGTAAGAGTGAACGTCTGGGACTTTTTCCTGGTTTTCGGGACCTTGCAGCAGCAGGACGAGACCCGGGTGGAGGTGCGCAATTTTCAGGGAGTCTACCTGAGCCCGCAGCAGGCCAAGGCGCTGCACACCATCCTGCAGCAGAACCTGGTGAACTACGAAAACACCTTCGGCGAGATCAAGCTCGATCCGCGCATGCAGCCCGGCGGGGGCCCCATCCACTAGCGGGGGTTTGGGATGACAAGTTGGAATTGTCATGACGAGCGAAACCGGGGTCCCCGGCGAGTGCCGTTCTTGCACTCGCTGGGGTGGAGAAGCGAGGCATCTGCTTTGTGGGCATCCGCCATAATTCCTCGGCCAGCTGCAGATCCCTCGCGAGCCGATGCCCGCTCGTGATGACAAGGACAAGAGTTTTGCGGTGAGCGTGAAGTGCGCCCGTTCAAGATGACGAAAGATGGCAGCGATGAGAGGGGACTTCGCGATTCTCTTTTCGCCTACGCGCTGATCTTCACCTGCCTGTTTATCACCCATGCTCCCCTGCTCCGCCTTCCCTACTTCTGGGACGAAGCCGGCTACTTCATCCCCGCCGCGCGCGACTTGCTGCTAACCGGCTCGCTGGTCCCCCACACGACGCTCTCCAATGCTCACCCGCCGCTGGTCATGGTCTGGCTGGCTTTCTGGTGGAAGTTCAGCGCGCTTACACCAGCCGTGACCCGGACTTCCATGCTGCTGGTTGCCGCGTTTGCGTTGCTGGGGCTGTGGAGGCTTTCGCGCTACGTCGCGGGCGAACATGTGGCTTTAGCTACAGTACTCTGCACGGCATTCTACCCGGTATTCTTCGCGCAAAGTTCCCTGGCACATCTCGACATGATGGCCTCCGCGTTCACCCTTTGGGGACTGGCGATGTATGTCGAGCGCAGGCCGGTCGCTACGGTTGTGTTCTTCTCGCTGGCGCCTCTGGCCAAGGAGACCGCCGTCATTTCGCCGCTGGCTTTGTTTGCGTGGGAACTGGTTTGTCCGTGGCTGACTACCCGGAGATCGCTGCCGGAACCTCTGTGTCTGTATCGCGGGAGCCGGTGGCAGACTATTTCGCTTCTGCTGTGCCTGCTTCCCCTCGCGCTGTGGTTTCTCTATCACCATCACCGGACGGGCTTCTATCTGGGCAATCCGGAATACCTGCGCTATAACCTGCAAGCCACCGCCAATCCCTTGCGTGTCGTGCTCGCCATGCTGCTCCGGCTGTGGCAGGTCCTCGGCTACCTGAATCTCTTTCTGCTGACCCTGGCGGCATTGGTAGTTATGCGCCGCCCGCCGCTGCGGGAAGCCGACGGAACGGTACGGCCACGAATCGCCATCACCGTACAACTGGTCTTCGCGGTGGTGATTCTTGGCTATGTCGTCGCGCTGTCGATTGCGGGAGGCGCGGTGCTGGCGCGCTACATGCTTCCCGTCGTGCCGCTGGTCATCCTGATCTGCGTCTCGACGCTGCGCCGCCGCGCGCGGCAGTGGGCGTGGTGGATTGCGCTCACCTGTGCGGCGTTCCTTGCGCAGCTTGTCATCCCGCCGCCTTATCGCATCGCTCCGGAAGACACGCTGCTGTATCGCGATTACGTTGTGCTGCATAAGATGGCGGCAGACGAGCTGGCGAAACGATATCCCGATGCGCGCGTGCTCACCGCATGGCCGGCTTCCGATGAACTTACGCGCCCCTTCCTGGGATATGTGAAACAGCCACTCACGGTGGTGCGCCTGGAGAACTTTTCGCCCCTGGAGATGGAGCACGCGGCGCAAGCCACAGACCAGTTCGACGTTGCATTATTGTTCACCACCAAGTGGAAGCCGCCACATCCCATCCTGCAAGGCTTGCCTTTCGGAAAGGCACTCCAGGAGCGGTTCTTCGACTATCACGAGGACATGGATCCGCGGCGTGCCGCCGAGCTCCTGGGCGGCCGGGTGGTGCGTCACTTCAACCGCAACAACGAGTGGGTAGCCATCATCGCAGTCGAACGGATCCAAAATGCGGCGGTGCACGATTTAAGTCCACCCATGACGTGGCCCCGGAACGCCCACGCCCCTCCAGTAGACTGATAGAGGAATGCCTGACCCCATGCGCCAGCCGTTGACGTCTCACACTGCTGCCCGGCAGTTCGTGCTGCGCGATTATCGGGCGGAGGACTTCGATCGCCTCTGGGAGATCGATCAGCTGTGTTTTGTTCCCGGCATCGCCTATACCCAGATGGAACTGAGCGGCTACCTCGCGCAACGAAATGCGATCAGGCTGGTGGCCGAGTTTGGCTGCCCGGCGCAACGAGGCCAGATCGCGGGATTTCTCGTGGCTAGTTTCCACAACCAGGTGGGACGTATCTTGACGATTGATGTGCTGCCGGAGGCGCGAGGGAGCGGATTGGGGAGCTATCTCATGCTCGAATGCGAGATTCGATTGCGCGCCTCGGGTTGCAAAGAAGTATTCCTGGAAACGGCGGTCAACAACGCACCAGCCCTGCGCATGTACCACAAACTGGGATATGAAATATTGCGCACCCTGCCGGAATACTATTCGTCCGAATCGCTCGATGCCTTTCAGATGGGCAAACAGTTAGCCTGAGACCATCAAGGCGCCCCAATTGCGTTGTCAGGTGGCCGGGCGTGGGCCTCTGTCCGACTCTGCTATGCTCTCGGCATCCATGAAAATTGCGATCCAGGGCGAGCTGGGCTCTTTCAGCCACGAAGCCGCCGGCAAGATGCTGCCGCGCGCGAAGGTGGTACCCTGTGCGCGCTCGGCGGAGGTATTTGACCGGGTCGCGAGCGGCGGTGTCCAAGCAGCGGTAATTCCTATCGAGAATTCGCTAGCCGGATCGGTGGCCGAGCACTTCGACCTGCTGCTGGCGCGCGACGTGTTCATTCATCGCGAATTCCATCTGCGGATCCGGCACAACCTTATCGCTCCGCCGGGAGTGAAACCGAATGCCGTACGCCGGGTTTTCTCGCACCCGGTGGCACTCGATCAGTGCCGCAATTTTTTCCGTACTTATCCCCAAGTGCAGGCGTTGCCTTTCTATGACACCGCAGGAAGTGTGCGGCACATTATTGAGGATGGTCTGCGCGACGCGGCCGCCATTGCGCCCAAACAAGCGGCCACGCAATATGGCGGCCGGGTGCTGTTGGCCGGAATTGAGGATGACCAGCAGAACTACACCCGTTTCCTGCTGCTCTCCAGGTCCAAGAAAATTGGACCAGGCGCCAACAAGACATCCATCGGTTTCGCCTTGAAGAACACGCCCGGCGTTCTGTTTAAGGCGCTCAGCGTTTTTGCCCTGCGCGACATTGACCTCAGCAAGATCGAGTCGCGTCCCCTGCGCGGCCACCCCTGGGAGTACGTGTTTTTCGCCGACATCCTGCGCGGCGACGACGAAACCGCCCGCAATGCGCTGCGTCACCTGGCAGAGATCGCCGAGTTCGTGAAGGTGCTCGGGGTGTACCCGGCAGCAGCCTCCCGGCCACGCTAGTGTTCCCGATCTGGGACTACAAAAATGGGCACTTTGGCCGATTGTGGTTGTCCCGCCGCACAGTCGTTGAGTACAATCCGCCTGCTCTTTGAAATCGGCGGCGAGCGCTCACTATTTCAGGAACGGCGCCGTGCGGCCGATAGAAGAGAGGTCAGGAGAGCCGGTTGTTCGCTGCCGCCAGTGTGGATTCCCCCTTTCCAGCCACAGATTCTGGATCGTGCAGACTGCATCTTTTGCCGGTGGCTCCTCATCTAAAGCTTGAGTGTAACTGACTCAAGGAGTCATATGTCTAAAGAAATACAAGGCTTGGGGCTTACGGACCCCGAACTCCGTAACGACGCCTCGGAGGCCCGGACACTCCCTGTCCTGCCAGTGCGCGATACCGTGCTGTTCCCCCACGCGGTGCTGCCGTTGACGGTCGGACGGGAAAGTTCAGTACAGCTAATCAACTCCCTGGGTGACGACAAGACGATTGTGGTGGTGGCGCAGCGCGAGGCGCGCGTCGACTCGCCGCAGCCTACCGACCTGTTTGCCGTGGGAACGCTGGCAGTGGTGCACAAAGTCGTGCGCATGCCGAACCAGAGCCTGTTCGTCTTTGCCGAGGGCCTGGAACGTGTGAAGGTGACGGAATATGCGCAGCTGACGCCTTTCATGCGCGCCACGGTGGAAACCGTGCCTGACGAGCCTACACCCAAGAACTCGGAGATCGAGGCGCTCCAGCGCAACGTGCTGACCCTTTTCCAGCAGATTGTGGCCGGCTCGCCGACCCTGTCCGATGAACTTTCGACGGTAGCGGCCAACATCGAAGACGCCGGACGCATGGTGGACTTCATCGCCTCCTCGCTGCCCTCGCTGTCCACCCGCGACAAGCAGGACGTGCTGGAAACGCCCGACGTGCAGGTGCGGCTGGAAAAAATCAACCAGCACCTGGCCAAGGAGTTGGAGGTCCAGCAGCTGCGCAACAAGATTCAGAGCGAGGTGCAGGACCGGGTACAGCAAACCCAGCGCGAATATTACCTTCGCGAGCAGATGAAGGCCATCCAGAAGGAACTCGGCGAGCAGGACGAAACCACGCGCGACACCGAAGACCTGCGGCAGAAGATTGAAGCGGCCGGCATGCCTGACGACGTCAAGAAGGAAGCGTTGAAGGAACTCGGCCGCCTGGCGCGCATGTCGCCTATGGCGGCGGATTACGGCCTGACACGCAACTACATTGAGTGGCTGGCCGTGCTGCCTTGGCAGAAATCTTCGGGGGTGGAAGTAGACATCCCGAAAGCCAAGGAGATCCTCGATTCCGACCATTACGACCTGGTGAAGGTGAAAGACCGCATTCTGGATTACCTGTCGGTCCGCCGTCTGCGGCCGACCATGAAGGGGCCGATCCTGTGCTTCGTTGGGCCTCCGGGGGTGGGCAAGACCTCGCTGGGCAAGTCCATCGCCCGGGCGCTGGGACGGAAGTTCGTGCGCCTCTCGCTCGGCGGTGTGCATGACGAGGCTGAAATCCGTGGGCACCGGCGCACCTATATCGGCGCCTTGCCCGGCCAGATCATGCAGGGCATTCGCCGGGCGGAGACCAACGATCCCGTCTTCATGCTGGACGAGATCGACAAGGTGGGACGCGATTTCCGTGGCGACCCCGGTTCCGCGTTATTGGAAGCGCTCGATCCTGAACAGAACTTCAGCTTCCGCGACAATTATCTCGACGTGCCCTTCGACTTGT
The DNA here is from genome assembly GCA_031296115.1 of Acidobacteriota bacterium. Lineage (GTDB taxonomy): Bacteria > Acidobacteriota > Terriglobia > Terriglobales > Acidobacteriaceae > Bog-257. Next base: position 10,958 of record JARLGI010000121.1, on the reverse strand, counting down.
CGAAGGTGCTGTTCATCACCACCGCGAACATGCTGGATCCGATTGCTGAGCCCCTACGCGACCGCATCGAGATCATCGAACTGCAGGGCTACACCGAGGAAGAGAAAGTACACATTGCCTTCCAGTACCTGGTTCCGCGGCAGGTGGAAGAGAACGGAATCACCAAGGAGCAGATCGAGTTCCCCGAGGAGACGATCCGCTTCATCATCCGCCATTACACGCGGGAAGCCGGCGTGCGTAGCCTGGAGCGGACCATCGGAACGATTTGCCGCAAGCAGGCCCGTCGCATCGCGGAGGGCAAGACCGAAAAGCTGGTGGTCACGCCTGAACTGGTGCAGCAGGTTGACATGCTGGGTGGCATGAAGATCCGCACCGAGGGCGAGATTGCCGAGCGCACCAAGCGCGCTGGCGTCGCGGTCGGGTTGGCGTGGACGCCGACCGGCGGCGACGTGCTGTTCGTCGAAGCCAACAAGATGAAGGGCAAGGGCGGCTTCACCATGACCGGACAGCTCGGCCAGGTGATGCAGGAATCCATGCAGGCCGCGTTGACTTGGGTACGGTCAAATGCGAAGGAGTTGGGTATCGACGAGGCTTTTTTCGCCGACCACGACATCCACATCCATGTACCGGCGGGTGCCATCCCCAAGGATGGGCCGTCGGCCGGAGTAACCATGGTAACCGCCCTCGTCTCGCTGTTGACGGAACGCCCCGTGCGTCCGCTGACCGCAATGACCGGTGAGATCACGCTGAGTGGCAACGTGTTGCCGATTGGCGGCGTGAAAGAGAAGACCCTGGCCGCCAAGCGCGCCGGCGTGAAGGACATCATCATGCCTGCCGAAAACCGGCAGAACGTGCAGGAAGACCTCACGCCCGAGCAACTGCAAGGCCTGAACATGCACTATGTGAAGACCATTCAGGAGTTGCTCGACATCGCTCTGCCATCGACTCGCGATCAGGCGGAAAACGATGCCGAGGTTCGCGAAGAGGTGCTGAGCACGGTGCCGGTTGGGTGACACGAACCGCAGTGAGTTGAAGTAAGCGCAGTACAAGCGAGGGCCGTCCGTGACCGGACGGCCTTTTGTCTTCCTCGCCCTCCCTTACAATAAAGGTGCGTCCCTTCAAAGCTTGCATAGATGAGGCTTTTCACCTGTTTTCCGTCTAGCCATCTTCCGGTCATCCGGATGAAGAAGCTATTCCTTATTCTGCTTCTGGGTCTTCCCTTACTTGCCCAAAGCAACACGGGTGAACTGCGCCTGAAAGTGACAGACCCATCCGGATTGGCTGCCAAGAGCGCAGTCGAAATCGTCAGCGAGGCCAATCATTTCCGCCAATCCCTGACCACCGACGATGCGGGCAACCTCGAGGTCAAGCGTCTTCCATTTGGGGTGTATCGTCTGCACGCCCGCCACGCCGGATTTGCTGCGTACTCAGGGTCGGTTGAAATTCGCTCTGCGGCTCCCACCACTCAACTGGTAAAACTCAGCCTGACTCCGCTGGAAACCACGATCGAGGTCAAAGGCAGCGACACGCTGATCGATCCGCAACGCGTCGGCAGCGTCAGCCAGATCGGCCAGCAGTCGATTGATGACCGCATCACGTCTTTGCCGGGCCGCTCTGTGCAGGACCTGGTGAACTCGCAACCGGGATGGCTTTATGAAGGAAACGCCGTGCTTCATCCTCGCGGCTCGGAATACCAGACGCAATATGTTCTCGACGGGATTCCGCTGACCGACAACCGTTCTCCCGGATACGGACCGGAAATTGAGGCCGACAGCCTGCAGTCGCTGAGCGCGTACACCGCCGGCATCCCGGCGGAGTATGGCCGCAAGATGGGCGGCGTCGTCGAAGTCAACACCGCCAGAAACGCGCGGCAAGGATTCCACGGAGAAGTGGTCCTGTCGGGAGGCAGCTTCGACACCGCCGGCGGCTACACCATGCTGCAATATCTCGAAGGCAAGAGCACGTTTGGCATAACCGCGGCCGGCGCCATGACAGGGCGCTATCTTAGCCCTCCGGTTCCCGACAACTACACCAACAACGGAACGACTGGCGATTTCTCCGGCTTCTTCGAGCGCGACTTCACGCCCAATGATCGTTTGAGCTTGATGTTCCGGCATGAACTGGCGCACTTCGACATTCCCAACGAGTACGTGCAGCAAGCTGCAGGTCAAAGTCAGGAGGGTGGCATCTCCGAGAACCTGGGGATGTTCTCGTATCAGCACTTTTTCTCGGCGAATACCGTCGGCAATTTTGGCGGGATGATCCGTGACAACTCCAACAGCCTGTCCTCGAACCTGCTCTCCACGCCCGTCATTGCCTTCCAGCGTAACAACTTCACCGAAGCGTATTTCAAAGGAACCGTCTCGATTCACCGCGGCCGGCAGGAGTGGAAGGTTGGCGCCGAGTCCGACAACCTCTTTCTGCACGAACGCTTCGCGGACGTCATCACCGACCAGTCGCAGTTCGATCCCGGCACGCCGAACCGCTTCAGCTTCGTTGGCAACCGCCCCGACCTCGAGCAGTCTGCCTTTGTGCAGGACTTGATCCGCCTGGGCCCGTGGACGGTGAGCGTCGGGCTCCGCTGGGACCACTATCAACTCATCGTCAATCAGAACGCGGTCAGCCCCCGCCTGGGCGTCTCGCGCTACTTCGCCAAAGGGGACCTGTTGATCCACGCGGCGTATGACCGGGTATTTCAGACTCCGTCGTTTGAAAATATCCTGCTATCCAGCTCGCCCGACGTCGTTGTCTTGAATCCCGAAGTCCTCCACCTGCCGGTCGAGCCGTCGCATGGCAATTACTATGAAGTGGGGTTGACCAAGGGTTTCTTCAAGCAGCTGCGGCTCGACACGAACTACTATCGGCGCAACGTCAACAATTTTGCCGACGACAACCTCCTGCTGAACACGCCGGTCGCTTTCCCCATCGCATTCCGCAAAGCCAATATCTACGGTGCGGAAGGACGGATCGGCATTCCGAACTGGGGGCGCTTGTCAGGATTTGTAAGCTACTCCTACATGGTGGGATCAGCTTACTTTCCGGTGACAGGAGGGCTTTTTCTGGGCCAGGATGCGACCAATGCTTTGACGCAACTAGGCGGCCGTTTCTGGGTCTCGCAAGACCAGCGCAACACGGTGCGCGTCCGTTTTCGCTACCAGTTTCAGTCGCGGATCTGGGGAGCCGTGGGCGCAGACTATGGCAGCGGTCTTCCGGTGGATTTTTCGGGCACCTATGAACAGGCCCTGGCGGAATACGGCCAGCAGGTGATTGATCGCGTAAATTTCGAGCGCGACCGGGTCAAGCCCAACTTCTCGCTGAGCGCTTCCGTGGGCGCGGACCTGTGGAAGCGGGACAACGTCGTCATGCGAATGCAGTTCGACGCAACCAATCTTACCGACCGCCTAAACCTGATTAACTTTGCCGGCTTGTTCTCCGGCAATTCGGTCGCCCCGCCGCGCGGCTATGCAGTCCGGTTGCAGACAAGCTTCTAGGGCAGTTTGGGTAGAGCGGCGCTTCAGCGCCGCGTCCAGGCGTTGACAAAGGACCGGCGAACGCGCAACGCAGGCCTAAAGGCCTGCTCTACCAGGGCACAGTAGTTCTGCACCTATGCTAACGACAAATGCCGGTTATGCATTGCATCACGGCCTGCCGAAAACCCGAAAATACATGTTCAGCAGGCCTGAGCGCATTCCCGGCGGCCGCGATTGCTGCCAGTCATGGACCTGGCGCTCCGATTCGCGAAGCCGATCGAGAAACTCCTCGTCACCAATGCGCCGCTTCGCCATGAGCTCGCGATGCTTGCGCCGCATTTTGCCCATACCTCGCAGTGCGCCGCCCCATCCGCGCAGATACGCGCCGAAGGCTCGATTGCGGATTGCGTATGTCATCCAGAGGGATTGATACACCAGAATTCGCGGCAGTAGCCGCAGCCGGACCGGCCGCGGGTAGTCCTTCACCAGGATGTAAATCTGGTTGCGGGTGAGGAACTCGACAATGCGAGGATGCAGGACGTCGCCCAGCGTGGCCACAAAAGCGCGGTTGATCGATCCGGTCGTTCCTTCATTGGTGGGCAAGTCGATTCGTCGCGTGTTCAGCGGAAGCTGCTCGGGAAGCACGCTCTCCGGCCGCGCGTCGTTTTCGATCACGACCACTTCCCGCTCATTCGCAGGCAGCGTCCGTTGCTGGGGCAAAAGCAGGTTGGTCTTTCTTGAGGCTTCTGCCTCCGCGGTAAGTTCTTGGAAGTTATTGATCGGGGAGAGAGGATTTGAGCCTCCTACCCCTTGGTCCCGAACTAGGTGCTTGGCACTACCTCCAGCGCCGTTCAAAAAAAAGGCCAATGTGTGCTTAGACCTGGCAGCACTGACGGCACGGGACAGGCTCAGCGACCGCTTCTTCTAAGAGCGAGGATCGCCGAGATGCCTCAGAAATCGGCTTGGGGGAGATCTGCCGCTGACCATCGCCGAGATTCCTCCCGAGCGACGGGCGGACCGGAAGTTGACCGGATTAGGGAAGGGTTGCCGACCAACCGGGATCTATTCCTGCCCGCCTGAAACGCTCGGAGAGTTGCGAGCCGGTGGTGTCCTCGACCGAAGTTTCGCGAATGGGTTCTGAAGGCACAGGATGGAACAGGTGATCGAGAAGATATTGCGCGCGTTTGAGGCCCGAATAGAACTCCTCGGCGGCCCGTCGCGCGACGGCGCAGTCGTTGGGAATCGTGCCCTATTGCTCGGCCACCTCACGCGGAGAGTAGAGGCGGACGATGCCGGCGAACCGTGGGCTCGCAAACCATTGCTTGGCAGCTGCCAGCTGCTGGTCGAATTGCGTCATACCATCTCCTCTTCAGCGTGATGAATTCGGGATTTCGTTCTTACGTTTGAAAACGGCATGAATCTTACGCCAACTCACCGTGCATCGGCAAAGTCGCTCACACTGCAACCTGCAAGCTCTCTAGCGAGGCATACCGGTCACTTCGGCTGATGTCAGGATTTATCGTCAATTCGAGGGCAGTCGCATCAGAGAGTTCGACACCGTAGTCCTCACGCTCATCCACCGTGGTGGGCGGACTGAAGTTCCACTGTTGGCGCACAATGTCTTTCCACGACGTTCCTCTGTCCTCAGACCAACCCAGCACAAATTCTTGAGTGCGGGCAAATTCTTGCTCTTTGAAAACCAGCCGAATGTGCGTTATCGTCTGGGGTTTGTCGAACAACAACCGGACTGTCTGAACCCCTGGGGTAGCAGCACGCCAGCCCCGCCCTCCTTCGTTCAGTAATGCTCCTTCAATCGGATGAGCGGCAGCCTCCGAAGTGACCTCGACAACGGCTGCTCGGTCCAGTTCCAACCAGCCACGCCTTAGCACTGCGCCGGTCCAGCGAATCGGGGAAATTAGGCGTTTTCGCATAAGTCATTCTACTGCCGAACCAGGGCTAAAGCTGGGCCAGACTACTTTCCGGTGCGAAGTAGCGCTTCCAGAGAAGCTAATTCGTGTACTAGCGGCGATTCTTCGGTTCTGAGGCAGCGAGCTTTGGATCGCCCGTTCCCGTGACGGGGATGAGCGCATCGGATTTCTTATGCTGGTTGTGCGACCGGCCATCGCCCGATGTTGATGAGATTGTGGGCGATGATCCCGAGTCCCACCCATCTGTGCATACTGAAAAGTTCGTCCGGAGTGATAACACATATTGGGAGCAAGAATCCAGCCTCAAGGATTACCCGCAGACCTGCCCAAGCTCGAGGTCCATTTCACCAACGAGCCCGCCTGTCTCGACCTACCTGTTCCTACACCGCTGACCAGAGGCTCTTCGATGTCCCCTTCAGAAGAATAGAGAAAACTCTCGATCTCATCGATTCGATTGCTGGCGTCATTGTAGCCAATGTCAATCAGAGCACTCGTGTACTTTGATGTGAATAGCAAGTAACTCATCAGATCCGAACACGCGGTCGCATCTCGTCCCAAACTGTTTACAAAGTACTGGATAAGATAAGGCATGTCTCTCTGGTGTTCCTCTGCCAATTGTGATAAATCGACCGAAGGTGTAATGAGAAATGATGTTAAAGGCCGCATCTTTTCACATCCTTCAATGCCAGACTGGCTGATCTGACCACTGCTCAGCAGTTGATTCAATCGTTCAAGATGCTCGATGTCCGTAGCAAGGTGATCCAAGAACATAACATTAAAAAGGATCCCCAAGACTTGCGCTAGCGAAGGATCTCTCTGGTCCGCGGCTTCTTCCTGATGCTCGAGATGCCGGCCGCGGACACCGATCGCGAAAACCTTTTTTGCCCCCAGCCGTATGATCGGGCTGAGGGGCTGTTGAAGGCGGACACAACCATCGCCGAAAAAAGCCGTTCCGCGTGCGGTCTCAAGTCTTACAGGCTGAAAGATCAAAGGAATAGCAGCCGAAGCACAAATATGTTCGACAGTAATTTTTGTCGCGAGTGTCACTCGCCGACTTCTGTTCCACATGGGGTGGCCTTTCATCCCCTGGATGAAGAGATAACCTTTCCCTGAGCTATAGTTAGTCGCGGAAATAGCGAGTGCGTAGAGATGCCCACGCTTGATATTCTCCTGGATTTGGTCGCAATTGAGGTGTGTGCTGAGAAAGTGCCTCAAAGGAGTTGCATCCAATAAGGAGTGGGCGTTACCTCCTCCAATAACTCCGCCAAAGGAGAGATCTAGTATCCAAGTAAGGGAATTGCGGGTCTGTGATAAGACATCACAGCGAAAGATGTCGGAAGGCCTGAGCTCCGACCAAAGCCGGGCGAGGACTTTGGTCACCAAAGCAAAATCGTCGCTACCGGCCGCCAGGGAGCAACCGTTAATCGCTCCGGCGGAAGCGCCTTCTATGATAGGAAAGGGATTGCCGTGCGTTTGAACCCGTTTTATCTCGCCAATGCGTTTGAGAACACCGGCTTGATAAGCCCCGCGAGCACCCCCGCCTGTCATCACTAAACCGATCGCGTTTCCCATCTTCCCACCTCTACGACTGACGCTCCAACCCTCGCGGCGACAAGAGTAATCTGCCGATTCAGACGAGCTGCTTTGCCATGGCTGTGGGCTCCTTGCGCTCTTTCAGCAACTGCTCCCCGAGCGCGAACAACTCCTCCTTCGAACTCTGGCCTGCATCCATATCCGCCAAGATCGCCTTTTGAGCTAAGTAATCCTTGTTGACGATGCCCGCTTTGCTTTGCAGCATCCTCCATGCCTTGCGGCGCTCCACGCAAAACAACACAAGCTGGCGCGAAATCGCCCTGTATTCGACCTCCCCATGCGCGCCATGGAGCTTGATGTAAACGCCGAAATCGGGAACATAGGAGCGATGTTCGGGCTGCAGGTAGCGACGGTACACGACATCCTGTTGCGTGATGCGGACCAGCATGTTATCCAGCGGGACCAGCTTGGCCGCCTGCTCCGGCTTGATGTTCTTCAGATGGTTGCGGAAGCGGGCCTCGGTGGCGCACCAGTGGGCGACTGTGTATCGCGAAACCTCGTCCTTGTCCTTTGCCTTCGACTCGTACCAATCCTTATCGAGCGAGGGATTGCCCTTGAGATCGAGCGTTTCCGAATAGGTTTCGCCGAGCCGCGGATTGAAGACGAACTCCGGCATTGCACGCGAGTCACGCACGCGCTGGGCCTGGGCGAGCGCCATGTCGTCGCCCACGCCGTGCTCCGGCTGGCAGGTCGTGAAGCACTGCAGAAACGCCGTCCCGCGATACTCCAGACCATCGAGAATCGCACGCAGCAGCTTGGGTGGGTTGGCGATGGAGACCTGAGCGACAAACGGTGACCCGTGGCCAGAAAGGAAGGTCTCGGCCACGGCCTTCTTCTCGGTGCCCTTGCCTTGGGTCGCGGCGCCAAACACGTTCATGTCGCTACCCCCGAGCATCGGCGTCGAGTCGGAGTTCTGCCCTCCGGTGTTGGAGTACACCTGGGTGTCAAGCATGATCACTTTTACATTGGGGCGATTCTGGAGAACCACCTTCGACGTGTTCTGATAGCCGATGTCGCCGATGCCGCCGTCGCCGCCGACCGCCCACACCTTGGGCAGCTCAAAGATCTCCTGATCGGTCATCAGGGTGTCACTGAAGTGCGTGTACTCGTAGTACTCGCGCGGCGTAATGACATCCTCTTCGCGACCGAGCAGCGCATCGGCAAGCCGCTCGGGAATGACGGAGCGACGGCCGTGATCGACGATGAAGCTCTCGCCCAGCAGCCAGCCAACAGTGACGCCGTCCTGGAAGAGCGAGTTCATCCAGGGATAAGGATGTGGGTTGTTGGGCGGAGTCGAGCCGTAGACCGTGTTGCAGCCGGTGTGCGCCGTCATCGCCATAACGCACATGCCGTTCGGCAGCCGGCCGTCGAGCGCTTGCAGCTCTTTGTGGTTGAAGGCCTCCTGCCGCATGACGACCGTGAGCGCGCCCACAATGTCCTGGTCGGAAATGGGGCCGTTCTGCGCAATTCGCTCTTTGGTGTCCCGGTCGTCCTCGCCACCGAGTCCCATAATCAAATGGGCCACGGCTTGCCGCAGCAGGTCGTACTCTTCCGGCTTTCTTTGTTTGAGCGCAGCCAGCTTCGCAACTCCCGTCTTGTCGAGCTCGTCTGCTTTGGCTCGCAGCCGGTCGGCTTTGACGTGGTAGAGCGGCCGCATGTAGGCTTCGGTGGCGGCCGCGATGGCCCGCAGTACTTGCTTCTCGCCGCAGCCTGCGCAGGCGCCATCGCCGCTGACCATGGCGTCGTAGTTGTGCCGGACCATCAGCATGTTGCGCAGCGTCGCGGTCTTGGAATCCTGCGGCCGCTCATCGCTGTAGAGGCCCAGGTATTTCTGCTGCGTATCCGGCAGAAGATTCAAGAAGCCAGTGCCGGTCTCGTGTTCCGAGTTCACTTCCTCCGTCTCCTGCACCATCTTCAGCGCCTCGTGCTCGCCGCATGCCGTCACGCAGGCAGCACAGCCTTTACATAAATCGGTGACAAAGATGGAGAAGATACCGCCCGCGCCGGGCTTCTTTCTCTCCGGAGTCGAGAAGATGGCATTCACTTTCTGGTAGGCCATCGGCACCTTGTCGATGATGGAAGAGAATTGGCGCTTGGCCTCTTCCGAGAACCCATCCACCTCGGCCGTAATCTGGCGGAGGATTTGGGGCAGCGGTATTCCTGAAGTCTTGGCGACCGCGTCGGACATCATCTGACGCGCGCGTTTCTCGATCTCGGGGAGAGATTGCACCATCTTCCTGCGCTCACCCGGATCGGTGACGTATCGCACGACCGCAGTGTGCAGGATCGTCTCCAGGTCTTGCGCACAGTTGGGCAGGGCCGTATCGGGGCAGACGGCGATACACTCCATGCATTGCGTGCAATTTTCGGGGATGAAGAGCGGAGTCTCCTGGCGGGAGACATACTTCGACGCCGTATCACCGCTGCCGGCGGCCATGACACCGACCGAAGCCAGCGCAGACGACGGCTGGTTGTATCCGTAGCCGGAGCGGAACTCGGCATCGAAGGTCGCGATTCGCGTCAGCGGAGTACGCTCTGCCTGGCCAGCGGGCACAGGGAAGGAGCGACATCCAAAGTGGCAACTATCACCGTTGTCGCCGCAGACGGTCGGCAGGAGCGCTTCGCCGCGCAACGAGGAGCGGTCTTTGGCTTCGAGCTTGCCCACCCGGATCTCCTGGACTTGTTCGAAGCCTTGCGTCATCACTTCCATGTTCGACTTGACGACGGCTTCACCGAGCTGACCAAACTTCTTCACGTACTGCTTGTGAACCACGTCGCGGAACTGCTCCTGGGTTATCCCGAATTCGCCAAGCAGCGGCGAGACCGCGAAATATGCGCCCAGGAAAGCGTTCCCTTGCATGCGAAGTTGCAAGTCGGGGCGGTCCGTCGCGGTGCGCGCGATTTGGAAGCCCGGCAGGGTAAACACGCGGATGTTTTGGTCGATGACCTGCTTGCGGGCCCATAAAGGTAACCGCTCCCAAGCCGCTTCACCCGTCACGTCGGACTCCCACACCAGGCAGCCTCCGTCGGCCATACCAGCCAGCGGATTGGTGTGCGTGAATGCCTTCGGGTCGCAACAAAGCACGACGGTCACATGACGGAGATCGCAATTAACGCGGATTCTTTCAGGGGCCGCTACCAGGAAGTATGCTGTGGGGGCACCTTTCTTCTCGGAGCCGTACTTGGGATTCGCGCTGACGTGAATGATCTCTTTGGGATTGCCCAGCTCGTCGACAATCTTGTCGCGCTCGTAGAGCAGGTCGTTCAAATCGCCCAGGATGGCGCCCAGGTTCTTGCCCGTCGTGATTGCGCCCCAGCCGCCGATCGAGTGGAAGCGAACGGCGACCGCGCCTTCGGGCAGAAGCGACGGCGTTTCGTCGGACTTCACCTCGTAGGGATGATCGACTCCGAGCACCATAAACGAGGTTCCGTCGGAGGCGAGCTTGCCGTCTTTGCGGGCCCGAGCGCCCGTGGCAAACTCGTACGCCCCGAAGATCTGCTCCGGCCGGAAGTCCCGCGAGCCACAGCCGTAGATGCCGGAGAAGAGGCGGGGCATCTGCTCGGCAGTGATTGCGGGCAACCCGCTGGTCGCGGGATGATCACCGGTCTGCAATGCCTTGTTAAGCGCGGTCCGGATGTCGCGGCCCATCGGGTTGTCGCCAGCCATAGCTTCGTCGGTGCGCTCCAGCACGATGACATTTTTCTTTCCGGCTAGCGCATTGACGACGGCGGCTTCGGGGAAGGGGCGAATCACGTTGAGGTGGATCGAGCCAACCTTCGCGCCTCTGCGTTGGCGAAGATAATCCACGGCGGCTTCGACGTTCTCCGCCGCCGAGCCCAGCGACACGAACACGGTTTCCGCGTCGGGGGTCTTGTAGGCGGTGAGCATGCCGTAGTAACGGCCGGTCAGCTTTCCGAAATCGGCGTAGGCTTGTTCGAGGAACTGCGCAATCGGTTCGGTGAAGTT
>JARLGI010000120.1 GCA_031296115.1 Acidobacteriota bacterium | reverse complement strand
GCACCTACCAGAGTGCGATAGAACTGCTCGGCCTCTTCGCGATGGCCCAGCCGCTTCTCCGTAAGCTCTCCGGTATCGCTATCAAGGTAAGCAATCTGCTGAAACTCGGTGAAAATCTACTCCTATAATGATCATTGTTCGGCTCCTTTCTCCCGAGCCTGTTGGTTGGTCAGCACCACCAACTTTACTCGGGCGTGGGAACCGACATTGTCATGGAATCAGTTACACTCATTGACCGCTGGCGGGGTGTTGTTTACGCTATCGGCTGTTATCAACAATTACGAGCTAATGCGGGATAATAGCGTCGCAGCCTCGCCTCATAAGCCCATAGGAGAAATCATGCAGGATGACGCCTCTAGCGCGGCTATTGAGCGATTCGATGCCGGTGAGCAAATTGCGCAGGTTGAAGCTTCACTGAGTGACTCAGGTGCTAAAGTCCGCGACGCCCTCCCTTCGACTTCAGAAGTTTTCGTATCGCTTCGCTGAACAAGTTCCGAATAGCAAACTTGCTCTAAAAGATGAAATCGACCGCTTGCTTCTGGAGCCAGTTCCCAGCCAGTCTTGTTTGTCGCGACCAGGCATGAATAAGCTGCTTGATGAGAGATTCTGCGCGAACGGTTGGACAAAGCAGCCTGCGGTGTTCGATGCGCCTGATGACCCGGGCGCCCGGATGGACTTCTTAAAGGAGAGAATTGGAATCGAGGTCGGCTTCGGGCACGCGCCGTGCTCAAGTTTCAGGTCTCCTCATATTCCGCCCTGGACAAGATCGATGTTGGCGTTTATATCGTCACCAGATCCAATTTCCAGCGCACGATGAAATCGGCCTACCAGCAAAATTGGGAGGGATCGCTTTCATTCGAGAAAGTCAAGCGTTATCTACCCCACTTGAAGAGCGCAATACAGGTACCTATCTACGTTATCGGGCTCGACGTGTGAATGTGGATCAGGGCTGGTCGGGAGAAAACGCCGGCAGAATAGCGACAGTGGAGCGGTTTGCCTTCCCCATCTGGTGAGCTCGCGATCGAGATTCAGCGATTCAGCTTAGGCGATTAGTAGATTTATGGTCCTCCCTTCGCAGCAACACACACCGAAATTTCACCAAACCGAAGTTTGGGCGCAGCTGCTATTCTGCGAGAAGGACACGCGTTCGGGTCAGTGACTTCCTTTTATCGGTGTTACTCTTCAAACGTTCTTGTGTTGTCCGCCGAATGCACATCACGGTATATGACGCGCGGCGGCCAATGCCGGGATTGTTGCCGATCTCCGAAGCAATACATCTTGTCGTTCCTGTGACTGATACGCGATTTATGGTCCTGGCACCAGGTGGCGAAAACCCGAAACCCGACTTGGACCCAAGCAACCTCTGCCTGACGTATATCTCACAGCCGCCTCTTCTAGGGTAACCACCTCGACGTCCACCTCAACCAGCTAGCGTTTTGTTTTTGTCATAAAACGGGGTCCATGGCAGCTCGATCGACGCGCAGTCCAAGACCTGGCAGTTGCCAGACTTCGAACGTGTGAAATTGCCAAGCTTTGTTCTAGGGCCACTGACGCGGATGCCGCCAGAGACGGATAAAGAGGAGGGCCCTCGCCCTCCTCGGTTGATGGGGTGCCGGATTTATTTCTTCACCACGTTTTCGAGGGTGCACTGCAACAGGTAATGCTACCAAATATGCCGTGAGCCTCGTCGAAGACTCCGGCTGTGAAATACAGGGTTGTGGTCGGGCCCGAGCTCGCGCCGTTGCCGAATCCCAGCCCCCACAGGCCATTGATGCGCAACGGCAGGGCGGCGGGATCAAACAGCAGTCCCTCGAAATTGCCCTTAGAGTCGTAAGCCACGATCGCGCCGCTGCCAAACTGCCCAACCAGAAAATCTCCACCGAATGCGCCAAAGCCAATTCTCGGGGCGACTACCACTGCCCAGGGAGAGTTAAGGTACGGCACATGCTGCAGACGGAAGAGCCGCTTGCCTTCGGTGTCGTAGATGATGACGTAGCCATGTCCAATTCCCGCCACGTCGTCATGTTTGACGCCATCCTGGAGGGCGTAGGTCACCGCCAGTTTGCCGTCGCCAACGTTGGCGACGTTAAACGGCGCGTAGCCAGCGGGCATGCTGAAGTCTAGAAAGGCGTCCGGGCCGAACGAGTGCGGAGCAAAGTTCTTGTCGAAGACGTCCACCGAACCTGCCCTGAAGTTCGCCACATAAAGGTAGTTGGCGCCTCCCGCCGAGGCCAAAGCCAATCCCTTGTACACTGCGCCGGGGAAGTTGTTGACCGCGATCACCGTGCTCCCGTCGGAGCTCCAGCCTTGTATGGTTCCGTCTTCCGTTGCAAACAGGAAGTGCGTGGCATTGCCGCCTATTGCGAAGTCAGATGTGCCGTTAAACACTATTCCCGTCGGAGATCCGCCAGGCGTACCGTCCCATTGGGGAATGCTGACGACCAGAGGTATGGGGCTGCCAGTTCCGTCATAGAGGGTGGAATGTCCACTCCCGTTGTCGGAAACCCACCATGGGCCCTTCGCGCTGGCCACCAGGCCCCACGGATTGACTAGATTAGTGTCGGGAGTGGCTGGATTGGCGCCGACATCGACGATATCGGAGATAAGGTTGACTGGGGTGGCATCGACTAGATTAGTGTTGGGATTGGCGGAGATAAGGTGGACTGTGGCGCTCTGCGCGGCGGCCGGCTGACTGAGCAGCGCACCTGCCGCCAGCGCGAACGCTACACTCAGGACCAGCCGATTTGTTGTTTGCGGACTTGATTTCTGTGACCTAAACATGGTTCCTCCATCCATTTCAAATTCGCGAGTTACTCCCAGCAGCTCGAAACTCGAATCTCGGCTGCTGGAAGCTTTCTGCAATGTAACGGGGCTGCGAGGAGGAGTTGTCTTGGTGAGGTGACGATGTTGTCAAACCTTGTTGACAATTGCTAGACGGGAGCATTTCCCCCTCATCCGGAAGGGCGCAACAAAGGGGCTGTGGATTCTCGTGAGAGTGGCAACAGCCGCTGCTCTTTCTCGGCTTTCAAGTTCGCCGTTGCATTGCGTATCTCATCGTGCACATTGATGACCTGATGACCACACCAACGTCCATCAGGTAGTTCGTCCGCTGATGCAACCGTTAGGTTGTTTTTTGTGTCGCCTAAGCTAATATGCAACCCGGAGGTTGCTTAATATGAATAACCATATTGAGAAGCGCATTGAGCTCAACGCGCCAGTTTCGCGGGTCTGGCGTGCACTGACGGATTACCGCGAGTTTGGCGAGTGGTTCGGTGTGAAGCTGAATGGCACGTTCGCACCGGGTCAGGTCTCGTGTGGCAGGTTACCCATCTCGGCTACGAACACGTCCAATGGGAGGCCGTGGTGCAGAAAATAGATCCCGAGCGCCTTTTCCTTCACTTGGCATCCTTATTCCGTCGATCCCAAAACAGATTACTCGAAGGAGACGCCTACACTCGTGGAATTTAAGCTCAAAAAGACCACAAGCGGCACGCTACTTCTGCTCACGGAGTCCGGCTTCAACGAGATCCCCAACGGCCGTCGCCTGGAAGCATTCCACATGAATGAAGGCGGTTGGTCAGAGCAGATGAAAAACATCGAGAACTATGTCACGCAAACGTCGTAGACCAAGCCCGCAAGACACCAGTTTCATATACCCGCATTTGCCGCGCTAGGCGACGAGAGGCGGCTATCGCTGGGTTGCGAAGCTCTGGTGTCGGCGCCAACGTCCGTGAGATTTCACCGGCCCTGGGAATTGGATACGGCACGATGCCGGCGACATTAGCTATCCGATACTGAGCTGGGAGACCTGAGGGCTCACGAGTTCCGGCACGCCCGAGCCTTTCCTCTGCCCAAGCTAGCGTCCCAAAGAAGGAAGCGAACCTGGGGCACCAGGCTCCAAACGCACATTATTTCTTCGGCTGCGGCTGGGCTCCCTTCTCGCTGCTGGGAGGCACGATATTCTTCAGCCTCATATACGTGACGAGGTTGCCATAGTGTTCCAGATTGTGCATGTTGTTGACCGTCAGTACGCCTAGTTTCGGTGCGTCCATGTCGAAGAGCTTCACCATCTGAGTAGCGGACGCGTCGGTCATGCCGTCGTAGGCCTTGTCGCAATAGGCGAAGGCGTCCTTGAGGGCCGCGATGAGATCGGCTTTCGAGGTTTTGCTCTGCTCGATCTTCGGGGCGGGATTTTCCTCGCCGAGTGCGATGGAACAAAACAGGTACTGTGCGTCGGCCACGTGTCCGACGATCTGGCCGTAGCTGCGGACCGTGTCCGTGGGCTTAAATTTGTAGTTCTCCTCGGGCATTTTCTCGGCAGAGCGCAGCAGGACATCCTTCACGTGTCCGTAGACATGCTTATTGAATGTGCTGAGTGGATTGTCCTGGGACGGGGCGGCGGGCTTATCCTGGGACACGGCCACGCCGACAGTCGCAAGAAGGCAAATCAGAAGTGTAAGCGTTCGCATTGGTTCTCCTCCTCCACAACCATAGTACGTTTCCATGTAACAACTCGCCACTGCGGCACCTTTCGGTAACGTCGGTCTGGGGCGGTATAATGCTGGGACCAGTTGGCCCACTCTGCCGCCGTAGCGGCTAGGGTTGCGGCAGAAGGACCGGATGCAGCGCACCCTTCATGGACCTTTTCGAACAATGGTTCCACATATCGCCGGACGGGGGCAGTGGACTGCTTGAAACGCTTTATGCGGTGATGGTCCTCCTAGCCGCGAGCGCTCTCGGTTTTGGCAAACTCTCCCGCATATGGTCTAGAAACGGGGACGTTTAGATCGGCGGCCACCCTGTCCTTTCCCCTTTCGGTTTGTTTCCCGGAACGAACGTTCAGGTAACGTCATATACTTGGTATCCCGGAGATCGGAATTCTCGTAGCGAGTGCGACTTGGTCACGGATCCAACGAATAGCAATAACCTCATCGCGGCTTCCAAACGATTCTACGACTACGAGCACTACCGGTTCACGATTGCGACCGCGTATAGCGGCGATGGCGCTTCAAGTCCACGGGTTCTCGCACCCGTTAGAGTGGGAAGTCAACCACGACAATGCAACGGCGGTGTTTGAAGGGAGTACTTCAAGCCACAGATCCGTCCTCAGCGCATGCGAGAACCTAGCCCGGTATGTTCATCCGAGCGAAGATGCGATTCTCGCTGCTCTAGACCGGCTGAGTGGGCACAATTTTGGGCACAGCGAAATTCTTGAGCACAAACAGAATGCGACCCAAGCTCTGCTATCTGCCTCAAACGATGAAGGTGAGCTTGGTCGGGGAGAGAGGATTTGAACCTCCGACCCCCTGGTCCCGAACCAGGTGCTCTACCAGGCTGAGCCACTCCCCGACACTTGCAAGCGCTGCGGCAATGACACGCAGCCAAGGCGCGCGTGCAATCACATGGCGTGATTCAGGATGAACGCGCTCGAGGATGATTATAGCAGGGAACCTGCGGGCCACCGATGTGGCGCCGAGCCGGAGAATGGCCGACGTACAGTGCCGAGCCGGAAGGCCACAAAGGATGTCGGAGTTACGATTCAGGACCCCTTCTCTTCGCCGATGGCGCAACTGCGGCCATGCCAGCCTTCCTGGACCACCGTATCGTCCTCGACCAGCACCGGAACATACTTTTTTGGCTCTGCGCCAAGGTCGGCGGCCGCTTGCGGGCGGCCTCACCTTCGGGTAGCCTCCGGAGTTCATTAGGCAGTAAAATGAGCGCCTTTACGCTTGGGTTGCCGAAGAGCGGCGGGCGGACTTGCATTAGCAAGAGATGGGCCATAGTTTCTTGTGTGCCATGTCGATCTTTGGCTTTCTCGAACGTCGATAGGGTAGAACTCGCCAAGCGCGGGTGGGAAGGAGTGAGGATGAGCAAAGTACGAGTGTTGGTGGGGACTCGCAAGGGTGCTTTCATCCTGGAGTCGGACGGTAAACGAGAAAAGTGGGAGGTCAGCGGTCCCCACTTCGCAGGCTGGGAGATTTACCACGTAAAAGGCTCGCCCGCAGATCCGAACCGGATCTATGCATCGCAGTCCAGCGGCTGGTTCGGGCAGGTTATTCAGCGCTCCAACGACGGCGGCAAGACGTGGGAGATTCCGGGCGGCGGACCGCAACCTGGACCAGGCGGAATGCCGGCGGGCCAGAGCAACAAGTTCGCCTACGACACTTCTGCGGAGACAGGCAAACCGCTCACCACGCATCAGTGGTACGACGGCACGCAGCATCCCTGGGAATTCAAGCGGGTCTGGCATTTGGAGCCTTCGCTCACCGAGCCTGACACCGTTTATGCCGGAATCGAAGACGCCGCGCTTTTCCGCTCGACCGACGGCGGCAAGTCCTGGCACGAACTCGCCGGACTCCGCGGTCATGGAACGGGTCCCAAATGGCAGCCAGGCGCCGGTGGAATGTGCCTCCACACTGTCATTCTCGATCCCAGCGATACCGACCGGATTTACATTGCCATCTCGGCGGCAGGCGCGTTTCGCACCGACGATGGCGGGCAGACGTGGCGGCCAATCAATCACGGTCTGCATTCTCAGTACATTCCCGATCCCAATGCTGAGGTCGGCCACTGCGTTCACCATATCGCCATGCATCCATCGCGACCGAGCGTTCTGTTCATGCAGAAGCACTGGGACGTCATGCGCAGCGATGACGCCGGCGACTCGTGGAAAGAGGTCAGCGGAAACCTGCCGACCGACTTTGGCTTCGTCATCGACGTCCACGCGCACGAACCGGAGACCATCTACGTCGTTCCCATCAAGAGTGACGGCGAGCATTATCCGCCGGAGGGCAAGTTGCGGGTCTATCGCAGCCGCACTGGCGGCAATGAATGGGAGGCGCTCACCGAGGGACTGCCGCAGAGCAACTGCTACGTCAACGTGCTGCGCGACGCAATGGCCGTCGACTCGCTCGACTCGTGCGGCGTGTATTTCGGCACCACGGGTGGACAGGTGTACTCGTCGGCGGATGCCGGAGATAGCTGGTCGCCGATCGTTCACGATCTGCCGGCGGTGCTTTCGGTCGAGGTGCAGACGTTGCCATGATCCGCGTCACGCTTCCGCCACACTTACGGACGCTGGCGCAGGTCGGCTGGGAAGTGGAGCTCGAGGTCGAGGGCCGGGCCACGCAGCGCTCGGTCCTCGACACGCTGGAGGCGCAGTACCCGATGCTGCGCGGCACGATTCGCGATCACGTCACGCATGAACGTCGGCCGTTCCTAAGGTTCTTCGCCTGCGAGGAAGACCTGTCGCATGAATCTCCGGACGCGCCGCTGCCTGACGCCGTCGCCAGCGGCGCGGAGCCTCTTGTGATCCTTGGGGCAATCGCTGGTGGCTAGTTGCTGCCAGTTTGCCACGAGCTCAGTATGCGGAGTTGCATGGCATGAGGAGCTTTGGGACCCACGTCACAGGCCCTTGTGATGTAGTACAATCCACGTTCTGATGCGCCGTATCTACTCCAGTTTGCTGCTGTTGCTATTCTGCACAGCACTGGCGCTGCCTTTCGCACAGGGCGGGCAAAGCCGCACGCCAGCATGCTGCCGGCGCGCGGGCAAGCATCATTGCACGATGCCGCTGGGAGGCGACGGTTTGCGGACGGCCGCAGCATGTTGCCCGTTTCGACAGAGCGCTCCACTCATCAGTCTTTCGACCGCCCACAAACCGCCTTCTGGCTTTTGCGCCGCTACGCAGCCATGCGGCGAGTTCGCACCTCCGCAATCTCCGAACGTCTCGCAACCCGTCGCCGGTAACACGCAGGATCGCGGCCCACCTTCCGCCGGCTAAATCTCCCGTCCAGTTAATGCTCCGCTAGTTCTGCTCCGGTCGCACACCGCGCTGGGCTAGAACCTGCATGTCTACATGTGTTTCTTGCGCAAGGCCCTGGTAAAGTGATGAAGCATCGGTTCGTAGAACACGTTCGATCTGCTGTCGCAATCGCTCTCGGTGTAGCTCTGCTCGCTTTCGGCTTTCCTGCGGCTGCGGCCGTGTTCGGTAATGTGCGCGGCGTGGTACACGATCCGCAGCATCATCCAGTCAGCGGAGCTCAGGCCACGCTGCAGGCCAATGTTTCGGCGTACAAGCTGACCTCCAACGCCAGCGCCGATGGCGAGTTCCACTTCGACGCGGTCCCGCTCGGCAGCTACACCGTCACGGTCGAGGCTCCGGGCTTCGCATCTCAATCGCAGACGCTGATCGTTATTTCCGGCGCAGCGCCTGTCTTGCATTACCAGCTTGCGATAGCCGCCGCGCAAGAGAAGGTCACGGTCACCGCGTCGCCCGAAGACGTGAACCCTGATTCGCCGCGCCGCGACATTCTCATCGATCAGCGCCAGATCTCGCGCTATGCTGGCGTCGATTCCAGTAACAGCTTCAAGATCATCACCCAGTTCGTTCCCGGCTCGTACATGGTCCACGATCAACTTCACGTTCGCGGCGGACATCAAGTCACGTGGGCGCTCGACGGCGTGCCGATTCCCAACACCAACATCGCCTCCAATGTCGGACCTCAGTTCAATCCCAAGGACGTCTCGTATCTTCAGGCTGAGACAGGCAGCTATGCGGCCGAATACGGAGACCGCATTTACGGCGTATTTAACGTTGCGCCGAACACCGGCTTCGAGCGTAATCGTCAGGCCGAACTCATCGCCAGCTACGGCAATTACAACCAGACCGACGACATGCTGAACTTCGGCGATCACAATGCGAAGTTCGCCTATTACGCGAGCGTCAGCGGCAACAACACGGATTGGGGACTTGAACCGCCGACCAGTCTCGACCTGCACAATCAGGCGCACGGAGGCGGCGCGTTCACTTCGCTTATCTACAATCCGACAGCGAAGGACCAGTTCCGCTTCGACGCCGGTCTTCGCCTTGATTATTACCAGGTGCCGAATTATCCGGACATGCAAGCTGCGAGTATTAATGACCGCCAGCGCGAGCAGGACATCTTCGGGACGGCGACCTGGGTGCACACTTACTCGCCGGGCTTGATGCTCATCGCGTCGCCGTTCTATCACTTCAACCGCGCCGCTTACGAAGGCGGGCCGAGCGACGTGCCAATCACCACCGACAATCGCGCATCCAACTACGAAGGTGGACAGATAACGCTGGCGGCGATCAACAACCGGAACAACGCGCGCGTTGGCATCTACGCATTCGCGCAGCAAGACAACACATTTTTTTTAGTGATTGCGAACGACGGGTCGGGTGACGCCTTCCAGCAGCGCGTTTATCCCAAGGGCAATCTGGAAGCGCTGTTTCTGGAGGACCAATTCAAGGCGGCTTCCTGGCTGACCCTCACCGGCGGAATTCGCCTGACTCATTTTTCCGGAGGCGTCAGCGAGAATGCGGCTGATCCGCGCTTGGGCGCTGCAATTCGCATCCCAAAACTTAACTGGGTACTGCGCGCCGCTTACTCTTACTACTACCAGCCGCCACCGCTGGATACCGTCTCGGGTCCGCTCCTGCAGTATGCCGCCAGCCAGGGAGTGACCTTCCTTCCGCTGCAGGGCGAGCGCGACATTCAGCAGGAGTATGGCGTCACCCTTCCCTTCCGCAACTGGGTCTCGAGCGTAACCTACTTCCGCACCGGGGTGAAGAACTTCTTCGACCACGACGTGCTCGGCAATTCCAATATTTTTCTGCCGCTCACCATCGATTCGGCGCGCATACGCGGAGTCGAAGTCGCAGTCCGCTCGCCGCTAGTGCTCAGTCACTATCACACGCACCTGGTGTACTCGCACCAGGAGGCCCAGGGCTTCGGCGGTGTCACCGGCGGACTGACCGACTTCTCTCCGCCGCCGCAGGTCGGGTTCTATCTGGACCACGACCAGCGCAACACGCTCTCCGCCGGCGCTGAAGGCGATCTTCCCTGGCACAGTTTCGCGGCGTTCACGGTCAACTACGGTTCCGGCTTCCTCAACGGCAACGGCCCCGACCATTTACCCGCCTACACTACGTTCGACCTGTCCGTGGGGAAAAGCTTCGGGGGAAGCTTCACCGTGCGCCTCTCCGGCACTAACATCTCGAACGTGCGATACCAGTTGGACGACAGCAACACGTTTGGCGGCTCGCACTGGGCCGACCCGCGCATGGTCTCCGTGCAGGTGAAATACCGGTTTCGGTATTAACGCGACTTGGCGTTCACGAGCACAAGCTTGCAAATCCGGTGACCCAAATCAGCCATTCTCGGCTGCCGATGGTTCGACGTCCTATTAACCACTGTGTAATCTTCTGTAGCTCAACACCGTTCCTGCGCTCGTTCCTCTAAGCCTTACTACCCCCCTACTGAAGAGCAAGGCCCATGCTATCAAACGATTAGCTCAGTCTCGTTGGTGAGAACAACATTTCAAATGACTTATCGTATCGTCTACAAAACAATAGGCTTATACACCTAGAATTCCATTCGATGGGATGATGGCCCTGGCATAAGTAATCACCTAGTAAGTAGACCGTGCGTCGTCGGGTGCGACTACAACCGAGTTGCTTTGATCTGTCAAAGAGTTGCTTCCGGCTGCACACTGCGCGTAGCCGGGAGGAAGAGACGCCAAAACTCTTGCCTCACGATATCAATGTCCGCGTCTCCGCAGCAGCGGCGCAAGGACGCAGGTCACATTGGAATGTGAGCAAACCGAGTCTGCCCCTGCCGGGTTGGAGGGAGGAAGCTCGCTCATATTAGGGACTGCGCGGCGTTTAATGCTCGTGTTCGTGCTTGGAGTGCGCGTGCAGATGCGGATGGGAGTGGGTCACGGTTCCGTGGGAGTGACGATGGGCATGCACTAGGTTGGCGCGCAACAGTAACTCGTGATTGGAGAGAATTTCCGCCGGGGAATCACTGGCAGCCAACTTCCCTTCCTCCAGCACGGCAACGCGGCTGGCGATGTCTTCCACGATCTCCAACTGATGGGTCGCGGTGATGATCGTCTTGGACGAGCCCTTCCACTCCTGGATCAGGTCGATGATCTGGCTCTGGCTGCGCGGGTCTAGGGTGGAGGTGGGTTCGTCCAGAAGCAGAACCTCAGGATCGAGAACGATGACCGAAGCCAGCGCCACCCGCTTCTTCTCACCGCCAGAAAGACGATAGGGCGGCCGATCGCGAAGATGGGCGAGGCTCATCAGTTCCAAGGTTGCCGCGACCTGGGACACGACCTTTTCCTTTGGCCATTGCAACTGCAAGGGGCCGAATGCCACCTCATCGAAGACGGTGGGATTGAACAGTTGCACATCGGGATTTTGAAAGACCAGCGCCACTCGGCGGCGAAATCCCAGTGCGAAGCCGTCCTTTTGAAAGAGCTCTTGGGACAGGCGCTGACCACCGAAGTCGATCGTGCCTTGCGACGGAAAGCACAGCGCATCGAGCAGGCGCAGCAGCGTGGACTTGCCCGAGCCGTTGGCGCCCAGCAGCGCGACGCTCTCACCGGCGGCAATCTGTAGCGAGAGCCCGCGCAACGCTGGGATGCGCTCATATTCGAAGCAGACATCGCGCAAGTCGAAGATGGGAGCCAATTCTGCCTACCTTCCCATCCAGACGGCTGCGCCGCCAGCTAGGAGAAATGCCAGCAGCCCCACGTAGTCCCAAGACTGCATGTGAAATTCGGAGAGGGTACGAATTTCTCCGCGAAAGCCGCGGGACTGCATCGCTAGGTAGACATCGTTGCTCAGGTCGATGCTCTTGCTCAGCAAAACTCCCGCAGTTGCGGCGGTGATGCGGCGCTGCTCGGCCGCCGGCAGCACGCCGACTGTCCGGCTCTCGCGCGACTCAAACACCTGTGTCGCGGTTTCCGTGAGAAGAAAGATGTAGCGGTGCGTCATCGCCAGCATGGCGATGGCCTCTTGTGGCAGGCGGAAGGAACGCAGCGCCTTCAGTACCTGCGCCCACGCAGTGCACAGGATGAGCAGCGTCGTGAACGTGACCGCGGTCTCCACGCGGGCGATGAGCAGCCCAGAGGTCGTCAAGCCTTGTTCGGTGATGTGAACTGCTCCGCCGGCAAAGGTCGCAACCGGCGTTCCAGGTGTCAGGAAAATCGCAGGAAAGGCGATCGCGCTGGTGAAAACGAAGACGACCAGCCAGACCCGTTTGGCGAGAATCGCTAGGCTGACGTTCGACAGGACTGCGACCGCGAGCGCCACAACAAACAGCACTCCCACCACCCAGAGTCTTCGCGACAAGGTCACCGCCAGAACCAGCGAAAACAGCCCGACCAGCCGCACTCGGGGGTCGAGGGACTGGAGCAGTCCGCGACGACGGGCAATGTCTTCGGAGATCAGGGCGCGCGCCAATGCGCGGGCAAAGCCCATCACGGTAGAGCGTACGACCGTGCCGCGGCTCATGACGAGTGTCCCGTCGAACGGCGGCGCTTGAAGTAGTGCTGCAGAAGCAGCGAAGCCGCCAGCAGGAATCCTACTCCGAACATCGCGGAAAGCAGATACCCGAAGGCGGGGCTCTTAACGAAGCCGGGCGCGTAGGACGGGAACGGCGCGGTCCACAGGGTGGACAAGCGCTGCATGCCGGCGGTGACCGCGAGCCCGTGGGAAGGGCCCGTTGGTTGCGGCACCGATCCGCCGCGCGCGAATTCTGACGGCGCCCATTCACCCCACGCCGTTCCGGCTGCCAATATGCCAAGAGGCGTCAGGAGCATGAGAAAAACCACGGTGAGCCACAGGCGGCGGAGAGATTTCGTGGCTGGCTGCTCGGATGGCGAGGCTGCATCCCCGCGGGCGGCGATTCCCGAGGTTGCACGCAAGAGCCCCGGGTCGGCGACCTGCAGATGCGCAACCAGACCTGCGCTGATGACGGCCTCGGCCAGTCCGGCGAATGTCAGGTGGCCAATCATCATCGCGGGAATCGCGATGCCCAGCGGATAAGGCGCGTACAGCGGCGTTCCATTGGCGGTATGAAACAGTGCGGGCTGGATGCCGAACTCGATCGCAGCTATCAGGGCGGTCGCGTTCAGCGCAAGATAGCCGGCAATAGCCGCCGCAGCAACTCTTCGCTTTGAAGAAATAGCTGTGCCGGCGGCAATCAGGCGATAGGTTCCGTAGGCGACCAGCGAGCCGACGATCGCCATATTGCAGCAATTAGCACCCAGGGTGCTGATGCCCCCGTCGCCGAAGAAGAGCGCCTGTATGGCCAGAGCGATGGAAACGGCGAGGACGGCGCCCGATGGGCCAAGCACGATGGCAGCGATAGTGACGCCCAGAGCATGCCCGGTGGTGCCACCCGGCAGCGGGAGGTTAAACATCATCACCACGAAGGCGAAGGCCGCGAAGACGGAGATGAGAGGCACCATCCGGCTCAACAGCACGCGCTTCAGGCGTTTCAGCGAGGCGTACCAGCCCACAGCGGCGCCGGCATAGAGCGTCACACAGGTCGAGGGACTCAGGTATCCGTCAGGAATATGCATGGCCGGCGCGCCCCGGTAAGTGGGCGAGACTTATCCTAACGCATGAGGCGGACTCCGGCGGACAAGGCAAGCAGTGTGGGATTACACCGCTCGCCTGCGGTCAAATCACTGCTTCGGTGGACTCTGTGGCGGGTTGTCCGTCGTGTGTACCTGGAAACTCTTATGCGGGTGCTGGGCCTGCATTTCGTCGAACTTCTTCTGCTGATCGGAGGTCAGGATGGGTTTGATCTGGTCGGTGGTGCTCTGCCGGATCTGTTTCATCTTCGTCCATTTGTCGGGTTGGGAGATGGAGGCGTCCTGTTGCAAGGCCTGCATCTGTTGCGACTCGCTCTCCAGCAAGGGCTTGATTTGCTGTTGCTGGGCGTCCGTCAGGCCCAGTTGCTGGGTCATGCGTTGGAGACGCTGCTCGGGGGACGGCGGGACCGCACGTGGACCGGGGCTGGGCTGGTAGGGGGTTTGCGACATCTGGGCGCACAGCGTTCCACCAGTCACCAGAACTGCGAGCATGACGGCTGAATGCACTAAGTTCTTAATCACCGCAATACTCCTTATTCATCATTCAACGTGTTGCAGGGTAAACGATCTCTTCCACCAAGCGGCTTCAAAGTACTCGGCCATCAAAACACCATTCGAGCAAAGAAGTTTCCCCGTTCGTGCCGTCGGCAAGGTCGCAAGCGAAAAGCTAGATCAGGGATTGCCCAAAGCCGTTCGGCGGTTGCCGTTGTTGCCGGCAGCCAAACCTACTCGTTTCTTTGCCTTGGCCGCGGCGCGCCGTCTTTTCTCAACTTCTTCCGGACAATACATGGTGCCCCGGCAATTCTCGCTGCCGCAGGAGCAAATCGCTGGATCTTCGTCGGCGCCGTCGTACAGCGAGTAATCGTACGTCAGTTCTTCTCCGGCAGCGATTTCGCGCAACGCCTCGATATAAACCCGGCCCTTGGTCTCTTCGATCTCACAGTTGGGGTCGCACGAATGGTTCACAAACATGGCCATGCCGTGGCCATCAATGACCACCTCGCCGTCACCAATGCCGAATAGGTAGGTGAAAAGCCGGCCATCGTAGCGAGTGTCGCCTTCCGCTTTGCTGATGCGCTCTCCGGTGTATTCCAGGATTCGGGAGCCTTTGGGAACCTCGGTAAGGGCGAAGCAGCCGGCGGCGTGAATATCAGAGGACCGAATGACGATGCGGGGCAATTCTCACTCCCTGGGATTGATTTTCGGAAGTATAGCGTACTCGGGCGCGAGGGTGTCACCGTGCCCACTGTTGTCCGGCATCACAATTTGGCGGAAGTGCTTTTCAGCCTCCCCGCCCTCTTTGTCTGTGCGGCACGTCACATATGTCGGCTACATTTCCCGGTTCCCATTCGGCCCCGGATTTCGTATCTTGAAAGGGACGAAACGGATTTTGGGAGGCCCTGTTATGGTTCACGTACTGGTCCGCCACAAGGTGGCGGATTACAGCCGCTGGAAAGAAGCATTCGATGCCCACCTCAACACCCGCAGGCATGCTGGTGAAACCGACTTCCGCCTGTTTCAGAGCGTGGACGACCCGCGGGAAGTGGTTCTGATGTCGGATTGGGACAGTCTCGAGCAGGCACGCAAGTTCATGTCGTCCGACGATATGAAGAAGAGGATGCAGGAGGCCGGCGTGGTTGGCGCACCCGATGTGCAATATATCGAGGACGCCCGCACCGTCCGCCGCACCGCTGCGGACTAGCGGCCAACGATGACACACCGCCGATAATCTTTTGGGTCGGGACTCTTGACAACGGACTGGAGTTTGCGCTTCAGCCCACGGCTTGAGCCGGCGCCATTTTTGGAGTGCGCTGCAGGTGGGCTTGATTGCCTGAAAAGTCACTAACCATGCGGGTTTCGCGCGGGCAGGCATTCTGTCAAGAGTTTTCCGGGGGATTTTTGGGGTTGGTCCCAAGAACGGAATTCATACCCCGTTGACAAACTTGCCGCGCACATTAAAAATACGCGACGACTTCTGAAATTCAAATAACGCGACGCCATGAATTCAACCCTAAGCCCCGACATCATCCTCCGCACTGACTTTCCCGAACTCGAACTGCACGCGAGCGGGAAGGTGCGTGACATTTATAGTGTTGACAACGAGCATCTGCTGTTCGTTGCCACCGACCGTATCTCGGCGTTCGACTACGTGCTCGCTACCGGCATCCCGCAGAAAGGCCGGGTCCTGACCCAGCTCTCGCTGTTCTGGTTCGATTTCCTGAAGGACATTGTCCCCAACCACCTGGCGACTGCCGATGCGCACAGGTATCCGCCGGAGCTGCAGAAGTACGCCGCGCAACTGTGCGGCCGCTCCATGCTGGTGGTACGCGCCGACATGATTGCCATCGAGTGCGTGGTCCGCGGCTATCTTTCCGGATCAGGCTGGAAGGAATACAAATCCAGTGGCGTGGTGTGCGGCATCAAGCTGCCAGCCGGACTGAAGGAATCGGACAAGCTGCCGGAACCGATTTTCACACCGGCTATCAAGGCGACCAGTGGGCATGACGAGAACATCTCGTTCGACCACATGGTTACCCTCGCCGGCCGCGAACTGAGCGAACAGCTTCGCGATCTGAGCGTCAGGATTTATCAGACAGCGGCGGATTATGCCGAGAAGCGGGGCATCATCATCGCCGACACCAAGTTCGAGTTCGGCCGGACACCCGGCGGACTGGTACTGGCCGATGAGGTCCTCACGCCCGACTCATCCCGCTTCTGGCCGAAGGACAAATATAGGCCGGGTGGGCAACAGGACTCGTTCGACAAGCAATACGTGCGTGACTACCTGGAAGCGATCAAGTGGAACAAACAGCCGCCGGCTCCGGCCTTACCTCCGGAAGTGGCGGCCCAAACCAGCGAAAAGTACATCGAGGCTTATACCCAGCTGACCGGGCATCCACTGCCAGCGTAGGGAAAGCCGAATGTTGGGCCTGTCTATTTTCGATTGGGTCCTGGTGCTGATCGTTTTGCTCTCTGTTTTGCAGGCGATCGCACAAGGATTCGTGTATGAGTTTTTCTCGCTCGGAGGCGTGGTTGCCGGGTACTTGCTAGCGGCCTGGGAATATCCCCGGGTGGCGGCATGGTATTCGCATTACGTAAATTCCCGGTGGGCGGCGGACATCGCCGGGTTCTTTACCATATTTGTCGCGGTACTGCTGCTGGCGGGAGTGCTGGGCCGGATTGTACGCTGGGCGGTCCATGGCGTGGGACTACGCTGGTTCGATCGCCTGCTGGGCGCGGTGTTCGGGTTTGTGCGCGGCTCGGCGATGGCCACGGTCATGGTGCTGGCCCTGGCGGCTTTTGCTCCGCAGTGGGGATGGCTCCAGCAGTCGCGGCTTGCGCCGTATATGCTGGTCAGCGGCCGTGCCCTGATTTGGGCTGCGCCCGCGGAGCTGCGGGAACGGTTTCGGCAAGGCTGGAACCTTTTGCGGACGCTACCGGAACACGTTCCTGGGCAGCGCGACGTTGGCGGTGGAAAGTCTTAACGTATTCAGAAGCGATTGCAATTTATAAGAAGATCAAGAGAGGCGCTGTGAAAGACCAACTGGAAGCTCTGGTTTCGCAGATGTACATAAAAGGTATCACCTACTCCGAAGCGGTCGCGGAATTCAAGAAGCGGTTTATTCTGACGGTCCTGCTGGATAGCAAGGGCAATCAGTGCAAAGCCGCGCGCCTCCTCGGCATGCACCGCAATACCCTGAGCCGCACCATCGCCGAGCTCAAGCTCAATCCCAAGGAGTTGCGCGCCGGAACGCGCCGGCCGCCGCGCAGCGCTCACGCCTTGAGCCTGGAAAAGAAGGCAGCCCGCTAGTCCAAGCTCTTTGCCAGGCGTCGCCCGCCCAGAGATTTCCTGCAGATAGAAAAGGGAGCAGCCACTGGCTGCTCCCTTTTCTCAGACCGCAGCCCAACTACTGTGCCGGCTTTTTGTGCGTCGTCGCGGGATGCGCGGACGCCGGAGCGCTGGAGACCGGGTTGCCGTTCTTATCCAGCAGCACACCCTCGGTCATAGTCATCATGAAGGGAGTCGGTGTATAGCTCCTCACCGTACCCTGGAAAGCCATCATGGTTCCCGGTTGCGGCGCCAGACGGGCCGGTATGGGCTTGGCCATCGACAAAGCAATATCCGCAGCCTTCGCCTCGATGTCGTCATCGCTGCCAGCCAGCTTCACTCCGGTTGAGGTGGCGCTGATGACGCTGGCTTGCAGCTTCACCGCCTTGTCCTTGATGGCGCTCCAAACCGTGTCAGCGGCCTGCTGGTTGCCCGAGGACAGGACCGATTCCCACTCCGCGAAACTCATCTGCTTGGGATCCTTGGCCTTCACCAGGTCGGCAGCTTGCTGGGCGGGGGATGGAGGCGGCGGTGCTGCGGCCACCGTGAATCCCGCCGGAGGCATCACGCTCGCTGAGGCCTTGGCATCATTGACCAGCTCAGTCCAGCCCTGCTCCGAGCCGTGGTAGCGAATGTACTTCTTGCGGCCGTACTCGAGGATCTGCTGTTGTCCGGGCCCTTGCGCCAACTGTGCCGCCTTAACAATGAACCAGAACCCCTCGGGGTTCATCGGCTTGGCTTCGAGATCAGCAGTCGCCAAGGGATAGATATCAGAAATGTTGGGCTGGGACTCGTCCGCCACCGCTTCACGGAAGTCTTTCTGCGCGGCCGTGAAGTCCTTTCTCTGCAAGGCCGCAAAACCCACGGCGCCGTCGAAAATGGCCGTTGTCTCGTTGTGGAGCTTGGTGAAGTCAGCGTCACTCATGCCTTCCGGCTTGGGCATGTTGTGCAACGCCTGCAGTCCTCTTTGGCCATACTGCTCTGCCTGAGCGAGGTTCTGCTGCATCTGCGAACCACCCTGGGCAGCCGCCGCGCGATAGTTGTAAGCCAGCAGGGCGAGGGCGCGCACGTTGTTGGGATTAACCTGCAAGACGCGGTTGGCCGCCTCGATCGTCTTGGGTCCATTGCCCGCCTGCTGGTACGCCACCATCAACTGCTCCAACCCGTCTTCCTTCATCACGCTGCTGGGATAGGTCTGGAGAAAGGCCTCCAGGGCTTGTACCTTTTGTGTCGGTTCGCTCTGCTGGATGGCATTCACGTAGGCGTTGTATTCGGCAGGGTCTTTGATTTGTTTCTGCTGGGTCGGCGGGGCGCCCTGCGCGGGTTGCGCCGCTCCCTGGGCGACCGACTGCTGGACCAGCGCGACGCTGACGAATACCAGCAAGATAGTGACTAACTTCTTCATTCTCGTGGCTCCTTGGTTCCTGGGACCCGGTGACGAAATTTTTTCGACACGACTTTCGCGCAGCCTTTACCCGGGGCTGCCCTCGCCGGTAAGTCGCTCCGTCCCGGCCTTTCAACATTCTATGAATGCGAAAGTGTTCGGCGTCGCGAATTATAAGGACGTTACTCGCCTAAGGCAAGTTACTTACTACTTTACACAATTTTGGCTTTCCTGGAATGCCAATATCGACTGGCAAGAAGCTGCAGCCTGCTCCACGAAACCACGGTGGCGCAAGCCGTATCGGCCGCAAATGTGGTATGACAAGAGGCATTGCTCACAGAGGAGAACGTACCCCCATGCCATCCAAAGAACTGTCGGACGCAATTGCCGTGGTGACGGGAGGTGGCCGCGGAATCGGCCGGGCCATCGCCGCCAAATTGTCGACACTCGACGCCACTGTCATCATCACCGGCCGTGATGAGAGACGTCTGCAACAGGTCGCAAACGAGCTAGGTGTGAACGGGCGGCGGGTCCATGCCATGAGGTGCGATGTCGCTGACCGTGGAAGTGCTGAAGAATTCGGGGAGCGCTTGCGCCGTGACTACGGGCGCGTGAATGTCCTGGTCAACAATGCCGGGATCGGCGGTCCAGGGGGTCTTTTTCTGCACCAGCTCGATCCTGAAGACTGGGACGCCATCTTCAACACGAATCTGCGCGGCGTCTATTACATGCTGCGGGCCGTCGTTCCCCTGATGATCGCGACCGGCGCCGGCCACATCATCAACATTTCGTCCCTGGCCGGAAAAAATCCGCTTCCCCGCGGCGCAGCCTACTCGGCGTCCAAGTGGGGACTGAACGGCCTGAGCTACGGCGTTGCAGAAGAGTTGCGCGACCACAATATAAGGGTCAGCGTCGTCTGTCCGGGGTCGGTGGACACCGACTTCAGCCCCCGTCGCCAGGGCAAGGACACCAGCCGCATGCTCAAAGCCGAGGACGTGGCGCACGCGGTCGAGGTCCTGGTCACCCAGGCACCGCAATCCTTCATGAGCGAAATTTTGCTTCGGCCTACCCAGAAGCCATAACCTGTATTATTTTTTTTGAAGGTTAGGAGATAAACCGATGACGGAAACTGAACGTGTCCTGCACCAGTACGACCTGGTCATGCACGGCGATGCCTGGCACGGCGACAACATCCGGCAGATCCTCGACGGCATTTCGCCGCAGGTGGCTGCCCACCGCGCGCTGCCCGGGTCGCACACCATCTGGGAGATTGTCATGCACATGACGTTCTGGGAGGGCGTGGCTACGAAACGTCTCAACGGTCAGCGCGCCGGACTGGACGAGACCTTGAACTTTCCTGCCATGCCCCAGCCTACGGCATCCAACTGGCAGAAAACCCGCGACGAGTTCTACGCCTCGAATGAATTGTTCCGGCAAGCGCTGGCGCGGGTTGAGCCGGCGCGCCTGGATGAGCTCTCGCCTGCTGGAAAGAGGACGATGTACGAAGACGCGCATGGGGTGATCCAACACCACGTTTATCACGCCGGCCAGATCGCGCTTTTGCTCCGGGATTTTCAGCGGCAGATGCGTCCAGCTGGTTTGTAATTCTGTAATGCCGGTGCTAACATCCGTTCTCGCAACGTTTTTGTCAGGAGGCAGTCATGTCGGATCGTGATGGCAGTGGTTTCTTGTGGTTTCTGGCAGGGCTGGGCATCGGTGCTGCGCTGGGAATTCTCTACGCTCCGAAGTCTGGCGAAGAAGTGCGTCAGCGCCTGCGCGAGGTGGCGGAAGACCTCCCGGATACCGTCAAGGGACGGGCCCGCCAGGCCCGTGAACAGGCTGGCACCTGGGCTGACAAGGGTCGCGACTATTTGAACCAGCAGAAGGAACAAATCCGTTCGGCTTACGAGGCCGGCCGCCAGGCGTACCGGGAAGCGACCGCCGAAGAGGTCGAGGGCGCGACGCCCAACGTACCGTAAACCCTTATGGACGACAAGCTGACTCTGTTCATCGCCGTCACTGCGGCAGCAGTTGTGCTGCAGATGGTGATTCTCGCCGCGCTGGCGTTCGTGGTTTACAAGCTCAGTGTGCAGATGAAGACTGTGGTGGATGAAACCCAGTCGCGCGTGTTCCCGCTGCTGGAGAACGCGAAAGTCATGCAGCAGGATGTGAAGGCATTACTGGAGACAACGCGCCCGAAGGTGGATGTGATTTTGGACAATTTCGCGCATGTCACCACCACCGCGCGCACTGATATCGAGCGGGTGGAAGTCACCCTCGACGATCTGCTGGACCGCGTTCGCCTGCAGGCGATCCGCCTGGATGAGATGACGACTCGCACCCTGAACCGGGTGGAAGAGACCTCGGAGAAGGTACAGCACTCGGTCATGTCGCCGGTGCGACAGGTTTCCGGCATCGTGCAGGGCTTGACTGCAGGCCTAGGGGCGTTCTTCAGCGCCCAGAAACGCCGGCGCAACGGCGGGCCATCGGATGAGATGTTCATTTAGTTCTCGGCGTTAAGGCTTCTCTGAGCCGGGGAGCGACATGGGCACAATATCCGTGTTCTGCAATGCTGCGATAAGCCAGCGTCCCTCCTGCTGTACGAATACTCCACTAATGATCCCCTGCCGGACGTCCGCCCAGGAAGGGGCCCCGGGCGGGGTCTCATGTCCGGTCATCTCCCATCGTATGTGCGCCAGCACCACCCCTGGCTTAAGAACCCGCAGCGAATAGTCCAGCGTCCGCAAAGTACTCTTATGAAAGATCGTCCGATGGACGTCCTTGTGCCGAGCCTCAATCTCTGGCCGCCCATGCCAATGCATTCCGATTACGTTGACGAAATCAGCGTCCTCCGTAAATTGGGCCGCGTAAGTCGCCATCTCGTGCCGGTTCCAACTGTCAGCCAAAGCGGCTATGACGTTCGCGATCTGAGTTCCAGCATTAGGGCTGAGTTGATCAGACCTTGCCATTGTCCAGTCTCCTTGCAAAATATCTTATTTCCTGACATCCCTGTCGTGCTTTCTATGTGATCCAACCTCCGCCCACCACGACATCGCCATCGTAGAACACGACGGCCTGCCCGGGCGTGATGGCCCGCTGCGGCTCATCGAAGGTCACCAGCACTTCGTCCTCGCCAGCCCTCTCGATTACCGCGTCGGCTGCCTCGTGGCGGTGGCGGATCTTGGCCTGCACTCGCATCGGCTCGCGCAGGTCCTCGATGGCAATCCAGTTCAGGCGCCTGGCGCGCAGCGTACGCGAGTACAGATCATCGCCGCCGCCGACCACGACCTGCCGCTTGTCGACGCGGATCTCCAGTACGTAGAGCGGCGAGCCCGTGGCCATGCCGAGTCCCTTGCGCTGTCCCACGGTAAAGTTGTGAATACCGCTGTGTGTACCGACCACCTCACCTGTCGTCGTGACTAGTTCGCCGGCAGTGTCCGGCAGGGCCTCGCCCTGCTCCTCGAGGTAGGCGTCGAGGAACTGCTTGTAGTCGCCGCCGGGAACGAAGCAAATTTCCTGCGAATCCGGCTTCTCGAACAGCCGTAGACCGGCGCGCTTGGCCTCCTCGCGCACCTCGGGCTTACGCATCTCGCCCAGCGGAAATAGCGTGCGGCTGAGCTGCTCCTGGGTCAGACCGAAGAGGAAGTACGTCTGGTCCTTGGCGCGATCGGCGGGACGCTTGAGCACCCAGCGGCTCGTCCGCTCGTCGAATTCGTTACGCGCGTAGTGACCGGTTGCCAGAAGGTCAGCGCCAATCTGTCGCGCCGTGACCAGCAACTGGTCAAACTTCAGATGGTTGTTGCACAGGCTGCACGGAATGGGTGTGCGGCCCGAGAGATAGTCCTCGACAAATGGCTCCACCACGTCCTGCTCGAAGCGGTTTTCCTGGTTGACGACGTAGTGCGGAATGTTGAGTGTCTCGGCCACGCGGCGCGCGTCGTAGACGTCGTCGAGCGAGCAGCAGCGTCCCTGCACCGGTTCGGAGGGCATGCCGTGATGACCGGCCAGCCTCCGCTGGTTCCAGAGCTGCAGCGTCAAGCCGATGACGTTGTAGCCCTGCTCACACAGCAGGGCCGCAACGGCAGAGGAGTCCACTCCTCCCGACATGGCCACGGCGATGGTCCGGTTGTGCTGGTTCATTCAGTTCTTTGTGATTTTCATCCTGACCGAGCTACCTCTTCTGCCGCGAACCCAGGCGACTGCGGTCTCATCGCAACAGCAGGTCCCTCGGCTCGCTTCGCTCGCTCGGGATGACAGTTCTAGTGGAGTGCATCCTGTTTCTTCCACACCGGACTTAGTTCCCTAAGCCTTGCCACAACTTCCGGCACCAACCCCAGCGCAAAGTCCACATCCTCGACCGTGTTCTGCTTGCCGAGGCTGAAGCGGATGCTGGCCCTTGCGCGGTCGGCCGAAAGCCCCATCGCCGTCAGAACATGCGACGGCTCGATTGCCCCCGACGAACAGGCCGCTCCGGTTGAAACCGACAGGCCCTTGAGGTCGAGCGCGATCACCATCGCCTCGCCTTCGATGCAGTCGAAGTAAGTATTGGTCGTGTTGGTCACGCGCGGCGCGTCAACACTGTTCACGCCAATCTGCTCGACGCTCTCGAAAATTCCCTTCTCCAACTGGTCGCGCAGGGCGGCCATGCGCTCGACACTGCCGTTCGTGAATCCCTCTCGCGCTATCTCGGCCGCCTTGCCGAGTCCAACGATACCCGGCAGGTTCTCGGTGCCTGCGCGGCGCGAACGTTCGTGGCGTCCGCCGTAGAACAGAGGCTGGAGCAGAGTTCCCTTCCGCACATACAGGGCACCAGCGCCGATGGGGCCGTGCATTTTGTGACCGGTCAGGGTGAGCAAGTCACATCCCAACTGCTTCACATCAAGCGGAATCTTTCCCGCCGCTTGCACAGCATCCGTATGGAAATAGACATCGGCTTCAGCGGCGATCTTGGCGATCTCTTGTATAGGCTGAAGCACTCCGGTCTCGTTGTTCGCCAGGATGATGCTGATGAGCTTCGTTTCCGGCCGCAGCGCCCGGCGAACATCGTCGGGATCGACTAGGGCGCGGCCATCTACCGGCAAGTACGTCACGGCGCAACCCATCTCTTCCAGCCGCTTGCAGGCGTTCAGCGCCGCGTGGTGCTCGACCGCCGAGGTGATAACGTGATCGCCCGGCTTCGCCAAGCCAAACAGGGCGAGGTTGTCCCCCTCGGTCCCGCCGCTGGTGAAGACAATCTCCGCCGGACGGCAGTTCAGCAACTCGGCAACCTGCTCGCGCGCGTGCTCGACGGCGGCGCGCGCCTGCTGTCCCTGCTGATGAATGGATGAGGCGTTGCCGAACTTCTCGAAAAAGTGCGGACGCATCGCCTCAAACACCTCGGGCAGGAGCGGCGTGGTCGCGTTATTGTCGAGATATACGCGGTGCATAAAATCAGTTATCAGTAGTCAGTTGCCAGTTCTCAGCTACTGTTCCGTCTGCACTCAACGTTCAGTGGGTTCAACAGACCTGCTGAAACCGGCGCTCTCCGTATTCTAGCTTCTATTAGATTCCGCGGAGGTAGCTGGTGATTCGAAAGGACGCTGAGGAGGGGCAAGTGGTCAGTGCCCGCCGGCAACTGACCACTGACAACTGATTTACCGCTTCTCGAGCGGCACATACCGGTTCGGGTACGCCGGTCCCTGGTAGTCAGCGCGGGGACGAATCAGCCGGTTGTCGTTCAACTGCTCGATGACGTGCGCCGTCCATCCCGACACCCGGGACACCGCAAAGATCGGCGTGAACAGGTCGATGTCGATGCCCAGCGTGTGGTAGGTCGAGGCTGAGTAGAAATCAACATTGGCGTTCAGCTTGCGGTCGGAGACGATGAACTCCTCGATCTTGCGCGAAATCTCAAACCACTTGGGGTTGCCGCTGGATTCCCCCAGATCGCGGGACATGGTACGCAGGTGCGTCGCGCGCGGGTCCTCGGTGTGGTACACGCGATGCCCGAAGCCAGGAACCTTCTTCTTCTGCGCCAGCATGCCCTTGATGTAGTCGACGGGATCTGCGCCAGAGGCGTCCACGGCTTCCAGTATGCGGAACACCGCCTCGTTCGCCCCGCCATGCAGCGGGCCTTTCAGCGCGCCAATGGC
The DNA here is from genome assembly GCA_031296115.1 of Acidobacteriota bacterium. Lineage (GTDB taxonomy): Bacteria > Acidobacteriota > Terriglobia > Terriglobales > Acidobacteriaceae > Bog-257. The sequence goes on along the minus strand of JARLGI010000120.1, from coordinate 173,618 downwards.
CGCCGTCACCGCCGAGTGCATGTCGCTCAGCGTGGCGGCGACGACACGTGCCGCGAAAGTAGAAGCGTTGAGCTCGTGGTCGGCATGCAGAATCAGGGCGATGTCGAACGCGCGCTCCGCCGTCGGGCTGGGAATCTCCCCATTCAGCATGTAGAGGAAGTTGCCCGCATGGGAAAGCGAACGATCGGGCTCAACCAGCGGCTTGCCTTTGCGGATGCGATCGTATGCGGCGACTACATACGCCAGTTGCGCGGTCAGCCGAATTGCCTTGCGGACGTTCGCCTCGTGGTCGTTGACCTTCTCTTCCGGATCGTAGTACGAGAGCGCCGAAACCGTGGTGCGCAGCACGTCCATGGGCAGCACGTGCTTGGGCGCCTGCCGCAGCAGGCTGATGATGGAGGCGTCCAGCTTGCGCTCGCGCGCGAGGTTCAGCTTCAGTTCCTGCAGCTCGGAGCGGTTCGGCAGTCGGCCAAACCACAACAGGTAGCAGACTTCCTCAAAGTTCGAGTGATCCGCCAGTTCGTGGATATCGATGCCGCGGTAAGCCAGGACGCCCTGGTCGCCATCGATGTAGCAGATACCGGAGTTAGCGGCGGTAATGCCCTCAAGCCCCTTGGGGCCGGTCGCAGTGCTTGACATTCGTATTACCTCTCGCGTTCCAAGACGAGCATTGAGGATAACGGCAGGTTGCACACACTGCGGGCCGCGTGAACCTCCCGGAGGGCAACTAACTTTTATACTCCACGTCTTTTGCGGGCGTCCATTGCCCAGACCCTGTACGGTCGGCTGGACTGCGCCGTCGCCATTCTGCGACAGGATCGGACGAACGGATCCAACGGAACTTTCCCTTCTGCAGTCCGTATATGCGATTAGAAGCGGAAAGCCCGCCCAGCCAGCACGGCCGGCGGCGCGAGAGGAGAAGCGGATATGAGCGACAACATTGTTCCAGTAGTGGCCATTATCATGGTATTCGGTATTCCCATGACCGCGCTGTACACCTATTACCGGGTGCGCAAACTGCGCAGTGAAGAGCGGCTGGCTGCGATCGCGCGCGGAGTAAGCGTTCCCATGGAGCCTGAGCTTTCGCAGGCGGCGCGTTCGCGGCGGTTGGGCATTCTGCTGGTCTGCGGTGCGTTGGGTTATAGCATTACCTTTGGACTGATCGGCCGGGTCGAGCCTGATGCCTGGATCGCAGCCTCATTTGGAGTGATTCCGTTCGCGGTCGGTCTGGGATACTTTCTGGATTCAACCCTGGTGCGGCGCGACCTGCACACTTCGTAGCCTGATGGCTTCTTGATGGGTAGTGGCCGGATCGGCAAGATCCGGCTTTCGTTTCTGCTTCCTGCTCACCGATCATCCTTCCGCGTTCCTATATAATCCGCGCCAAATCCCCATCTCATGTTAGATATCGAGACAGGAGCCCAGATCATGTCGTATCAACACATCTCATTCTCGACCGAAGGTCCGATCGCAATCATCACCCTGAACCGTCCGCAACGACGCAACGCTCTCTCGCTCGAACTGATGACGGAGCTCATCGACTGCTTGAACCTGATCGGCCGCGAGCGCACTTTCCGGGCGGTGATCCTGGCGGCTGCGGGAAAGGTGTTCTCTTCCGGCCACGACCTGAGCGAGATGGTGGGGCGCGACATCAACCATTACCGCCAGGTCTTCGACGTTTGTACCGAGCTGATGACGCGCATCCAGTCCATCCCGCGACCGGTGATTGCCGAGGTGCAAGGCATCGCCACGGCCGCCGGATGCCAACTCGTGGCCACCTGCGACCTCGCGGTCGCCTCCGACCAGGCTGCATTCGCCACGCCCGGCGTCAAGATTGGCCTGTTCTGCACCACGCCAATGGTCGCGCTTACACGCGCAGTCGGCCGCAAGCGCGCGCTACAGATGCTGATGACCGGCGAGATGATCGACGCCGCCATGGCCGCGGAGTGGGGACTGGTCAATATGGTGGTTCCGGCCGCGGAACTGGCGGAGCGGACCCGCAAGCTGGCCACACGCATTGCCGATGCCAGCTCCCTAACTGTCGCACTGGGCAAGCAGGCCTTCTACACCCAGATCGACCTCGACCAGCCCAAAGCCTACGCTTATGCCAAGGAAGTGATGAGCATGAATGCCCTGGCGGCCGACGCGCAGGAAGGAATCTCGGCCTTCCTGGAGAAGCGGCCGGCGTGCTGGACCGGAAAGTAGCCACAGCGCTGCCGGATGGCTCGCATTCTTCCGTTATCATCCCAATATGGAAGTCGCCATCCAATGCCGCAATCTGCGCAAGACCTACGATCAGAAGGTCGAGGCTGTGCGCGGCGTTGACCTCACTATTTATGCCGGAGAGTGCTTCGGCCTGCTAGGCCCCAACGGCGCGGGCAAGACCACAACCATCGAGATTCTGGAAGGTCTGCTGACTCCAACGTCGGGCGAGGTGGAGGTCCTGGGTCGGAATTGGCAGACCCACGAACGTGAGTTGCGCGAGCAGCTGGGCATCTCCTTGCAGGAAACGCGGCTGTCGGAGCGGTTGTCCGTCCGCGAGACGGTGGAGTTGTTCGCCAGCTTTTATCGTTATCCGAATTCGGTGGAATCTGTGCTGGAAGAGCTGTCGCTGGGGGAGAAGGCCGATGCATGGGTCGGCAAGCTTTCCGGCGGACAGAAGCAGCGATTGGCGGTTGCAACCGCGCTGGTTGCCAATCCGAAGGTCCTATTTCTAGATGAGCCGACGACAGGCCTCGACCCGCAAAGCAGACGGCAGCTCTGGGACATCATTCGCCAGTTTCAGGAGCGCAAAGGAACCGTGCTGCTGACCACGCACTACATGGACGAAGCGGAGCGTCTGTGCGATCGGCTGGCCATCATCGACCATGGCCAGATCATCGCTGAAGGCACACCTGCGGAGCTGATCGCGCGGCTCACTGGGCATCATGTAGTGGAGTTCGCCATCTCGGGCATGACCGACGGGTCTGACGATCAAGTGTGGAAACGGCTGCCGGGAGTACAGGGCGTCAGGACCGACGATGGCTTGCTCTGCTTGCAGGTCAACGAGCCGCACGAGACGATCCCCGCGTTGCTGGCGGAGGTCTGCAAGCAGGGCGCTCGATTGGAGCACCTGACCACGCGCCAAGCCAGCCTGGAAGATGTCTTCGTACAGCTGACGGGCCGACATCTGCGGGAGGAATAGTGGCCGATACCGCACAGCAAGCGCGACGAACCAATGGACGCTGGGCCGGATATTGGCATCTGTTGCTGGCCCGCATGAAGGAGCTACAGCGCGAGCCCGAGGTCATTTTCTGGGTCTTTGGCTTTCCGCTCCTGCTGGCGCTTGGACTGGGCATCGCGTTCCGCGACAAGCCGGCTGACATCGCGTCAGTCGTTATCGTCGAGGGCCCCAACTCACAGAAGTTAGTCGCCCTTTTGCGGCAATCGCCGGAACACGGCGCGATTCGCGCTGATGTGCTGGGTGAGCGCACGACGCTCGACCAGTTTCGCCTGGGAAAGTACGCGCTGGTTGTCAGCATGGATGACCAGGGCGTTCACTATCGCTACGATCCGGCGCGACCGGAGAGCGTGCTGGCGCGGAGCCAGGTAGATGACGCACTGCAGTCTGCGGCGGGCCGCAAGAATCCCATCAACACGGTCGCAACCGCCGCCAGCGAACCGGGCGCGCGTTACATCGATTTCCTTATTCCCGGCCTGATCGGCATGAACCTGATGAACTCCGGCATGTGGGGCATCGGTTTCGCCACCGTGGACATGCGCCAACGCAAGCTGCTCAAGCGGCTCATCGCGACCCCCATGCGGCGCAGCGATTTCCTGCTCGCCCTGATGAGCAGCCGCCTGGTGCTGATGGTGATTGAGGTCGCGCTGCTGCTGGGCTTCGGTGCGCTTGTCTTCCATCTACGGGTGGAAGGCTCGTTGCTGGCCATCTTGCTCATCGGCACGCTCGGGGCCGTCTCGTTCGGCGCGATTGGGCTGCTGACCGCATGCCGCGCACAGAAGATCGAGAGCGTCAGCGGACTCATCAACCTGGTGATGATGCCGATGTGGATCTTCTCGGGCGTGTTCTTCTCCTATGAACGCTTCCCGGAGATGGTGCAGCCGGCGATCCGCGCGCTGCCGTTGACCGCGCTCAACGACGCGCTACGGGCGATCATCCTGCAGGGCGCTCCCTTGAGTTCCCAGTTCGCCCGCATTGGCGTTCTGGCGCTTTGGGGCGTGCTGTGCTTCGTGCTGGCGCTGCGCTGGTTCCGCTGGAGCTGAAGACCTTGTACTGCGGATCCAGAGCGTGCTCGTGAACAACTTTCTTTTACGGTCGTAATCGTCTTTGGGGGCACGATAAGACCTCTTTTGCTTTTTTGGCGCTTAGGAGACGGCACTGAGATCTCTCTGACAGTTACACGGCTGCGCGCAATCTGGTCGCGTTTTACACCCCAAAAAACAATGCGCCGGAAGAACCCGACGCATTGAATCATGAAGAAGGAGAGCGGCTTCTCAGTAGCTCATGGAAGGTTCCTTGGCAGGAACGTCCTTCGATGTCATGTCGAAGGTCAGCATGAACCCGTTCGTGCCCTTGAACTCGAAGGCGTCCGCGCCTTCCCGATACGCCTCGATTTCATTCGGCATCATAACGAAGCCGTCGTTGCGCGGCGTGCCCCAGTACTTGACGTTCTTGAGCACCGCAGGCTCATTCGTCATGCCCTGAAAGCGCTTGAGCTTGACCTCGGCGGTCTTGCCGCCATTCAGCGTCGCATGCGCCTGATCCTTGTCGAAGGTCCAGGTATCGATGTCGCCTTCGGCAGTCCGGAACGATTTCCACTTCACCGGAAAGACGTGCCCCAGGACCTCGCCCAGCGCCTGGCGTTGTTCCGTGGTTGTGCCTCTATCGAACGTAACCAAGGCCCACTCCATCTGGCCCTGGGAGAAGTCGGGACCCAAGTCGCCCGTGATCCAGAACTTGGCGCCAGCAAGGTTCGTGCCGCCGTAATGGCCTTGGTTGACTTTGTAGGCGTTGTTGAACTTGCAGTAGTGTTCGGTTTTGCCGTGCTCGTGATGCGCCGCCGGATGCGGATTGAAATAGCACATGCAGAAATGTGGACAGCTGCAGGCTTCAATCGCGGTCGCGTTGATAGCCCAATCTGCCATGGGGGCAGAAGAATGACCGGCGGTGATGCCAAGCAGGGCGATGACACTCAGTAATGCTACTCTGCGCATTACGCTCACCCCCTTTTCAGCGGAATACTAACTCCGAACCCGTGCCGCGGGCAAGCCGGTGACTTAAGTAAAATGTGGCCATTGCCGATAGAGAGGTGGAAGCTTTGCGGGCTGTTTCTGGAGGCACAGTCCACGGCGGTTTATTTCGTTGCCTACAATCTCGCGAAGTCGGACCAGAACAAGAACCTCTGGGACGCGTTGACGGCAATGGGCGCCAAGCGCGTCCAAGACTCGGTTTGGGCGGTGAGGAGAAGTTTCACCGCACCGCAGCTGCAAAAGCAGCTCTGGGCTTATGTCGGGTTGCAAGGACAACTGCTGGTCGTCGACAGCCAGACCTGGGCTTCGTGGAACCCGCTGTTCGATGTTAACTCGGTGTGATTGACGCGAAGTGCAAGCTATGGCCGCGGACGCGAGCCGCGAGAAATTCCGGCAGCCGCAGCCGCCGGTTGGGGAATTGCGGAGAATCCTGTTAGCGCCCGGAACCCGCTACGTAATCGTCGCGCCGTGACAGCGTAGGCGGCTCGTCGCCTTGCTGATCCTTCGGCTGGCCTGGAGTGCTGTCCGCGGTCTGCGTCTTCCGCAGCGAAGGTTTGTCGACGTCCTGCTTGTCGATAACTTTCTTGCGGTTTTCCAGCGTCGCCAACCGGGCCTTCACATCGTTGAACTCCGAGGTGTTCACGATGTATTCAGGACGCGGCGGCAGAACGCTGCGAATCTCTTCCTGACTCTTCAGAATGCGGTCTGGCGTTGGCGGATGCGAGGCGAACGCCCTGGCCAGCGTTCCCGGCTTCTTCTTTTCCTGCGCCTGGATCTTCTCGAAGAACGAGATGAACGCCTGTGGATCGTAGCCTGCCTTGTACATGTACTGCAGCCCAAGATAATCAGCCTCAGCTTCGAAACCGCGGGAGAACTTCATGAAGGTCAGCGGCAACGCAAGGTTCAACGCCATGCTGGCCGCCTCGTAGATGCCCCAGTTTCCCACAAAAATCAGCGGGATGGTCGCCAGGTTGGCGTAGTTAGCGCGGGTCATTTCGCGGGTGGCGTGGCGCGCCGCAACGTGGGCGATCTCGTGCGCCATCACACCCGCCAGCTCGGCCTCGTCATCCGCGGCCAGAACCAGCCCGCTGTTGACGTAGAAGAAACCGCCCGGCAAGGCAAACGCGTTGATGTCGTCGGAGTCCACGACTTTGATGGTGAATGGGACCTTGGCATCGGAGTTGCGCACCAGGTTCTGCCCGATACGGTTCACGTACTCCACGATGACGGGGTCCTTCACCATCTTGGCGCTCTGTTCCACCATCATGGCGTACTGCTTGCCCATCTTGATGTCGGTGTCCAGCGAGTACCAGTCGCCCAGGCTCTTGCCTCCCGAGCCGACCTTGCGGTCGCCGATATTGTCGATATCGTTCTTGTCCTTGTTATGGGTTTCCTTGGGCGCGGATGCTGTGGGCGAGGTGTCGGCGACCGAGTCAGCGGGCGTCGCCACATTCTGCGTGGCGTTGGGCAGCGACTGGCTTTGGTCAGGTGGGTCGGCCGGCGCCTGACTCTGTGAGGTTGATTGTGCGAAAGAAGGCAGAGCCAGACTGGCACTCAGCAGGATTGCGATCGCGGAAGCGAGAGCGCGTGACTTCATGGGAAACTCCAAATGCCGAGCGCTGAACCCCGTACTGGTATTTCTGCGCTCATTATATGCTTGGCGCAGCTTGGTGGCGCAATGGACTGCTGTTTTCCAGCCTGGACACAAAAAGTTTGCAATTCGCGGGGAAACCCGGAACGCCCAGAAGTGAGGTTAGAATAGGAAGCTCGTCCCAGTAGGAGGACATCATGGCCACCGTCGTGTCATCGCAGTCCGAAGCAATCGCTCCAGTGCCGATCGAGAAGCTTGTCAGGGGCTTGCGCAAGCTCAGCGAAGACGACTTCATCGGAATCTCCGGCACCCTGCGTTATCTGACGGCCAACCCGGTAGATAGTGAGTCGCTGCAGCCCTATTTGTTCTGGAACCACCAGCATTACACCCGCAACCTTATCGACAAAACCGAGCTGTATGAACTGTTGGCCATCTGCTGGGAAGTGGGTATGGGCAGCTCGATCCACAATCACAAAGACCAGAACTGCTGGATGGCCGCTCCCATCGGCCGGCTGGCGGTGCAGAATTACCGCGTGATTAGCGAAGACCTCGCCGCCCGCCGCTGCAACATCGTGCCCACCGATTTGGTTGAAATCACCTCCGCCCGGCCGGTTGCGGTCGATCCGCTGAATCCGGTACACGACGTCCGCAATTTGCGCGAATGGAACCAGCGCGCCGTCAGCCTGCATGTCTACTCGCGGCCGTTCAACTCCTGCATCGTGTACTCCTGCGAGCAGGGCTCCTGCGGCGAGATCGGGCTGAACTACGCCTCGATGTACGGGAAGATGGTGTAGGAGCAACTGGCAACTGGCAACTAGCAATTAGCAGTTAGCAACTAACAATCCCTTGACTCGCATATGTAGGGGATTCTCATTGACTGGAGTGCACCCCAACAATGAGACACCAAATTAAGGGGCCAGCTACATGGAATGGAGGGGAGTTATGCTGGTGCCCCCACAACAGTATTCCCGTGAATTGAAGATCGCCGCCATGCGCGAGATCGAGTCCGGAAAAGGTATCGCGGAAGTGGCCCGCACCCGTCCACTCAGACTCAATCTCCACCACTCCATTCTCCCGCAAAGCATGATGCCGAAAACTGCTCCACTTCCAGCCTCCGGGTTCCTTCACCAGCTGGGGGTTCGCGTCCGTCTCTTGCACGCGAACCCAGGGCACCAGACAAAACGCCCACTCAACCAAAAGAAGGTTGGTGGGGCACCCAGTTGCGGAGTCCGCGCATACCACTTTCGATGCAGAAACCCGGCCTGGTGGGGTCGGATAGTAACTCAGTTTGAATTTGCCGCTCCGGAACGACGGGGAAACGGCGTAAACTGTGGGCATGAACGCCATCGACTTCGCATGCCCCGTTTGTGGTGCTAAGCCCGGAGAAAGGTGTCACACGCTCACCGGCAAAGCAAACCCGGTGTCCCATGCCAAGCGGAAACAGGCAGCTCTCGACAGAGAGCTTGCCGGCGAGGACGCTGACCAAGCCGCGCGGATCGTTGGGGACGCCGTAGAAAAGTAGGCCGCCCCCGACTGTTGCGGCGTCGGGCGCGGTGGCGATTCAATCGGAGTTCTGCCGCACGTCTCCGGCATCTTGTCGAGCAGTTCGCGCATGTTCTGGCACGTCTTTGCGACTCTAAGCATTCGGATACTGTGTATCGCCCGGGGACCAGAAAGCGGCTTCGCGTGGTTTGAGCGCTGGCTGAGATTCTTCGTGGCCTTGAATTCTCTATGTCTCCTGCCCGCGGGTTCCTATAATAAACGTTTAGGCTTTCATACTCCCTACTCACTCTTACGAGGCCACAATGACCATCATCAAGCAGGACGACCTTATCCAAAGCGTCGCCGACGCGCTGCAATATATCTCCTATTACCATCCGGTTGACTTCATCCAGAGCCTGGCGCGAGCCTACGAAAAAGAACAGTCACCCGCCGCCAAGGACGCCATCGCGCAAATCCTTATCAACTCGCGCATGTGCGCCGAAGGTCACCGCCCCATCTGCCAGGACACCGGCATCGTCACCGTCTTTCTGAAGGTCGGCATGAAGGTGCAATGGGACGCGACCATGTCGGTCGAGGACATGGTGAACGAAGGCGTGCGCCACGCTTACTTGCACGAGGACAACAAGCTGCGCGCCAGCATCCTCAGCGATCCGGCTGGCGCGCGCAAGAACACCGGCGACAACACGCCGGCTGTAGTCAATATGACGCTGGTGCCCGGCGACAAGGTCGAGGTCATCGTGGCGGCTAAGGGCGGAGGCTCGGAGGCGAAGACGAAGTTCACCATGCTCAATCCGTCGGACTCCATCGTGGATTGGGTGCTGAAGACCGTGCCCACGATGGGCGCGGGTTGGTGTCCGCCGGGGATGATCGGCATCGGCATCGGCGGCACGGCGGAGAAGGCCATGCTGCTGGCCAAGGAATCGCTGATGGAGCCGATTGACATTCAGGAGTTGGCCGCGCGCGGGCCGAAGAACCGCGCCGAGGAACTGCGGTTGGAGCTCTACAAGAAGATCAACGCGCTGGGCATCGGCGCGCAGGGACTGGGCGGGCTGACCACGGTGCTCGACGTGAAGGTGAAGGACTATCCAACGCACGCCGCCAACCTGCCGATTGCAATGATTCCCAACTGCGCCGCCACGCGTCATGCGCATTTTGTGCTCGATGGCTCGGGGCCAGTCGCGCTGGAACCGCCGTCGCTCGACGAGTGGCCGTCGCTGACTTACGATCCCGTCGGCGCGCGCCGCGTGAACCTGGACACCGTCACGCGCAAGGAGGTCGTGACCTGGAATGTCGGCGAGGTGCTGCTGCTCAGCGGCAAGCTGCTGACTGGTCGTGATGCCGCGCACAAGCGCATGACCGAGAAGCTGAGCAAGGGTGAGTCGCTTCCCGTCGACTTCAACAATCGCTTTATCTACTACGTGGGGCCTGTTGACCCAGTTCGAGATGAAGTTGTCGGTCCGGCAGGTCCGACGACCGCTACCCGTATGGACAAGTTCACTCGCCAGATGCTGAAAGAGACCAACCTGCTGGGCATGGTGGGCAAGTCCGAGCGCGGTCCAGCGGCGATCGAGGCCATCCGCGATCACCGGGCGGTTTACCTGATGGCCGTGGGCGGTGCCGCTTACCTGGTGTCGAAGGCCATCAAGAAGTCCCGCGTCGTGGCGTTCCACGATCTCGGCATGGAGGCTATCTACGAGCTCGAGGTGAAGGACATGCCGGTCACCGTCGCGGTGGACGTGAACGGCAACTCGGTACACGAGCTCGGGCCCGAGGAGTGGCAGGCCAGGATTGCGGAGCTGGTGGAGATTGCATAGCGGGCAGCCGCTGGTTGCGACGTATGTGCATACAGTCATCTCCGTGATGGAGGAAGCGCCCAATGTCCGTCGCTGCAAAGACTCGCACTCGCACCGAAAAAGATTCTCTCGGCCACAAGGAAGTTCCGGCCGACGCCTACTACGGCGTGCAGACCGCGCGCGCGGTTGAGAACTATCCCATCAGCGGACTGCGTGCGCACCCTTCGCTCATCCGCGCAATCGCGATGGTGAAGGAGGCCGCGGCCCTCGCCAATCGCGAACTCGGCCTAGTGGATGAGAAGACCGCCAACGCCATCATCGAAGCCGCTAAGGAAGTTCAGCAGGGCAAGTGGGACGAGCACTTCGTGGTGGACGTCTTCCAGGCGGGCGCGGGCGTCAGCTTCCACATGAACAGCAACGAGGTAATCGCCAACCGCGCGTCGGAGCTGCTGGGCGGCGCCCTGGGCGAGTACAAGCACGTTCATCCCAATGACCACGTCAACTACGGGCAATCCACCAACGACGTCTTCCCCACCGCCATGCGGCTGGCCGCGCTGCTCGAGTTGGAAAAGCTGTATTCCGTGCTCGACGGCTTCATTGCCGCGCTCGATGCCAAGGGCAAGGAGTTTCACCACGTGCTGAAGTCCGGCCGTACGCACATGATGGACGCCGTGCCCATGCGTCTGGGCCAAGAGTTTAGCGCCTATGCGGGCGCCATCAAGCGCGCCAAGACAGCGATCCAGCAGCAATCGGAGTTGCTGCGCGAGATTGGCCTCGGCGGCTCGGCGGTCGGCACAGGCATCAACACGCATCCTGACTATCGCGAAAAAGTTGTTGCCCACCTGGCGCGTATCTCGGGACAAAAGCTGGCGCCGGTGGACGACATGCGCTACACCATGCAGTCGAACCTGGCGATGTCGTCGGTCAGCTCGGCACTGCGCAACCTGGCGCTGGAGGTCATTCGCATCTCCAACGACCTGCGGCTGCTATCGTCGGGACCGAACACTGGGCTGGCGGAGATCAATCTGCCGGCGCTGCAACCGGGCTCGTCGATCATGCCGGGCAAAATCAATCCCGTGATGGCGGAGCTGGCGGCGATGGTTTCGTTCCAGGTGGTCGGCTATGACACGACGGTCGCGCTGGCGGTGCAGGCCGGGCAGCTCGAGCTCAACGTCATGATGCCGAGCATGGCGTACAGCGTGCTGACCTCCATCACCATCATGACGAACATGCTGCGGCGGCTGACCGAATTCTGCATCAAGGACATCACGGTGAACGAGCAGCGCACGCAATTCTATGTGCAGAGCACGGTGTCACTAGCCACGGCGCTGAATCCTTACATCGGCTACGCGAAGGCGGCAGAGATTGCCAAGGAGTCGGTCGCGACCGGCAAGTCCATCATCGAGATCGCCCGCTCGAAGGGATATTTGAGCGAGGAGCAGATTAACGAGATTCTCGATCCCGCGCGCATGACCGAGCCGGTGCGGCCGCTGGATGCGGCGAAGGAGAGGGAGAAAGTCAAAGGCGGGGGATAGGGGTTCCGGCACCGCAATTCATTCAAAAACAAGACAGCAGATCCCTCGACTCGAACTGAAGTTCTCGCTCGGGATGACATGCAAATGCTGAATACTGACTGCTTACTTCTGGTAAATGATTTTCCCTGCCCGAATCGTGTAGCCGACCTTGGCGTAATTGCGAATGTCGAGAGCGGGGTCGGCATCCAGCACCACCAGATCGCCGGCCGCGCCGGGAACAACCTCGCCGGTGTGTCCTGCCCGGAAGAACTTCGCGGGGGCTATGGTCAGCGATGTCAGAACGTCGCGCCAGTTCATTCCCGCCCGCAGCATGTATTCGTATTCGCTGGTGGTGTCGTAATGCTGGGTATAGCCGACATCGGTGCCAAAAAGGATGGTTCCACCCTGGGTGAAGTAGGTCTTTAGTTCATCCACGCCCGCCTGCACAAACTTCTGCTGGGCAGCGACCGGAGCATTGTCCCTTTCCAGCTCAACCTGCCACAGTGTCAGGGTAGGAATGAGCGCGGTGTGCTGCGCCTTCATTTGCGTCAGCTCGTCGTCAGTGAACCTCCCTTCGATTGGGATGGTGTGCGCCAGGATGTCCACTCCGCCGTTCAAAGCATTGTCGGTGCCAACGTGGTTGGAGGGATGCGCGAACACGGGCTTGCCAGCAGCATGCGCCACCACTACCGCCGCCCGCACGACGTCCACGGGCATAGGCGTGATTTTGCCCAGCCCCATGATTGCCCCGGTGAAGAGCTTGATGCCGTCGGCATCCATCGCTAAATCCACCTTGGCGATCCTGGTGGCGTCGGCCGGCGTAGCAGCCTCGAATGGTTTTAGCAGGCTAACAAACTTGGGCGGAACATACGCGGGAATGCCGTTTTCAGGATAGATGGGTACGCCCGTCGTACAGATATTGGGCCCTGGCACCTCTCCACTGTCCACGCGTTTGCGCAAGGGGAACGTATCCTTAGGGTCGGATCCGATGTCGAACACCGTCGTGAAGCCCCACTTGGTGAGCATAGTCTGCATGTGCTCTGCCAGCTTGGCAGCAGGAGCATCGGCCGCGCCGCTCCACACGGGCTCGGTGAAGTGCACGTGGCTGTTCCAGAATCCGGCGGTGATGATCCGGCCGGAACAATCGAGAACATAGGCGGGCTTGGGAATTTCGACGTCATCACGCGGCCCGACCGCCACGATCTTGCCGTCGTGTATGAGAATGGCGGCGTTCTTGATGGGAAAAGCGCGCGGCGTGGGACAGACCTTCGCGCCAACCAGAGCGAGGTCCCTTCCCTCGTCAGGTGTGGCGGAGCGTGCCGTCGCGGCATACAACAGCAACAGCACAACCACAAACGCCAAGAGCCAGACGAGAGTCCACGACCTGCGTCCCGAGGGCTGCATAGCGATAGATACGATAGCGGAGTGGTTTTGGTTCATCGCAATCCGTCAGATGCGCCTAGTGTCCCTGAAAGTGGAGCACAAAATCAGTCGAGAGGCGTGCCGGTTCACCGTTGCAGATCAAGGGCAAAAATTTCCAAGTGGCGATGAGCTGCAAGGCCTCGGCGTTCAAGTTAGGGTTGGGCGAGGAATCGACAACCGGTTGGTGAACTTTGCCGTCCGGCCCGATGTTGCCATGCACCAGAACGTCGACGATCTTGTCGCCGTTTTTCCCCGGCGTCGGCTGCGGCGTGAAGACAGCAACTGGCCGTCGCGCCGTCGAGCACTGGTACATCGTCCCCCAGGTAGTGGAAGGCGGGGTGAAAACATTGGGATCGACCGGGCGTCAATCACCTTCATCTGCTGGCCGACTTCCATCTGCAACTTGCCGTTCAGGAAACGGCGGATGTGGGCCGGTTCATAGAGGCTCGCGACGCGGAAGAAGTCCGAGTTCTCGATGTACTCGTCGCCGACGCGCCAACCCAGCACAACGGCACGCTCAGTGTCCATGCAGATTTCGTTCGCGCGCGGCACGCCGTTGGTAAGAGTGTCGAACTCGATGCACTTCGCGGGATGTCCGAGAACGTTCTGTTGCTGGATGGAGTGAATAACATTCGACTGATCGAAGCGTCCGACGTGGATGGGCAACTGGCGCTTCAACTCGCGAACTTCGGGTGGCATGGGGCCGGTGGCGTGCTGCGAGATGCGGTCGCCCGAGATGACGATCACGTGGTGGTACTCACCAAAGGTGCGCTCATCGCGATGGCCGGTTGCACCGGCGGAGACGCGGGTGGATGTGCCCTCTTGCACGGAGCCGTCGGGCTCATACACGCGGAAGGTAACCGACTGCGCGAAGTTGTGGAGAACGCCCGGATGGCTTGCCGCGTTGGCAATCTCCATCAACTGGTCGGCCTGCTCGCGCAGCTTCACATCTTCAGCTTGCGACCCTAAGCAGCCGAGGAGCAGTGCAACGAGGAGCGGGAGCAAACGAGGCATTGGAGCACCTCCAGCGAGCCTGTGCATCTTACTCCGGAAGCGCGGGGTCGCGCAGCAACGATCAGAATCCCCAGCGCAAGAGCGTCGCCCCAGAGGTGAATCCCGCGCCGACGGCCGCCAGCAAAACCGTGTCGCCCGGCTTCAGCTTGCCTTCTTCCACCGCGGATTGCATGGCCAGGGGAATGGTCCCGGCGGTGGTGTTGCCGTAGCGGTCGATGTTGATGATGACTTTCTCCATCGGCATCTTTAATCGGTCGGCGGTCGCGGTGATGATGCGCTTGTTGGCCTGGTGGGCGATGAAACAATCCACATCCGCGCCGGTCAACTGATTGCGCTCCAGGACTCGCTCAGTCATCTCCGCCATCTTCTTCACCGCATACTTGAAGACCTGCTGGCCATCCTGATGAATGTAATGCATCTTCTTGGCGACTGTTTCCGGCGATGCGGGGTTCAGGCTACCCCCGCCGGGCATGTACAGGAAGGCACCTCCGGCGCCTTCCACTTGGGCCACGTGATCGACGATGACGTTGTCGTCACCCTCGTTCGCAGGCTCCAGCAGCACAGCCCCGGCCCCGTCGCCGAAGATGATGCAGACCGCGCGGTCCTCGTAGTTCACCATCGAGGTATTCACATCGGAGCCGATTACTAGCACCTTCCTGTAGCGTCCGGACTCGATAAACTCGGTGCCAACATTTAGCGCGTAGAGGAAGCCTGAGCATCCCGCCGATACGTCGAAGCCCCAGGTGTGATGAATCCCCAGCTTGTGCTGCACCAGGCAGGCGGTGGAGGGATACATCATGTCGGGCGTGACTGTTCCTACCACGATAAGGTCGATCTCCTGCAGATCCATGGGGTGGGACTTGACGAGGTTCTTCACTGCCTCCACGGCCAGATCGCTGGCGGCGATTCCCTTGTCCGCGACGTGGCGTTCCCGGATTCCGGTGCGCTCCAGGATCCACTGGTCGGTAGTCTCCACTATTTTTTCCAGGTCTTGGTTCGTGAGAACTCGAGGCGGGACGTAGGCTCCAAGGGCGGTTATTTTGGCGCGTGCAGTTTCTGGCAATTGACTTCTCCCAGCACAACCTGAGTTACGAATGAATGCGCATTCATTTTCAACGATGCGCAAGCGAAAGTCTATGGAATCTAGTTGGTCGCTATTCGCCTTTCGTCTTTCGTTGTTCGCCAGAGCGAAACATGTTCTTCGCTTGTCCTCAATTGAGGTTCTTGTCTCGGAGGGAACGGGTGGGCTGGCTAGTCAGCGGTTGGGGCATGCGAAAAGCGAACGGCGAAGATAAGCCGGGCGCCAGTTGACCGCTGCACACGCAGGAGCCTGTTACCGTTGCTTCCTTCCGGATCTGGCGGGTTTCACAAGATTGCGTTGCGCGGGACCAGCGCCCGACATTTTCACTATAGCAAAATCTTTCGCCGCGGGCTGGACGTCGACCGACCGGGTCGCCACTAGGCGGAACTGCTGCTCCGCCTCCTCAGGCTTTCTCGCGGCGTGGTTTTCGTGGAACGGTATTCCTTACAATCGTGGCTGTTGAAAGCTTCCCGCACTTCCCGGAAGGAATCGCCGCTCTCGGGCTGATGGGAGCGGGGGCGCAACCAGGCGCACGCTTTGCAGCCCCACGCTACGAACCTGCCTTCAAAAATCCACACCAATTCTCTTGATTTGCGGGGCATGGCCAGATCCTCGCCGCAGTTGCGGAAAGTTAACCCTCTACTGCAAACCACAAAGACTAAGAAACTAACAGGAGGACGCGAAAGCCTTGCGGCTGACGCTATCCCTAAACTATCACTTGTTATACCTATTAGGTGCTAAACCGATGGAACTATCGTAACAATGGCCAAGTACCTGCCTTCACCGGGAGAAACCTTCGATCCTTGGGCTCAACCTTAAAAGCTCAGAAAAATGTGAGCGTTGTCCTTGGGGATTTGTAGATCAATCCCACGTTCGCGGTTAGCAGCAATGGTGGCGCTTAGATTGAGCTGGCTAAGCGCGATCATACGCTGCTGCCGGTCCACTTCAACCTGAAGAGAATTGGAGGTGAGGGTGTATGTACGCGACTCGATTCGCTCACCGTTGGCAAGTACGAATAGCGCAGGCGGTTGCGGTTTGGCATTTGCCTCGTCCTCTTTCGTCTGCGGTACTTCGATCAACTTCGGCGATTCGTAGACCGGCGCAGGAGCGGGTAGGCTCGGCTCACGATTCTCGACCACCACAACCGGCGGAGGAGTCATGTTGGTTGGTGGTTCGGGATACTGCTCAAGAGGCTGCTCCTCCCAATATGGGTAATACCAGGTGGCGAAGCCATATCCACCCTCACCGTAGTTGCGAAAACGGCCTTGGGTGGGACGGCGCCCAAAATAACCGCCGGAGACACCCGGGGGTCCTTCCATCCGCGCGCCATCGCCGCCCGGCATCGAAGGACTACCACCATGAGGTCCGTTGCCACCCAGCGCGGGAGGACCACCACCGCGAGGCCCCCTACCGCCCTGCGCGGGAGGACCGCCACCATGAGGACCGCTGCCGGTGCCCTGCGCCTGAGTAGGCTTGGCCATCGCCACGGATAGAACCAGTAAAGCGAACAAAATTAAACGTTGCATACGTCCTATGATGATACGGTTGCGGGCGGGATACAACAGATTCCTTCATTGCCTCCCAGATTCAGGTTCGAGAGGGGTAACCATCTAATTACCTGTCAGGAGTGTGGCGCCGGCCAGCGACGGTCACTGGCTTGTCCTCCAGCCTCAACCGGGATGCTCTCCCGTGCATCTCGTTTGAAAGACATCACGTCGGCTCTACCCCAACTTGCGGCGTCAGAACGCAAGGAAAATCTCGCTCAGGCTTTGGGGAATGTTCAGATCAACCCCGCGTTGGTGATTTATGGTGAGAGTCGTCTTCTTGTCCAGTGCGCTAAGCGCGATCGTGCGCTGCTGTCCGTCCACCTCAACATGCAGGAAGGTTGCGTCCAGCAAGTAGTGGTCTGCCTCCAACCGTGTGCCATCGGTAAAGAAGAAGATCGTCTTGGGGCGCGGCTTCGAGGGCGGAGCGCTTTGGGCTCCTGCCAGCTCGATCACTGTCGACTTGGCAATAATGGCCGTAGGGACGGTCGATTTCCGACTTCCGGCGGCCCGGGCGTCTGGACCTTGTGACAGGCCAGCGCGGCCCAACAAGTGTCGCAGAGAGCCTTCTCCGCCGGCCCCACTTTGCACTCCTGCGATGTTTCCGTTACCGTCAATCAGTACGTAGTAGGGAAAACCGTGTGCACCGAACCGTGCGGCCAACTCAGTCCCTCCGTTGAGTACCACCCGGCAGGACCTCGGGTTCGCCTGGAGGTAGTTTCTGACCGTAGATTCCTTCTCGTTGACGTCAACGGCAAGAACAACCAGCCCCTGGTCGGCAAACATACGTTCCATGTCGTCCACGGCCGACTGGTCGCGGCGACAGTACGGACACCATGTCGCCCAGAATTGCAGCAGGGTGACTCTTCCCCTGAGGGACGTGCTGGTGAACGTTTCACCGTCCAGGGTTTGTACACTGAAGGGCGGCGCCGGTTTGAACGCGTCCGCGGCGGCAAGCGCGCAGAGAATGATCGAGACCAGTAGACCCTGAAGGATCCGACTCATCCCATTACTCACTTTCGTTTGACTTCTTGAAACCTAGAATGCGCCTCGCAGGGGTATTCCGCCAACAGGCAACCGAAACTCGCGTCAGATTTTCACAGGTCGTGGGAGCCCCAACAGAAAGTGACAGCGTCGTTCCGAGAAAAATCCCGCCTACGACCTTTGTCACTCTCGATTGCTCGCACGGGGACCTTGCAGAATTCCAAACATAGCATACTGCCAACTCGATGCCACCTCAGTGGGGCTTCCCTCGTGCTACATTAGGCCAAGAAGCACGAGGAGTCCACGCCAATGCTCAGAAATCCACGCCCGATTTTTCCACCTAATACCGGCTTGGTTGTCACCGCGTACATGGTTCCGACCTGGATAGTGGCAATCGTGATCCTCGTTTTTCCGCGTACAAGCGCCGCTCAGACCGCAATCGAATACGGACACATCGCGACCGGCAGCAGCGCCGGGTTAAGCGGACTCAGCAACAAGATAGATTCCACGCTGTCGCCAGACAAGAAACCCTCTTACGTGGTAGTTCCCGACAAGCAAGCTCGCGTCGTGACCGCGAAGGAAAGCAATCCAGAGGATTCGAACCGTCTGTCGCTCGAGCAGCATGCAGGACAGGATGCGGCGAAGCTCAGTTTGAAATCTGTGCCGACAAAGGCAGCGGTCCAAATTGATGGCAAGCCCGTTGGGCAGACCCCACTCTCGATCTCTTTGGCACCCGGCACCTACAGAATAGAGATGCAAGGCCCACGGGCAGAATCCGGGAAGCAGCAGCTTAACCTGGGTCCAAAGGAGACACGCGAACTCGAGTTGCCCCTGTCGGCGCCGCCCCGTTACCCAAGCCAGATTACGTTGCAATAAACACAGCCTTCGGCAGTGCTGCTCTTTAAACCTGTGGGATTGCACTTTGTAACGTCACTCCTCAAACAGCACACGAATAGGCTGTCGCCGCAACCCATCGTTATTCGGAGCCGAAGGTCTGTTTCGTACTGGTTATCCTGGGTCCCGAAAATTGATCCATTGCAGAGGTTCAAAATCACATGAGCAACGTCGCAGTTCCGGGGCGGCTCCTAACAACCTTACGCAGCTTTGGCTATGAGGATCGTAGATGCGATAAGCAATGCGAATCGATCGCCGTCGCTCTACCACCTGACAGACATGGCGGCGTTCCAACATCTCCAAGTCGTTGGGGTGAAAAGCGCGGGCTATCGTCAATCCGCAGCGCCTACAAACGGAATCCAGCGATCTATCCTTATTCTGCCGCCGGACGCAGTCCGGTGGACGACGCACTTGGTGGCGCATAGCCTAGCTCCAATCCTACGCGGCTTGGAATGTAAATCCCCGAGTTGCTGACCGGCCAGGGTGCGATTCGGGGAGTGAGCCTCCCATCCCAAGGCACGACATAAGACCCTTAGGTTAATTATGTACACCGGATGATTGTCGTACAAGGGCATAAGTCACAAGCCCGTGTGATGTTGCCAGGGAAAGTTCCCCGCGGATAGGCATAACATCGGTCTTGGCACCTTGTGCGACTCCACCCGAACACGGTAACCAATGTTCCCTTGTTGCCTCAGCTCCCCAGCATCTTCCTACTGTATCGCCCGGTCCCATTCTTGCTCCCCGCGCCTGGTCAGCGCATCTCGATCCTCCGGCAGAACATACTTCTGTCCGATTAGTTCATTTACCGCGGCGCGGTAGAGCTTGAGATACTCTTCGCGGCTGGAGTACCGCTCTGCGATGCTTCGACGCGGATCGCCGGCTTTCTTGCGCTCTTCCAGCGTTCTTGCAAAGGGGATATACGACCCCTCAAAGGAGACGCGCTGATCGGGCGCACCAATCGAAGGATCGCGCAGGTTCCAGCCGGTATAGGTGGCCAGCGGCACGGAGAGTTCCGGCGAACGGACCCCATCGCGTTCGTTTCCGTCTCCGTTTACCTGAGGAATGAGTGATGGAAAGGCCTGCCCCGCGATCGGTGGTTGGATTGCAATTGCCGTCGGCCACTGGGGACCGAGGTTCAGACGATAGGCAACCGATACTTCTTGAGGCTTGCTGACTCCCGGAATCTTGGGAAACGCATAGCTTGCCAGCGAAACCAGCGTTCCATCTGCGATACGTGGGTAGCTGCTCGGGGGTGGAGGCGTATTGGTCTGGATCCAGGCGTCCATGTTGGCGATCATGGCCCGCCAGAAATATCGAACGGCAAGCGGGCTTTGCGGCTCCTGCCCCAGCCGGTCACCCTCGCCCTTGGCCGGCGGAAACGGTCCCGAGAAGTGCTGCAGGCCGGTGAAGTGATAGATGCGTACCTTGTCCGAAATCGTCATGTCTCGTTTGCCGTCCGCGGTGGTATGGATCAGGGATGCAACCCGGCCCCAGTATTCGTAGGAGGTATTCGAGAAAAAGATCTTCGGTACCGTGTGTTCGGCATTTACCCGGTCCAGTAATCCCGCCTTGGCGTGAGTAACTGGATCTTTTTCCGGTTCATCGGTAAAAGGAAAAATATCCGTGGGAAAGAGCAGCGACGAGGTCGGCTGGGCATCGCGCGAAGGCTGACAGAAACGGTAATTGAAATTTCCTCGTCCCGCTCCCGCGACATGCGCCAGAACACCATCCAGCGCGATGCGCCCCTGCTCATCGGCGTTGAAGCCCTGGTATAAGAAATCGCGCAGGTAACGTCCATTCTGCGAGATGCCTTCGCCGATGACACGAGCAGCGGGAGCGATCGCGTCCGGTTCGTGTTTAGCATAAGAGGCGAAGTCTCGAATCGCGGCGAAGCCCAGACCCGCAACGACCGGATCCTTCACGACATAGATGTATTCGTAGATTTTCCCTGGCTGAAGGCCCCTTTGCAGGTGCATGTTTCGATCGCTTGGCTCCAGCTTGCCATCCACCAGGTGCGCGAACGACCATTGCGAGCGAGGAATGACGGTACGCGGCGCCATCGGCGAGTCACGAACCGTGAGCACATTGCGCGGATCATCGGGCGCGGCAACCGGGTTCTCCGCGCCGCCAATGTTGCCGCGCATGATATGTCCGAGCGGAAGGTCCAGCGCCGGCTTGGGCAGCATTACGTCGCCCCGGAGCAGACCTGTTTTGGAGTGGCCGTGGTCCTTGGCAATGGGCGCGTACAGGCGCAGAGCATCGTTCCCCGCCGCATCCCACTGCCACCCCAAAACAGCAACAGTATAACCATGGCGCAGGAACCAGCCGTCGCCCGCGTCCTTGCTGAAGTCGTCGTCGCCGCCGTCGACCACCGAGAGGATGCGAGCGTAGCCGCGGTTTGGCACCTCCAACAGCATCGTGCCATTTCCATGCGTCGCCTCCTTCGGACGGACCACCACGAAATCGGCCCAGAACTCCACTTCCCCGTCCTTGAGATTGACGGCGTTCTCCAAGTCAACGATGCCACGGTTGTGCTGGTTCGCTACCGCTACAGAGAAGTACACACGGCCGGTGATGCGCTCATAGGCGCCCACGCTTCCGAACGATTGCCCGCTGAGAACGTCCTTCCTCGATGTGACTTCGACACGAACAACGCGAGCTTCCAGCAGCGAGGCGAAACCAAACAAGATCAGCCAGAGGCAAGCGAATCGTTGCAGAAAGCGCATGCGCGGCAGTGTAGCATCGCGGCCGTCCAGATAGCATGAGGAAGGCCGCCTAGTAAGCGGCATCCGGTCGCACATTTTGCGGGGACTCTGCGTTTAGATCCAAAAGAGCGGGGCCAGACCGAGCACCCCGAGAGCAATAAGCAGGCACAGGCTCTGAATGCCGGTCTTTCGATCAGCACATCCGTAAGCGTAGATTCCCTTAATGAAATTGTTGCTCGATGTAGCAATCAAGACGGTCACTACCCCGATCTTCAGAGGAGCACTGGTGCCCGCGGTCTGGCTGATCCCCAGGATGAACGGATCCACATCCGTGACGCCCATGATGGCTGCCAGCGCGTTCACCCCGGCTCTGCCCAGATACATCACTGCCAGCTGTGTGCAGGTGAGCATGGCCAGGAAAAGAAAAGCAAAGAGAAAAGCCGTCCCCAGCTCGAGAGGATTCTTTGGCACATACTCTCGCTTTACCTGGGCAAGGTTGGCGTCAGGTCGGTGAGACCAAATCCAACCGACGAGGAGCGCCGCACCCGCCAGCGTCAAGAACTCGGGCAGAAGGGCCCGCATCAGCGCCCGATTGAATAACGCCAGGAGGACGACCAAACGAAGATACATCACGCCGGATGCGATCAAGATGCCGCCAGCGAAAAGGTGCGGATGCTCCTCCGTCGCAGCCCTTCGTGCCATGGCCACGGTTGTTACGGTGGACGAGTACGCGCCCCCCAGAAGAGAGGCCAGCAGCACTCCACCCCGCCCCTTGGTCACCTTCTGCAGCACATAGCTGCCGTAGGAGATTGCGCTTACGGCGACGACCACCAACCACGTCTTGAAGGGGTTAATGTGGAAGCGGCTAAATTCCTGATTGGGCAGAATGGGCAGAATGACCGCTGACAACAGCAGGAACTTGGCGAAAGTAAGGATTTCTTCCCCGGGAATACGTCCGGCAATCTTCTCCAGGACAACCTTCAGTTCCAGCAGCAGCAGGCTGGCTACGCTCAACGCGGTGGCAGTCCAAAAATGACCGTGATAGACCAGCGCGCCAACCAGGTAGGTCGCCAGTCCGGACATTTCCGACGTAACACCGGCGGCTTCCCTAGCGGAAAGCTTGTGCCAGTAAGAAAGCAGAAGAAATCCGCCGACCACCAGGAACCCAAGGACCACCGGGAGCAGTTGGGGGCCTGAGAGGAGCGCCACGGAATAACCGATCAGGCCTATCAGTGGGAATGTGCGCACTCCCCCGAAGCTGTAATGTCCTGCTGCAGCTTTATGCTCTTCACGCTCCAGCCCGATAAGGAAGGACAAGAAGAGAACGAGGAAGATCTGTACAGCGTCAGGCGGCAACAACCGGTACAGTTCCACGATGGAAGCGCCCCCAATCGGTTATTAGATGCGCGCCTAGGGGTGATGTAAAGAGAATCGTTGGCTCACCCCGGTCATCCGCCTTCCTGGTTTAGTCACCGCTGGAGAATCTCTGAAGCCAGAACGCGGGGCCTGAACCTCGGGCTTTGTCACTTCCTCGGTTGGTCACCTGCCTCTGAGGCAGGTATCACTGACAACCATCGCCGCAAGCGTGAAATTCCGGTGAGTACAATGGACGTAGCTAAGAAGTCCAAGGCTAGAGGATAAGTCAGTCACCAATGCGGTTGGTCGAATCATTCCGACACCGCTACCATGCACATAAGGTAGCTGGGGAATTGGCAAGGGTGCGCGCTTGGCAGTTCAAATGTGTTCTGCGCGACATCGACACTAACCTCGACCCACTGATTGTCCTAGGCAGTAGAGTACTGGGAGGCAATGCGGACATTGCTCTCAGAGGGTTCCAGTGTTGGATACTTGCAGAGTTCTTAGCAAAGTATCCGCCCGTCCATCGAAATGAAAATCGGGAAGTTATTGACTGGCTCATGTTTGCTGTCTCAGGACTGCAAGACCAACCACAAGTAAGAAAGTTTTATCAGGAGCTTTGCAAACACCGTGACAGTGCCGCGGGGCAAGTCGCCTGCGTCTCCGTTCCTGTTGCCAACTACATCGTGCCCGAAGGCAACCCTGATGCTTGGAGCATCGTGACGGTACTCATGCCGTTTTTTGTCCTTAATACTCAAATGGTAATCGCCAAGCAATTTGGCGATTGGCCGACGTTTGACGATCTTCAACGTCGGTTCGATTCCCTTCGAGATCGATATCCCGGACTTTACGACACAGGCTAGCCCCTGGAGATTTCAGGGAGCGCGGGTTCAACGGACCAGTTCTAAATCAGCTTACCGACGATGCTCTCAGCTGCAGCCAGGATATGGCCTTCCTTGGCAGCCCGGGTCAGACGATTGATGTCGTCGTAGAGCGGCCTGTCTTCGTCCAGCTTTCTGACGTGTTTCCGAATAGCCTCATACGCCGCCTGTGACGCCGGAGACGGCCTTACGGGAGCCCGCAGATCGAAGGCCTGCGCCGCTGCCATCAACTCAATGGCTACCACCGACCAGGCATTCTCGATGATCTGTCTTGTCTTAATCGCAGTAGTCATTCCCATGGAGACAAAGTCTTCCTGGTCGGCGGCGGCGGGTATGGAGCCGGTGGCCGCTGGATGGCTCAGCACACGGTTTTCACAAACCAACGCACCCGCGGTGTATTGCGTAAGCATCAGCCCAGAGAACATTCCTGCTCCCCTGGTAAGAAAAGCCGGTAGCCCCACGGACAAGTGTGGATTCATAAGCCGATTGAGCCGGCGCTCGGAGAGCGCCGCCACCGTCGTTACGGACATTCCGACCAATTCGAGCGCAAAAGCCAGCGGTGTGCCCTGGAAATTGCCGCCGCTCAGCACTAGGTCTTCGTCCGGGAAGAAGGTGGGATTGTCGGCAGCGTGATTCACTTCAATTTCCAGCATGTAACGGCTCCACTGGAAGGCCTCTTTGGCAGCCCCAATGACTTGCGGGCTGGAACGGAGGGAGTAAGCATCCTGTACTTTCTTGCCGGGCAGGTTGAGGAGTTCCGAACCCTTGGTGAGCTTCCGAATGTTCTCCGCACAGCGCATCGTTCCGGGATAGCCACGTACCAGGTGGATGCGTGGATCGTAGGCTTTCATGTTGGCGTTCAAGGCTTCCAAGGTCATCGCCAGCGCGACTTCCTGTGTCTTGAGCCACCTTTCCGCATCGAAGAGCTCGAGGCAGCCAATCCCGGTCGTAAGGTCCGAGCCGTTAATGGTGGCCAGCCCGTCCCGCTCGCGAAATACAATGGTGGCGATTCCGGCTTCTTCCAAGCCCTGTTTCGCCGGCACGCGCCTTCCCTTGTAAAAGACCTCGCCCTCCCCCATGAGCGTGATCGCCATCTGGGCCATGGGTGAGAGATCCCCCGAAGCGCCCACCGAGCCCTTCTGGCACACCACCGGTGTCACCCCGGCGTTGAGCATCACGACCTGGGTCTCGACGATCTCGCGCCGAATCCCCGAGTGTCCCCAGCAATGGGTATTCAGGCGGCACAGCATCCCCGACCGGACATCCTCTTCCGCGCAAGGCTCTCCGCAGCCGGCAGCATGCGAGTAGAGCAGATACTTCTGGTACTGCTCGACCTGCTGAGGAGTTAACACCACTTCCGACAGTTCGCCGATGCCGGTGTTAACGCCGTACATGATCTCGCGTGAGCTTATTTTGCGCTCAAGAAGATTGCGGCACTTATCAATCCGCGCGATCGCATCAGGGTGCAGCTCGATGGATTGACGATTGCGCGCAATGCCAACCACAGCTTCAATGTTCAGGGAATGCCCATCCAGCACAACGGTCGTTCCCATTTCTTTGCATGGCGCTTCATCCAGTACGACGGTCATGGCTACCCCTCCCGGAAAGCAATAGGCTCCATCACGAACTTAATCCCCCGCGCAGGATTGTGGTATGACCTAGGTCACCTGCGCTGGTGACAAGCGCGCCTTGCTGTTTTTGACGGGAACTCAATTCCCTGCTCTTCCATAATCTGAGGGACTGAACAGAAGTGGTGAATCGGCAGCATCACAAAAACCGGGCCCGCCCTCGATTCCCAAGGCGGCTAGAATGCTAGACTCGGCTTCAACCACCTTATGCCAAGCGACAAGTCCAACGTTCCCTTCCTGGTAATTGGGGCGCTCCTCCTCGTTGTGCTCATGGCCTACCTGTGGACAGCCACGGGCCCATTCCAAGTGGCGCCGGGGCGAGAAGGCGCACCCAATGAGGATCTGATCGACCAGCAGCCGCTGCGCTCCGCCCGTGCCCTGGCGTCATTGGCGAACACGGCGGACGAGCAACAGTTGGCCCTTCAGGCAATCCGAATCGCCGATGACGAGGTCGATGTGGCGTTTGCTGCGGCGCTGCTCGACGCCCAGCAACACCCCATCGCTCAAAGCAAGGAAGCCAAGGCAATCAATGCCCGCATTCAGTCTCTTCAAGCCAAGGTGCAGTCGGAGCAAGCGGAAGTTCAGCGCCTGGAAGCCCTGGCCGCGGACCCCAAAACCAACGATCGTGAAGCGGTCCAGGAGCAATTGGCACTGGCAAATGCGCAGATCGATCTCGACCAGGATGATTCGTCCGATGCTAAGCAGGACCTGATTCGCGCGGGCGGCGACGCCGTCGCCCGGATCCAGGAACTCCTGGACGAGCACGAATCGGCCGAGCACGGAAGCAGCAGCTCTGCCGCCCCGCAAATCAAGCCTGCCTCCTTCCATGTCGCCAGCGTCACCTTCGCGTCTCACGTTGAAGACTGGTGGCTACTGCGCTGGAAGCAGAAGAAATTAACCGAAGCTCGGCTCCTCGCGACGAATGCAATCGAAGTCCTTACAAAAAAGAAGGACTCGGAGCGTGCGGAGTCGGGCGCTGTCCCTGCGGCCACCGGGTCTACTGCCAAGCAGCCGGAAAGTCCTGCAACTCGTCCCATGACTGTAAAGGAGCTTCAGGCGCGGGCGCAGACCGAGAAAGTCCTCGCCGCCTACGATAAGCGCATTCTTGATCTGCAAGCTCTCGACAAGCTCTATGGCGCATGGTTGGCGATAGTCGGCGGCCAAATGCGTGTCGTGTGGCACGCCGTTCTGGGCTCTCTGTCGCTGATCCTGATCATTCTTCTTGCTACGGGCGCAGCACTGCGATTTATCGACAAACTCTATGCGGAAAGAGGAACGCAGGACCGAAGACTGCTTACCACGCGGGTGGCATACCGGTCAGCCATCCAGGCGAGTGGCGCCGTGCTGGTGCTGCTGGCGCTTTTTGGCATACCGAATCAGGTCTCCACAGTCCTGGCGCTGGCAGGTGCCGGCCTTACGGTGGCTCTTAAGGACTTCATCGTCGGCTTCTTAGGCTGGTTCACGCTTATGGGGCGCAACGGCATTCGGGTCGGCGACTGGGTGGAAATCAACGGCATCGGCGGTGAGGTAATCGAGATCGGTCTACTGCGAACCGTCCTGCTGGAGACTGGCAACTGGAATGACGCCGGCCATCCCACCGGCCGCAAGGTCGCCTTTGTCAACAGCTTCGCGATCGAGGGACACTACTTCAACTTCACCACCACCGGTCAGTGGATGTGGGATGACATCGATGTTCCAATCCCGGCGGCCGAGGACCCACACGTCGTCACCGAGGCAATCCGAAAGATCGTGGGCAATGAGACCGCTGCTTTTGCATCATCCGCCGAGCAGGAATGGAAACGGGCCACCCATGACGGGGCGGCGCACTCCTTCTCGGCCGCACCATCTGTCGATGTGCGCCCTACCTCGACAGGTATGAACGTGGTTGTGCGTTACATCACGCAAGCCAATGTTCGGCACGATCTTCGTAACCGCTTGTATCAGGCCATCGTCTCGCTGCTGTACAGCAAGGGCAAGTCGCAATCCCGGAACGTCAATAACCAAGCCCCCGACGAGCCACCGCCGCCCGCGTGAGGCAGGGAGCTTGCAATAGTGCGTGTTCGTACCTGCCGCTCGCTAAGCTTTGGCTGCTATGGGTTGTGCTACCATCGCGGCAAACTCTTATTCTCAAGGAGTTCTTATGCGGAAAACGATCATTTGGCTTGCCGTTGCTGTGTTTGTCATGGCATCGACGTTCGATCTACGCGCCGCCAGCCTGGCAGGGGTTACCCTGCCGGACACGGAACAAGTCGGGAGCGCGAAGCTGGTGCTCAATGGCCTGGGAGTACGAACCAAATACATGGTGAAGGTTTATGTCGCCGGGCTTTACCTTGAGCAGAAGTCGTCGGATCCCAGCGCCATCATCAAGGCGGATGCGCCCAAGCGGATCGTCATGAAGTTCGTGCATGGTGCGAGCAAGAGCCAGATGGTGGATGCCTTCAACGAGTCGTTTAACAACAATTCGCCGGAATTAGTGAAAACAATGAAGCCCGACATTGATCGGTTGCTCGGTGCGCTCGAGGCCGTCAAGGTGGGAGACGAAATGGTCTTCACCTACGTTCCGGGTACGGGAACGACTTACACCATCAACGGCCAGGAGAAGGTGACCATCGCTGGTCCGGCCTTCGGCCCAGTGCTCTTCTCGGTATGGCTCGGGCCGAAGCCCCCCAATGCAGATCTGAAGAAGGGAATGCTCGGGCAGTAGAGGAACGAAGAGTACTTCTCACACGATTGACGAGTGAGGACGTGCAGGCGGAGCAGTGTCGGCTATCCGCAACCAAAAGGAGCCTCTGAGAGCTATGGCTTATATCGCAACTTCGCCCAAGAGTTACCAGAACTAGGTTGTCGGCAGTGGACGGTGCGTCGCGTTCGTGGAGCAGGCTTCTGGCGCTCCGTTGACCTCCCAATGGAAGAAAGGTGCGAAGGTACGCGGGGACTTGACCATCCACCCCGGCACCGCAATTGCGACGTTCGATAGCAATGGAAAGTACACGAACAGCACCGATGGGACTTCTCATGGAGCGATCTACGTTGGCCAGAACGGCGTTGGACTTCTCGTCTGGGACCAATGGAAGGGTCAGCCCGTGCATCAACGCACCATCCGGTTTCAGGACGGAGCCCCCGGGGTCAAGCCGGTAAACGATGGGGACGCGTTCTATGTCGTCGAATGAGCCTTCGCTTCCCCTGCGGTTGTTCTCCTTCGCTCTGCTATTAGGTTCTTGTTTAATCGCGGACGCGCAAGACAAGCCGGCATCAAGTTCCGTGGTTTGCCCCGCCAGCATCGCCGTAGCCGAATCTGTTGCGCCAATCTCAGGGTGGACCGTTACACCAACCAAAGCTCAGCACAGCTTTGAGCGGATTTCGGTCTACAACGGCAGCAATCAGGAATTTGACCTCGCCCCGGACGACCAGAAGGAGAAAGGCAATAAGGTCATTCAAACCTGGAACTTGAAGGCCTACCGCACCATGAACATCTTTGTTCGCTGCCGTTATCACGGCACTTCGGTGGTTCTGCTCCAAGACCTCCCCAACAACCTCACAGCCTGCACACTTCGATTCTCCCTTAACCCAAAAGGGAAAATTGTCGGGGATTCAAGCATGGAGTGTCGGTAGCGGTACTGAGGTGATGGACCACATCGCGTGAAAATCGCCGGAAACAGTTGTCGCGGCCGCACCCTTCCCACCAAAACGTGGGAAGACTACGGGACTCTGCTCACTTAGTCTCCAAGGGCCGCCGCGTTCTGTCCCCTTCGCACCAGCGCCAGGGCTGTCACGTCATTGCTGGTCGGCGTCGCGGACATGAAACGCTGAACGCCGTTGAGAATCCCGGCAGCAACACCGTGCGCATTGTCCAGCGAGGCGTGCTCGAAATGCTGCTTGACGCGATTGAGCCCAAACTCTTCCCGCTTGTAGGCAGCTTCCACCACGCCGCGGGAAACCAGCAGCAGCGACGCACCATGTTGCAAGGCCACGGTCGGGGCTTCGTAGGTCGAGGCAGAGAACAGCCCAAGCGGGAGTCCGGTCGCTGGCAGTTCGGTCACTCCCGAAGCGTCACGCAGCAAACCTGGAGTATGTCCGGCGTTGGCGTAGCAAATCGTGCCCAGTGCCTCGTTGTAGCAGCCCAGGAAAGCCGCGCAGGAGCGTACGCCGGCCGCGGCTTTGCGGATCGACAGGTTCAGTTCAAGACAGAACTCCATCATGCCATCCGCTTCGTTAATTTCTTCACCGGCAAATCGCGCTGTGCCCAGTTCCTGGAAGGTCCGCTGCGCCGCGGCAACAATGGACTGGTTCTCCGCATGACTTCCGGCAATGTCCAGCAGGCCGAAGATTACGCGGTTGGGATTGGCGCGGAGGAAATGGTAGAAATCGCCGCCGACTCGCTGGCCCTGCACCATGCCGGCGATATCGGCTCCGGAAAGAGGAGGCAATTCGACGTGGGTCGCGACGGCCGTCGCCGCTTCACGCTCGCGTTGGAAAGGCAGCTTCATAGGGTCTGGAAATGATAGCCCAAATCGGCAGGATTACAAGCCCTCGCAAGAAAAGTCCCCGGCCGCGCGCCAGATGACAAGATCAGCCAGCGGCAGATACACTGGCCGCCCAAAGCAGGAGCGGAGGCGGCGGTGCGCATTGTCAGCGTAGGCGAGATTCTGTGGGACGTAATTGGGGAAAACGAATATCTCGGCGGCGCTCCCATGAATTTCGCGGCACACGCCCACCAATTGGGTCATGATGTCTACCTGCTCAGCGCAGTCGGGGAAGACGACCGCGGGCAGCGCGCAATTCAGGGCGTGCAGCAGCGGGGGATCTCCACCGACTTCCTGCAGGTGCGGCCCGGGCAGCCAACCGGCACCGCTGAAGTCGACCTCGATGTCGATGGCAAACCCATGTTTCGCATCGTGCGCCCCGCGGCTTATGACTTCGTCGAACTCGGTGCCGAGCAGCTTGCGCAAATTGCGGAACTGCGTCCCGACTGGATCTACTTCGGCACGCTCTTTCACATGTCGCGGCAATCGCTGGCTTCGACCCTGAAGCTCTTGCAGGCCGTGCCGTCCGCCCGCCTCTTCTATGACGTGAACCTGCGGGACAATAACTGGAGCCTGTCTGTGGTGGAACGACTGGCGTCACACGCCAACGTCATCAAGTTGTGTGACAGCGAGGCCGAGTTCCTCGATGCCTCGGTTAACGCCGGTGGACAGGACGGCTCAGTGGAGCAGTTCTGCCGCCGATGGAGCGGGCAATACGGTTGCGACACCGTGTGCGTGACCTTCGGGGAACGCGGCTGTGCAATCTTTCAGCACGGCGAATATTGTGAGGTGCCCGGTTTCCGCGTGGACGTCGCAGATACCGTGGGGGCAGGCGACGCCTTCTCGGCGGCCTTTGTGCATGGCCAATCGCAAGGATGGGACGCTCGCCGCGTGGCCATCTTCGCCAACGCGGTGGCCGCATTAGTCGTCAGCCGGCGAGGTGCCACTCCCGACTGGCGCGTGGAGGAATGCTGGAAAATGATCGAGCAAGCACAATAGCCAGAACGAGTCCTGCCAACGTTGCTCCCGACTGCTAGGTTTGCTCCCGTGACAGAGTGGCAAAGCGCGACTATGCCGCGTTCGCCGTCCTCTCGTCTTGTTGTGACGCCATATCGAGCTGTTGCAGCTCGCGATAGCGTTTGGGCGTGACGCCGAGCAGCCGCCGGAAAACGCTGGTGAAATGGCTCTGCGTCTCGAAGCCTACCTGGGTGGCAACGCTCACCAGCGGTGTCTGGCTCTGGCGAAGGAGTTCCTGGGCGCGTTCCACACGCTGCCGCATGACGTATTGATGGGGCGTGGTCCCGGTGCTGGTCTTGAACAGCTTGGAGAAGTAGTACTGGCTTATGCCTACCACTCGCGCCATGTCGGCGACGGACAAATTCGCGGCCACGTTCTCGCGGACATAGCTGAATACTTGTTGCAACCGCCGAGCCGGCAATCCTCCCATGACTTCCACTGGCGCGAGATTGGCATCCAGGTACGCATCCACCACAGCGTGCATGCTCTCCTCGTTCAGAGCGTGCAGCGCGAGTACCAGGACGTTCATTCCTTCGCTTTTCGCACCCTGATATGCCGAATACGGGTCATTGCACAACGCCGCGCGAATGCCCGGAACCCGGGTTGCCGCCACCGATGCACCGACAGCACGGTTGCTCAGGATGACGCCTCGGTCAGCATCATGGCGCAACACTGCCAGAGACACCTGCTCCGCATAGTCGGAACCGCCGTGGATGTCCGCCGACGGCGCGACGTCCGTCACATCGTGCCGCAATGCAGTCAGCCTGGCGATCAGCCTCGCTTTAACGTCGTTGCCTGCTTGGTCCGCAGCGATCGCAATACGCACCTTCTATCTCCTCCCTTGATTGGAATAACGCGGCCTGTACATTTAGTGGACGTGGCCGGCACACTGAACGAAACAACTTGCCTGTTCCAGCAGGAGGTTGTTTGTTCCCATCGGAGCAGCACAACAGCTATACGTCTTTGACGGTTGCCGTTCGAAAGGGTTTCACTAGCGAGCCTCGAAGAGTTCCACGTTCCCGAAACTAAGTCCCCACCGCAGCCGGTGTCGGCGCTTGTTTACAATTCTTAACGAAAATGTTTCGCAATTTGACGCCCGCGATACACTGCCAGCACAATCCTGTGTGACCCATCATGCGCTCCGGCAATGAGTTCCGGGCGAGAGCGCGAGGAGTTAATCCGGCTTGAGCGGCAAGAACCCAGCACCCGGCGGACCGGGCATTGAACCGCGCTGGACGCGGGGAGCCAAAGACGCTGTCGGCACAGCGTATGCTGTGTCGAGCCGCATTTGGTACACGCTCGCCAATGGCACGCTGACCGAAGTTTATTACCCTACCATCGATACTCCCCAAGTCCGCGATGTGCAGTACCTGGTCACGGACGGCGCCAGTTTCTTCCATGATGAGCGGCGCCACATGCGCACCGAGCTCGATTGCCTCGACCCTGCGGCGCTCGGCTTCAAACTCATCAACAGCGATCCGGAAGGACGCTACTCCATCGAAAAGGTGGTCATCGGAGATCCGCACCTGAACTGCCTGCTGGTGCATACCAAGTTCAACGTCGCGCCCGAATGGCAAGGCCGATTGCACCTCTACGTGCTCTGCGCGCCGCACATGCAGATCGGCGGCTGGCACAACAATGGACAGGTGGGCGAAGGACGAGGCCGCATTTACCTGGCTGCGAACCGCGGCGACGCTTTCCTGCTGTTGGACGCAACTGCGGGCTTCCTCCGGGCGTCATGCGGCTATGTGGGCGTTAACGACGGATGGACCGATCTGTCGCGCAACTTCCGGATGACCTGGCAGTACGACTCCGCGGTCGACGGCAATATCGCGCTGATCGGCGAGATCGACCTTTCGCACGGCAACGAGTTCACGCTGGGATTGGCGTTCGGACACACCGCCCACAACGCCGCCACCACAGCCATCCAGTCCCTCAGCATTCCCTTTGACCAGTCGCTGAAGAGCTTCCTCGATCAGTGGCACCGGACTGGCAAACGCCTGATGCTATTGGACGAGATTCACGAGCATGACTCATACCTGTTTCGCCGCAGCATCAACCTTTTGTTGGCGCACGAAGACAAGGTCTATCCGGGCGCAATGATCGCCAGCCTCAGCATTCCCTGGGGCGAAGACAAGAGCGACGACGACCTGGGCGGCTATCACCTGGTGTGGACCCGGGATTTGGTGAACTCCGTCACAGCGCTGCTCGCCGCCGGTGACCAGGCAACGCCGTTGCGCGCCTTGATCTACCTGGCGATCAGCCAACGTGAAGATGGCGGGTTCTACCAGAACTTCTGGATTGACGGCCGGCCTTACTGGACTGGAGTGCAGCTGGACGAAGTGTCCTTTCCCATCATTTTGGCCTGGCGTCTGTGGAAGGCCGGCGCGCTCGACAACTTCGATCCTTATATCACCGTGCTGCGGGCCTGCGGATACCTCATCCGCGAAGGGCCCGCCACTCCGGAAGAACGCTGGGAGGAGGCCGGCGGTTTTTCGCCTTCCACTTTGGCCAGTAATATCGCGGGGCTCATATGCGCGGCGGAATTCATCGATGCCCATGGCGAGCATGCCTGTGCGGAGTTTGTCCGGTCTTACGCTGACTTCCTCGAGTCCCACGTGGAACGATGGACCGTAACGAATCGTGGGACGCTAGTGCCGGGAATCACCCGCCACTATATCCGCATAACACCTGCGGTCAGCGACGAGGGATCTTACGGCGACGAAGATCCGGACAACAGTGTGCTGGTTCTGGCCAACCAGAAGCCGGGTGATCCCGCAAGCTATCCGGCCAATCAGATTGTGGACGCCGGCTTTCTCGAGTTGGTGCGCTTCGGAGTACGCAGGGCCGACGATCCACTAATTGTGGATTCGCTGAAGGTGATTGACGCCGTCCTCAAGGTGGATACGCCCAAGGGCCCGTGCTGGAAGCGCTATAACCATGACGGCTACGGGCAGCGTGACGATGGCGGTTCCTACGAAGGATGGGGTGGCGGGCGGCCTTGGCCATTGTTGACGGGCGAGCGCGCTATGTACGAACTGGCCGCGGGTCGCGATATCGATTCCTACCTGCTGGCGCTCGAGGCGTTCAGCATCGGCATCGGCCTGCTTCCCGAGCAGATTTGGGATGGACCGGACATGCCGGACAAGCTTCTGGAATTCGCCGGCCCGACAGGCGCTGCCATCCCGCTGATGTGGGCGCACTCGGAGTATGTAAAACTACTGCGCTCCACCGTGGACAAGCGAGTCTTCGACCTGGTGGACCCGGTGGCGGAACGATATCGCA
The DNA here is from genome assembly GCA_031296115.1 of Acidobacteriota bacterium. GTDB lineage: Bacteria > Acidobacteriota > Terriglobia > Terriglobales > Acidobacteriaceae > Bog-257. Next base: position 139,633 of record JARLGI010000120.1, on the reverse strand, counting down.
ACGACAAGCCTCGCCGGGTAATCGAAGTATGGAAGACCAACCGGCAGGTGCGCCAGATCCCCGCCGGAGGATTGCTCCGCATTCAACTTCACACCCCCTTCCTCTTGCACTGGAGCAAGGACGGATGGAAAACCGTGCAGGACACGAACTCTGTCGCTACAGTCGTGGGGCTGTACTACGTGGATATCGAGGCTTCCAGTACGCAAACAGCGCCGCTGGTGTTTACCTTCCACTGGACGGAGGAAAACAGATGGCAGGGCGAGAATTACCAAGTCAATATTGCAGCAGCTAATCCAACTGTTATGAGAAAGGCGGCAACGAGTGAGTGGCCAAGTGGGCACGGCGGTTCAGGCTAAAGAGCCGGTCATCGCAGACAAGAAGCTCGAGACTTTGTGCATCAATACGATTCGCACTCTTTCCATGGATGCGGTTCAGAAGGCCAACAGCGGGCATCCGGGAACGCCGATGGCGCTGGCACCGCTGGCCTACCTCGTGTGGGATCGCTATCTGCGTCACAATCCCAAGAATCCGCACTGGCCGGGGCGCGATCGCTTCGTCCTCTCCAACGGCCATGCCTGCATGCTGCTGTACTCCATGCTGTATCTGACGGGATACGATCTTTCGCTCGACGACATCAAGCAGTTCCGCCAGTGGGGCTCGAAGACTCCCGGCCATCCCGAGTATGGCCTTGTCCCGGGAGCCGAGTTAACCACCGGTCCGCTCGGCCAGGGGGTTGCCAATTCGGTAGGCATGGCAATTGCCCAGCGCTGGCTGGCCTCGCAGTTCGACAAGGGCGGCCACCGTCTTTTCGATTATCGAATCTATGCGTTCTGTGGTGACGGCGACCTGATGGAGGGCGTAAGCAACGAGGCGGCGTCGGTGGCCGGCCATCTCGGGCTGTCGAACCTCATCTGGTTCTATGACAACAACCACATCACGATTGAAGGCGACACTTCGCTGGCGTTCACCGATGAGGTAGCTACCCGCTTCCTGGGATGGCACTGGAACGTGTTTCGCGTAAGCGACGTAAACGACCTTCACACGCTCGACGTGGCCATCAAAGCTGCCAAACGTGAGACCTCGCGCCCATCGCTCATTATCGTCGACACTCACATCGGGTATGGTGCGCCCAATCGGCAGGACACCAAGGAGGCCCACGGTGAAGCGCTGGGCGAGGACGAGGTGCGTCGCACCAAGATCGTCTATGGCTGGCCACCAGAGGAACACTTCCTAGTACCCGACGAAGTAAAGGCTTACATGGGTAAGGCCGTAGAACGCGGAGCGCAGTGGGAGAAAGAGTGGGACACCGATTACAGCGCCTGGGCAAAGTCGTTCCCCGATCTTGCCAAAACCTTCGATGTGATGGTGAAGAAGGAGCTGCCAGCAGGATGGGATAAGGACATCCCGACCTTTCCTGCCGACGCAAAGGGAATGGCGACGCGTGAGTCTGACGGTAAGGTGCTGAATGCGGTCGCTAAGAATGTGCCCTGGCTGCTGGGCGGCTCCGCCGATCTCTATCCTTCGACCAAGACGCTGATTGATGGCGCCACCGACTTTGAGAAGGACAACTACGGGGGCCGCAACTTCCACTTCGGCATCCGCGAGCACACCATGGGTTCCATCCTGAACGGCATGGCGCTGTCGGGACTACGGCCGTACGGTGCGACTTTCTTTGTGTTCTCTGATTACATGCGGCCGGTGCTTCGCCTGGCGGCATTGATGGACCAGCCAGTCATCTTCATCTACACCCACGATTCTTTCTGTCTCGGCGAGGATGGACCGACTCACCAGCCCATCGAGCACCTGATGTCTTTGCGCGCAATTCCGCGACTGCTGGTCTTCCGGCCGGCGGATGCCAATGAGATGGCCGAGACCTGGCGCTACATCATGCCGTTGAAGACGCGGCCAGTGGCGTTTGCGCTCACCCGTCAGGCCGTTCCCACGTTTGACCGCACAAAGTACGCCCCGGCTTCGGGACTGGCTAAGGGGGCATATGCGATGGCCGATTCCGGCGGCACGCCAGACATCATCCTGATTGGCACGGGCTCGGAGGTGCAACTTTGCGTCGGGGCATACGAAAAGCTGACGGCAGAGGGCGTGAAGGCGCGTGTCGTCTCCATGCCGTGCTGGGAACTTTTCGAGGAGCAACCCGCTGAGTACAAAGCCCAGGTCCTTCCCCCGGCGGTGCGGGCGCGCTTGGCCGTCGAGGCCGGTACCAGCTTCGGCTGGAGGGAATTCGTCGGCGACGCCGGAATGGTTGTCTCCCACGACGACTTTGGCGCATCTGCTCCTATGAAGGACCTGCTGAAGCCCTTCGGCTTCACCGTGGAAAACGTTGTGGCGAAAGCCCGTGAAGTGATGCAAAAGGTCAAGAGCTAGTTCATGCTTCGCCGTAGGTCGCTGGTCAACAACCCAGCGCTGCGGCGGCGAAGTAACGTCGCGCAGCAGCGACGCAATCCGCCGAGGACCACAGCGATGAAGATAGCCGTGGGTTCAGACCACGCCGGTGTTCCCTTGAACCAGACCGTGATCGAGGAGTTAAAGCGCCGCGGCCACGAAGTTGTGGACTGCGGCACGCATGACGCCACCCAACCGGACGATTATCCCGATTACGCTGAGGCCGTGGGCCGGGCTGTTCTGGATGGCCGGGCCGAGCGCGCGGTGTTGATCTGTGGCAGCGGTGTCGGCGCGTCCGTGGCCGCCAACAAGCTGCCTGGCATTCGCGCCGGACTCTGTCACGACTGCTATTCGACGCACCAGGGAGTCGAGCACGACAATATGAACGTGCTCTGCCTGGGCTCGCGCGTCATTGGGCCGGAGTTGGCCCTCGACTTGGTCCGGCTTTTCATCGGAGCTACGTTCACCGGTGAGGCGCGCCACGCCCGTCGGCTGGCCAAGATCGAGGCGCTCGAGCGTGCCGCGTTTCAAGGATTGAAATGAGCAGTCATTGAGGTCAATCCCGGCCGCGACAGCAATCCACTGGAGCCATTGAGATGAGCACGATTGTCCAGCCCACGACGCTGAATGCCGAGCCGGAGGCGGCCAATAGTGGCCGATGACAATGTCAAGCCGCGCATCACGCTGGTGGTGTCGGATGTGGACGGCACGCTGCTCGACCCCGAGAAGAACCTAACTCCCGGCGCACCTGCGGCGGTGCGTAGGCTGAAAGCGGCGGGCATCCGCTTCACGCTCGTCAGCGCCCGACCGCCGCGCCTGACGCGCCAACTCCTGCGCGAGTTGCACGTCACCGAACCGTCTGCCTGCTTTAACGGAGCGCTGCTCATTGAGCCGAATGGCCACGTCTTGCACCAGCTCCCCATGCGTACCGCGGACGCCCAGATTGTGGCCGACCATATCTGCAAGAGCAAACTCGATTTGTGGATTTATACGCCAAGCGACTGGTACGTCAGCAATCCGATCGGGCCGCACGTGCAGCACCAGGAGGGCCTGATGCAGGGCAAGGCGACGCCGCTGCCCAGCTACGATATGTCGCAGTATCACGTGCTTAAGCTGGTCGGCATCAGCGATGACTACAACGCTGTCAAGCGCGCCGAAACTGAACTCGGCAAAGTGCCGGGTCTGGCGATATCCGCAACTCGCTCCTCGGATTACTACCTCGACGTGACCCACGCCGACGCAAACAAGGGTGAAGTAGTGCTGACGCTCTCAAAAATGTTGGGTGTCCCGACTGATCACATTGTCACCATCGGCGACATGCAGACCGATGCCCTCATGTTCCACAAGAGCGGCGTCAGCATCGCCATGGGCAACGCCTCCGACGATGTAAAGGCCCAGGCGAGGTACGTCACCAAAAGCAATACGGAAGACGGCTTCGCCTACGCCATGGAGCAATTCATTCTGGGGGCGACAGAAAAACAGCCGGTCGCGGACTAGACCTCTTCCGCTAGAACTGCACTGTATAAGGGGTCCGTAGCTTCGCTCACTTAGACCGGAGTAGATCTGGTCCCCGCTTCGCGGTAGGCCTTCACCTTCGAGATAAAGGCTTCCATATCACAACCTGCTCCCGGCGTTCCTGAACGCTCGGCAACCATCCAAATCGCCCATGATCCGAGATGCCGGTAACTTTCGAATTGCGCCTCATCGAAGAACTGGTTCGCCGTACTCTCATGAGGAAAATCGGGGTGGCTGGAATAGTAGCTGCAAATGTCGGGCGGTTCGCCGCCGGTAAGCACAGGCTTAACGAATAGCAGCTTGCCTTTCTTGGCGCCCTCATCCACGCAGTCATACCCAATCTGGCCTTCCATGCAATACACGTTGGCGTCGTCGATCCCTTTCTTCAACGCGAAGCCCTTGGGATAATCCGAGAAAGTGATGGGAATGCCGAGGTCAATCTCGATCTTGCGTATGGCATTCCCCAAGTCTTCAAACTGCAAGTCGGAGTCGGCATCGGCATCGATCGCGATGATGGAGTGGCAGCGCCGCAGCACCATCTCGTAAAGTCCGAGGTTCTCGAAGTGGCCGCCATCGGAAAGCCCGATCCATTTGTAGGTGTCATTGGTGTTACCCAGCGCCTCATCGACCAGAGGCACCAAGGCCAAAGTGGGGCCGTTCTTGCGCAGAAATTTCTGTGCCCGCTTCTTCTTGGGGTCCCAGTTTTTCAACGCCGGCCAAACCGGATTGGGCAGCCACCATCCCAGCCGCGCGTTGAAGAAGGTCATTAGCAACGTAACAAAGGGCGACGAGTTGTAGCCCATGTTCGGACTCAATGCCGCACCGCTGATTGCCATCGCTGTCCCCAGCCGTACGCCCCTGCTGCCGCCGTACACGTCGGTTGGAACATATCCCAGACGCCAACTCCCGCAGCTCACTGGGCTGAAGGTAAAGGATTCGGCTTTGCGCTGCTGCCACGCCAGGTTCTTGGTGGCGACGGTGTTCAGCGCGGTGTTAATCACATGCAAGGGCGCATCCTGCGATCGCGGCATCGCGGTTTCGTAGAGATTGTCTTCCGGGTCGAAGTTGGTGAAGGAATCGGGATGGCGGGCAAAGTTCGAAGCGCCCAGGTAGGCCCGCGTCAAGCGCATGCGGTACATGCCGTGAAGCGAGAATGTGTTCACATTGATGAACAGGTTGCCAACGACTGCCAGAACTGCCGCGACCAGAAAGACGACTAGGGTCGCAATTGCATCGATCTTCAGACGCTCCGTCACTACCAGCAGCGGTCCGCTGTGCAGGCCTAAACCCGCAGTCAGAAAGTGATGCAGACTGCCCTCTGCACCGGATCGAAGGTCATTCCGCATCAACATGTACAAACCGCGACGTATCCAGCTGGTTAGGGCTGCGAGGGCAAAGGTGATGCAAACCAGTGCGATGCCGGAAGCCACGGGTGCCAGCGCATCATGCCGCGAGAGCCACTGTTGCCACTTGCTGAGCTGCTCCACTTTGACGCGCTTCAGTCCTGAGGCCGTAGCCATGCTCAGTCCAGCCAGACTGCCAAGGTAGCCCGTGCCGATGCCGACTACTGCCAGGATGGAAGCGCTGACGAACTTAAGCGTGTCGGCTGCGAAGTACGCGACTCCATTGAACACAACCCAAGCCAGCACACACGCAAAGAGCAATCCTCCCGCACGTGCCCACCACTCGCGTTCCTCTTCCCTCTCAATATTGCTTAACAGGCCGGAGAGCAGGGTAGAGGCAACCATGAGCACGCCCCACACCAGGGGAACGATGAGCATCACAAATCTCCGTGTCACCAGGAAGTGGTCTGCATTGGCAATGATGAGGTGGCCACTGAGATAGAAGACGCAGATAGAGAGCAATCCTGCCGCTAAGCCCGCCGCTGCCATGGGCGCGACCAGGGACCAGATGACCCGACGCCACGCGATTCTCCCGCTTCCGTCATGCCTGTGGAAGGCCGTTGGCCGGGCTTTGCCGTCGCTACCGATGAGTATCCGCAGGCGGAAGATCGAAATGGACGTTGGCGGTAACACCGCAAACACAAACAGCCACTTGGCCAGTGGCACGATGGTTGCACTGGCGCTGGTGCCGGTGAAGATGCGATTGATCGCGGCCCACGCCCAGGCTTCTCCCAGCAGCCAGGTACCAAGCATCAGCGGCACGGCAAAGAGCCACAGCTCCAAGTCAGTGCTTCCCTGCTTCTGTGGGTCTTTGAACTGTGACGCGTAAGGGGGCCAGCTCATGCGGACCGCCGCGAAGGCCGAAGCGATGGTCACGCACAAAACTGCCAGCGCCATGACCGGCTGGTACCAGTCGGTGTCTTTCTGCGCGGCGAAAGGTAGCCCGTATGACAACTCCCAGAGGAACTCCGGCAGGCAAAGCAGGCAGATCATCACCGGTATCAGGGTGAGCCAATTCAGGATCATGTTGCGCACGACAATGGCACCCAGGGTCAGGGTGTCGAGCGTGAAGCCGTAGTTAGGGGAAAGATAGCTGGTGTATTCGCGTAAGTGCCGGATGGGTTGCGGCTCCGGGTCGCCTGACGTCGGGGCCGAGGCAGCCAATTGGCTGACGACCTGCTGATAGCGGCTACGGTAAGCCCACGCCATGAGCCAGCTTCCTATGTAGCCTCCGCCCGAAACCGTGGATATGTAATCGAGCGAGTCCATCAGATTCTTGCGGTTCGGGGTCCAGCCGGAAGGACGGCTGAATCGCGCCAACCCTTCCAGCACCCCTAATGAAAAGCTCGCACTTCGTATGCCGCCGCCCGAAACGCAAACGGCGGTCGCTTGCATCTCGTGCAGAATCTGCTTCAGTGGACGATCGCAAACCTGGCAGGCTTTCTCGGTGTTGAGGGTTTCCTGGTACCCCACCGCCATCCGGGCCCGGAAATCTTCATCCTTCTCGCCGGGCTCCTGCCGGATGGTGGAGAGCACTTCCTTCATAGCAGCAAGGGCCTCGTAGGACTCTTCGGAGTCGGACAGGGCTTTATCCAGGGCTGACCAAACGGGCCGGAGATCGGCTGGAGCTTTTTCCAACTGGAGTATGTGCTTGGCGACGGCAGCCGCGAGATCCATCTCCCGCCGCACTCGGTATTCCCCCAGAATGGTTCGGAACGGCAGCGCGTGCGCCACGCACGGATAAGTAACGAAATCAAAAGAACTCACGTCCCTCACCCCTGGAACAGTCCCATGATCGCCAGTCCTGCACGGTCAACTACGGTTTTGCAGGCGCGAGCAGTATCGGCTGGCGACGTTGCCGTAGACGCAACCGCAGACGACAGTGTGCAGTTGAGGCTAGCAGAGGTTGGGGAAAATACAAGTAGCTTAGGGGTGGCGCGTCACACGGCGACTGGTTTGGCTCCATCCTCAACTGCTTGCCGTTTGGGCTCGTAAACACAGCACGGCTCTTCGGCAAATATGTCGCCTGTTAGCGCACAGGCCCGGGAACGCGAGCCGCCGCAGATTTCACGGAACTCGCAGCGGCCGCATTTGTCGCGCAGGTTCCGGCTGTCTCGTATGGAACGGAACAAAGGTGTCGCGCTGGGGGTCAGCGAAATACGCAACTTGTTGTCGGAGGCATAACTTTACCAACTCAAATATGTCCGGCCGCTTCAGTGGGTCGCCTCCAGTAAGCACGAACACCGGCACTTGCAGGGCTGCGATTTCGTCGATGAGGCGCTTGGCTTCGTTCGTGCTGAGCTCCAGCGGATGGCGTCCCGGCTGGGCACAAGCACGGCAATGAACGCACGCCAAGTCGCACGCCTGCGTAGTCTCCCAGATGGCAATAAAAGGACGCTCGTCGAAGTTCATGCCTATCGCTCCTCACCCGTCGCTTTCAAGATGCCTGAGGGCATCACACTCGGGATGTGACTTCAGTCACGTCTGGAGAGCCAAATTATTGTGCGGTCAGCGCGCTCCCAGCCGGCGGTCATTAGTCACACCAGAACGTGAGGTGCGTCACAGCCCTCAGGTACGCTGGCAGACCACAATCGGGAGGACAGGTGAGCTAGACCGCCTGCCGCTGGAGGCTGTAATGTCGGAAGACAAACGCGACGTGCTTGAGGTCCTGCGCTACGAACTGAACTTCCTCGAGCAGGGAGGCTATGGAAATTGGTATAGCACGCCTTGGGGACCGGCTTCGATCTTCCAGGACTCGCTGAGCTGCCCCAATCACGGTGATCCGACGCGTGCGCACGCCTGCCGGGAATGCCTGCTGTATGATTTTGTCCCCGAGGAATACCGTACTGAAGACGTGCCCTGTCATCACATCCCGCTGAATCGGCAGGGGGTCACAATCGCAACTCCAAACCAGACGGAAGAGGAGCTGCGGGAGAACGTCAAGCACTGGCTGAAGCGGACTATCGCCTGCATCGAAGCTGATCGCGCCAAGCAGAAAACCGAGTCTACGGCAAAGGTCGGATAGTCTCCGCCCTATCCGTCAGATGATTTCCCGTTTTGGAACCCGTGCGCAAAATCTCTGCTTGTCATGCGCCCAATCTGTCTCCGGTACCAGTAAAATCCGGCATCAAGACCCATTCTCCCGGAGCCACCATGAAATTGCCCTTCACCTCCCTGAACCCGCAGGAAGCGCTGCATGTCGCCATCTTCATCGAGGAGCGCAATGCCGAGTTATACCATCGCTTCGGCGAGATCTTTGTCGAGTTCCGTGACAGTGAATCCCTGGAGATCGCCAGCGTGTTTTGGGAGATGGCCGCTGAAGAAAAGAACCACAGCTCCCAGTTACAGGAGAAGTACACCGAGCGTTACGGCACTTTCCGTTGCTCTCTCACGGAGGAAGACCTCATCGACATGATCGAGGTCCCGCGACTGGAAGATGGGGACCTCTTCGCGAGCGGGAATGGGGGCGACAAATCAAGCGTGCGCGATCGCACCTTGCGAGTGGCACTGCACGCGGAGCAGAACGCGCAGAAATTCTATTTAGACCTGTTGCGAACTACCACGAAAGGACCTCTTCGGGAGCTGTATCTCGAGCTTGCCCACATGGAAGACACTCATGTGGCGTTCATTGCGGGAAAGCTGGCGCCCTCATCCGCGGCGAACGGAAAGACTGCGGCCAGCTAGAAACAGCAGCACGCGACTCCAGGCGGTAAGTCTACCCCCCAAAATCCAGCTTTTACGGCTGGCTCATATCGGACGGAAACGACTTGAACTCCGCCTGGCGCTGTCGCGCCTTGTCGCTTCCTTTCGCGTCAGCTGCGTGCTCCACCAGCGTCCCCTTAATGACCCGGTAGCCTTCCTGGCTAGGTTGTTTGCTTCCGGTGGTGACCACATCGCCGCTGAATTCGTACCATACCCCGTGCACGGTCTTGGTCTTGAAGGACAGGTGATTGCCCTTGAGCGATGCCTTTTCAAAGAACTGGTCGATGAACTGATCTTTATCGCTCTCGGTGTTGCCAAAGCGGGAAACATAGCCCGATACCTGGCCGTCTTCCACCGTCACTTGCACAAACTCGCCATCGCGCAGGAAGGAGTATGTGCCCGAGATGTTGTTGGAGGGCTCGTCAGCTTTCTTCTTCTCCTGGGCGAGACCTGCCGACGGGTGAACTAGGCACATCGACACTACCGCAAACATCGCCAAAACCAAACCTCTGCGGATCATGAGCTCTCCTGCGCCTACCATCATTGCATGGCCGTCGCCGGGTTCGAAAGAGCAACTCTGGCAAACCGCGTCGCCCCATGGTTTCCGTTATAATCCCAGTACTCCAAGCGGTAGAGGATGATGTCAAACGGTACCGTAGCCAGCCCTCAGCGCGTTGATACGGCGTGCGAGCCGCCGGTACTTCTGTGCGAACTGGAACCGTGGTATCGCCAGTTCCTGCGCAACCTGGGCGATCTTCTTCTTCATCGCCAGCCTGCACCGGTAGAAATCACGGCGCAGCCCGTTCCCCTCCGGCCCGGATACTTCATCCGTACCGGAGTTGATGCCAAACGGTTCCTCGAATCCTATGCCGGCCACATCGCTTTCGTGGCACTCGTGTACCTGGTTTGTACGCTTCCCTTCTTCAACCGCCGGCCGAAACTTCAGTCGCCGTTCGATAACACCAAGCTTGCGTATTACCCGGTCAGTGAATATCTGCCCGAGGTCAACACCGGCAACCGGCAGGAGATGAAACCGCGCAAGGGAGCAACCAAGCTCGCCAAGCAGGAGATTCTCTCCGTCCCGCCCGAGCCGGACAACAATCACCAAACCATCATCACACCACCCAAGATCAAGCTGAAGCAGGATGTGCCTTTGCCCAACATCGTGGCATGGACGCCTGTGCCCGCTGCCCAGCCGATAGCCGCTTCCTCTCGTGCCGCCTCGCAGCTAAAGGTGCAGCAGTTCGACCCGCAGGTGATCGGACCTGCAGCCGACATCTCGCAGGTCAAACCAAAGCTGCTGGTGCCGAAGGAATTCCAGCCTACGGTTGTGGAGCCCACTGCTGACCTCTCGCAGCTGAAGTCGAAGACGCAGTTACCGACGCTGGCGCAGCCGTCGGTGGTCGAGCCTGTGCTATCGGCCGATCAGCTGAAGCAGAAGACTGGGCAAATCAACATGGCGCAACTCGAGCCGCAAGTTGCTGCGCCCAAGCTGCCGATGCCCGCACAACATGCCAGCGGAGTTGGTGAAGCTGCGACGAAAACAGCGACCAACTCTACGGGTTCTGCTACCACAGCGAATGCCGGCGCTGCTGCGCCCGGGCCTTCACCTAGCTTGCAAGGACTCGCGCCCACCAAGGGCCAAGGCCAGTTGATTGCGTTGGGACTAAACCCCGTCGAAGTGATTGGCCCGATCACTGCGCCCAGCGGCAATCGCAGTGGGGAATTCCATGTCTCGCCGGGCGGTAAGCCGGATGCGCCCGGAACACCGAACGTCAGCGGCTCTGGTACGGGCACTGGCAAGGGCGCTGGCAACGGACTGCCTCCCGGCATTTCCGTTGGCGCTCCGCCACCTGACGCCACGACTTCCGCAGTCGCAGGCACGTCAACCAAACCCCCGGCGACCGCTGCAAACCCGGACGATGAAGCGCGTAAGCGCATGCTGGCCGCAGCCATGAAGCCCTCGGTGCCCAGCATTCGCGACCGGCAGCCTCCGCCGCCGCCTACTACTCTGCCCGAAGATCCTGACCGCACCGTCGAACAGCGGGTCTTCGGCAGCAAGAAGTATTACAAGCTCATCATGAACATGCCGAACCTTACCTCGGCAACCGGCAGCTGGATCATTCATTTTGCTGAGCTCAAGCAATCAGACGACAAGAGCACGCTCGCCGCTCCGGTGGCCACTACCAAGGTCGATCCGGCCTATCCCGCCGACGTGCTGCGAGACCACATTGAGGGCACAGTCACCCTCTACGCCGTGATCCGTACCGACGGCTCGGTGGATGATGTCAAGATTCTAAACAGCTTGGATCCGCGCCTCGATGAGACGGCATCACGAGCGCTTACGCGCTGGCACTTTCGGCCCGGCACCAAAAACGGCGAACCCGTGGCCTTGGAAGCAGTCGTAGAAGTGCCTTTCCGTATGAAGCATTTGCCGTAGTAATCAGCAATCGGCGCGTTACTGCCTTCCCTTCGCGAACTCATCGCCCAGCTGCCAGCCCACTTCGCCGGGCTGATTGCCCGCCAGCCACCCCAACGCGATCCCGAAGCGCGCCATGACCGCATCGCCGCGGAAATCCATGTCCGGACGATACTCGTCACTGGGCTGATGATAGTGCTTATCTACGAACTCCTTCGCCTGCTGCACACCCCATTCGCGATCGTGGCCCTGGTACTTGTTTCCCTCGTCGATGGAAAACGCCGGCACTCCCGCTCGCGCCATGCTGAAATGGTCGGAGCGGTAGTAATGTCCCGCGCCGGGCTGTGAGTCGGGAACGATCGCCAGACCAAACTCCTTCGCGGTGCGTTCAACGATCGGATAGAAGGTGGTGCGCTCCGCCCCGGTCACGTTGACCTCCTGCGGCACACCCAGCGGCGGAACATCGTCATAGTTCAGGTCAAGACAGATTTCCTTCGCCGGCACCGGAGGGTGCTTGCCGAGGAATTCCGAGCCCCGCAGGCCCTGCTCTTCCGCCGTCACAAATGCGAAATAAAACGAGCGTTTTGGCTGCATCTTTGCAGCGGCCAGCACGCGCGCCATCTCCAGCACGATGCCGCATCCCGTCGCGTTGTCCTGCGCGCCGTTATAGATGTTGTCGCCCGGCATCCCCGGCACCATTCCGAGGTGGTCATAGTGCGCGCTGAAAAATACGGCTTGCTCCCGGAGCTTAGGATCGGATCCTGTTAGCTTCGCGAGGACATTGTTTACGTCGAACGGCCGTACTTTACTGACGATGTGGGCATTCACCCTAGCCGGCAGCGCGATCGCCTTGAAGCCGGGCTTTTGCGCCGCAGCCATCATCTCGTCCAGGTTCATGCCGCAAGCTTGCGCCAGCTTGCGCGCGATCTCGAGTTGTATCCAGGACGCCAGCTTCAACTTGGGCGCCGGGTCGTCACGCAAATAAGAGCGCTCGCCTCCCCAGGAATTGCGCACCACGTCCCAACCATAGCTGGCCATGTCGGTCTTGTGAATGAGCATTACTCCCGCCGCGCCCATGCGCGCCGCTTCTTCGAATTTATAGGTCCAGCGCCCGTAGTAGGTCAGAGCCTTGCCGCCAAAGTACTTCGGATCGTCCGATGGCGGCTCGTTGACCATCATCAGCAGGAGCTTGCCCTTCACGTCCACACCCTTATAGTCGTTCCAGTTGAACTCCGGCGCGTCAATGCCGTAACCCATCCAGAGGATGGGCGCGTCAATCTCGCTTTGCGTAGCCGTTGTTTCATCCATGGCGACGTAGTCGGCATGATTGCGCAGGACAAGCGGCTGGCCCTTCTCAGGATCAAGCGAGAACGTGCTCGTGTCCTGGGTGGCGATGCCGACCATGGGCACTTTCTGCATGTAGGTGCCGCCGTCGCCGGCGGGTTTGAGACCGTACGATTCGAGCTGGGTAGCGATGTATTCCGCGGCGATGTCGCCCCCGCGCGCGCCGGTGCCGCGGCCCTCCAGCAAATCGCTGGCCAGGAACTTGACATGGGCGCGGATTCTCTCCGGGTCAACCGCTGCCATCGCTTGCTCTGCCGCAGGTGGGAGCGACGTAATCCGAGGAACGGTGCTCTTGGCTTTTGCCGAGCGCTCGGCGGGGGTGCGAGCGGTTTGGGCAAACAACAGGCCTGTCGCCAAGATCGGCAGCAGTGAAATAAGAGCACTCTTTCGCATGAAGGAAATCTCCTGAGCAATTAAGACGCACCGAAGAAACCCTTTATTCTACGCGAAAGGAGTGCGATTGGCGGTGATACGTCCGCGGACCGCGGATCAGTTCTTGGAGCTTCAACCAGCGCGGAAGTCTGCGATCTCTTCTCCCTTGCGCCACAAGGGTGCAGGATCCTGTTTGTGTTGCTCCGCCAACTTCCCGTGGATGGCCTCGATGTCCGCCTTCGACCAACTGACCGACGATATTTCGATTTCACCGCGGGGTGCGACGTAGAAAACGGTCGGAACATGGGTCAGGCCAAACGCATTCGACACCGCATAATTCGCGGGATCGTCGAGCGCAACGGGAAAGCTGACCCCGTACTCGCGCGTGAACTTCAGCGTGTCACTGCGATTGTTCTGCGAGATGCCGAGCACGGTGACTTTCTCGCCGTGATGCGCGCGATGCAGGCGCTCCAGAAATGGAAGCGCGTACTGGCATACCGGGCAGTTGATCTTGAAGAACACCAGCACAACTGGGCCCTTCGTCAGAGCGCTGTGTAGCGAAACTTTCTTACCCTCAACTGTCGGCAGGGTGAAATCGGGCGCGCGTTGGCCCGCGGGTAATGCAGCCATGAGACCTCCGAGGAATCACGTCTTTACTTAGATTCTGACGACACCGCGCTGGGTTCAAGTGCCAGCCGCCGCAGGATCTTGCGTGTGAGGCCGGTGAGTGCCAGCCGCTCCCACCGCTTGCGGGTGAACCAGCGACCATCCGCTGTGATTCCGTGGCTCCGTTCCGCCGATACCGGGAGAACGGTCACTTCGTAATCTGTGTCTGTGATCGAGTGCTTCAGCTTGGCGAGGGGCTTGTCGCCATTGCGTTGGTCATCCTGGATGATAGGCAACTCCCACATCCCGGCCATTATCGGCGCGTCGGCAGCGCGCTGCATCAGCAGCACGGCGCCGTTCTCCCGCGCCAGGGCGTAGTGGAGTTCTTTACGCTTTCGCGGAGGCTGCGGCCGCGACGCCTCGGCTCCCCGCGAGACGCACCACGTGTAGAGCGGACACAGCAGGCACTGCGGAGCTCGCGGCGTGCAGATGGTCGCACCCAATTCCATCATGGCCTGGTTGAAGTCGCCCGGGCGACGGCGATCCAGCACCGCTTCGGCGCGCTGCCATGCCGCTTCCCTGCCCGGGTTTGCACCGGCAATGCGGCCCAGAACCCGTTCGACATTGCCGTCCACCACCGCGACGCTTTCTCCGAACGCAATGCTGGCGATCGCCGCTGCGGTGTAACGGCCTATGCCGGGCAGTTCCAGCCAGCCGGCCGCGCTTTGCGGAAATTTTCCACGTCGCTCGCGCACCACCACCTTGGCTGCCTGATGCATGCGACGGGCGCGATGGTAGTAGCCAAGCCCGCTCCACACTGCCAGTACAGAGGATTCACGGACCGCAGCAAGCACCCTCACATCGGGAAACCGTTGCATGAACCTCGCATAATGGTCCAAAACCGCCGCCACTCGCGTTTGTTGCAGCATGATCTCCGAAACCCACACGCGATACGGATCAGTGTTCCGCCGCCAGGGCAGTTCGCGCCGGTGTTGGTCATACCAAGCCAGCAGGGCGCGTCGGAGCTTGCGAAGGCCGGGGCCCTCAAAGGGAAGAATATTCTTGCTCATGCGGCCAATCGATTGTAAGCGATGCCGTGACCAAAGGAGTTAAGGCGCCAACCTCGATGCTCACAAATCTTGTAAGATTGTCGTCAAAGGCGCAGCGGAGGAACGCTCGCTTCCCGGGCCGCTGCACGATTTTGGATCTCCGGTTCTAACTTTGCATTTTTCGCTGCGCGAATGCACGCGCGAGGAGAGTACATGCGTCCTGTCGCATTGATTTTTTGTCTGCTGCTTGTCGTTCAGATGTTTGCCGCCAACAATGACCTGGAAGCGCGTCGCAAACAGTTGAATGATCTGATCGCCGAGCAGTGGGAATGGAACCTGCAACAGAACCCGGTGTTCGCTTCCATCATCGGTGACAAACGTTACAACGACCAGATGGGAAGCTCTTCCGAACAGACCATTCTCGCCCAGCAGGCGAAGGACAAGGATTTCCTCAAGCGCTTCGAGGCCATCAACACCGCCGGCTTCACGCAGCAGGAGGTGCTGAACCGCGCCCTGGAGATACGCTCGTTGCAGGAAGATATCGAGCGCACTGATTTGAAGTTGTGGCAGATGCCGGTCAACCAGATGAACGGCATACACCTGTTTGCTCCCCAGTTGGTATCGATTTTGTCCTTTCAGACCGTGAAGGAATATGACGACTACATCGCGCGCCTGAAGCAACTGCCTCGCCTCTTCGACGAAAACATGGCCAACATGCGCAAAGGCATGGCCAACGGACTGATGCCGCCAAAATTCCTGCTGGAAAAGGTGGCTGACCAAGCCGCCGGAATCGCGGCCCAGGCACCTGAAAAAACGCCGTTCGCGCAACCCTTCGATAAGTTCCCCACCAGCTTCTCTGACGCTGACAAGACGCGCCTGAAAACCGCGGGTCTGGCCGCCATCAAGGACGTTGTGCTTCCGGCTTATGCGAGTTTCGCCAAATTTGTGAAAGACGACTACGCGCCCAAAGGACGGACCGAAGTTGGCGTGTGGTCGTTGCCCAACGGCAACGCAATCTATGCTTTCAATGTCAGACGCTCCACCACTATCGACAAGACGCCGGAAGAGATCCACCAGATCGGCCTGCAGCAGGTAGCTGAAATCGAGCAGCAGCAATTGGTGATTGCCGAGAGCCTCGGCTTCACAGACCTGAAGTCCTTCCGCGAATCGGTCAAAGCCAACCCGAAAATGTACGCGCAATCCCGCGAGCAGATTCTTGACTTGTACCGCCAATACATTGCGCAGATGAAGCCGCAGCTGCCAAAACTGTTCAACACCTTACCCAAGGCCGACGTGATGGTCATGCCGGTGGAGTGGTTCCGCGAGAAAGATGCTCCCGGCGCGCAGTATCAGACCGGAACACCCGACGGCTCGCGTCCCGGACATGTACAGGTGAACACCAGCGATCCCACCAAGCGGACCGTGATCACCATTGAATCGACGGCCTATCACGAGGGCGTTCCCGGCCATCACCTACAGCTCTCAATGGCGCAGGAAGTGACCGGGCTGCCGCCCTTTCGCCAGCACGGCTTTTACGGTGCTTACATTGAAGGTTGGGCGCTGTATTCCGAGCGGCTGGGGAAGGAGGTCGGATTCTACAAGGACCCCTATAACGACTACGGACGCCTGGAAGACGAAATGCTGCGCGCAATCCGGTTAGTCGTTGATACCGGCCTGCACTACAAGCACTGGACGCGCGATCAGGTCGTACAGTATTTCCACGACCACTCGGCGATTGACGAGCCAAGTGTGCAGTCGGAGACCAACCGCTACATTGCTTGGCCGGCGCAGGCGCTGTCCTACAAGATGGGGCAGTTGAAAATCCTGGAACTGCGGGCGCGCGCGCAGCAGCAACTGGGCGATCAGTTCAACATCCGGGAATACCATGACCAGGTCATCGATTCCGGCGCGCTGCCGCTGGATGTACTGGACCAGCAGATTAATGTTTGGATTGCGCAAAAGAAGGCGGCGACGAAGGCTCAGTAAGGCATAGGGCAAGGAAACGTTTGCCGCTCACAGGAGGTCTTCCAATACTAATGTTTCAAAGCCGTCTACTCGTTTGAAAGCGGAATCGTTGGTAACGAGACCTGTGGCCCTGGCATGAATGGCTGTAGCAGCCTGCAGAGCATCCGGGGTTCGCAAGCGATGGATTGCGCGAATCCGAGCTGCCACGTCTGCTATCTGCAGAGTCGGTGCGACCCACTCCAGGTTGGGATACGTGGAGAGTAAGCCATAGAACTCGTCCACTTGCTGTTCATCGGAATCGCGATAGTGTTGGACCAGGAGCTCTGTCATCGTAACGCTGGAAGTAACGGCCCTTCCTGATCGCTGAAGCCAGAAAAAGATCGGGTCGGTAAAGTCCAGGTAGCGGGCATTGCCCTCAAGTTGGTAAATAAAGACGCTGGTATCCAAGGCAATCAGCCGGTGACGCCGGAGAAAACCCTGAAGTGGCGCTACTCCCAACTCGCGCGTTCCTTTTGAATATGCCCTTTGGGATAAGCTTTACGGGCGAGGCCGCGAATCGCGCTGTGGGGGGATCTGGGCTTTTGCAGAACGATGACGCGTTCTCCACGCACCACCACAAGCAGGGTATCGCCCGGTTTTGCGCCCAAGGCCTCCCGGGCCTCACGCGGAACAACAATTTGGTTCTTGCTGGAGAGCGTAGTTTTAGCCATCGCTTTACATTTTATCATAAAGTAAAGTTCGGTCCGACGCGTAAATTCCCGTACCGAGCAACTCTCGAGGCACAATAGACCTATGACGATCTACTTTCTTCGCCATGCCAATGCAGGTACGCCACAAGTGGACTCCGCCAGTGACGAGAAACGTCCTCTCGACGAACAAGGTGTCAAGCAGTGTCATGATGTCGGCCGGGCCCTGGCCGCGCTGAAGGTGGAGCCGGACGCCATCATCACCAGTCCGTTGGTTCGCGCCCGGCAAACGGCTGAGTTAGTCGCTGAGGAGCTGGGCCACAAGGAAAAGCTCATCTTGGATGACGCCCTCCGTCCCGAGGCGAGTTATGGGACGTTCCAGGACATGCTGCACCAGTACACCCGCGAGAAGGCCATCATGGTCGTAGGCCACAATCCCAGCCTCACCGAATTCTTAAACAGGTTGCTGGCGGCCGGCAGTTCGTTCAATGCCATCGAGCTGAAAAAAGGCGCGGTTGCCAAGGTGGACTTCGACAGTCAGAATGCCGGCGTGCTGAAGTGGTGCATGACGCCCAAGGTGATTCGCGCGATTCAGAGCGCTTCTGCCAAGAGCTCGCGACCGAAGACCGTCTCGAAATAGCTTTTTTCCTGCTCGACCGCCCAGAGTTCGAGCTCAATCCCTTCGGTTGGCTTGGGCTTCAACATCAGGCGCACGCGGCCAGCCTGATGCACCCGGACTTGCAGCTCGCCCACCGCGCCGCGGCGTCCCTGGTCAAGCGCGCGGGCCACACGCAGCAGCGCCACCGCTTTGGCTATGTAGATCTGGTCGATGCCCGGCAGTAACTGCATGACGCCGTCGTTAGCCGACGGCAGCGACTTGCCAACATAGCGCGCAATCGCGGCGATGATGCGGCGTTGCAAGGGTAGGTATCCGAAGATCTCGGAGTGAGCGATGACGTAGTAGGTGTGCCGGCGGCGACCCGAGCGATTGATGTAGGCGCCGACTTCATGCAGCATCGCCGCAGCCTCCAGCCAATCCTTGTACTCAGGCGGAAGCTGATGCACCGGCTTCAGCCGATGGAACAGCTGCATGGCAAAATCGCGAATGCGCCGCGCGAAAATGAGGTCGGCGCCGTAATGCTTGGCAGCCGTTAGCAAGGCTTCGTGCCGCTCGGACTCAACGCGCTCGCGCATGGTAGTGCTGGCGTTGTAGTCCGCCATCATCTGGGCCAACAAGCCGTCGCGCAGGCCAAGCGGAAGATAGCGGAACGTTCGCAGATTGCAAAGGTGCATGACTTCGTGGAAGACCATCGCACCGGCGATGATAATTTCCGCCCGCCGCACTCCGATGCCAGGAAGCGTGCGGCGCTCCTCCAGGCTCAAGCGGCTGAGTTGTTTTAATGCTGTGGCCACCGCCGCCCGCGGAACGGTCTGCGGCTTGTTCTCGTTGTAGCCGCGCACTTTCGCTGCGTACCAGGCGGAAAGAGCGGCCGGCGTGCCGGACGTTGCAATGGCAATCTGCAGCTTTGCGTCGATAATCTGCCTGCGAATCCGCGAGATTTCGCGTTGGATGATGCCGCGCATCTGCTCCAACTCCTTCTTCTTGGGTGGATCATGGTGCAGAAACGTCTGCGTGAGCCGCACCGCGCCGATGGGCAGGCTGACCATCTCTTCGATATGGCCGTTCAGCGAAAGGGTCAGCTCGCAGCTGCCACCTCCGACATCGATCAGCAGGGCCCGGCTCTTCGCGATGTGGGCCTTGGTGAGCAGGCCCAGGTGAATCAGGCGGCCTTCCTCCAGCCCGGAGATGATCTCAACCTTCCAGCCCGTCGCGCTGCGCACCCAGTCGCGAAAGGCGCGGCTGTTTGTGGCATCGCGCAGCGCGCTGGTGGCGACGACCCGCACGCGGTCGGTTGCATGCTCCTGCACCGCCCGATGGAACCGCCGCAACACCCGCAGCGTGTGCGACATGGCTTGCGGATCCAGCGTTCTACTGGCAAAGACGCTTTCCCCTAGACGCGTCACCTCGCGCTCTTCGTGCAGCGTCTCCATGCGCCCGCGCACCGCGCGCGCTATCTTCAGGCGGACCGAGTTCGAGCCAATGTCTATGGCGGCAAAAGTGGGCATGCGAAGTCACGCTGAGAATATCAGTCTGTAATATGACGTTAACAAAAGCCCGTCCTTAAGCGAGCCCGCAAAGCACAGGCTGCGGGTCAAGCTGCGGGCCGGCGATTGCCGATCCGCCCAAGTCCGCTGCTATATTCGACTTATGCTCTCCAGTTCCGCATTCAAGCCATTGGAAGGGACAAGCGAGGCCCAGGCTGACCTCGCGACAGCTAAGTCCTCCGTTTGGGGGTTGTGGGCGGTCGTGGCTTTGGGTGCGGTCCTACGGCTGATCGCGATCGGACACCGGAGCTTCTGGCTGGATGAGATTGCCAGCGTCGTCATCGCTGGGCTGCCGCCTCGCGTCTTCTGGTCCGCACTGTGGCACAACGAAGGCAACATGGCGCTGTACTACGTGCTGCTCCGGCCCTGGCTGCACTTCGGAACGAACGAGACCAGCGTTGGCTTACTTTCGGTCGTTCCGGGAGTCCTGTCCATCCCCATGACGTATCTCCTGGGCAGGCATCTGTTCGGCGAGAAGAGTGCGCGCCTGGCTACGGTATTCTTCGCCATCAATGCCTGTGCGGTCATGAGTTCGCAGGAGGCGCGGGGCTACAGCCTGCTAGTCCTGGGCGTAATCGTTTCAACCTATTGCTTCGTTCGCCTGGTCGAAGAGCCGAGCTACGCACTGGCGTTGGGATACGGTGTCGCCGCCGGTCTTACCTTCTATTGCCATTACTTTGGATTGCTGGTTCCCGCGGCCCATGCTGTTTCTTTGGTGGCTCTGCCCGCAAATAAGCGGCCTTGGACGCAGCTAGTCATGGCAGCTGCGGTGGCAGGTGTGTTTGCTGCGCCCGTGCTGGAGATGATTCGCATTCAGGATGTCGGGCATCTGGCCTGGGTTCCACGGCCGTCGTGGCTTGAGCTTTACCATCTCGGCGCTTACTTGGCCGCAGGCAGCGGGAAGTCCATTGGCGCTGTGCTGCTGGTTGTGGAGTTGGTCCTTATCGCGTTGTTTCTAAGGCGATTCGCAATCCGATGGCAAACGCGGGAACCCAGCCCGCGATTCTGGCGCAATGCAGTGGTGGTGAGTTGCTTGCTCACGCCCTTCGCTCTGGTCCTGCTTGCCTCGCTCGCGAGGCCGGTCTTCCACCATCGCTTTCTCATTGTCTGCTTGCCCGCTTGGGTACTGATGACCGCCGCTGCCGTGGAAGAGATCCGGAGTCGCAATTGGCGCCTCGGCACGATCGCGGCTATATGCGTGTTGTCGCTGGCCAGCGTCGTCATGGCCTATATGCGGGTACAGGAAGACTGGCGCGGTGTAGTGCAGTACCTTATGGCTGAAGCGAGTCCGCCGGATCGCATACTGTACTACCAATCGGGTGGCTATTTCGCGGCCGAGAACTATCGCAATTGGATCCCCGGCGGTGCGGCGAAGCGGCCGGTGGGCATCATTGTTGATCCGCACAACTCAGGCTGGGAAGCACAGCTGAATGGCGCACCCCGAATCTGGCTGGTGCTCTATCGCGCCAAGTCTGACGATCCAGCAGTTCGCGTGATTGATAAGGAACTGGGTGGCGAATTCGCCATGGAACGGCAAAAGGCGTTCCGGGCGGTTACAGTTATCGAGTACCGGAACACGCGTTAAATTCCATTGGTGCGCTTGCAGCATCGATATATCTTCATGGTTGAGCCGATCCAATCATCCGAACAAGAGTCGCAGCATTCCGTCTTGGAAGAGGAAAAGCAGGAGTTCGCGCGTCCCGGAGGCAGCAACTCGCGGCTCGCCATGGCGCTACGCGCCCTGCGGCACCGGAATTTCCAGCTGTTTTTCGCCGGCCAGCTCATCTCGCTCATCGGCACCTGGATGCAGACCGTCGCACTGTCGTGGCTAGTCTATCGCATGACGGGCTCTACCCTGCTGCTGGGCACAGTTGGATTCGCCAGCCAAATCCCGGTGTTCCTGATCGCGCCCATCGGCGGCATCGTCGCCGACCGTAACAACCGGCAGCGGGTTGTCATCGCGACCCAGACATCCGCCATGATTCTGGCCGGCGTTCTGGCAGCGCTGACGCTCTCCGGACGAGTACACGTGTGGCACATCATGGTTCTGTCGGCGGGACTCGGAACGGTCAATGCCTTCGACATTCCATCCCGGCAGGCCTTTCTCATCGACATGGTCGGCCGCGAAGACCTGATGAATGCTATTGCCCTGAACTCCTCGATGTTCAACGGTGCCCGCATCATCGGACCGGCAATCGCCGGCATCCTGGTCGCCTCCATCGGAGAAGGCTGGTGCTTCTTCGCGAACGCGGTGAGCTACATTGCCGTCATCATCGGCCTTTTGCTGATGCGCATTGAGCGGCCGGCGGACTTGTCGCACCAAGGTTCGCCCTGGGAGAACATTGTCGAAGGGTTTTTCTTCGTTCGAAGAAACCGACCCATAGCCGCCATTCTCCTGCTGCTCGGCCTCGTGAGTTTTGTCGGCATGCCGTACGCGGTGCTAATGCCGGTTTTCGCTGACCAGATCCTGCATGGCGGCGCCCGTGGCTTGGGAATACTGATGGGCGCTACCGGAGTTGGGGCGTTGCTCGGCGCCGCGAGCCTGGCCGCCCGGGGCGGTGTGAAAGGCCTGGGCAGGGTCATCGCAACCTGCGCGGCGGGCTTCGGCGTCAGCTTGATCCTGTTTTCCCTCTCCAGAGTCTTCTGGCTCTCGACAGTTCTGCTGATGCCAGTGGGCTTCACCCTGATGGTGCAGATGGCCTCGTCCAATACCTTGATCCAATCCATGACGCCCGACCGTCTGCGCGGCCGTGTCATGGCCGTGTACTCGATGATGTTCATGGGACTGGCGCCGTTTGGGGCGTTCGTTGCCGGTGCGCTGGCGACGCATATTGGAGCGCCTTGGACGGTGGCGCTGGGTGGCGTGGCCTGCATCGGAGGCGCTATTGTCTTTGGCTGCTATTTGCCCACGATCCGCGGCGAAGCGCGCAAACTCGTGCTGGCACAAAGCATGGCCGCAGGCGTCCCAGCCCAAGGTACCAGCGGCAATGGACTGTCATAACCGAATTCCTCAAGCCTTGCGAACGCAGGGTCTCTACTGAGGCTGGTTCTGGTCTGGCGGAAATTGCGTGCCCGGACCGCGCTGTGGCGTCACGTTTTGCTGTTGCTGGCCAAACCCACTCGGCTGCTGGCCAAGACCGCCCTTCTGCTGGTTCATCTGGCCGGCGGGAGTGCCTACTTGCGCGCCGCCAAACGTGGTGGGCTGATAGGGCCCGCGCAGCAAGACGTTGGCCTGGTCCATGATGGGGTTATAGATGAACTGCCACTCGTTGTACGTCTTCTTCTTGTTGTAAATGCGAATCGTGGGATCTTTGCTGACGCTGGCCACGCCCACGAAGGCTCCTCCACCGAAGGTCTGTCCGCCGCCCCCAGTGCCCTGGCCGAATGAGCTACTTCCCGGCTGATTCGACCCGGTACTGTTGCTCGCCCCTAGGCTGAATGTGCTCTGGAAGGGGTTGTTTCCCTGCTGCTGGCCGGCTGGCGGGACGCTCCCGGCGATGCCGCCGGCAGTGCCGCCCGGTTGCTGCGCCTGCTGCTGGCTGGGGTCAACGACCTGTCCGGGCTGGTACACCGAACCACCCAGGCCTGAGCCGACGGGAACTGCCCGCTGGAGTGCGGTCTGGCCCTGGGTCCGCGCCCCCAACGCCGCCGCAGGGGTCCCCGGCGCATTGTTCAAAAGCCCTTGAATATCACCGTAGTTGAGCAGTTTCCACTTGCCGTCTTTGGCGAGCGGGTCTTTGTAGCGCTTGCGCAGGAAGCGGATCTGGTTGGTATTTTCGAGTTGTTCGAGGTTCGCCGGATAGCGGCCGAATTTCTTGTAGTACTTCTTGATGGCGCGCGCATATTCCGTCCCGCGGTGAATCATCTCCTCCTCGCGGTCGCGCTTCAACTGTTGGACGACCGTCGGAGCTGCGATGGTCAGGGCCACGACCATGAGTGCCATCATCAGCAGGATGGCCAGCAGCAGGTATCCGCCGTCGCGTTGGCGGCGGGCCGCGCTCTTCGTTTGAATTGGAGGCGTGTACTGCATACGGCTACAACCGCTCATCCCATGCTCAGAGGCAACGTCTGCCGGTTGTTGGTGAGCACGTCTTCTACTTCCACCGAATTTGGGCCGATGCGTACGATCCGATAGCGTCGGTCCACAATGTCGCCTTCCTTGGCGACGAAAATATCCTCGCCCTTCAGCAGGAAGATTCGCTTGCTGCCGTTCCTGGGTCCGGCGAAACCATAGAACTTTAGGTTGATTGGCGGCGGCGGAGGGGGTGGTGGCACATAGTTCGGCTGCTTGTCGGGCGGGAGCGGTGTCGGGATTTTGACCTCAGCCAGCGAGCGGAAGATGTCACGGCCCGCGCCTTTATAGGTCACTTCTTCGCTGGACTTCAGAAGCTCGAAACGCAATGTCGGGTCGAGCGACTTCGCCAGGACCGGATTCGTCGTCTTCGACTTTGCCTGCGTGCCTGGAGTACGTGGCTGAGCAGGGGACGTGGCGGGCGCCGATGTCGTGACCGCGGCAGTTTGTGCGGGCACAGGTGGATTTTCGTCTCCACCGCGAAAGGCCCGCACTACCAGCACGATCGCGAGGAGGCCGAGGGCTGCCGCGGTCCCTGTCTTGACTCGGTTCTCGGTGCCGATCTTCACGAGGTTGCGGCCCCGCTGCGCAGATACGTTTCCAGTCTCAGCTGTAGGCGAACGTTGCCCTGCTGCTCGCCCAGGGTAACGCCATCGACCAGGAAAAACATTCTGTCGCGTTCCAGCGCATTAATGAACTTCACCTCTTCAAGATAGCTGCCGGAAAGCGCGATCTCGATGTTCAACTTACGCAGGCCTTCAATGGGCGCGTCCTTCTCGTCATACTTCAATCCGGCAAAATGCACACCAGTATCGGCAGCGACTTTGCCGAGTTCTTCCGCTACGGCAGAGTACTCCGCCGGAAAACGATGGCCGTAGAAATCCGTAATGTCGGCGGATGCTTGTTTCAGCTTTTGGTCCATGCCGCGCGTCGGTGACACTTCGCGCTGCTTGGCGGTGAGCTGCGCGCGCAATTCGTAGTAGTCGCGTAACCGCGCCTGCCGCGACCGTCCTGCCGGCGAAAGCAGGTATCCCACGCACAGCAGATCGAGCACCACCAGGGCAATTAGCAGCGGCATCCACGTCTTGCGGATTTCACGAATGCTGGCCATCAGTGCTCCCTCTCTCGCCGGAGTGGCTGATTCTGCGCCTGCACCGGGTTGGCTCCCGGAGGTGTGACGGAAGTGGATTTGGTTCGCTTCGGCGCGTTGTTGTCCTCGTCCTTCTTGTCCGGTTCGCTGGACGTTTCCTCGTCGGTCAGGGTTGGCACATAAATCGCCGCAATATCGAACTGGATATTGCCCGGCCCAGCAGCCGTGTCGCTGCCGCTATTGGTAGTCACGCTCTCCGCAACGACTTGCGGCTGGTGGAAGTGATTGGACTTCTCCATGCGCCGCACCAACTCCACCGCGCGGTCGCGCGAATCGGTGGCGACCGTCATGTGCAGCATCAGGTCGCCGGACTTCGTGTATTCCGGCTTGATGGAGACGACATGCAGGTTCGGCGGCATGATCTTCTCCATCTGGCCAAACACCCGGGTCCACGACAGCGCCTTGCGGCCGAACAACTGGTTCAGGAATTCCGACTGTTCGGCCACTTCGCGGTTTGCCGGCCGGTTCAGGATAGCGCGGGCCTGCGCCTCTTCGCGGTTCAGCCCATCGATCTCCGCCTGCACCTGCGACAGTTGCCGGTTGATGGCGCGCGACTGAATCCGCTGGTAGATGATGTAGCCGAGCAGCACTGCTGTAACCACGGCCAGCACCGCTACCGCCACGCCAATGCGGCGACGGAACTGCCGCGCGGCTTCATACGGCTGACTGGCGAGATTGATATTGAAACGCATCAGGAAACCAGCGCTCCTGCCACTCCTGCCAACGCGGACCGCGGCACTTTGCCTGCGGTTGCCCCTGCCATGCTGCTGGAAACCAGTTCTTCCACCTGAATCGGCGAGCTTGCATTCAGGGCGTCCTGCAGCACCTGAGCCGATTGCACTCCGGTCACCAGCACGCGATCCACGCCGACCGTGTAGCGGTCCTCGAAGTACACCAGCGAGGTGTTTACATCTTCTACCAGCGACTCGCCGGTAACGGCTGAGCCGCCATTGTCCAGCGCGCGATAGAGCAGCAGTTGGTTCTGGTCCACGATGGCGAAAGTCGTTGTGCCACGCTCTACCTTGATCACCATGGTAGGCCGCGAGCCGTCGACAACACCCAGCGCCGCGATCATCGAGGGCAGCACGGCGCCCGGATTGTAGCCCGCGTCCCGCACCAGGGACTCATACTCCTGCAGCACGGCGCGCGGGGTCACCGCCGCCACCAGTCTCAATGGGTCCGTTGTCCCCTGGGTATCGAAGGAGACTGCGGAATCCTCCACGTCAAAAGGCAGCGACTTCTTCAGGCGGAAGCGCACCACCGCGTCGGCCTCTTCCGGCTTCTGCGGCAGGGTGTCGAAGTCGAGCAACATGACGCGGGTCGTGGCGTCGGGAATGATCAGGCAGACATCGCGGTTGCGGCTTGCCACCGCCGAAAGTACTTCGCGCAGCGCTTTCACCAGCGCTTCGCGTCCGACAACATTGGCCTGCTGGAGTCCGGGAAGCAGAGCACCCTCCGGCAATGGTGTCGCGAGTGCAGCTTCGATAGCTCCAGCGCCCTCGGGCGCACGCGCTGCAACCACCCGCTCAGAAGTGATCTCACAGGCCAGTCGCGGCCGCGAAATGTTGTGTTCCGCCATCTATCGCGTCGTCTCGATGAAGGTAACTTTGTTGATTTCTTTCAGCGTTGTCAAGCCTTTCTTGACCCGGTCCAGAGCCGATTCGCGGAGGAAGTGCATACCCTCGTCGCGCGCCGCCCGCCGGATTTCACTGCTTGGCCGCTTCGCGAGAATCATCTCGCGCACATTGTCCGTCAACTCCAGAAGTTCGTGGATGGCAGAGCGTCCGCGATAACCCGTTCCCGAGCACTCGATACATCCATCCCCTTCATAGAACGGAATTTTGGCCCACTCTTGCGGATTCAGTCCGCTGGCCTCCAACTCTTCCGCGGAGTAATGGACCTCCTTCTTGCAGAACTCGCAGATCAGTCGCACCAGCCGTTGTGCCAGAATGCAGTTCAACGAGGAAACAAAATTGTAGGCTTCCACCCCCATGTTCAGGAAGCGCCCCAGCACGTCCACTACATTGTTGGCGTGCACCGTGGTAAAGACGAGGTGGCCTGTAAGCGCCGCGTTAATGGCAATTTGTGCGGTTTCCGTGTCGCGGATCTCGCCCACCATGATCTTGTCGGGATCGTGACGCAGGATGGAACGCAGGCCGCGCGCGAACGTCAGTCCCTTCTTCTCGTTCACCGGGATCTGGGTAATACCACGGATCTGGTATTCGACCGGGTCCTCGATGGTGATGAACTTGTCTTCGTCCGCCTTGATCTCGTTCAACGCCGCATAGAGCGTCGTGGTCTTGCCCGAGCCGGTCGGTCCGGTCACCAGCACCATGCCGTAAGGCTCTTTGATGTAGCGGCGGAATTTCCGCAGGTCATCGTCGCTGAAGCCCACAACATCAAGCGTCAACTTGTGAAACTTCTCGCTCATCGATTCCTTGTCCAACACGCGGAGCACCGCGTCTTCGCCGTGAATGGACGGCATGATGGACACGCGGAAGTCGATGGAGCGGGCGTTGTAGCGCACCCGGAAACGTCCGTCCTGGGGGACGCGACGCTCCGAGATGTCGAGCTCGCTCATGACCTTGATGCGCGAGATGATGGTGGAATGATGATCCTTGGCGATAGGCTGCATGGCCTGCTGCAGTACGCCGTCAATGCGGTACTTGATGACCACGGAGTCGTCACGGGTCTCGATATGGATGTCGCTGGCCCGGCGCTGCAAAGCGGTGAAGATGGTGGTGTCAACCAGGCGAATGATCGGGCTCTGGTCTGTTTCGCCGGTCAGCTTCTCGATCGAAATGGTTTCGTCAGGATTCTCGTCTTCGGTAATGACGTCGAGCGCGAAGTTCTCGCCCGCCTCTTCCAGCACGCGCTGTGATTGCTCCGTCTTCTTGAGCACGTCGCTGATCTGGGAAAGCGTCGCCACCTTGGTAACAATGCGGCGCCCCAGCAGTAATCCGATCTCGTCCACCATCATCAACTGGCTGGGATCGGCGATGGCCACCACCAGCCTGCCGTCGGGCTTTTCCTCCAACGGCACGAAGTTGTAGCGGAACATCAGGTCCACTTTGATCTTGCGAAACAGGTCGTGCTGGATGTGGAAGTTCTTCAGGTCCACGAACTCGCAACGATAGCGCCGCGCCAGGTCCTTGCCATGTTCCACCTCATCCTGCGTCGGCACCGGGTTTCCATTTCCACCACCGACGAAGACCGGCTTTTTTGCTTCAGGCATCAAAATACTGCCCCCTCTCAAAATCCAAAACGAACTTGCTTCCCGCCGTTTAGTGAATGCCCGCGCCCAAACTGAAGATGGGCAAATAGAGCGAAATCAGGACGAAGGCGACCACAACACCCATCACGATCAAGATGAGCGGTTCAATGAGCGCCATCGCGGTAGCCAGAGCATTCTGCACGTCCTCTTCATAGAACTCGGCAACCGAGTTCAGCATGGCCGGCAAAGCCCCAGTGGACTCGCCCACTTCAATCATCTCCACCGACATTTCCGGGAAAACCTTGGTCTCTTCCAGACTTCGCGCCAGCCTCTGGCCCTCGCGCACGTTGCGCGTCGCAGTTTCGATACCGTGCGACATCAGGCGGCTCTGCATGGACTCGCCGGCGGTCTCCAGGGAGGGCACCAGCGACAGACCGCCCGACAGCAGGGTCGAGAGCATGCGGGCAAACACTGCGACCTGATACTTCAACCAGACATCGCCCAGCAGGGGCACCTTCAGCTTGAAGCGGTCCATCTTGATGGCGCCGCTCTCACTCTTCATCCAGCGCCAGAGGAAGAATCCCCCGCCAACCAACACGATCAGGCTGTAGAAGAAATAATGCCGCGCATTGACCCCGATGGAAAGCATCAGCGAGGTCGCGGGTGGCAGTTCGGCGCCCAGTTGGTGGTACAGGCTCGCGAACTGTGGCACCACGAAGGTGATGAGGAAGGTCATCATCACGATCAACATCACGACCAGGAGCGTGGGATAAACCAGCGAGGAAACCAGCTTCTTGCGGAAGCTCACAGCCAGGCGCTGGAAGGCGATGTAACGCCCCATCACCTCTTCCAGGTTGCCGCTCTTCTCACCCGCCATCAGCGTGGTGGTGTAGACCTTGGGAAACACCCTCTGAGCGGCAAAGGCTTCCGATAGCAACTCGCCGCCGCGCACCCGGTCATGCACGTTCCGTAATACCAACTGAAAAAACGGGTTGCGCTGCCGTTTAATCAGCAGTTCCAAAGACTGAATGATGGGCAGACCGGCATGAATCAGCGTCACAAACTGTTGATTAAAAATGAGAAACTGGTCCTGCTTGATCTTGCGGCGTCGCGGCAGGTTGAATGCCGGCAAGGCGCCCTTGGACTTAACCGAGTAGACCAGGAAACCCTGCTGCGCGAAACGCTCGCGGACCTCGACCTCGGAAGTCCCGTTCTCCAACTGCTGCAGAACGTGGCCCCGCGCATCGGCCATTTTAATCATGTACTCGGCCATGGTAAGAAGGTCCTGGAGGGTCTAGCCCTAGTCTAACACCCGCCAATCAATACGCTTGCGGCGGTTTACAAGTATTAATAGTACTTTGATGGAAGTGCGGAGACCGCACCCCACTCCGGTTTGCCTGTTTCTTGCGATGATCAACCAGCTTTATCCCATGAATTCGGCCCCCGCCACAATCTCTACACCTGGCGGCGGTTGGAACTGGAACTTCTGGTCTGGTATTTGGACGTTCTCCTGCTGCTGAAGAAAGCGGAACTCGGTCACCGAGCCATCCAACTCCTCAATCACGATGCGCACAATCAGGCCCTCAGGCGTCACCTCGAGCAATGTCTGGGAGACACGGTCCTGCATCCCCTTCGGGACGCCTCGTAGCACGATATCGCCGGCGAGCAGCGGCTTGCTGTCTGCCGCCAGCGACAGACCAGTCAATTCTCTCTCCAGCTTGGCCTTGCCGAGGAGATATCGTAGCGGAGAGCGGAGGTCGTCGAGTTGCTTGACCGGCGTGCGGCGGGCCTGGTGCTCGCCTGGAACATAGAACCAAGCGTTGCTTCCGTCGGTCAGGAACAGCTTGGGACGAGGCTGGTCGTAATCCCACCGCATCTTCCCCGGCTTTTTCAGTAGCAGCGTGCCGCTTTCAGTTCGGCTGGACCTGGCGCCCGTGTAGGTCTCGGTGAAACGGGCCTCGAGCGTGCGGATGTGGTCATATCGCCGGTCTACTTTGTCCGCCAAGGCTTTGACGTCGCTTTGTGCGGTGGCTGGCAAAGAGAGCAGCAGAAGAAGCCCGGTGAAAACCGCCTTCCGTAGCGTCGAAAACCTGTTCATGAAGAAAGAGTCTTTCCTGTCAACCCGTCAAAGGGCCCGCGCAATGCGAATATGCGTCTGTAGACTGATTGCCTGTGCTGCCCGCGCAGTCTGGGGAAGCTGCTGGCCTTACAGACCCGGACTGGTGGCGTCCGCCGGGCCAGAGCTGTTCTGGTGCACCTGACCGCTTTCATCGATGTAAAACCTACGCTGCCCGGTCGTGCCAACTTGATCCGGTACAGCAGTGACGGTGAAAGTCCGGATCGCGCCATTAATCTTCTCGCCCGGAGTGTAGGTGAAGGTGTAGCCGTTCTTACGCCCCGCTGCCAGGTTCCCATCCAGGCCTTCGCCCGTGGCTCCAGCGGCGCCGAGGCTGGCCAGATCGGCACTATACCCCTGCTCCGGGTGACTGTTGGAGTACATGAGCTCGGTCGTGAAGATGGTCTGCAAGCTCTTGATCGCCGACATCTCGTTGGGCTGGATCTGTGTCTTGGTGAACTTGGGAATCGCCACCGCTGCGATGATCAGAATGATCGTGATAACAATCAACAGCTCGATCAGGGTAAAACCCCGGTCGCGATTACGTTTACGCATCATAAAAAGAGGCCTTTCTCACCAGTGCACGGCTTTCCGTCCAGGGGCGCCCTCCCGCACCTGAAACAACTCAGACTCTGCGTGGAGAAGCCGGAACCGCGGCAAGGCGCGGCGGTGAACAATCAAATTATTGTGCACGCCTTCGCCAATGTCAAAGAGCACTCAAGGATATGACGGCTCGCAGACTGGAAGGTATCATCCCAGGCGGTTGCGGCTTGCTTCCAGCGACCGAATCAAAATATCTGAACGCCGCGCGGAATCAGCAAGCCAATGAGTCGCGGGTAATCTTCAAGCCATTCAGATTGCCCAGCACGGTCACGGCAATCAGCTCAGGGTGGAAGAACTCGTTCGCCGTCTGCAACAGGTCCTCCGCGGTCACGGCTTGTATCCGCTCGATGATCTCATCCATCCCAAAGAAGCGGTCGTAATACATCTCCTGCCGGGCCAGATTCGACATGCGCGCGGTGCTCGATTCCAGGCTCAACATCAGGGCGCCCTTCAACTGGTCCTTGGCACGCTTCCGTTCTTCCTCGGACACGGCGGCCGTCTTTAACTCGCGGAATTCGTTGACGATCGACCGGACCACCTTGGGGGCCGACTGCCGCGAGGTGCCGGCATAAACGGAGAGTAAGCCGGTGTCGCGGAAAGGATTCAGCTCGGAGAAGATGGAATAGACCAGCCCCTGCTTCTCACGGACATTCTGGAACAGGCGAGAGCTCATTCCCCCGCCCAGGAGAGTGTTCAGGATGTACGACGCATAACGCCGTTCGTGGCTTATGGGATACGACGGCACCCCGATGCAAATCTGGACCTGCTCCAACGACTTCTTGTTACGCAAAATGATGCGCGAATTTACCTTCGGAGGGCTATCGTGCCAACCATTGGAACCGGCGGGCAACGAGCCGAATCGCTTGGTTAGAAGCTCGACAAATTCCTTGTGGTCAACGTTCCCCGCCGCCGAGATGACCAGATTTCCTGGAGCGAATTTGCTGCCGTAGTAGTCAACCACCGGAGCTTTCTCAAAGCGGCGGACCGTCTCCTTGGTGCCCAGAATGGGCTTGCCCAACGGGTGGTCCTTGAAGAAA
This sequence comes from Acidobacteriota bacterium, assembly GCA_031296115.1. Lineage (GTDB taxonomy): Bacteria > Acidobacteriota > Terriglobia > Terriglobales > Acidobacteriaceae > Bog-257. Next base: position 107,817 of record JARLGI010000120.1, on the reverse strand, counting down.
TTCTGGGTGAATATCTCGTGGACGAGGTAGTCGGGATTGTCCTCATCCATCTTGATTTCTTCCAGGATGACCCCGCGCTCGCGCAGTATCTCGTTCACATCAAATACCGGGTGCAAAACCATATCGCTTAAGACGTCCACGGCTACCGGCAAATGCTCATCCAGAACTTTAATGTTGAAGCAGATGGTTTCCTTGCCCGTAAAGGCGTCCATGTTGCCGCCGATGGAATCCACTTGGCGGGCGATGTCTTCCGCGGTACGGGTCGTCGTGCCCTTGAATACCATGTGCTCGACAAAGTGCGAAATGCCGTTCACATTGGGATCTTCATGACGCGAACCGGATTTCACCCAAATCCCCATCGATACCGAGCGAATGTGATCCATTTTCTCGGTCAGAATGGTGAGCCCGTTGGGAAGCACTTCGCGTTTCATGAGGAGCGGTCCAACCATGCATACTCCGATCCGGATGGGAGGGCGCTCGCGGCCCAGACACCCGTCCGCTTTCCCGGCCCTAGGGATCTGCTTGCTTGCGGGATAAAATACAGTTGCTAAAGAATCGTCCCGAAGCGTCGTCGGGCGCGAGGAAACTGACCCATCAGCATATTGGATGCATGAGCGAACCGCAACAGACCGAACTTTTGGGGCTTTCCCTTCAACAGCTTACGGTCATCGCCGAAGCTTTGGGTGAAGCTTCCTACCGCGCCCGGCAGCTATTAGACGGCTTCTACCGGCAAAGGTGGTCACGACTAGAGCAGTTCACCACCTTGCCACTGACCTTCCGCCAGAGCTTACAGAGCGGCGGATACTCGGTCGGGCTGCCGCAAATCGAGCAGAAGTTCGTCTCCGGCGACGGAACCATTCGCTACTTACTGGCTTTCTCGGATGGCCAAAGCGTTGAAACGGTGTGGATGCCCGAGGGCGACGGCGGCGAGGCCGGAGACGGCTCCGCGGACGGAGACGCCGAGCTCCAGGACCTCAAGCGGGGCTCGGCGCCTCCGAAGTTGCGCAAGGACGCATGGCAGCGAGCGACGATCTGCGTGTCCAGTCAGGCAGGCTGCGCGGTCGACTGTGCTTTCTGTATGACGGCGCTGCTTGGCTTGCAGCGCAACCTCACGGCCGGCGAGATAGTCGGGCAGGTTCTGGCCGTGCTTAACGACCGCGCCGTCGCAATGGAACGCGACCGCGTGAATCTCGTCTTCATGGGCCAGGGCGAGCCGTTCCTGAACTATGACAACTTCATGCAGGCGGTTCGGCTGCTGGTGGAAGCTGCGGGAATTCCCGAATTGCGCATGACGGTTTCCACGTCGGGAATTTTGCCCAGGATCGCCGACTTTGGCGCCGAGCCGGTGCGTCCCAAACTGGCTGTGTCACTCAATGCGCCCAGCGAAGCGCTGCGCACGGAAATCATGCCCATCACCAGGAAGTGGACCATCGAGAAGTTGATGGCCGCACTGCGCGAGTTTCCCCTGCGCAATCGCGAACGGCTCACCTTCGAGTACGTTCTGCTCGGCGGCCTCAACGATGGCATTCAGCACGCGCGGGAGCTGACCGACCTCATTCGCGGCTTGCAGGCCAAGGTGAACCTCATCGCGTTGAATCCTGGGCCTGAGATTCCGTTCTCTATGCCATCGGAGGAACGAGTGCGGGCCTTTCAGAGCGTTCTGACCCGCGCCGGAATTCCAGCATTTGTCCGACGCCCGCGCGGACGCGACATCTATGCTGCCTGCGGCCAGCTCAAGCGCACCACCGAACTGGTACAGTTGGCCAGCGAGAGTGACCAACCGTGACTGAACGCCTTTATTACACCGATTCTTTCCTCCACCAGTTTGAAGCCCGCGTCACGGCCGTGAGCAGCGAACTAGGTGCGGTCACCATCACGCTCGACCGCTCGGCGTTCTATCCGACGAGCGGCGGGCAGGTATTTGACACCGGAACGCTGGAAGTTGCGGGCGGCGCTTCGCCTCTTCACGTAAAGGATGTAACCGAGAACGAGCAGACTGGCGAAGTCCTGCACATCGTTGAAGGCGAGGTGCAAGCGCTGCGACCGGGTGCGGCGGTTCGAGGCACGATCGACGCGGAGCGGCGCCGCGATCACATGCAGCAGCACTCAGGCCAGCACGTACTTTCCGCCGCCTTCGAGAAGCTCTACAACCTCCCAACGGTGTCGTTCCACATGGGTGACGAGAGCTGCACCATCGACCTAGCCACCGAAGCGGTCAGCGCCAAACAGCTACAAGCCGCCGAGAAGCTGGCCAACGAGGTCATCGTCGAAGATCGTCCGGTGGAGATCCGTTTTGCCACGCCAGAAGAGGCGCGCACGATGGGCGTTCGCAAGATTCCTCCAGCGGAGCGCGAGAAGCTGCGGCTCATTGACATACAGGACTTCGACCTGAATGCCTGTGGCGGAACCCACGTGCGCAGTACCGGCCAGATTGGCGGCATTCTGCTGCGCAGGACCGAGAAGGTGAGGCAGGGCGTGCGCGTGGAGCTCGTCTGCGGGCTGCGCGCCGCGGCAACCGCGCGGCGTGACTTTGAAACGCTCACCGAAGCGGCGGCGCTATTTTCCACGCACATCTGGGAAGTGACACTGCAAGTGCGCAAGTCGCTGGAAGAGATAAAGTCGGCGCAGAAGGCGCAGCACCGGCAACTGGAGGAGATTGCCGAATTGCAGGCGCAATCGATGCTGCAATCGGCGGAGGACCGCGGCGCCTACAAACTGGTGGTGCAGTTCTTCCCGGAGCGCGACCTCAGTTTCATCAAGATGCTGGCACAGAAGCTTGTCCGATGCGGAACCGCAGTTGCGTTGCTGGGCTGCGGCGGTGCGCAGCCGTCGCTGGTGTTTGGCCAGGCGGCGGGCCTTAACAATGACATGGGCGCGCTGATGAAGGAGACGGTACAACGGCTCGGTACGCGCGGCGGTGGCACTTGCGATATGGCGCAGGGTGGCGCGCCGGATGCGGCCAGCGCCGAAGATGCGGTGCGGCAGGCCACCAGCAAGGTAGGATGATCGGGAGATGGACTCGCGTCTCATACTCGTCACGTTGCTGATTCGGCTCGGCGTGGCCGCGGCTATCAGCAGCGTGCTGGTGCGCGCGCGCCGCTTTCGCGTGCTGTTGTTCCGCGAGGAACGAACGCTCGGCGAGAAGATAGAGATTGTCTTCATCATGGGCACGCCGATCATGCTGGGCGTGCTTGTCCGTCACTGGGTACGCAACTTCTACGCGGCGGACATCTCTTTCGAGGGCGCCATCCTGATCGGCATCATCGCCGGCCGGCTGGCCGGAACCGCGGGCGGCGTGCTGGTTTCGATTCCCGGCCTGTTCTGGGGCGAATGGCTGGCGTTGCCGATGAACTTATTGGCGGGTGCGCTCGCGGGATGGCTGCGCCACATTGCTCCCGAGCGCGAAGCTATCTGGTCGTTCTCGCCGCTGTTCGACCTCAGCATCTACCACTGGATTCGCCGCAGCATCGGCAAGTCGTTCATTGACTGGCAGACATCGTTCTTCTTCTTGATTCTGGGCCTGGAGTTCATTCGTATCCAACTGCATCGCGGATTCCCGCGCCGCATCTTCGCGCTCGATTCCAGCAACTGGCTGGTAACGCTGGCGATTTACGCCGGTACGGTGATGGCAGTCGCCATCGCGCTCAAGGTGCTGAACAACGTGCGCATCGAGATGAAGCTGGAGCAGCAGGAGCGCTTGCTGCTGCAGGCGCGCATGGAGGCGCTGCAGAGCCAGATCAATCCGCACTTCCTGTTCAACACCCTGAATTCGGTTTCATCGCTGGTACGGCGCGACCCGGACTCGGCCCGCGAGATGATCGTAAAGCTGGGCAACATTCTGCGCCGCCTGCTGCGCAAGGGCGACTCATTTGTGCCGCTGCGCGAGGAGATGGAGTTCCTTGACGACTATCTCGACATCGAGGTGGCACGCTTCGGCACTGACAAGCTGAAGGTAGTGAAGGAACTGGAGCCGGACTCGCTCGATCACCTGGTTCCGAGCATGATTCTACAGCCGCTGGTGGAGAACGCGGTCAAGCACGGTTTCGCGTCGAAGGTGGATGGCGGCAGCGTCCACATTCGCAGCCGCTGCGCCGAACATCGGCTGGTGATCGAGGTCGAGGATGACGGCGTCGGCATGATGGCTGCTGCCGCCAGCACCTCTTCGGGAACCGGCATCGGCATGTTGAACGTGACCGAGCGCCTGCAAGTGGTTTACGGCGACGCCGCCGAGATTACGCTGGAGAGCCAGCCAGGCCGCGGAACGCTGGTTCGTTTGGTGCTGCCGATTCTGCAAGCCGAGGAAATGGGCGGTTCGGTCGCGGGCGCAATTTACGAGGAGCGCGCCAGGACGCCGCGGTAGAAGTTCTCATACAACGGAATGATCTTGGTGGCGCAGAAGCGCGCCTGCGCGCTGGCGCGGGCTTGCTTGCCCATTTGCTTCAGCTTGGCCTCGTCGGACAGCAGCTCGATGGCATACTTCGCCATCGTGTCAACGTCGCCAACGTTCGCCAGAAATCCCGTCTTGCCGTGATCGATGACTTCAGGAACGCCGCCTTCATTGGTAGCGATGGGCACAACTTCGCATGCCATTGCTTCCAGCGCCGCCAGGCCGAACGATTCCAGTTCGCTGGGCAGCAGCATCACGTCGGCGACAGGCAGCTTCTCGTGCACGCGGTCCTGCTTGCCGAGGAATTCCACCTTGTTGTGAATTCCCTTCTTCACCGCCAGCCATTCCGCGCGTGAGCGCTCAGGACCATCGCCAATCAGCACCAGCCGCGACGGGATTTCTTTCTGCACGCGATCGAAGATTTCGATGACATCGGGAATGCGTTTCACCGGACGGAAGTTCGACAGGTGCACCAGGATTTTCTCATTGGGCTTGGCATATTCGGTGCGGTGCTGCATGGCCGCAGCGGTGCGGTGATACAGATCGCAGTTCACGAAGTTGGGAATTACCTCGATCGGCGTCTTCACTTCGAAGACGTCGAAGGTTTGCTTCTTCAGGTACTCCGAGATGGAGGTCACGCCGTCGCTTTGGTCGATGGAGAAGCGGGTGATCGGCAGATACGAAGGATCGGAGCCGACCAGCGTGATGTCGGTTCCATGCAACGTGGTCACGTAGGGCAAGCGGCGGCCAATGCGCGCGTGATCGCAGGCCAGCATCTGCCGCGCCAGCATCGCGCTCACGGAATGCGGAATCGCGTAGTGAACATGCAGCAGATCGAGCTCGTAAATCTCGGCAACTTCCGCCATGCGCGTCGCCAGCGCGAGATCGTAAGGCGGATATTCGAACAGCGGATAACGCGTGACTACCACTTCGTGATAGTGAATGTTGGGCAGGGGCTCGGTCAGCCGAATGGGCTGCGAGTAGGAGATGAAGTGGACTTCGTGGCTGCGCTCGGCGAGCTCGAGTCCAAGCTCGGTCGCGACCACGCCGCTTCCGCCGTACGTTGGATAACAGGTGATTCCAATTTTCATGATGAGTGCCGGTAATGTTCCGCGCTCAGGATTGGATGGGAATTTGCGGAGGCGGATTCAGCCGCGCCTCGCTGCTGACAACCGGCAGCCAGCAACCGACCACTGCTTTTACGCTTTTTTCAGATTCAGCGTGCGACGGAACGAGCCGCGATCGTTCTTGATTTTTTCCTGCAGCAGCATGATGGCGTAGATTAACTGCTCGGGACGCGGCGGACAGCCGGGCACATACACGTCCACCGGAATCCACTGGTTCACGCCCTGCACCAGCGCGTAGTTGTTGAACACGCCGCCCGAGGTCGCGCACGCGCCCATGGAGATGACCCACTTCGGTTCCGGCATCTGCATGTAAAGTTCGCGAATGACCGGCGCCATCTTCTGCGAGACGCGGCCGGCGATGATCATCAGGTCCGACTGGCGTGGCGACGGGCGAAACACCTCGGCGCCGAAGCGCGCGATGTCGAAGCGCGACGCGCCCATGGACATCATCTCGATGGCGCAGCAGGCCAGGCCGAAGGTCATCGGCCAGATGGAGTTCTTGCGCACCCAGTTCACCACGGCGTCCATCGAGGCCATGACGACGCCCTCGTGTTGCTGCTCGCCGAAGGTGGCGCGCAGAATTCGCCGGCGGTCCTGGTCGGAACCAGCCAGGTTGTCGAAGCGCTCGCGGCCCGTTTCAGGATTCTCGAAATGTGGCGTCCGGAAGTCGGAACTCATGGTTTTAATTATACCTATGGGTTGGATGCGAATTGCCCATCGCTGGACGCCGGTTCGCAGGATTACCCCCGAGGGGTTTAACAGTCCACGGTCAGGACGAATGACCTTGCAGACCACATGTCATGCTGAGCGAGCGCGGCGGGTTTGGCCGCGCGAGTCGAAGCACCCCTTTCGTATCGGTCAAGCTATAGCGGCCCTTTGACTCGCGGCAAGAGCGGCCGCTCGCTCAGGGTGACAGCATAAAAATTCTTTTCCTGGCCGCTTGTCATCCCGAGCGAGGAGCGCAGCGACGGGTCGAGGGACCTGTTGTTTCTATAGGGTCTCACCTCTGTCATCCTGAGCGGAGTGAGGTCGCGTGCGACCGAACGCACCCGAAGGACCCCTCTTCCTGCGACGCACTTTACGCCTGGAATTCCACGGCTCACTTGCACACCTCGCCCCACCCTTCCCGAATTGGGAAAATTGCGTGGTTACTTTCGTAAGCGGCGCCTGCGTTTTCTTGCTGACTTTCACCCTGCGGTGTGCTCAGCCTGAAGATAGGCACCCGGTCCTTTCCCGCCCAGTGCCGGGAAACTCTGCTCTGGTGGAGGTATCGCCTGATGATTCGATCTTGTCGCTCGCACCCACACGCACACGACTCACGCGTCCTCGTTCCCACTTGCAGGCACATTCTCGCCAATGGCGCCATGTGCCGCGCGGCGGCCTTCGGAGGACGCCGCTATTGCCGCGCTCACGCCGAGCTTCGCGCGCGGCTCTGGCGAATGGCCCGTGCACGCCGGCGAATCCGGTCCACCTTCCGGTGCTGGAAGACCTGCGCGCGGTGCAGATCGCCCGGGCGCGCGTGCGGTACGCGCTCGCTGCGAGCCACCTCGAACGCAAGACCGTCAATCTGATGTTCTGGGCGCTCCGCCTCGCTGCCTCCAACCTGCTCTTCATGGAGTGGCAACAGGACGAACTAGACTGGCTCGAAGAGGAATCGCGGATGGTGACGGAGGTCGCGCGTTCCGGCCCGTAAGTCCATTGATTACTATCACATACATATAACTTATTTATTTTGTTATGCTTATGACATGAATAGTGGATTAAGCAGCTGAAAACAAGATAGGGCGGGGAGGGTAGGTACCGCGAACACCGATAGGCTGAGGCGATGAGCTAACACCTCCGTTCTTACGGCGCTGGTATATTGCCATTCGAAAGACGCCAGGCGAGATCGACGGAGATGCGCCTGCGAGGCATAAGCAATGAAGGCAGTCCGCATTCATGAGTTCGGCGGTCCCGAGGTACTGAAGTACGAAGATATTCCCGAGCCGGAGCTGCGCAAGAACCATGTCCTGGTCCGCGCGCGGGCTTGCGCGCTGAACCACCTCGACCTGTGGGTGCGCAAGGGGCTCCCCGGCGTGAAGCTGCCGCACATCCTGGGCAGCGACGTTGCCGGCGAGGTCGTCGAGTGCGGCGAGTACGTGACCGATCTCAACGAAGGCACGCGCGTTCTCCTGGCGCCGATGGTCTTCTGCGGCCACTGTGAGCAATGCAACCAGGGACGCCAGAATTTCTGCGCGCGGTTCGCGGTTCTGGGCAACGGCGTGGACGGCGGCAACTGCGAGCTGATCGCCGTTCCGCGCGTGAACGTCATCCCGATTCCCGACACGCTGGAATTCGTTCAGGCCGCCAGCGTTCCACTGGTCTTTCTCACCGCGTGGCACATGCTGCTCGGCCGCGCCGGACTGAAAGCCGGGCAGACAGTGCTGGTGTTGGGCGCGGGCTCGGGCGTGGGCTCGGCGGCAATCCAGATCTGCAAGATGCTGTCGGCGGAGGTCATCACCACTGCGGGCGACGAACACAAGCTGGCGAAGGCGCGCGAGCTGGGCGCCGACCACACCATCGATCACTACAAACAGAAGATTGGCGACCAGGTGCGCCGCATTACCGGCAAGCGCGGCGTGGACATCGTATTCGAGCACGTCGGTCAGGCCACGTGGAAGGAGAGCCTGAAGTCGCTCAAGCACGGCGGAACGCTGGTGACCTGCGGCGCGACCACAGGCTTCGAAGGCAATCTCGATTTGCGATTTCTGTTCTCGCGCCAGCTTACGCTGCTGGGCTCCTACATGGGCGCGATGGGCGAGCTGGACGAAGTTTTGAAGCACGTCTTTGCCGGCAAGCTGAAGCCGGTGGTGGACCGCACCTTCCCGCTGAGCGAGACCCGCGCCGCGCATGAGTATCTGGAAAGCAGTGAGCAATTTGGGAAAGTAGTGCTGACGATGTGACAAATGTTGTCATCCTGAGCGGAGCGCCCGCTCGCCTTTCGACCCACGTCTTTGTGGGTCGGCGGGAGCGGAGTCGCTGCGCTCCTCGCTCGGGATGACAAGTGTGAGAAGTGCGGATGCTCGTGGTATGGCGGTTTTCGTCGGAAGGAGTGAACGAACTGGCAACGTCGAAACGCGATTGGCGGGAAAACTTCAGGCTGCGCTTTTGACTTTTGCTCTTCGGCATCTGAATAATTGAGTTCGCTTGACCATGGACATCTACGAGCAAATCGTCGAGCTTCGCCGCCAGGGACGCCGTGGCGCGGTGGCCACCATCACCAACGTGCGCGGCTCAATCCCGTCGTTCCAGACCGCGAAGATGCTGGTGCGCGACGACGGCTCGATTGCCGGCACCATCGGCGGCGGCTGCGTCGAGGCCGAAGTCTGGCAGGCGGCGCGCGAGGTGATGGAAGAAGAGAAGCCGCGCTCGCTGACGTTCAACCTCAACAACAATTCCAAGTACGACACCGGCCTGGTTTGCGGCGGCACGCTCGACGTGTTCGTTGAGCCGGTGCTTCCGCCGGCGCTGCTGTACATTTTCGGCGCAGGGCACGTCGCCTATAACGTGTACAAAGTGGCGTCCACCGCGGGTTTCGAGGTCACGGTGGTGGATGACCGCGAGAGCTACGCCAACCGCGAGCGCTTCCCTGACGCCCGCGAAGTCATTGCCGAAGACTTTGAGCAGGTGACGGCGAGGCTCGATCCGCCCGAGTCGGCGTACATCGTGATCGTCACCCGTGGACACCGCGACGACATGCGCGTGCTGCGCTGGGCAGTGAATACCCGCGCGCAGTACCTCGGCATGATCGGCTCTCGCCGCAAGACCATCTCCATATACAAAGAGCTGGAGAAGGAAGGCATCCCTGCCGAGAAGTTTGCTAATGTGCATGCGCCGGTCGGGCTGGAGATCGGCGCGGTTACGCCTGAAGAGATCGCAGTGGCCATCGTCGCCGAGATGATTGCCGTGCACCGGCACGCGCCTACGAGTGTGCCGAGCAAGAAGTATGCGTATCCGCCCAGCCAGGCCGCCGAGGAACACGCAGAGAAGGATGCGGTGGAGAGAAGCAACTAGCAACTGGCGACTAGCAACTGGTGATTGATTCATCTCTCAGCTGTTCGGTAAGTGGCAACGACGAACACGCGATAACGAAACTGTTTTTCTTGCTAGTTGCTAATTGCTAGTCGCTAGTTCTATCTTCGAGCCATGGCGTTGTCCCCCAGCATCTGCGGAGTCATTCTTGCCGCCGGGTTCTCCACGCGCATGGGCCGCGACAAGGCGTTGCTGCCCTGGCCGCCGGTAGCGGAAGGCACACCGGCTGCCAACACGTTTCTGGGCGCCACCATCGATCTGCTGCAGGCGCACTCCGACCTCGTGATCGTGGTGGCGGGCAAGAATGTGGGCGTCATTGGGCCGGTAACCTACGCCCATGGCGGGTTCCTGGTGGTGAATCCTACTCCCGAGCAGGGACAGTTCAGCTCTATGCGGGTCGGGCTGCAAGCCGTACTGAATCAGGGGCGCGATGCGGCATTCGTCGCGCTGATTGACCATCCCCCGGTTCTGCCTCGCACGCTGCAGGCCATGCATGAAGCGTTCCTCGCTGCCGAGCCCAACATCTGGGTGGTCGTGCCTGAAGTCAAACGCGGAGACGATGTAGTACATGGGCATCCCATCCTGGTGGGCCGCGAGATGATTGAGGCGTTTCAGATTGCGCCGGTGGACGCCCAGGCGCGCGATGTCGAGCACAAGTATCAGCAGCACATCCTGTATCTGCCAGTGAAAGACGCGCGCGTTGCCGCCAACATTGATACTCCGGAGGACTACGAGCGCCTCTCGCGCGCCGAGATGATCTCCTCGGAGAAACAGTTTTGAGTTTGGTTCCGCTGCGGCGCGAGGCCCTTCAGTTCCTCGAATCCGCACTTGCGCTTAGACCTCCCATTGCAGTTTTCGATTGCGACGGCACGCTGTGGAGCGGCGATGCGGGCGCGGACTTCTTGTACTGGGAGATCGAGCGCGGCATCGTCAGCCGCGAGGTTGTTGAGTGGGCGCTCGCCCGCTATGAGGAATACAAGGCCGGCCAGGTAAGCGAAGAACAGATTTGCGGCGAAATGGTCACCATCAACCGCGGCGTCTCGCAGGACGACCTGCTGCGCGCGGCAGAAGAGTTCTTCTGCGAGGTCGTCAGCCACCGCGTGTTTCCGGAAATGCGGGAGTTGACGCGGCGCCTGGCCGAGCAAGGGTGCGAGCTGTGGGCGGTTTCCTCCACCAATAACTGGGTGGTGGAAGTTGGGGCCGAGCGCTTCGGCATCGCCCGCGATCACGTGCTGGCGGCATGCGTGCATGTGGAGGACGGCTGTGCCAGCGACCGCCTGCTGCGGGTGCCGACGGATGAGTTGAAGGCGGTGGCGATTCGCGAGGTCATCGGCAAGCCGGTGGACGCGGTGTTCGGCAACTCCATTCACGATCTCGCCATGCTGGAGATGGCGAAGTTTCCCTTCTGCGTCAATCCCAACCCTGATTTGGAGCAGATTGCGCAGCAGCGCGGCTGGCCGGTGTACAGACCAGTTGTCAGTTGTCAGTAATTAGTTGTCAGTGGAATTTGCGAGACCGCCTCGCCGGCAAGCGGTTTACTGGATGCTGTTCGGCGAGAAGCCGTACTGGTGGCTCTCCAGCTCTGCTTCGGGCAGCGCAAAGAGATCGATCCAGCCTTCGAGCGGGAGCGAGTCCAGCGGCAGGTGTTCGCGCCAGATGGCGAAGCGCAGACGTATACGGGTTCCTTCATGCGCCCCGATCAGATCGAAGGGAATGCGGAACTCGAAGATCTGGTCGAGTGCGACCTCGACGCCGTGGCGATCGACATCGCCGTTCTCCACTGAGAAGCTGGCGAGTTTGCGCCGTTCCTCGCCGTTGCTCAGCACCCACTTTTGCAGTCGCCGCCCCTGCGCGTCCACCGTGAGCCGGTACGATTGCATCGGCGCCTTGCGGTTCCACTCCTCGCGCCGCACCTCGATGTTTACCACCAGGCGATAAGCGCCTTCGGGAATGGCGTCGTGAAAGTCCAAGCGTCCTGAGACGGAGTCCACATCCAGGCCGGCATAAACCGCGTCGAGCAGGAACTGCTTGCCGTGCATTGCGCTGGTGCGCTGGTCGGAGGTGTAACTGGCTGCGCCCATCCACTCGAAGTATCCGCTGACCACGCCATCGACGCGCGCCCGCACGTAGGCGGTTTGCGGAATGTAGCTGGGACGCACCACGCCGCTCATGATGGGCGTGTTTAGTTCCTCCGGCGGAATGCCTTCCAGCGCGTGGTAAACGTTCGACAGGTGCTTGCGGTAGAGTTCGTCGAAGTCGCGATCGTTGGCCGAGTGGTGCTCAGGACCGTACCACCAGTTCCAGTCGCTGCCCTCGGCGATCAGCAACTCTTCCCACGCCAGCTTGCGCTGCTCGGCCGAGACCCGGTCCGAATGCCGGTCGTAATAGTCGCGCGCATCGGCCAGCAGGTCCCACGAATGATTGTCCTCGGGCGCGCCGATCCAGACGTTGAAGTTGGCGTTGATCCACGAGCCCGGCACGAGTCGGTTGAGGCGGCCGAGGTCGTTCTCCTTGTGGCGCGCGATGGCCTCGCTGACGGTAACCGGCTCAATCTGCTCATCGCGCTGCACCGCTTCGTAGAAACGCCGCAGGAATTCACGCCCCGATTGCGGATGGTATTCCCAGGCATTCTCGCCGTCGAGGATGATAGAGACGACCGCGTCCTTGCCTTGCTGGAGAACCGGCTGCGCCGAATCCTTGATGTTCTGCACCAGATGGTTGGCGGCTTCCTGCGCCGGCATGCCGGAATAGACAAAACCAATCTGGTCGGAGATGCGATGGTCGCGAAACAGCAGGTGCATCCGCGTTTCGCCCTTTTCGTAGCGATAGATGTTGTACAGCCGCTCCGCACCGTCGCCGCCCAGGCGGCTACCGTCATGGCGCGTGAAGTGGAAATCCAAGGTGCGACCAAGGACGCCTTCGTCCGTCGCCATCCATTGAATTCCCTCGCGCGAGGCCAGCTTGAGCGTCTCCTCGGAGACGCTGCCCTCCGACGGCCAAAGTCCTTGGGGACGCATGCCGAAGAGGGCTGCATGCGAGTCCAATGCCATCCGGATCTGCAGGCTGGCATCTTCCGGACGCTGAAAGTGCCGCGTGGGCAAGCTGAGTCCGGGCGTGGACTGCGCACCGGCATTGGTGTCGCACAACAGCGGGAGAATCGGGTGGTAGTACGGAGTTGCCGACAGTTCGACCGACCCGCGTTGAGCGGCCGCGGCATAAGCGGGCAAGACTTTGCTCAGGATCTCGCGCTCTTTGGCGATGACCACTTGCTGGTCCTCAGGCGAGAAGTCCTCGCCCTTCTGCACCAGCGCAGCAACGTCAGACTCGGCAAGGAAGTATTCGTCAAACCATGCGAGTTGTGAGAGGACCTGGAGGTCCGCGTAATCGCGGGTAACGAAGTAGGACTCCGGGCCTTCGGGACGCTCGCAGGTCGCGCGATAGCGCTCCCACAGCTCGCGATAGCGCGGATAGCGGCCGATCATGTTGACTGGGTTCGCCTGGAACAGGTAGCGCAGGGCAAACTTCTTGTCGGCGGTACTCAGTTCAGCCGCCGGCTTAGCGACCAGGTTAAGGAAAGGGTCGTGTGCCTGGCCGGAGGCGTAGTCCTGGATCTGGTTTACCAGCGACGGCACCAGGTTGAAGTTCTGCCGGACGTCGGGAAACTCGTCGAGCAGCTTCACCATCCCGAAGTAATCCTTGAGCGCGTGCAGTCGCACCCAGGGGAGGCGATACTCGCCGGTAACCATGTCTTTGTAGAACGGCTGATGCATGTGCCAGAGCAGCACCAACCTGATCATGGGAGAGCCGTGGTAACTCATTCGAGGGTTTTTAGCGCACCAAGTGTATCAGGCAAGATGACTGTGCGGAACCCCCGGTGCGACCCGTGATTACCACCTTCGTGGGAGAAATCAGGAAACCAATTTCCTCACCGCGAGACCCTGCCTGGGCAGCGCGAGTGTTCGCCGGACGCCGAATTCCGCTAAACTAGACCTTCGTGCGCATCCTCACCCGCTACATTTTGAAGGAAGTCAGCTCGCACGCCTTACTCGGTGTGGCCTTGTTCACTTTCATCATCTTCATGCGCGACATGGGCCGGCTGCTGGAGCTGGTGGTGCGCAACAGCGCGCCACTGCCTAGCGTGGTCGAGATCTTCCTCTTTACCGTGCCCACCACCTTTACCATCACCCTGCCCATGGGCGTGCTGGTGGGAATCCTGGTAGGTCTGAGCCGCATGGCAGCCGACAGCGAAGTGACGGCGATGCGCGCCAGCGGCATGGGCGTGGGGATGTTCATTCGCGCGATCTCCATATTTGCCATCGCCGCCTGGACGCTGGGGATGTTCAACAGCATCTATCTCGCGCCCAAGTCGGCGATCGCCTTGGACCATTTGCAGGAAAGGCTGAAATCTTCGCAAGCTTCCTTCGAAATTCAGCCCCGCGTGTTCTACGAGGAATTCAAGAACACCGTCGTATACGTGCAGGACGCGATTCCCTCAGCCGGCCAGTCCTTGTGGCGCGGTATCTTCCTGGCCGACACCAGCGATCCGGCTTCGCCCAAGGTCACGCAGGCGCAGCGCGGTGCCTTGCTGAGCGATTCTCCCGACAAGCTACGCTTTCATCTGGAAGACGGGACGCAGCAGGAGCTGGTTCCCAAGGCGAAGGACCAGTATTCCATTACCACATTTGAAAGCACCGAGATTCCCATCCAGGTGCCGGTCAGCGCGGACCGCTCCCCGCGTGACCTGCTGCCGGTTGCGGAACTGAGTTTGCGCGATCTGCTAAGCAACGCGGCCCGCGAGCAGCGCGCCGCCTTGTCCATCGTGCGATCGGACCCGGCAACCTCCAGCTACGATCTTCTCAAAGCGCGCTATTACCAAATTGAGTTCCATCGCAGGTTGGCCCTTCCCGCGGCTTGCCTGGTGCTGGCCATGGTGGGCATTCCCCTGGGACTGTCGGCCCGCAAGGGTGGCAAGAGCACAGGATTCGTGCTCACCATACTCTTGGTGTTCGTGTACTACTTCTTCTCTCTCACCGGCGTTTCCCTGGCCCGGCAGGGCAGGCTACCTCCCTGGGAAGGCGTCTGGGTGGGGAACATGGTCTTCTTTCTGTGTGGACTTTTGTTGCTGTGGCGGGTGGACCACATGCCGATGGAACTGGCTAGCCTGTCGGCAATCTGGAAGTGGCTCAAGGGAAGCCTGCAAGGGATCAACAGCCTGCGGACGCGCAGCCTAGCGCGCAGGAAGTCGGCGCTTCGCAAGAACCGCTTTAGCGCCCGCTTCCCCCTTATCCTTGACGACATGATTCTGCGCGATTTCGCCATGTACCTGGTCATGATCCTGGCGGCCGCCATCTTGATTGTCCTCGTATTCACTTATTTCGAGTTGCTGACCGACATCATGCGCAACAAGGTCCCGGCACTTATTCAGGCCGAGTACCTGTGGAATGTGAGCCCATCGCTCATTTACCTGATTGCGCCGCTGGCGGTACTGCTTTCGGTGCTCATCACCTTCGGCCTGATGGAGAAATCGAGCGAGTTGACCGCGATGAAAGCCAGCGGCGTAAGCGTCTATCGCGCAGCCTTGCCAATCATCGTTCTTTCCGCCATCTTCGCCGTCGGCCTCTTCGTCTTCGACCAGCTGTACATTCCGCAGACCAACCGGCAGCAGGAGATCCTGCGCAACCAGATCAAAGGCCGGCCGGCCCAGACCTACCTGCAGGCCGACCGCAAGTGGATTTTCGGGCAGAGCAACCAGATTTACTACTACCAGGTGTTCGATCCCGACAACAATCTGTTCGGCGGGATCACCATTTTCGAGTTCGATCCCAACAGCTTCCAGCTCACCCGGCGCATCTACGCCGACCACGCGCACTGGGAGAACAACCTGCGGAAATGGGTGTTCGAGGAGGGCTGGGTCCGTACCTTGCACGGTCCTTCCATCCGGGATTACCACACCTTCGATGTGGCGACGTTCAATGAGCTTAAAGAGGACCCCAGCTATTTCAAGAAGGAAGTGAAGCAGTCGTCGGAGATGAATTACGAAGAGCTGCGGCGCTACATCGGCGACTTGCAGCAGAGCGGGTTCGACACCGTGCGATTGCAGGTGCAACTGCAAAAGAAGATCGCGTTCCCGCTAATCACGCTGGTGATGGCGGTCATGGCCGTCCCGTTTTCCGCGACCGGCCGCCGTGGCGGCGCGCTGGCCGGGGTTGCGGTGGCAATTGGGATCGCCATCCTGTATTGGGTGACCGCCGGGCTGTTCGAGGCCATGGGCGACGCGCACCAGTTGCCCGCCATGCTGGCCGCCTGGGCGCCAGACTTTCTCTTCGCCTTCGCCGGGGGATACATGCTGCTGCGGGTGCCGACGTAGGAAGTAGTTGGCAATTGGCAAGCAATCAGCGCAGGCCTCGACTAAGGTCTTTGGCGACACGGCTTCAGGCGCCGACAGAACGCCGTTAAGCCGGACGAGCGAATCGGTTCCTCATCGCAAACATCTAATGTTTTGGGGTCAGAAACACGTTCTCTAAGCTAACTGTCCTTCGCTGATTGCTGGACTGCTAATTGCTAGTCGCTGATTTTCTGAATGCTCTTCCAGAACCTACGCCCGCTGTTTCCTTACTTGCGCAAGTATCGCAAGACCTTTGCGATCGGCGCGGTCTGTGTGCTGTGCAACAACCTGGTGTGGATTCTGTTCCCCCTGGTCATCCGCCGGGCCATCGACGACCTCAACAAGGGCGTCACGGTCCATAAGCTCCTGACGTATTCGATGTGGTTGCTGGCCGTCGCCGGCACTAAGGCCATTTTCCAATTCCTGACCCGCTGGATCCTGATCGGCGTCTCGCGCGAGATCGAGTTCGATCTGCGTAACGATCTGTTCTCGCACCTCGAACGGCTGTCGTACAGCTTTTATCAACGCACGCGGACGGGCGACATCATGGCCCGCGCCACCAACGATCTCAATGCCGTCCGCCTGCTGGCCGGGCCGGGCATCATGTACACCGCGAACACGGTGGTGTTCACCGCCGGCGCGCTGGTGTTCATGCTGAGCATCAGCCCGCGGCTGACGCTGTTCGCGTTTCTGCCCCTGCCCATCGTCAGCATCGTGGTGCAGTATTTCGGCCGCAAGATCCACGAGCGCTTCGAGCGCATCCAGGCCATGTTCTCCGACATCTCGGCCAAGGCGCAGGAGAACTTTTCCGGCGCACGCCTGATTCGAGCTTATGTGCAGGAGCAGGCAGAGATTGGAAGCTTCGAGCGCGAAAACACCGAATACATTGGGCGCAGCCTGAAGCTGGTCCGGCTGATGGGCATGCTGTGGCCGACGCTGGAAACGCTGCTCGGCGTCGCGGTCGTGATTGTGCTGTGGGTGGGCGGACGCGAGGTCATCCTGCATCGCATTACGGTCGGCAGCTTCGTGGCCTTCAACACCTACATGGTGCAGCTCACCTGGCCGATTATTTCGCTGGGCTGGGTCGTCAACCTCTTCCAGCGCGGCACTGCTTCGATGGGACGCATTCAACAGATTCTCGCGGGAAAGCCGGAGATCACCGACGCCCGAGTTCCCGTCGTGAATGCCCCGACCGAGGTGGGCGGCGAAATCGAGTTCCGCAATCTCAGTTTTCACTACGGTGATACGCTGCAGGCCGCCGAGCGCGGGATGGGGCATCTTCACGGCGATGAAGATGTGTTGCGGAACGTCAATCTGCACGTTCCGGCCGGAACGAGCCTGGCGATTGTCGGGCCCACCGGCTCAGGCAAATCAACGCTGGTTTCGCTAATACCGCGCATCTACGAGGCGACGGAAGGTTCGGTGCTGATTGACGGCCGGCCGATTCGCGAGTTCCCGCTGGCACTGTTGCGCGGCAGCATTGGCTTCGTGCCGCAGGAGACGTTCCTGTTCAGCGACACCATCCGCGAGAACATCTCCTTCGGGGCGCAGGACGCCACCGGGGCCGATGTGCGGCGCGCCGCCGAAGCGGCCAACATCGCGGCCGAGGTCGAGGGCTTCCCCGACGGGTATGACACCTTGGTCGGCGAACGCGGCTTGACGCTCTCCGGAGGACAGAAACAGCGGACCGCCATTGCCCGCGCGCTGATCCGCAATCCGCGGATCCTGGTGCTCGACGATGCGCTGGCCAGCGTTGACACGCATACGGAAGATCGCATCCTGAATCACCTGCGCGAAATCATGCAGGGGCGGACCACCATCTTCATCTCGCATCGCGTCTCCACCGTGCGCAGCGCCGATCGCATCGCCGTGTTGCACGACGGCCAGATCGTCGAATATGGCACCCACGACCAGCTTATCGAGCGCAACGGCTACTACACTGAGCTCTACAACAAGCAATTACTCGAGGAAGAGCTGGAGACGGTGTGAGCCATAATCGCTAAACCGCTTATAATCAGAGTGTGACCCGTTCCAATGTGCACAAGTTGGCCGAGGCGAACTTTCCTACCCGCTGGGGACAGTTCCGCATCTACGGCTTCGAAGGGGATTTTGAGGCTGCGCACGAGAGTGGCCCGCTGGGCGGGGCCGGCGGTCTCGCGCCGGAGACCAAGCTGGAGGAGCGCAAAGAAGCCGCGGTGGCCCTGGTGATGGGCGACATCCATTCCACGCCGCCGCTGGTGAGGATTCATTCCCAGTGCCTGACCGGCGACGTCTTTCACTCGATGCGCTGCGACTGCCGCCAGCAACTCGAACTGGCGCTCTCCATGATTGCCGAAGCCGGCGCCGGCATCCTTATCTACGAGCAGCAGGAGGGTCGCGGCATCGGCCTGATGGCCAAGGTGCAGGCGTACGAGCTGCAGGACAAAGGTCTTGACACCGTCGAGGCGAACGTCGAGCTTGGCTACGATAACGATTATCGACATTACAGACTACCGGCCGAGATTTTGCGGCAGCTGAGCGTGAAGGAAGTCCGCCTCATCTCGAATAACCCGGAAAAGGTGGCTGCGGTGGAGAATGCCGGCATCAAGGTCGTGGAGCGGGTTTCCGCCGAGGTCGAAGCCTACGAGCACTCCGAGAACTACCTGCGCACTAAGAAAGAGAAGATGGGCCACCTGTTCACGGGGTGGTGAGAACACCTCACTTCCGTTCTTGCCATGTTTTGCGCGCTCCGCCGATGTCGTCTCACTTGTTGCCGACAGCCTTAAGATCTACCCTTGTCACAGATGGCATTTTGAACCATTCATGTTTGAACACCTTCTCCCGATCTTCATCCGGATGTTCAGTAAGCGCTACAGATATCAAGGCTTGCCAAATTTGTAATGTGCGATCTAATTTATCCTTCTAAGTTCTCCTTTTCAGTTTAGTAATACTCACACATTCTCGGTTCAACTCTCGCTCCATCCGCCTGCGGTTCTTCACCGGCAAGCTTTTCAATGCTGCCTTCGTCAGAGCAACGTAGACCTGCCTTGCCTCCGGCACTTTCTTCAACTCGGCGAGGTGCTTGCGCACGGTAGCGACATCGCCCCGCACCAGGGGCCCGCTGAAGGCCGATGCAGCGTCGCGATACAGATAATTGCGCAACGTCTGCAACAGCAAGGGAAGCATGACGTGCTTGCTGTCGCGCTTCTTGATGCCGGCGGCTTCCGCCACCTGCTCCATCGAAGCCATCAGCGCGACGACCAGTGGCGAGGCAAAACTGCCGAAGGCGTGATACAGCACTTTGTTCTGCTTGCGAATAGGGAATGCATTACCGCCCAGGCGCTCCACAATTGCTTTGGCCGCACGAGCCGCGGCTGGACCTCCTTCCACGGCGAACGCAACCCCTGCCATCTCCGGGACCGAGCCGCGGACGAAGGTCATCATGGGATGAACCGAGGCGACCCTGGCACCGCGCTGGCGGAGAGGTGCGAGTGCATCGCTGGTCAAAGCACCGCTGGAGTGGAAGACCAGTTTCCCTTTCCATTCGCCCGTGCGCGCCAGCCGTTGAGCAGTCCCAGCGATGGCGTCGTCGGCAACGGCAACCCAAACAAGGTCAACTTCCATCGGTTCTTTGCCCAGTTCAACCAGGCGCGCTTCCAGTTTGCGCGCCAGGGCCTTGGCTTGCCTGTCCTTGACGCGGGCCACAATCGATGTAACCGAATAGCCAGATGCACCCAGCGTAAGTGCCAAGGCCGTCCCGAGATTACCCGGACCGACGATGGCGACGGTAAGCGGAGCGTCTGGCGTTGATTCTTTACGCACGGCGGGCAGAATAGCAGAAGCGCTCCCATTTGCGAATTGCAATCCGGCTCCGCAAAGGCCGGCCGCTGTTCTTATTCAATGGTCAATCAGACCCTCGTCCGTCCTGCTTTAGCCGCAAGGATTGCTCACATGTCCCGCTGGCAAGTCTTAGCTCTCTCAGCTCCACCTTTAATTCGGAAGGGCATCCCTGCTAACCAATTCCAACCCGCCGTTTTCCACCTTGGCAATGGCAACTTCAGGCCCACACATGCCCATGCTGACTTCAAGCAATATCGTTTAACATTAAGGCTGAGGAGTGGAGCGAGATGCGTGCCCAGCCGCTCGTCTACGCACACAAAAGAAGCTTTGGTGGGACACCAGGTATTTTGACACTTGTGGCTTTAGCTTGGCCCCTAATATCTTTCACCGGGAGTTCCACTGCAAGGCCGCAGGAGAATTTGCCGACGGTTGCCTCTGATACAGCCTCACCCCGAAGCGACAGCAGCCACTGTCTGGCCATTTCGGCTGGCGGTGTTCAGAACCGTCTACTGACTGGCCTCTGCGAATTCCCAATGACCTACCTTGGCGATCTCCCAGACTTCATCTGTGAGCAGACGACGACCAACACCGGACCACAGCAGACCATCGTGTTGAAAGCGCAGGTCACCTTCGAGAAAGGCCAGGAGCGCTATTCCATCGTCACCATCAATGGCAAGCCTCTCAAGATCGATTCCTCGGCGGCCTGCCGCGCTATGAGATTCGTTTCCATGGGCGAACTTGGGAGTGACCTCGTCGATTTGTTCAAGCCGCCAATTGTTGCCGAGTTTGAGTTTCGTAAAGAAGGGAAGTTCCGCCATACTCCTGTATCGGTCTATGAGTTTCACATCGCGGCGGACAAGAACACATTCTGGGCGTTGCGCGATGACACGGGTGTGACTCTGTATCCTGAATATGAGGGCGAACTCTGGTTGGACAGCCAGAAGGGCAACTGCTTCGACTGAAGTTGCGGCCATTACGACTGCCTAGCGACTTTGGATTTGCTATAGCCGACATCACGATCGACGACCGCGAGATTCATATCGCCGACCTAGGCACATTCCTTCTGCCGTACAAATCGGAAGCGACCGCCTGCGTGCGTGCCCCCGGCCAAGTCCCTGCGCATTGTACAAAGAACGTCCTTGCTTTCCACCACTGCCGGAAATTTGCCGCCAAGGCTCTGATACGCACTGATAATCCGCAATAACAACTTCGGATCTGTTTACCCACTCATGTCCCTTAAAGACTCAAAGTGGGATAATCTCATCGTGGACGATCACGTTAATTCGAGCTTATATATTGGTCAAACCATGCCTGCGAAGAAGATGGCTCCACGCAAACCCCCGAAACCGCCCAAACGATCCCGCCTCAGACGGCTGTCTTGCAAGACCGTTTACAAGGGAAAAGTGTTCTCGGTAACTGCGGACCGCGTGGTGGAACCCAGCGGCGTCACGGCCACGCGTGAGGTGATTCGCCACTCCGGCTCGGTCGTCATTCTTGCGGTGGATGACACCGGTCGCGAGCCCCGCGTGCTGTTGGAGAAGCAGTATCGTTACGCCGCCAACGACTATCTGTGGGAACTGCCGGCCGGGCGCATCGATCCCGGCGAGAACGCTCTGACGGGCGCGAAGCGCGAGATCCTGGAAGAGACCGGATATTGCGCCCGGCGCTGGAAGCGCGCGCTGTTCTTCTATCCCAGCCCCGGTTTTCTAGACGAGACCATGACGGTGTATCTCGCTGCGGGTCTGACGGCAGGCAAAGCGCAGCCCGAGGACGATGAGGTTATCGAGTGCCAACTAATCCCTCTCTCACGAGCAGTCGGGATGATCCTCTCTGGCAGGATTCGCGACGCTAAAACCATTGCGTCGGTCTTGTGGCTGGCAGAAACGCGTCGTCGTTCGCTGGCTTAACGGCGAGCTGGGCTCCCCACCTCATCCATTTGCGCGACCGCTTCTCAGGGCAGATTAACAACTCGGGAAAGGCGCCACGCGCTATATACTCTCTTGACAACACCACCAATTGGCGGCACAATCCAAGTAGGCCGTTCGAGCAGGTGTCGATCCAACCTGCCATTGTTCCTCTTTTAAAAGGACCTCTCTGCGACATTGGCTTCTGGGCTCTACCTGCTTGACGCAATTCAAGACCGGCATCCTCGGGGTGGGGGTGCTGCGCCTGGAGGAAGAAGAACGTGAAACTGAAAGGAACCGTAAAGTGGTTCAATAACGCAAAAGGCTTTGGCTTTATCGGCCGCGAGGATGGGGGAGCGGATGTGTTTGTGCACTACAGCGCGATCAACTCCGACGGATACAAGAGCTTGCAGGAAGGCGATGCGGTAGAGTTTGAGATCGTTGAAGGGCAGAAAGGACCACAGGCAGGCAACGTGACGAGGGCAGCATAAATACTTCGCCACGGTTCCACGAAGCCCAGCCGCCAGGCTGGGTTTTCTATTTGGGCTAACCAGTCGCGACCGCACGTTACAATCCTTCACAGGTACTTACGCCTGGACAACAAAGCCATCGCCAGCGTCTTCTACGAAACCGCTGATCTCATGGAGATCAACGGGGACGACTCGTTTCGTATTCGTTCCTATCGTCGCGCAGCCGAGGCCCTCGAAGGGCATCCCGAACAAGTTGCTTCCCTGCTGGACGAACCAAAGAAGCTGCTGGAGATTCCCGGCATTGGCAAAGGCATGGCGGCCAACATACAGGAGTTGTGTCGCGGCGGCAAACTCACACCGCACCAGGAGCTGTTGAAGAAGTACCGGCCTTCCATGCTGGAACTGCTGAAGATACAGGGACTCGGCCCCAAGACCGTTGCATTGCTGTGGAGCGCGTTTCAGGTCAGCGACCTGGCCAGCGTGGAGAAACTGGCGCGCGAAGGCAAGCTGCGCGAGTTGCCGCGTCTGAGCGAGAAGAGCGAGCAGAAGATCCTGAAGGCGATTGAAGATTACCGGCGCATTTCGGGACGGTTTCTGCTCGACGAGGCCGATCGCACAGCGCAAAAGCTGGCAGAGCATCTCCAGCACATCAAGGGAATCGAGAAGATTACGCCGGCAGGTTCACTGCGGCGAGGCCGCGAAACGGTTGGTGATCTCGACATGCTCATTACCGGGCCGTGTTGCGTGGATGACGAGCGGCGCGCCGCGCTGATCGAAGAAATCCTGCGCTTCCCCGGCATTGTCGAAGTCCTTGCAAAGGGCGATAACAAGGTGAGCTTCAAGCTGCGCAGCGGAATGCAGGTGGATGTGCGCACCTTGCCGCCGGAATCCTACGGCGCGGCGCTGCAATACTTCACTGGCTCCAAGAACCACAATGTTACGTTGCGGCAGCGCGCACTGAAGATGGGCTTCACCCTGAACGAGTACGGCCTGTTTCGACTGGACAACAACAAGCGCGTCGCCGGTGCGACGGAAGATGAAATCTACGGCAAGCTCAAGCTCGATTGCATTCCGCCAGAGATGCGCGAGAATTACGGCGAAATCGAGGCCGCCGCTGAGCATCGTCTGCCGCAGCTCATCGCCGCGGAGGACATCCGCGGCGAAGTGCACATGCACACCGTCGAGACCGATGGGCGAAACACGATTGACGAGATGGCGGAGGCGGCGAAGGAACGCGGCTATCAGTACATCGCCATCACCGATCACTCAAAGAACCTGGCGTTTGCCAACGGGCTGGACGACAAGCGCGCCGTGGAGCATGTTGCGCGCATTCGCGCCGCAAACGAGCAGGTCCGCGGCATCACCATCATGGCGGGAATCGAGGTGGACATCCTCGCCGATGGTGAGCTTGACCTCAGCGATTCGGTGCTAGAGCAGATTGATGTGGTCGTCGCCAGCGTACACTCGGCATTCAACCAGGAGGCGCCACAGATGACGGACCGCCTACTGCGCGCCATCGAGAACAAGAACGTCTCGGTTCTCGGGCATCCCACAGGCAGGCTGCTGCTGCGCCGCGACGCCTATCCCTTCGACATGGACGCGGTCCTCAAGGCCGCCCTGAAGCACAAAGTTGCCATGGAGCTGAATGCCTATCCCGAGCGGCTCGATTTAAACGAAGTGCACCTCCGCATGGCGCGCGAGCGCGGCGTCAAGATTGTCATCAACACCGACGCGCACCACACCACGCATTTCGAGAAAATCAAGTACGGCATCCTCCAGGCGCGCCGCGCTTGGCTCACGGCAAAGGACGTCCTGAACACTCTACCGGAAAAGGAGTTCCGCAGAGCCATGAAGCACCAGTGGCCGGGTAAGAACCAATAGTTTTCGGCCATGGATGTCGTTTTTTAACGCAAAAAACCACGCAGTCTGTACCCAAAACCCCCAGGGTTGTAGCACAATAGAAACCTCACCATCACCTTCTTCGGGGGAACCATGGGATTCGGACCGAACCGCAGCAGTGAACCATCGTCAATGACCCTTCGCCCCATTGACCGCATGACGCTGGCATTCGTTGGCATGGGCGTGATCTTTGCGTCGCTCGGACTCGGCGAAGCCGTCTATCGTCTGGCGTTCTTCGATTTTGACGGGGCAACCGACCGGTTGCCGATCGAAATGTTGTTTGGTCTGATGTTTGCCTGGATCGTTATGAAGGTAGCCAGAAAGATTTACCAGCGCCGGATGGAGAGGTCGGAAAAGATCAATTTGATCTGGGACCGGAACCACAAGATTCGCCATGCGGTGGCCGCCATCGCGCCCGTGCCTTACCCCGGCCAGCAGCAGGCGATTCGGGTCATTCGCGAAGAGGTGGACCGCATCGAGTGGGCGCTTACCGAAATCCTGCCGCGCTAGTCGAACAAGAGGGGCCCACCAGGGCTCAGGGAACAAAGCAGCGTTAACGCACCATGGACGCCGATCTTGGCGAAGGGAACCCATGGCATCGGCGACCGCCCCGCTCTTGTATCATCTTCGGAGGTGATTCATGGCTGACAACAAACCTCCGAAAAGACCTGCCGAACCGCTGTTCGACGCCGGGCACGTGCCCATCACGGAAGAGATGGACAGCGCCAAGCGAAATCTTCCGCCGTTCGCGCCGGTGGCGGTCGCGCTGGTGATTGTCGCCATTGCCGTTGCGATCGCGATGTACGTATTCCGAGCCAAGCCGGTGGCCCAGGGCGGAATTGACGCGCTGTACTTCAGCCAACCGGAAACCATGCCCAACGCCATGGTCCTGCTCAACGTTACGCTACGCAATGTCGGCGACAAGACGCTTTACGTCAAGACCATCACGGCCAACCTGAAAACCGACCAGGGCGACACTTCTGACGATGCGGCTTCGGCAAGCGATTACGACCGTTATTTCATGGCTTATCCCGACTTAAAGGCGGCTGCGATACAGCCCTTGGTGGTCGAAACCAAGATTGCTCCCGGCGCCGAACAGAAAGGCTCCGTGCTGGTGTCGTTCCCGGTCAACAAGCAGCTGTTCGATGCGCGTAAGGAACTGATGGTGACCATCGAGGCCTACGACCAAAAGCCTATCACCTTGCGCGAACCGGCAAAGGCTCAATAAGAGTCGGCCATTCCGCGCGCAAGGCTTGCGTCGGTTCCAGATTGGCGGCGCGCGACTACGGCGTGACCGACGTAGGCGCGCCCTTAGGCGTGGCCAGATAGCCGGTGATGGTGTCTTTGGCGGCGGTAAAGACCACCACCTCATACAGCAGGTGGTCGCGCCCGGTGTAGAACTGCAGCGGCTCGCCGACGGTGCGGTCCTTTTTTTCGATGGTCTTGTCGTCGGCCATGACGTTCACCGTGAACCTGCTCTTTTTGGGATCGACCTTCTTGAGCTGCAGACTAATCGTCGAGACGGGTGTGCGCGCGCCCTTATGCAACGTGAAATCGTAATAGTTGCGCTCGCCTTTGCGCTTCAGCATTTCCAGCTCCGAACTGTTGTGCGCGATCAGGCCGCTCTGCACGCCCAAGTCGCCAATGGCACGCTCCAGCTTGGCATTAGTGGCGGCGAGGTCGGTCTGCGTCTTCTGGATGTCGGTCTTCGCCGCACCGACTTCCGTCTTCACGCCGCTGACTTCGGTGTTGACCGCAGCCAGTTGCTTACCTTGCTGATTCTGCTCGGCCGATAACCTAGCGGCCGCCGCCTTCTGCTGACGCTCCAACTCCGCTGCTCGCTGAGCGATTTCCTGCTTGGTGGAACCCACCTCTGAGCTAAGCGCTTGCTTGAACTCCGAGGAGGTGGCATGAATACGGTCATTCATCTCCGCCTGGGCGGTCTCCAGCGTGGCCTGTTTCTTCTCCATGGCCGTCAGGCGGCTCCGCATGTCAAACATCAGATACAGCGACGCGATCACGTAAACCGCGGCCACGGCCAGCAGCACATACATTAAGACTGGGTTACGGGACAGAGCGGAGGGAGCGGGCGGCTCCTGGGGAGAATCGTCCCGTGCTTCCGGGGGGAAGAGCATAAGTTGGTCCTTTCGTGTAAGTCCCAATTCTGGGGGAGCACGAAAGCGCTGTCAACCAGCATCAGCAAGGATCCTGGTTTTGGACAGACGGGAATTCTCTGGGGAGCGGGTAGTGCAGAAGGAAAAAATCCGGGTGGCTGAACCGAAGCCAGCCACCCGGGTTGCGTTAAGGCAGGTAGTACCGGAAGGATGTAAAGATCATGTTTTCGATGGCTTCGGGCTGTCCACCTATTCCAGACCACGCATCGCGCGTCAGGTAGGAGTACTGCAGTCCCATCTGCAGCCGGCCCTTAGGCCCGTTGTAGGGCTTGTACCAGAAGCCGGTGGTGCCCTCGATGATGGCGCGGGTCTGACCCGTGCAGTTCGACAGTCCGCCTGGGGCGAAGCCGCCGGTTCCTGGCAGTGTCTCGACTCCGCAAGCGGTATTCTTGAACAGCGGAGAGCCGTATCCCACTCCTGCACCCTTATACAGTGACGACTGCCGTCCAGCGTATTCGCCGCCACCGTAGAAGTAGAAATCCCACTTCGGTAGGTGGAATTCGAGAGAAGCGAGTCCCTGATAGGAGCGGACCAAGTGTTCGTAACCGTCACCATAGACGGTCAGGTCAGGCAGCGTGGCATCGCCGTAGCGGCCTACACCGTCGCCGCCCAGGTAGTGAACGCCGAACTCGACCTTCTTCTTGGCCACCAGCCAGCGGGCATTAGCGCCGAAGCCTCCACCAAGCGTGTTGTTGTTAAAGGCTCCGGCGGCAGAAGGGGTCTTGTCGAGGGCGTGCGGATAAATGCGCTCGCGGAAAACGCTGCCCACGGCGAATATCTCGTAGTGCCCCCCGAAGCTCGGCTGAAAAGCTGCCTTCAGGACGAAATCCGGGGAGACGTTGGATGAGTAGTTGGCGTTCAGATTGTAGAGACCGGCTCCGGCGCCCGGACCGCCAATCAAGAAGTTGCCGCAGGTGCTGCTGCCGCATGTAACACTGGGCGCTCCCGAGACGGTGAGGAGCGTTTGAGCATTTTCGACCGAGAAGCCAACCCACGCCTTGTTGTTGAAGTTCTTGGTCACCCGGAAGGCGTACTGCCGGGCCCAACTGAAGCCCGCAGTGTACTGCGCGTCAATTTGCATAGGAGTGGCCTCGGTGCGGTTATCGAGACCGACCTTGGTCTCAGTCACCAAGCTCCACATCTGGCCGCCGGTGAAAGTCCAGCCGTTTTGCAGGGCAGCCTGTCCCCACAACTGGCGCTGACGGTAGACGTAACTGTTGCTCTGGTTATTGTTGGAGGTCACGCCGGCGCCCAGGAAGTCCGCCTCGGAGTAGCCGGTCAGGTTCATGTTGGCCATCTTGCCTTGGGCGAGGAATGACATGCGCGACTGACGGCCCGATCCATAGAATTCCGACTGACGGGCCTGCCCCGCACCGGAGAACGGTATCGAGTTCAACGGGGTGTTGATGTCGCCCAGAGTGGCGTGCGGCCGCCACACGGTTTCCGCCGCC
Source organism: Acidobacteriota bacterium (assembly GCA_031296115.1). Classification (GTDB taxonomy): domain Bacteria; phylum Acidobacteriota; class Terriglobia; order Terriglobales; family Acidobacteriaceae; genus Bog-257. The sequence goes on along the minus strand of JARLGI010000120.1, from coordinate 80,130 downwards.
ACGAAGCCGCCCGGAGTAATGGTAATGCCCTTGTAGTGAATGGCCGCCGGACTCTCCAGACCGGCCACGCGTTTCTGAGTCTCCTGCAACTCATTCACCGTCGTGCCGGAAAGTGCTTTCAGGTCAGCCACATCATGCTGTAGCGGGTCGATGTACTGCTTGTCCATGTCTTCGGCTTTCGGCCCCGCAGCGTCAGCAGTCTGTTGTGCCTGCTGCGCCGCAGCCTGCGCCTGACCGACTTGGGTTTGTAGCTGCTGGATCACCTGATCGCGGTTCGTGACCTGCTGCTGCAGTTGCTGGATCTGCTGCTGTTGAGCAGCGATCGCATCTTTCATTTCCTGCAGTTCTTTCGAAACCGGAGTTTGTGCGAAAACGCTGGTCGCGATCAGCAGCGACAGCGCTGTAGCCAGTCGTCGTTTCATTTTCTCTCCTGAAAACGCAAGTGGGGCAGATGAGTTACAGCGAATTGCGAACCACTAATAATTTAGAGACGCGCATCGGGAACCTGATCGATGAACGTTCAACGGCATCCTATGGTCGGAAAGTTACAGGCTTGTGAACAACTGATGAATGTTCCGCGAATACCACCCCCGTTAACCGCAAAATCGGGGGCGGCCTCAATTCTTCGGTTGTAGTCCCGTTGGGGGTGCAAAATGATAATTTTGCCCCGCAGATTTCATCATCCTGTAATGTCGGTACTTTATGCTGCGCGTGAAACAGGTTGGCTTAACTAAGTCTGTCGGCAGCGTGGCCGGATAGCTTGAGGAAGCAGTGCGCCATCCGGTTCTGCATCTTGAGGTAGGCCGTACAATAACCCTGTCATGGAGGAAGTTATGCAAGGAGTTCCATCTCTGAGATATTCGTGGGCTTCATTCGGCATCTTACTGATTGGGGTATTCGTTCTGGTGCTGTCCGCTCCAGCTACGGCCCAAACCAGCGCCACTCAGGCTTCCTCCCAAATGTCGGAACTCAACCAGAACGTGAAGGAAGTGTACTTTCCGTTCAACATCTACACCAAGGTGATTGATCCCGCGGTGCTCGACGCTGACGCTGCCTGGTTGAAGCAGCATCCCGATGCCAAGTTCTGGATCCAGGCTTATGCCGACATTCGCGGCGATGTCGTTTACAACCTGGTGCTGTCGTACCGGCGTGCTCAATGGATCAAGAGCTCCTTGGTAAGCCGCGGCGTGAATGAAGCGCAGATCGGCTTCGCTACGGGCTGGGGCAAGCTGTACCAGGTCTGTAATCAGAAGGACGAGGCGTGTTTCCAGAAGAACCGTCGCGGCGACATGATAGCGCCTGAACTACTTATGTAGACAGCGACGCATCGATCATTTGGCGGGTTGAAGACCGGTCTGCCGTATGAGCTGCCGAGAATGGAGTGGTGAGTGCACCGTGCCCATCCCTCATGCACAGGTGCAGTTTGCCGGTTCTCGCCCCCGCTCTACCCCGAAAGTAGCATAGCCGGTATACCTGTCTACATCGGGAGCAATTAGAACCCCCTATCTCACACAAACAAAAGATGGTTACTCCCTAATCATCCGCCGTATGTCACACCCCTCGTGTGACGGCTGTCACACGCCAGCGTGAGACATATCCGCTTGACAATGCTTAACATCCCGTTATTGTTACGCCCCAAGGTGCAATTACAGAGGGTGGAAGGATCTCCAGAGAGATCCGGTGACGCCACGCTTTTCGATCTGAAACCGAAATTGTGCCTAAACGCTTGGAGGCGAAGATGCGAAACTCTCTCCGGTCATCGGTACTGGCTTTGGTTGTGCTCGCATATTGCTTGATTCCGTGGGCTGGTTACGCTGCCGACTCAAGTGCTGCGACCACCGTCGATCCAACCAGCGCGGCTGCCACTGCCGCGCCCAACAGCGGCACCTCCGTAGGCGCAGGAAGTGTCATTAACCCCACTCTGGTCGATCTCCTGGTGAAAAAAGGAATCTTGACCTCGGCCGAAGCCAACAGTCTGCGCAACGCATCCGGTTCTGCGGGCATGGAACAGCTGCTCCTTCTGTTAAAAGCCAAAGGAGTGGTCAATGACTCGGAAGTGGCGGGTTTGAAGGCTGCTGCCGAGACAGACACCGACCACACCATGATCGATACCGAATCGAATCCCATCCAGAGCGCCAGCTTGGTCACTGGACAAGCGGCGCAAACCGTTAAGGTCACCCAGCCGGCCGGCCCGGTAGTCATTCCGGCGATTGCGCCACTGCGCGTGCTGCCGGTTGATCCCGCGAAGAAAGATGGTCTTGCTCCCGCATTGACGTTGGGCGCGGTGCGAGTAACGCCTTACGGCTTCGTCAAAGCTACGGCAGCGTATGACAGCAGTTTGCCTCGCGGCGACGATTTCGTCGTGCCGGGCTTCCTGAATGCGGACACCGGTCCCAACAACAACCCAGAATTCCACATCAAGGCCCGCGCAACCCGTTTCGGTTCGAAGTTTGAGTGGCCGGATATCTCGAAGAACATCACCGTCACCGGTCAAATCGAGGCTGACTTCGAAGGCAACTTCAGCCGGGCGGACAACCGCAACGTTTCGACCATTCGCAGCAATGCACTTTCGCTGCGTTTGGCCTACGGGCGGATTGACTGGCAGGTGAATCCCAACACCGACGTCTTCTTTGAAGCTGGGCAGGATTGGACCATCTTCGGCTCCAGCGCTTTGCCAACCTTGTTTGAGACGACGTTCTACGGCGCCTACTGGGGCAACGTTTACGAGCGCGCTCCGCAGATGCGGCTTGGGTTTGTACAGAAGCTGGGCGGCTCGCGAAACTGGAAGTTTACCCCTGAAGTCGCGATCATGACTCCGGCGGAAGGTAACCTGCCCGCGGATGCGGTCACTTGCACCATCACAACCTTGGGTACGCCGACCACCTGCACCGTCACCGATGGAACGGCCAATCAGTTGGGATACGGCGAACGCCAGGGCGCGGACTCCGGCAAACCGGAAATCGAAGCCCGGACCGTTTTGCAATTCCAACTCGACAAAGCACCAGGCGTTGTGCCGGCCCAGGTCCTCTGGAGCGGCTTCTATACGCAGCGTCAGGCAACGGTTCTGGCATCGGCCGTACCGACCGCCTACAAGACGGCCTTCCCCAGAGGCGTGGATGCCAACAGTAATGGCTACGGCAATCAGTTGGCCGCTTCACTTCCAACCCGCTGGTTTACCCTGGTAGGCAGCATCTACAGCGGTGCTGACCTAAGGTTCTTCTTCGGCGGCCAGCTCCTGTCGAACTACAACTACACCGGTGGACTGACGAAACTGGCGACCGGGGCATCCGTGGACAACTCTTCCACCGTGGCCTTCGGCCTCAATGGTGCCGGCACCCCGGTGGTCGCTCCGCAGCGGCCGATTCGCGCTTACGGCGGCTTCATACAGGCTGGGTTCCCTCTCTCGCGTTGGTTTAATGCCGACGTAAAGGGGCGGAATGCGGGCTGGCAAGCCTACTACACCTACGGCGTGGATGAGGCCAACACTGCCGACTTCCGCAAAGCCAAGGACATTGGCGCGAGCGGAGCCGGACCCTACAAGAGCAATCAAAACGTCGTGACCGTCTTCTACAAGATGAACCCCTGGGTCACGTTCGGCTTTGAAGAGACCAAGTATGGCAGCTATGCCCTACCCAACGACAAGGGCGCCTGCACTACTAAAATCGCGGGACTGCCTAACTGCACGTACACCGACTGGCGCACGGAGTTCGGGCCAGTCTTTACCTTCTAACCTACTCCCTCCATCAGACGGCAGAGGGGCGGCCGCGAAAGCGCGCTGCCCTTTTTTTCTTGAGCCGCATTGCCTGAAATTGCTCTCCCGTTATCGCCTTTGCAACTCTGACCGCTTTCTGGCATCAACGTAGAAGGAAGTGCGGCGCGACGCATCGCGTCTAGACCTCTCAGCCCAAGAGTGGTTCGCGCGGGAGTTGTGACATGAGATGCCTACGAATGTTTGCCGTAGGTTGCGTGCTATCAGCGACGATGATTTCGGCGCAGGAAATCCCGCCGGGAACCGCGTTACCGGTCATGCTGAACTCCAGCCTCAACGCTAAGAAGAGCAAGCCGGGTGAGAAGATCTCAGGGCGGCTCATGCAAGATGTGCTGTTGCCGGACGGCGCCCGGATTCGCGCCGGCGCCCAGGTCACCGGGAAAATTCTCCAGGTAGACCGGCCCACCAGCACCTCGGGGTCTCGCCTGGTCTTGAAGTTCGACGGACTGAGTTCGCAAGGACACTCTATGCCCCTGACCACTGACGTGCGCGCGATCGCTTCGACGACCGACGTCTTCGAGGCGCAATTGCCCACAAATAACTTCGACGAATACGGCACCAGCATAGCGGACTGGACTACGGTCCAAGTGGGCGGCGACGTTGTATATCGCGGCAGTGGTCAGGTTTTCGCGGGCAACGATAACCAACTGGTAGGCAAGGCGACTGTCGGTGGTGACGTAACTGCGGCATTGATGGCGGTGCCCGATCGCGGCTGTAGGGGGCCTATCGACGGCAGCAACCTTGAGCAATCGCTATGGCTTTTTTCCACTTCGGCGTGCGGGCCCTACGGATTCAGCGATCTGAAGATTTCGCATGCCGGCCGCAGCAGTCCCCCGGGCGAAATTGTTTTGGAATCTGCAAGCAATGTGCTCGTGCGCAGCGGCAGCGGCATTCTCCTGCGAGTACAGCAGCCTCCGCAATAAAAGGGCGCTCATTTCTTTTCTCAACCGTGTTTCTCGCCGTGACCAAACAGCAGGGAAACTCCGCTGACTAGGGATAGTCAGCGGAGACAATATGGGGCAGGCCCCGACCAGTTCTAGATGTCGTAGTACATCTGGAACTCGTACGGATGCGGACGCAAACGCATGGCGTTCACTTCCTTCTCCCGCTTGTAATCGATATAGGTGTTCAGCATCTCTTCGGTGAAGACGTCGCCTTTGAGCAGGAACTGATAGTCGCGGGCGAGATGGTCGAGGGCCGACTCCAGAGAGCCGGGCATGGATGGCACCTTCGCCAACTCCTCCGGCCCGAGATCGTAGATGTCCTTGTCCAGCGGCTGTCCGGGATCGATCTTGTTCTCGATACCGTCGAGTCCGGCCATCAGCATCGCGGAAAACGCCAGGTAGGGATTGCAACTCGGGTCCGGCGGACGGAACTCCACGCGCTTCGCCTTCGGTGAAGCCGAGTACATGGGAATCCGGCACGCCGCCGAACGGTTGCGCCGCGAATACGCCAGGTTCACCGGCGCTTCGAAGCCCGGCACCAGACGCTTGTACGAGTTGGTAGTCGGCGCGATGATCGCGGACAAGGCAGGTCCGTGCTTGATAAGCCCGCCGATATACCACAACGCCATCTGCGACAATCCCGCATACCCGTCGCCCGCGAACAGCGGTTTCCCTGCCTGCCACAGCGACTGATGACAGTGCATGCCGCTGCCGTTGTCCTGGAAGAGCGGCTTGGGCATGAACGTCACGGTCTTGCCATACTGGTTGGCAACATTCCGCACGATGTACTTGTAGAGCATCATGCCGTCAGCGGACTTCAGCAGAGAATCGAACTTCAGGTCAATCTCGGTCTGGCCGCCGGTCGCGACCTCGTGATGATGGCACTCGACCGTCAGCCCGCAGCCTTGCATGGTGAGTGCCATCTCGGTACGAAGGTCCTGGTAGTGATCGGTCGGCGGCACCGGGAAGTAACCCTCTTTATAGCGCGGCCGGTATCCGAGGTTGTTTTCTGCCCGGCCCGAGTTCCAGCGGCCCTCCTCGGCGTCAATAAAGTAGTAGCCCTCGTGCTCGTTCTGGTCGAAGCGCACGTTGTCGAAGATGAAGAACTCGGCCTCGGCGCCGAAATACGCTGTGTCCGCAAGCCCGGTTGAGGCCAGGTACATCTCGGCTTTCTTGGCGATGTAGCGCGGGTCGCGATCGTAGCGCTGTTTGGTGACGGGATCGATGACGTCGCACACCATTACCAGCGTGGGAACTTCGGTAAAGGGATCGAGCACATATTTCGCCGGATCGGGAATCAGCAGCATGTCGCTCTCATGAATGGCGGCCCAGCCGCGGATGGAAGAACCGTCCATGCCAAAGCCTTCTTCGAAGGAGGATTCGCTGAGTTGGGCGATGGGATAAGAAACGTGGTGCCACAGTCCGGGTAAGTCGGTAAAGCGCAGGTCGAGGATTTGGATATTGTGCTCCTTCACAAATGCCAGGACTGCTTTCGGATCAGGCTTGGTATCGGCCATTCTGGTTCTCCTTATCGGCTCGCGCGCACGGCGGCGGTCGCGAGAACGAGGGTTGCATTGCGTTTTGGATGATTGGGAACAGCAGCACCCGCGCGTCCAGCGGCAGCATGCGCGGAGCGGTACAAGATTCCGGAGTAGGAATTCGGAACTGCAAACTGCATTGGTCGGGAAGTCTGTGTCCGAGGGACTTGCCCAGAGGCACAGATAAGCATACGCGCCACCTAAAGCGATAGAAAATACAATGTTCTTATCGTCGGTATAACGTGAGTTTATGCCCTGCAATCGCTTGATTCTGCTGACGAAACGCCGCGCTGACACGTAGAATGAGGGTGCAATCCATGGGCAAGACCGCATCCGAGGCATTCGCCTTGCAACCGTTCTGCCGTCAGCGTCGGTTGTTTTGCCAAGTGCTAATTGTCAACGGCTCACCACCGCCTTATGGACTTCGATCAGCTGGAGACATTTCTGGAGGTCGCGCGGCTCAGCAGCTTCTCGCGAGCGGCGGAGCGGCGTTTCCGCACCCAGCCGGCCATCTCGTCGCAGATTCGCGCGCTGGAAGAGGAAGTGGGCGCCAAGTTGCTCGATCGTAGCGGCGGGAAGGTTGCGGTCACCGCTGCCGGCAAAGTGTTCCAGAAGTACGTGGAAGACACGCTGGAGCAGCGCCGCATCATGCTGGTCGCGCTGGCTGAAATGCATCGCGTGCCGCGCGGCGAGATCGTCGTCTCCGCCAATGAAGGCACGTGCCTGCACATCCTGCCTGAGGTCTTTGCCGAATTCAAACGCCAGTATCCCAGCGTCGCGGTCAGCGTGAAGCGCCTGGAGCATAACAAGATCCTAGAAGCGATCATCGAGAACTCCTGCGATTTTGGTGTCGTGTCCTTGCCGGTTCCGGACAAGCGGCTGACCGTCGTACCGATTCATCACGATGAGCTGGTAGTTATCACGCCGCCGCATCACCCGTTGGCCGCACAGGCGACAGCCACGGTCGCCGAAGTGGTCGAGTATCCATTGCTACTGCCTAAGGTCGGGCGCACTCGCGACGCGCTGGAAACCCTATTTCACGAACGCGGCCTGAAGCCCATCGTTTCTATGGAACTGGACTCGAGTGAGTTGATGAAGCGCTTCGTGGCTGCCGACGTGGGTGTCGGATTTGTTCCCCGGTCGCACGTGGCGGAGGACCTGCGGGCGAGGGCGCTAGCTGTCCTGGCATTAGCCGACGCCGGCATTCGGCGGGACCTTGCCTTGGTGTACCGCAAAGACAAGGCGCTCAGCCGCGCCGCACTGGCGTTCATTGACATAGCAGTCAAGCAGAAGCCAATTCCAGCCGCAAGCACGGTGTGAGTGTTGACCAGGGAACCTTTTTACAGGTTTTCCCGCTCTTACGTTGTTTTCACATGACCTGACCGCCGGCATGTATTATTTTGACAATTCGGTTACTATCCGCCGTGGAGGCTTTGAAAATTGGCCAAAGACATGGTTCCCAAACGTATTTTTCTCACCAAGGGCGTGGGAAAGCACCGGGAACGGCTTACTTCGTTCGAATTGGCGCTGCGTGACGCGGGCATTGCCGCGCAGAACTTGGTGCGCGTCTCATCCATCTTTCCTCCCAATTGCAAGCTAATCCCGCGCAAAGACGGCCAGAAATACCTGTCGCCGGGAGAGGTCACCTTCGCTGTGGTAGCGGAGAACTCTACGCGTGAGCCCCATCGTCTGGCAGCTTCGTCGATCGGGGTGGCGATTCCGGCCGACCACAGTACTTACGGTTATCTCAGCGAGCACCATTCGTTCGGTGAGACCGACGATGTGGCCGGAGATTACGCCGAGGAACTCGCCGCAGAGATGCTGGCTACGACCCTGGATGTCGAGTTCGACGCCGACAAGTCATGGGACGAGAAGAAGGAAGTCTACCGGCTCTCCAACAAGATCGTGCGTACCGCCAACATCACGCAGAGCGCCGTCGGCGACAAGCGTGGCCGCTGGACCACGGTGATCGCGGCCGCGATTCTGATCTTCGAATAAGCGGCACGGCGACAAGATAAAAGGCGCGATCGCTCGCGCCTTTCTTTTTGTCGGCAAGGTCCGGAAGTTACTTCTTCGGCTCCAAAATGACCTCGCGCGCCAGGCGGTTGCCGATAATCTCCCGCCAATTGGCGCGTTCCTGGTAGCCTGCGATCATTTTCTGGTCATTGCTGTTCAGCGCCTGGTTGACCACTGCCTCTTCTTTGTCCTGGTTGGCTTCCATGGTTGCCAGGTCCCTGTATTGCGTCATCAGCATCAAGTCGAAATCGGTCGGGCTGTGCGCCTCGGTGCCGATGACCATGTAGTTAAGGATCAGCCCCGCCTTTTTCAGCGCCTCGTGCTCGGTTTTCCATTCGGTCGCCAGATACTCCATGTACTTCAGGCCGACGCCCGGCTTTGCCTTAATGAAAGCGATCTCCCACACCGGGCCATCGTGGAACGGCCGCGCGGGGGCAGCTTGAGCGGTTAAGAGACTGGGCAGCAGCATGGCGGCAAAGGCCAGCGCCGCAGTCGCACGAATCATGTTCTTCATCAGTTGGCTCCTTATTACCATTACCTTCGATTTGGGATTGAAGTGACCAGAGTTACTCCTGCGTCGGCTGCCACTTCCACAACCTGGCAGTATTCCCCGGCTCAGACAGATTTGTGTCCGCGGAGCATGAGAGCGATGATCCGGTATGAAAACGAAGAGATAAGAACAGCAGTAAGCAGTACGCTCTTATGGATGGCTACAGTACCACGGAATCTCTTCCGTTAAAAGTGGAGCTTGCCTCGCTGGGCTCCTCGTGCCCGGCTTTATCCAAGTATCACTGGCTTGGCTATCGCCGGTATTCGTTCGGCAGTGGACCCTTCTCCAGCGTCTCGCGGTCCCAGATGAGTCCCTCGCGACTGTAGTTCGCCATCTCGAAGTCCTGGGTCAGCTCGAGTGCATCCACCGGGCAGGCATCCTCGCAAAGGCCGCAGAACATGCAGCGGCTCAGATCGTAAGTGAATTCGGTCAGCTCTTTGCGGCGGGTCTTCTCGTTGCGCTCGCTGCCGACCACAATCAAGTGCTCCGGACATGCCAGCGCGCACAGGTCGCAGGCGATACACAGCGTCTCGTTGGTGTCAGGGTTGTTGTTGAGGCGGGGTGCACCGCGGAAACGCTCCGCGATCTCCGGCCGCTGCAGAGGATACTGCTCGGTGATGACCTCCTTCGGGTCTTGATTGCGAAAGGTCACCTTGAGACCCTGAATCAGGTCCACGAACAGCATCTTGCGAAGCACCGTGTTCATCCTCGACCCCTTGTATCAACTCTATGGATGAAAAAAAGTGTAGCACACGGCAAAACCGCTCTTCGCTCTTCTCCTTTCGATTTGCGGGTGGCCCTGACGCGACAATGGCGGCAGTCTAGCTTACAATTTCAGCACCGATGCGCTTTCTCGCGGGCATTTTGTTCTTGCTGACTGCGGCAGCTTTTCTGACTGCACAAGAGCCGGCTGCGCCCGCTCATGTCCCGGTAAGTCAGATTTCACCTGCACAAACGAACTCTCAGCAGGCCGGTTCGAGTGATTCTGGACAGCCGAGCCCGGCGACACCCTCGCCTTCGGTCACACCGGTACAAGAAAACGCCTCTCCTGCCGGAACTTCGGTCGTCTCACCCGAAGGGCCGAAAGAACAGGCCGAAGCCAAGCGCCAGTTCAATGCCGGCGTGAAGTTGAAGTCCTCGGGAAGGCCGGAGCTCGCTTTGGAGAAGTTCGAGCGGGCATCGAAACTCAATCCCCACAACGTTGAATACCTGACGGCGCGCGAGTTCACCCGCCAGCAGCTGGTGATGGAGGCCTTGGAGCGCGGCAACAAGGCGCTGCTGAAGAACAATGAGATTGTTGCCATGGCCGAGTTCCGGCGCGCCCTAGAGTACGATCCGACCAACGATTTCGCGCTGCAGCAACTAAGCGCCACCCTGCCCCAGCCGGAGCGGTTAAGCAAGGCTGTTCGCATAGTGGAGAACTCCACCCCCGTTGAACTGCAGCCCTCCGCCGCTCACGTGGACTTTCATTTCCGCGGCGATGCCCGTGCCCTTTTGACGCAGGTGGCGCAAGCCTATGGAATCACCGCCCAGTTTGAAGAGTCGGTGCAACAGCGGCGGGTGCATTTCGATATCGAAGATGTGAACTTCGCGACCGCCATGCAGGCTGCCTCCAGCGTCACCAAGACCTTCTGGATACCGCTGTCGGCCAAGCAGGTGTTCTTCGCCGCTGACACCGTCGAGAACCGCCGCACCTTTGAGCGCATGGCGTTACGTACCTTCTACCTGCCTGACGTTACCGATCAGCAGCTGACCGAAATCAGCAATTCGCTGCGGGTGTTGCTCAACATCCGGTTTATCGCCGTCGAGAAATCGCAGTTCACTATCACCGTCCGGGCGGAGCGGTCGCTGGTCGATGCCGCAGGCCGCATTATCGATAGCTTGAGTGGTGGCCGTCCCGAAGTTCTGCTGGACCTGAATGTTTACCAGATCAGTTCCAGCCTGCTGCGGCAGATCGGGACAACCTGGCCGCAGCAGTTCACCATGTTCAACATCAGCCCCGCCCTGCTGGCTGGTCTGGGCGCAGGCGCGCAAAACCAAATCAACCAGTTAATTGCTTCCGGCGGCATCAACCAGGCAAACTCGCAAGCCATCTCGGCCCTGCTGGCGCAGTTGTCGAACCAATCGAATTCCCTGCTCCAGCAACCTTTCGCAAGCTTCGGCGGCGGAATGACGCTCTTCGGGTTGACCACCGGCGGCGTGGGCACCACCGTCAAGCTGAACCTGAACGAATCCGACGTGAAGAACCTCGAACACGTCACTCTGCGAGCTTCGCAAGACAATGCTGCCGTGATGAAGATTGGCGAGCGCTACCCCATTGTGAACGCCAGCTTCGCTCCCATCTACAACACCCCTGCGATCGCCAAGGCCATTGGCAACCAGAGCTACATCGCACCCTTCCCTTCGTTCAATTTCGAGGACCTGGGGGTGAACCTGAAAGCTACACCGGTCATTCACGCCGACAAAGACGTGTCGCTGAAGCTGGAACTGCAGGTCCGCTCCCTGGGTACGCAGACGGTCAACGGTATCCCCATCATCAACAATCGTGAATACACCGGCAGCATCACCCTGAAGGACGGTGAAGCAGGCGTAGTGGCCGGTCTGATCTCCACGGCGGATGCTAATAGTATTAACGGTTACCCATTCCTCGCCCGCGTTCCTGCCGTCACCTATGCGGCCTCGGAACACGACAAGAACGTGCAGGAAGATGAGTTGCTGATCGTCATCACGCCCCATATATCGAGCATGGTCGAGGACAATTCTTTCGCGCTGCAACTGCCCAGCGGCAACTAAAAAGAAAGGCGGCCCAAAGGCCGCCTAGTGTCCCGCACAAACGTCGGTCTACTTGCCCGATGTCGCGTTGGCAATGTCGAAGTCCACCATGTCCTTCACCACGTCGTAGGGAACATTTCCACCGAACCCCACAACTCTTCTTCCGTTGATGAAGAACGTCGGTGTGCTGTTCACATTGAGCTTCTGGCCAAGCGCCATCGACTCCCGCACGCGCTTCTCGGTTTCCGGCTTGGCGGCGCAGGCGGCGGTGGCATCCGGATCGCCTCCCGCTTCCTTAACGTATCCTTTGAGCATTTGGTCAGCATTCTGCTCATTCACTTCGGACTGGTGCTCGTAGACCGTGCTGATGAACTTCCACACAACATCGCCGTTCTGCCGGCCGAGGCAGTCCAAGTACTTCGCCCCCAGCATCGCCCACTTGTGCACCTGTTCAAGCGGATAGTTCTGAAACACCAGCTTCGCCTTGGGCTCGTCTTCCATCAGTTTGGTGATATTAGGCTGCGCGTTCTTGCAGGCGGGACACTCCAGGTCACCGAACTCCACGATCATGATCGCTGGATTCTGCGCCCCGTGCGACGGCCCGGTCACGCCCTTCAGTTCCTGCCGGATCTCGATGAACGGGTCAGCCCCGAACGGAACGATCTCGCCAGTGAAGGCGTGCTTCTGATCGGAGGTGACGTAGATTCGCGACAGTTGCTGTCCCTTCGGCGTGCTGAAGACCACGACGACTTCGGTTATGCCCGCAGCCTCGGACGGCCTGATGTCGGCCACTTTCCAGCTCAGATCGCTGTTCCATCCGAACATCTGCTTCAGGAACCCGTTGATGGTGGCCTCGCTGGGAAGCGACGAGTTGGACGCGCCGGAGGTCGGCTTCGCCGGCGCGCTGCCCGGCTGCTGCGCAATCGAATACACGCTGGCGAACACCAGGACAATAGTCAAGAACTTACGGATGCAACGATTCATGGTTCCTTTCGAAATAAGCAATTAGCGACTAGTAGCCTGGGCGTTAGTTGCGAAGATTCGCTCTAGTGGCTAGTTGCTTCTTACATCTCCGTCTTTGCGGCAATCGGATAGCGGCGGCCAAAACCGAAGGCTTTCTCGGAAATCTTCAGTCCCGGTGCCGCCTGTTGTCGCTTGTACTCGCTCTTGTCCACCATGCGAGCGACTTGCCGCACCATTTCCAAATCGTAGCCATGTGCGGCAGCGATGGCGTCCGGGGACTTGTTGTCTTCTATGTAGTCTTCCAGGATTGTATCCAGAACTTCGTACGGCGGCAGCGAGTCGCTATCTTTCTGGTCCGGCCGCAATTCGGCCGACGGTGCCTTCGTGATGGTCGAATCAGGGATGATGGGGCGTCGCGAGTTCACATATCGCGCCAGGCGATAGACCAGCGTCTTGGGCACGTCCGAGATCACCGCCAGCCCGCCGCACATGTCGCCGTAGAGGGTGCAGTAGCCGACTCCTATTTCCGACTTATTGCCGGTGGTCAGCACCAGGCCGCCAAACTTGTTCGATCCGGCCATCATCAGCGAACCGCGAATGCGCGCCTGGATGTTCTCCTCGGTGACGTCCGGCTCGCGTCCGGCAAATACCGGCTTCAGTGCCTTCAGATAAGAGTCGAAGATTTCGCCGATAGCCACCATTGCAAATCGAATCCCCAGGTTCTTGGCCAGCTGCACCGCATCGTCAATGCTTCCCTGCGAGGAGTACGGCCCCGGCATGCCGACGCCAATCACGTTCTCTGGCCCCAGCGCATCCACGGCGATGCAGGCCGTCAGCGCCGAATCGATCCCGCCGCTCAACCCAAGCACCACCCGCTTGAAGCCGCACTTGCGGACATAATCTCGCGTGCCCAGCACCAGCGCTGCGTAGGCGCTCGCCTCTTCTCCGGCAATCTGTTCGTGCATGTCGCCGATGAGCGTCGTAGTATCGCAGCAAACAAGGTCTTCCTCGAACGATTTCGCCTGAGCAATTACATTCCCATCCGGACCCAGCACAAAGCTCGAACCGTCGAACACCAGGCTGTCATTGCCGCCGATCTGGTTGACGAAGACCACTGGCACCCGGTAGTTCTTCGCGATGGCCGCCAGCATGTCCCCCCGCAGTTCGCGCTTGCGCAGATAGAACGGCGACGCCGAGATGTTCAGCAGGATATTCCCGCCCGCCCCGATCAGCTCTTCCACCGGATCGACCCCGTACAGCCTGCGGTCCCAGAAGTGTTTGTCATTCCAGGCGTCCTCGCAGATGGTGAGCGCCACTCGATTGTCCGCGAGGGAGAAGAGCTCCTGGTGATCGGCGGGCGCGAAGTTGCGCATCTCGTCAAACACGTCGTAGGCAGGCAGCAACCGCTTGGACTGGAGGAAGGCTATCTTGCCGTCCCGCAGCAGCGCCGCGGAATTCAACACGGACTTCCCTGTCGAGGCCTTGGCCGGGGTGACCAGCCCGCAGATTACCGCAATGCCCTGCGTCTCGCGCGCGATGACTTCCGCGGTCTGGCGGTTGCGCTCCACGAACCATGGCCGCTCGACCAGGTCGCGCGGCGGATAGCCGCATACCGACAGCTCCGGAAAAAGAATGAGGTCGGCCCCGGCGCTGCGGGCGCGCTGCGCGTATTCGATGATCTTTGCGGAATTACCGGAAAAGTCGCCGACGGTAGTGTTGATCTGGCCGAGTACGATCCTCACCTGACCAGTGTAAAGGTGCAGGCGCACCCGCGCCAAATCTCGCCGCGGGCAGACACTACATCGCTGGCGCCAACTGGTGCGGGGGCATCCCGTCCGGAGAATTGCCCGGCCCGTTGTCCACCGGTGGCGGATACGGCGTGGTCGGCGTAGTGGTTCGCGAAGGCTGAGGGCCCTCCACCTGCTCGCCCGGCCGTCGCAGCGTCGGCGCGTTGGCTGGCTTTTCCGCAGGCTTCTTCTGCGCGACTTCGGTTTCCGCCGACGGCAGGTCCACTTCTTTTTCGGTGCGGACGATCTTCTTCCCATCCACGGTCATGATTTCCAGGCGCGCCACCACCGCACCCTGGAAGCGCACAAAATCTACCTCTTCCGGCGGGTTGCCGTAGATCCACTCTTCGTAATCCACACCGTTGTCGTCCTTGTCGCGGATCTTTCTCGGCGGACGCCCCTTGGCGTAGGTCACCATCTCGCGGTCCATGCCCACCAGCACCTGGTGGTTCTTGATCGCCTCCTGCACTTTAGGCGGCAGGGTCTTCTCGTAGGCCTCGGCCTGGTTCAACGCCTTGAAGTCGAAGACCAGCGCCAGCATCGCCCGCACCTGGTCGCCGGTCATCTCGGGAACATACTTGTCGAACTCCAGCGTGACCACCGACCCCCTGGCGTCGAGGCTCTTGTTCACCCCGCCGGGCGTGGCCATGGTGCCGGTTACTCCGACCTGGATGTGCTGATACCACTTGCCGTGCTTCTTGGGGCCACCGTTGATCTCGAACGCAATCGACTTTTCGTGGATGGCGACGTTGGTAATAATGACGCGGTCGCCGACGCGCGCTGCCGGGCCATTCTCCGCGACCATGGCCGCAACGCCCTGCTCGTTGGGCGAGACCTTGCCGTCTTTGATGTGCAGGCCTTTCAATCCCATGGGAAACATGGTGCGTGCAAAGACCGGCTCAGCCGTGAAATCGCGCATGATGAGCATGCCAGTCTGCTGGGTCAACTTCGGGGCATCCGGGCCGGGAGGCGGGACTGGCTTGGGATCTTGCGCCAAGGTCGGCAACACCAGCAGAAGGCTTGCTGCGGCCAACAATGGAAAGCGATGGCGAGTCATGGGAGCACCCTGGATTGCCTCGAATTATATGCCCATTACGAACTGTCGGCTTACCCGGGTTAGATGCTCGGGAGGGTGTCTTGGTGAGCAAGTTCCGGCGCCACTTCCGGTTGCTGTAGCTGGGCTACGGGTAACTTCCAGACGATCAACGCTCCCAGCAAGGCAATCACCGCTCCCGTCACGCTGGCCTCCACGCCGTAGCCTCCGCCCGTAGCCCACTTCGGCCCGGTAACGTCGGTGCGCCCCACGACGTTGAAAATTCGCAGGCCGCTGACCGGCATCCCCAGCAGAAATCCCAACGTCAGGTTCCAGCCCAGATGGATGCCCCACGGTAACCACAGCGCGCGCGTGCGCAAGTAGGCGATCGAGAGCAGTACGCCAATCAGGATGGTGTTGATCAGCCCCCACAGGCTGGCGCCGGGGTTGGAGAGGTGCACAGCGCCGAACAGGATGGCGAATACTGCGATTGCGCCAACCGCGCCGATGCCTTCCAACAGGTGCTGAAATGGGTAGCCGCGAAAGATCATCTCCTCCGCCAGCGCGCCCACCAGCAGGACGAACAGCACCGCGCCCGCGCGCAGCAGAATATGCCAGCCCATGCGTAGGTGCAGGCTCAAGTCTCCCCAGACCGCTATCGGCACAACCGCCAGGACCGTCAGGCTGAATCCCGCTGCACAGCCGATCACGAACTGCCGCAGCGCTCCCCGCACCCGTGGCAATCCCAGCGAGGCAAGGCGGTGCTGATGGATCCCATCGGCCACCGCCAGCAGCCAGACGTACAGCCCAAACACCAAGACCGCGAGCAGCGCTCGGAAGATAACTTCCAGCAAGAGACTGCGCTCGCCCGCGATGGCTTCGGCCACCACGCCTGAAATAAAGAATGCCGCGAAGGAGAAGACGCCCGATATCACGAACGCCCAAACCGGATGCAGCTTTCCTTCGCTGGTGGTGAACATGGCTACGGGTCCTATCCTTTGTCCGCTTGCCCTGAGTGGAACGTGACTCCCGCGCGCGCGACGCGGAAGTCGAGCGGCTGGCCACCGTGATCGCGGATGGCGGCCTCAACTTGGTGGCGCGTACCTTTCTCGATAAGGACGATGACGCAGCCTCCGCCGCCCGCGCCGCAAACCTTGGCCGCCCGCCCCCCGTGCCGCAGCGAGACGTCAATGAGCTTCTCCATGAGGGGCGTTGCGATGCCCGGAGCATTGGTCCGGCGCAAGGTCCACTCGTCGTGAATGAGACCCTCGACTTCGTCCCACCTAGCGCCGGCCAACGCCGCGCGCATGGCCTGGGCGATGCGCGCAATCTCCGCGAAGTTCTGCACGACACGTGGGTTGCCGTCGATGTGCTGCTTGAACACCTGCCAGTTATTGATCCCCGACTGTCGCGGCGCGCCGGTGTAGAAGAGGACGAAGCGTTCATCCATCTCATCGAGCGAAACCGGAACCGCTTCGCGCCATACACCACCGGTCTCAAGATGCACCGCGCTCACCCCGCCGTACATCGCCGGGTAGTAATCCTGGCAACCGGTGGGCACCTTGATGAGTTGCGCTTCGACGTTCTGCGCGATCACACGAATCTGCTCGATGTCGATCTCGCGGCCGGTGAACCGTGCCAGCGCCGAGGCCGTGGCAATCATCAGCGCTGACGAGCCGGAGATGCCCGCCCCTGCGGGCGACTCCGAATGCGTCGCCAGCAGAAATCCGCCGCTCGGTTGAAAGTAGCGGAGGAGATACGCCGCCAGCGGAAGTTGGTACTCGCGCTTCGCCAGCAATTCGTCCAGGCTGGCGAAGCGCTCCTCGCCGCCGGTGTCGTGCGACTTGAGCACGATTTCTCGCCCGGCGTGCGGCGTGATCTTGCAGGCGGTCAGGATGTTCAGCGCGATGTTCACGCTGAGCGCGCCGGGATGAAACAGGTAGAGCGGCCAGATGTCGATAGTGCCGCCCGCCAGGTCGGCGCGGCAGGGCGCGGTGGTCACGATGGCGTCTCCACCGGTCTGCGAAACCATCTGCGCTAGAGTTGTCACTGCGATTCCGCCTCTGTGAATACCAATTGTTTCATCGTGTTCTTTCCCGCATCTTTACTTGCTGTCATCCTGAGCGACGAGCGCAGCATTTATTAGTTTTGTCATCCTGAGCGGAGCACGAATCCGCGAAGCGGAATCGTGCGGAGTCGAAGGACCCCTATCCCGGCCAGAATGCCTGTGCAGTCCCTATGGGACTCGAACTTTCTCCGCACACTTCAGGCACGGCTGAAGCCGTGCCCCTTCAAAGCTCGCACCTGCAAACGCTAGTCAGGAGACGCGTTCCATTTCCCTTCCCACCTCCAGCACTTCGCTCACTACCCGCTCGACATCACTCGCCGTGGTGCGGTGGTTGACGATGCACGCCCGCAAGGCAAACTTTCCGTAGATGCTGGCATTCGACAGAAACACGCGCCCGCGGCGATTCACCCCACGAAGGATTTCCTGGTTGAGTTTGTCGGAATCCCCACCCGCTTGCGGGAGATACCGGAAACACACCGCGCTCAGCGCAACTGGCGCCGACAACTCCAGCCGCGCTTCATTCGCAATGCACTCAGCCAGGTGCTGTGCCATCGCCAGATCGTTTCTCATAGCTTCGCGGAAATTCCCCATCCCGTGATAGCGCAGCGACAGCCACAGCTTCAGCGCGCGGAACCGCCGCGACAGCTCCATCGACTCCTCGAAGAACACGAAGCCTTCCACCGGGTCGTCAATGAGCGACTTGGCGTAATCGCCGGTGTGCGAGAAAGCTCGCTGCGCGGCCGCCGCATCGCGGAACAGCAGACATCCGCAGTCGAGGGGTTGATAGAGCCATTTATGGGGATCAAGCGACATCGAATCCGCACGATTCATCCCGAGAAATTTTGCCGGCTCCGCGATGGCGGCCAACGCTCCGTAGGCGCCGTCCACGTGGAACCACGCGTCAAAACCCTGGGCGATCTCCGCCAGCCTATTTATGTCGTCGATGCTACCGGTCGCGACCGTCCCCGCAGAGCCGACCACGGCGATCGGCGTCACGCCGGCGCGAATGTCTTTCTCAATCGTCTGGCGCACAAGATCGATGCGGATGCGAAACTGGTCATCGCAAGGAATGAGCCGCAGGTTGTCGCGCCCGATGCCCAGCAGCGCGATCGCCTTCGGGATCGACATGTGCACCTGCTCCGACGCGTACACCGTACCCGGCCGCGCGCCCGCCTCGTTGGCCGGCAAGCGAGCTTCGCGCGCCATGGCCAGCGCCATCAGGTTCGCTGACGAGCCTCCGCCGGTCAGGCTGCCGGTGAAGCCTTGGCAGCCAATCGCCTCGGCCAGCCAGCCCACGACCACGCGCTCGACGGTCGCTGCCGACGGTCCCGACCGCCACGCCGTGACGTTCTGGTTCAGCACGCTGGCCAACAAATCGGCAGCCGCCGCGACCGGCTCACCGGAGCCAAGAACGTAGCCGAAAAAGCCAGGTCCTGCGACCCGAACGTTGTCGATTACGAGCCCTAAGTCGTCTAGGACTTGAACTCCCATCCCATGCTCTGGCAATGGCTTACGGAATAAAGCTTCGGTATCACTTCCACTCGCAGCAGGGAGAATCCGGCGTTCCGGGATTGACGACACATACGCCAAGGCGCGCTGCGTAATCTGCTCGAAGACCTCGCGATATTGCTCGTCGGACAGTACGAGTGGATTCATGAGCGACGCTGCCCGCGTCCTTGTTTCTTGGTTTGGCGGGACAGCCATTGTAGCGCGCTCATAGCTGGCGATAGCTGATCAACTCAATCCCGTGCCGGTCGAGAACGTCCCGCGCCTCCGGCGAGATCAGCAGCGCCAGTTCCTGCTCCCGGGACTGGCGCAGCCGCGTTTGCACCTTGGTCAACTCCGCATCGTTGTATCCGGGATGGCAGACGAACTCCCACGCCCCTTCCGGCAGCCGGTCCATGATTTTGCCGAATAGTTTCAGGTCGAGCGAGCCGGTGACCAGCACCGCCACCGAGCCGTCTGTGGTGTGCATGCCGTGTGCTTGCACCTCGCGGCGAAACTGCCCGGAGAAGTTACGCAGGACATTCAGCTGGGCAAAGCGCGTCCATAGATGACGTTTGCGCACCATGTCGCCGAACGGCAACGGCCACACCTGCCCGAAGGGATTGCGCACTGCCGGAACGCCGCACGCCTGCGCCGCCCGCAGCAGCGGCCGCAGCACGGCGGGAAACATGTGCGCGTGCTTGTGGGTGTCGAAGTGCGATGGCGAGATTCCCGCCGTCTGTAGCTTGCGAATCTGCGCCGTAGCTTCGGCTTCGATCTCCGTCGGCTGAAGCTTGCCGCGAAACGACGCCACCACGAAGTCATTCAGCTTGCTGCGGAAGCGGCCGTTGTTGGAGCCAGGCTGCAGCAGGCTCGGAACTTGCTCGGGCGGCAGAAGCGGCGCGCCGTCCATCAGCACAACGTGGCACCCCACGCTGAAGTTGCGTCCCCGTGCGGTCAACGAACGGGCCAGGCCGGCCGCTTCGTCGAACGCGCGTGAATTCGCCATCAACGTTGCGGAGGTCACAATGCCGTGCTGCTGCGCCTCGGCGATGGCGCGGTTCACGCCTGTCGTTAGCCCAAAGTCATCGGCATTAATGATGAGTCTGCGCATGGGAGAGCACTGGCACCTGGCAACTGGCAACTGGCAACTGGCAACTGGCAACTGGCAACTGGCAACTGGCAACTGGCAACTGGCAACTGGAGGCTTCGGGGGGTGCAGAAGCGAGGGTTCCCAGCAACTTGTGTCAAACAGTCATTCCGATCGCTGAGCAGACGCGAATTGCCAGTTGCTAGTTGCTAGTCGCTCCCTACAGGCCAAACAGCTCTCTCAGCCGCTTGGTCTGCGCCCGGCTGACCGGAATCTCCGCCTGCTTCTTGTCTTCCATGCGGATCTGGTACGAGCTCTTGAACCAGGGCACGACTTCCTTGATGCGATTGATGTTGACCAGGTACGAGCGATGCGCGCGCCAGAAGGTGTTGGGGTCAAGCGAGTCGAGCAGCTCTTCCAGGGTGCGGCAGTTCGACTGCCCTTCCATGTTGGTCGCCACCACGGTGATGACGCCGTCCTCGATCGAGGCGTAGCAGATGTCTTTCTGGTCCACCAGGAAGAGCCGCCCCGCCGACTTCAGCATTACCTTGGTCGACGACGGACGCTGCTGCTGCTCCAGCATCTTGACGATGGTGCCGATCTGCTCGCTCGGCGACCCGGCGGTCTCCAGCTTCTGCCGAGCCTTCTCCACCGACTTGGCCACGCGCGTTTTGTCGAACGGCTTCAGCAGGTAGTCAACCGCGTTGACCTCGAAGGCCTTTACTGCATACTGATCGAACGCGGTAGCGAACACGATCTGCGGCAGCGGCACTTTCTTGTCCAGCAGCTTCTTGATGGCGCCGAAGCCGTCGAGCCCCGGCATCTGCACGTCGAGGAACACCAGGTCGGGCGAAAACTCCTTGATCAGGTTGACCGCGTCGACGCCGTTCTTGCCCTGCGCGATGACGTCCACATCGAGATCGCGCAACAGGTAGGCAAGTTCGTCGCGGGCCAGTTGCTCATCATCCACAATAATGGCCGAAAGGGACACGCACGCTCCTTAGGGAAGTATAAATGCAGGTTGGCTGCGCGGCGTACTGCTCGGCGATTCATCGAGGACCAGCGACAGGAATACAATCGAGGCCGTCCTCACCCGAGGCGCTACACTGAAAGTCCGCAAAATGTCGCTCGGTCATCCTCGCAGGAGAAATCGTATGGTTCGCATCCTTATCTCGCTGCTGCTAGTGCTTTGCCTCGTTCCCGCCGTGGTCGCGCAACAGCCGGTCAAGGCCCGGTAGTAGTTCCGGCAGTACGGTATGACACGTCCCCACCACTCCGCGAACTGATGCACGGCACCAAGCCTGTGCGTGATACCGGGCGGCAACAGGTGCTGGAAATGGAGGAACCGCCCGCTCGTCACATCCCGCCGGCATTCGGCCCGGTAGTGCAATCTTCGCCGGGGCTGGCGCAACAAGCGCAGATTGTCATGAGCTTCGAAGGAATTACGCAGGGCGGCGCCGTCCCTCCCGACACCAATGGCGCTCCGGGCACTAACGGGCAATACGTGCAGACCACCAACTTCCTGTATGCCGTATTCGACAAGACCACAGGCAACGTCATCTTCGGGCCGTACTACGTCAAAAGCCTGTTCCAGGGATTTGGAGGCCAATTTGAGACGGAGGACGCGATGAGCGATCCCACCGTTCGCTTCGACCGAGCGGCGGGGCGATGGATCATCCAGCAGATCGCGGGAGAGTATGGATTTACGCCGCCATTGTTTATCTGCATCGCGGTCTCGACCACCTCCGACGCTACGTGAGCTTACTACCGTTACGCCATTCCCTATAACAATTACCTTCCGGACTACCCGAAGCTTGCCGTCTGGCCCGACGCGTATTATCTGACGACTGACTTGTATCTGAATTGGGCGTTCCAGGCCAGCTCGGCGTGCGCCCTGGATCGCAGCTCGATGCTGCAAGGCGGTCCGGCCTCGGCCATCTGTTTTCAAACCGGCAGTGACATTTTTCATTTCCTGCCTGCCGATCTGGATGGCGCTGTGCCGCCGCCGCGAGGGGCCCCCAATTTCATCGTCGGCAACGTCAGCGGCTCCAACCATGCGTTGGGCCTTTTCAAGTTCCATGTAGACTTTGCCAATCCGCAGAATTCCACCTTCACCGGTCCGTTTTCCATATCTGTGGCTCCCTACACGGTGGCGTGCTGGCCGACTGCGTTCCGCAGAAAGACACCAGCACTCTGCTCTATGCGCTGGGCCAGATAACCATGTACCGTCTCGTTATCGCAACTTCGTCCCCCCCCCCCCACCGTACCGGCAACGGCCGGCCAGTCGGCGCATCAAAGCATGGTGGTGACGCATACCGTGCAAAACAACGATGGTTCGTACGGAATCCGCTGGTACGAGTTGCGGGCACTGGAGAAGGGAGACTTTACCGCCTTCCAGCAGAGCACGTTCGCACCCGACAGTAACTCTCGCTGGATGGGCAGCATCGCCATGGACAAAGTAGGCGATATGGCAATGGGCTATAGCATCTCGAGCAGCACCATGTATCTTTCGATCAACTTCACCAGACGCCTGCTCACCGATCCGCCGAGCACCATGGAGCAGGAAGCCAGCATCAAGGCCGGCACCGCCTCACAGGCGAATGGTGACCGTTGGGGCGATTACAGCAGCATGGTCCCTGATCCCGCGGACGATTGCCTGCTGTGGTAAACGACGGAATACTTGCAGTCGGGCTCGCAAGATTGGAGGACCCGCATCGTTTCCTTGAAATTCTCCGGCTGTCACTAGTCCTGACGCGAAGGACGATCGGGTGGTGAGCTCGACCGATGTCGTAAACTGATAAAACATGGTCGTTATCTACGGCATTCATGCGGTCAGCGAGGCTCTGAAGTCCGGAGGCCGCAGCTTCGAGTACGTCGGCATTGCGCGCGAGCGCCACGATCAGCGCATGCAGCGGCTCATTGACGACTGCCGCGCCAGCGGCGTGCAGGTGCGCTTCCTGCTGCGCGAGCAACTGGACCGTACTGCCAATACGAACACGCACCAGGGCGTCATCGCCGTCACCACCGGCAAGCAATATGCCGACGTGGACACGCTCCTAGAAAACCGTCACGGCGAATACAGCTTCCTGCTGGTGCTCGACAGTGTCGAGGATCCGCACAACCTGGGCGCGCTGATTCGCACCGCCGACGGAGCCGGCGCCGACGGAGCCATCATCCCCGAGCGCCGCGCGGCCGGACTCACTGGGACTGCGGTGAAAGCTTCGGCAGGGGCGTCGGAGCACCTGCCCATCGCGCGGGTCACCAACATCTCGCGCACCCTCGACGAATTGAAGGAGCGCAACGTCTGGACCGTCGGCCTCGACGAGCGCGGCACGCAAAGCTATGACGAGATTGATTACAACATGCACTGCGCCATCGTGCTCGGCGCCGAAGGCAAAGGGCTGCACGACCTGGTGCGCCGTCGCTGCGATTTTCTGGTGTCTATCCCCATGACGGGCGCTGTGCCGTCGCTGAATGTATCGGTCGCCGGCGGCATCGTGATGTACGAACTCGCTCGCCAGCGCCGTGCTAAGAAGGGCGCCAGTGACTGACCACCGGAGGGCGTCGCTCCTCCGGCGCGAGAATACGGCCTGCGATTGGAGTTGTCATCACGAGCGCAGTGAGGGATTTGCTTTCTCGCCAGCCATCCAACAGCAGATGCCTCGCTTCGCTCGTCATGACAATTGTGAATAGAATTCTGTCACCACTCATGAAGCGTCTTTCACGGCTGCTCTTTTTGCCCTTCTGCTTCCTCGCAATCCTACAGCCGCTCGCCGCCATCGACCGCGAGGCCTTCACCATCACGCGCTATCAGCTCGAAGCGCAGGTGGACCGCACCGCGCACGTCATCGCCGTCAACGGCAAGCTCACTCTGCGCAACGACTCCAACAAGCCGCAGAAGCTGGTCACGCTGCAAGTGTCTTCGTCGCTGGCATGGAACGCCATCACGCTGAACGACCAGCCGTTAGAGTGGCTGGGCGACAACTACACCTCCGACATCGACCACACCGGCAGCCTCTCGGAAGTCATCGTCACCCTGCCGAAAGAAATAGCACCCGCCAGTACCGTCACCCTCGACGTGCAATACGGCGGCACCATCACCCCGGACGCGACTCGCCTGACGCGCACTGGCATCCCCGCCGAAGTTGCTGTGCGCAACGACTGGGACCATATTAGCAATTCCTTCACCGCGGTCCGCGGGCTCGGCTACGTGGTCTGGTATCCGGTGGCGATTGACGCCGTTAGCCTCAGCGACGGCAGCGCCGTTTTCGATGCCATGGCGCGCTGGAAGCAGCGGCATGAGCGCAGCGAATTTGCCGCCCGCATCCTGACGCCGGCCGCACAGCAACCGCTCTGCATTGCGGTTAACGGTACCGGTTCCACCTGCGGCGACAAGCAGACGGTTGGGTATTCGCCGCCCGGCGGAGGCACAGAAGAGTCCAGCAACACGCTTCAGCTGGATGGCCTGGGTGAGATGGTTCCCGCCTTCGCCATTGCCAACTACGTCGAGCTGCCGCGCCCCACGATTGCGTTCACCCACCTTCCTGAGCACACCACCGAGGCCCGCGACTACGCGCTCGCCGCCGAAGCCAACGACCCTCTGCTGCACGATTGGCTGCACGAGCCGCATGAGCCCGCGCGCGTCATCGAGCTCGCCAACCCTAACGCCAATCCGTGGAAGAACGGCGCAGTGCTGTTCACACCGCTGCGCGAAGCCTCCACACCCATGCTCCAGCTGTTGCTGATGCCATTGCAGGTTGCGTCGCGCTTACATTCTCCGCACGCGTGGATCCAGGACGGAGTCGAGCGCTTCCTCCAGGTGATGGCGGTGGAGATGCGTTCCGGCCGGCGCGCGGCGCTGGAATATCTCGACCAGTATCGCGAGCCTCTCATCGAGGCCGAAAAGCTGTCTCATCCGGCAGCGCAAGCGGCCGGCGCGATGAAAGCCAGCGAGGCCGACAACACCTTGCTCAACACCAACGACGAGGTCTACCTGCACGGCAAGGGCGGCTTCGTCATGTGGATGCTGCGCGACATGGTCGGAACCACCGACATGCAGCGTACCCTGCTGGCCTACCGCGGCGGCGCCGACAAGGACCCCAGCTACTTCCAGAAGCTCCTGCAAACCAACTCCAAGCGCGACCTGGAGTGGTTCTTCGACGACTGGGTCTATCGCGATCGCGGGCTGCCCGAGTTCAAGGTTGAGTCGGTCTATACGCGCCCGATGCTGGGCGAGGGCTCAAACTTCATGGTGACGGTCACCATCGAGAACCGCGGACGCACTGGGGCCGAGGTACCCGGGCTTGTCCAGACGCCATCGGGCGAAAAGAGTGTCCGCATCGTCGTAAAGGCCGGGCAGAAAGGCACTGGTCGCCTCGAGGTACCAGTCGCGCCTGACAAAATCGTTGTCAACGACGGCAGCGTCCCCGAAGCCAGTACCGGCAACAACGTTTACGATGTGCCGCCGCCGGTGCGATAAGAGACGGTGGTCCGGGCCAACCCGAACTTTTTTTCATGGCGCAGTATCATCGAGGATTGCCTCGTCAGCTGGCAGCGCTTGCGGTAGAATCTGGCTCGCACGCATGAGGACCGATTGAGCTACATACAATTTCTTGGCGCAGCCGGCGTCGTCACCGGCTCGAAGCACCTGATCAACACCGGCGATGAGACCGGCAAGCAAGGCATTCAGGTGTTGGTGGATTGCGGACTTTTTCAGGGACAAAAAGAGTGGCGCGAGCGCAACTGGCAGGACTTGCCCGTGCCCGCGCGCGAGATCGACGCGGTCATTCTGACCCACGCCCACCTCGACCATTCCGGCTGGATCCCGCGGCTGGTGAAGCAAGGCTTCCACGGGCCGATTTATGCGACCCCGGCGACGATTGATCTCTGCGGCATCCTGCTTCCCGATTCCGGACACCTGCAGGAAGAAGACGCGGAGTTTTACAACAAGACACGGGCGACCAAGCATCATCCCGCGTTGCCGCTGTACACCATGGAGGAAGCGCAGCAGTGCCTGACGCTCTTCCGCCCGGTCAACTTCGAGGAGACCAAGCAGCTCAGTCCGCACTTCTCGTTCCGCTACGTCCGCGCCGCCCACATCCTCGGCTCGTCGATGGCGGAAGTCACTCTGACCGCCGATGGAAAAACGTCGAAGCTGCTCTTCACCGGCGACATCGGACGTGTGCGCAACAACCAGATTGCGCCCGGCAAAGTGTTGCATTCCGGCCCGACGGAAGGCGAGGACTGCGACCTGCTGGTGATGGAGAGCACCTACGGCAACCGCGAGCATCCGCACACCGATCCGCGGCCGCAGATGGCGGCGCTGATTCGCACGACGGTACAGCTTGGAGGAACGGTGGTTGTGCCCTCGTTCGCCGTCGAGCGCTCGCAGAAGTTCCTGTTCATCGTGAAAGAGCTCATGGAAACCGGCCAGATTCCGCGCGTGCCGGTGCATGCCGACAGCCCCATGGCGATCAAGGCGGTGCAGATATTCCTGAAGCACAGCGAAGAATTCTCGCCAGAAACCAAGGAACTCATCGAGAAGTACGGCTCGCCGCTGGAATGGCCGAACTTCTTTTTCGACGTCACCCAGGACGATTCGAAGAAGATCAACGACTCGATGTATCCCGCGATCATCGTCTCTTCCAGCGGCATGGTCACCGGCGGCCGCATCCTGCACCATCTGATGCAGCGGCTGCCCGATCCGCGAAACCTGGTGCTCTTCATCGGGTTTCAAGCGCCAGGCACGCGCGGCTTCACCATCAAGAGCGGAGCGCACGAGGTGAAGATGTTTGGGCAGGTGGTGCCCATACGCGCCCAGGTCGTGGCCCTGGAGCAGTTCAGCGATCACGCCGACACGGGCGAACTGTTGGAATGGCTGCACACGTTCCATCGCGCACCCGCTCGAACGTACCTGGTGCATGGCGAGCCCAGTGCGGCCTCGCAATTGCGCGATGCCATGGTCCAGGCGCTGGGATGGAACGTGCAGGTGGCGGCGTATAAGCAGAAGGTGGAGGTATAAGGAGAGACCATGGCAACGTTCGGGCTCATTGAATACAGAGACGCCAACCCCGAAGTCCGCGCGGTTTATGACGACATCATGGCGACGCGCAAGACCGACTGGGTCAACAATTTCTGGAAGGCCCTGGCGGCGGACCCGGCGCTGTTAAAGCGCACCTGGGAAGACACCAAGCAGCTGATGGCTCCGGGCACGCTCGACCCGGTCATGAAAGAGCTGATCTATCTCGCCGTCAGCATCACCAACGGGTGTCCCTACTGCGTCGCAGCACACACGGTTTCGGCCCGCAAGAAAGGCATGACGGACGCGATGTTCCACGAGATGATGGCCGTCGTCGGGTTGGCCAACGCCAACAACCGACTGGCCAATGGCTACCAGGTCGAGATCGACGAGCAATTCGCGACGGCGAAGC
Source organism: Acidobacteriota bacterium (assembly GCA_031296115.1). Classification (GTDB taxonomy): domain Bacteria; phylum Acidobacteriota; class Terriglobia; order Terriglobales; family Acidobacteriaceae; genus Bog-257. The sequence continues at coordinate 52,685 of JARLGI010000120.1, read as the reverse complement.
CCCGCACCCTATAATGGAACATCTCCTATGAAAGCCTACGTTTACGTCTCGCTGAAGAAGAGTGTGCTCGATCCGCAGGGCAAAACCATTCACGGCGCATTGAAGAAGATGGGTTATCGCGGCATCAGCGATCTGCGCCAGGGCAAGTACTTCGAGATCAACCTCGACGCAAGCCTTAGCCGCGAGGAGGCGAATGCCGAAGTCGAGCGCGTTGCCCGCGAGGTACTGACCAACCCGGTGATCGAGGAATACCGCTTCACGCTGGAAGACTAGCCAGCGGCCGGGCGGACCGTTCCGCATCAGAAGCTCGCCCTGGCTCATCAAATAGCAGTCGCATTGGAGAGCAGAACCCATGTGTGGGATTGTTGGATACGTCGGAAACAAGCGGGTTGTGCCGGTCATCATAGATGGTTTGCGACGTCTGGAATATCGCGGCTATGACTCGGCCGGCATCGCGGTAGGCGGCAACGGCGAAGGCTTGCAGGTGCGCCGCGCGGAAGGCAAGCTGCGCAACCTCGAGGAAGTCATCCGTCTGCATCCGCTCGACGGCACCTACGGCATCGGCCACACCCGCTGGGCCACGCATGGACGTCCAACCGAAGAGAACGCGCATCCCCATCGCGACTGCACCGGCAAGATTGTCGTCGTGCACAACGGCATCGTGGAGAACTACGTCACCCTGAAGCGCAAGCTGATTGACGAAGGCCACAAGTTCCGCACCGAAACCGACACCGAAGTCATTGCCCACCTGGTGGAGAAGAACCTCGCCACTCACAACGGTCACAAGATTCCGCTGGAAGAAGCGGTCCGCAAGACGGTACAGCTCCTGACCGGCGTTTTCGCCATCGCGGTAATCTCATCCGACGAGCCCAACAAGATTGTTGCGGCGCGCAACGGGCCGCCTGCGGTCATCGGCCTCGGCAAGGACGAGTACTTTGTTGCCAGCGACGTTCCCGCGATCCTGTATCACACGCGCGACCTGTTCTTCCTTGCCGACGGCGACCTTGCGACCATCACGCCTGCCGGCGTGCAGGTCACCGACTTCGACGGCAAGCCTCTCACCCGCGAAGTGCAGCACATTACGTGGGACCCGATCATGGCGGAAAAGGGCGGCTTCAAGCACTTCATGCTCAAGGAAATCTACGAGCAGCCGCGCGCCGTCCGCGACACCACACTGGGCCGAGTCTCACTCGACAGCGGCAAGGTCTTCCTCGACGAGATGGACATCACCGACGACGACTTCCGCAAGCTGCAGAAGGTGTACATCGCCGCTTGCGGAACCAGTTGGCACGCCGCGCTGGCCGGCAAGTTCATGATTGAGCGCCTGGCCAAGCTGCCGGTCGAAGTAGACTACGCCAGCGAATTCCGCTACCGCGATCCGCTCACCGGCCCGGACGATCTGACCATCCTCATCACCCAGTCCGGCGAGACTGCCGATACCATTGCGGCCATGCGCGAATCGCGCGCCAAGGGCGGCAAGACCCTCGGCATTTGCAACGTCGTCGGCTCCATGATCGTGCGCGAGTCGAACGGCACCATCTACACCCACGCCGGGCCGGAGATCGGCGTCGCTTCCACCAAGGCTTTTACGGCGCAGTTGACCGCGCTGTTCCTGTTCGCGGTGTATCTTGGGCAGGTCCGCGGCACCATCGACGAGGAACACTCCAAGCAGCTGCTGACCGATCTCACGCTCATGCCGGGCAAGTTGGAAGCAGTCCTGGCGCGCGATGAAGAGACCGAAGATCTCGCGAAGGAGTACCACCGCGCGAACGACTTCCTCTTCCTCGGACGCGGTATTCACTATCCCATCGCGTTGGAAGGCGCGCTCAAGCTGAAGGAAATCTCCTATATCCACGCTGAAGGCTATCCTGCGGGCGAGATGAAGCACGGCCCCAACGCGTTGATCGACGAGGACCTTCCGGTCGTCATCCTGGCTACGCGCGACCTCAACGATCCCGGCTCGGTCACGCGCTACGAGAAGACCATCTCGAACCTGAAGGAAGTGAAGGCGCGCTCAGGCACGGTCATTGCCATCGCCACCGACGGCGATGAGGAGATCCGCGAGGCCGCCGACCACGTACTCTACGTCCCGCAAGCGCCGGAGCTGCTCGCGCCCATCCTGGAAGTGGTTCCCTGCCAGCTGCTTGCGTATCACATTGCCGTCCGCCGCGGCTGCGACGTGGACCAGCCACGCAACCTCGCCAAGTCGGTGACGGTGGAATAGCCGCGTCTGACCCCTCTTTTCGAAGCGGAACCAGGAGAGCGGGATGACTTGCTTTGCTCGTCCCGGCATTTTTTCATTGCGACAGCGCTCGGCCGCTTCGTCCATCTGTGCTAACGCTGCGAAGCCCGCGTCCGCGGCGCGTCCAATGCATCTAAATCACTACCAGCATGAGCACACAACTGCAGCAACCGTCGGCCGTTGAGCGGCAACTGTACACAGCGCAGGTGCTTCGCTCTATCTTTCTGTCCGAACAAACCAAACATCTGAAACTTGCGGTCGAAGACCTCGACGAGTTCCACTTCACGCCCGGACAATTTGTTTCCATTAAGCAGCCCAAACCGGACGGCAAAGAGCACACACGCGCCTACTCAATCGCGTCGGCGCCGCGCACCAACGCCACCTTCGACCTGTGCCTGAACCGCGTGGACAGCGGCTTTCTGTCGAACTGGCTGTGCGACCTCGAAGAAGGAGCGACGGTGAAGTTCCATGGCCCGCATGGTCTGTTCACCCTGCGCGAACCGCACAAAGATGCAGTGTTCATCGCCACCGGCACTGGCATTGCGCCTATTCGCGGCATGCTGCATTGGCTCTTCGAGCGCCAGGAGCGCAATCGCGATCACCAGTATTGGCTGGTGTTTGGCACTCGCTACGAACACAGCCTGTACTACCGCGACGAGTTCGAGCAGATTGTGCGCGACAACCCGAACTTCCATTACGTGCCGACGCTCAGCCGCGGCGGCGATCGTTGGGCCGGATGTCGCGGCTATGTGCAAGACCATGTGCGCGAGATCGTCGCCGGACGCAGCGACATGCAAGCCTATATTTGCGGTCTGCATCAGATGGTTGACGCCAACCGCAAGCTCCTGAAAGAAGTGCTTGGCTGGGACCGCAAGCGGATTGTCTTTGAGCGGTACGACTAAAGCAACCAACAGTTGGTGATTGGTAATTGGTAATGGTGATTAGTCGTTGGTCGTTGGTAGTTGGCATTTGGCATTGGCAGTGTACGTTCTTCACTTTTTGCCAAGTGCCAACTGCAACTTCTCTTCCTTGCCTATACATCCGCTGTGCGAGATGATGGCCTCGCATGCGCTACCACGTCATTCTCGCCGCCCTGCTTCTCCTGTCAGCCGCGGGTTTCGCGCAGGATTGGAAACAGGTCCACAAAGCCGACGAGGTTAAATGGGCCAAAGAGACTCGGCTCGACCAGCAGACCATTCACAAACTCTGGCGCCAGGCCTCGACCGCGGCCAGCGAGAAAGACGACGACTCGCGCATCGCCAACATCGATCTGGAAGGTCTGGCCGAACATCATCACATACTGTTCGTCACCTATGCCGGCGAGAAGAACTGTCTGACTCTCACGGTCTTCCGGCAGCTGTCGCCAACCTCGTTCTCCAAGCTGATGTCGATCTCGCAGGATCCTGATGGCCAGGCCTTCTGCGACAGCGCCTTCGGCAGCGCGCGAGCCGAGGCAGTGAACAACATCATCGAAGTCGGCGTTCCGCAGGCTCCGTCGGCAGATTCGCCCGGCCGCATCGATTACACGGTCTACGCCTACGAGTGGAACGGAATCACGTATCGCATGACGGGCAAGCGGGAAATGCAAGGCCGGCCGTAGGCAATTCGCCGAGCAAAGTCACTTCAGCGCATTGGTCAGCCAGGCCCACCGTCTGCTCTGATTTGGGCTGGTCGCTCTGCTGCGCGGGGTCCGCCCACCGAGCACTGCGTCGCACAGGATCACCGCAAGATGCGCATGTCTCACTCTTCGTCCACTCCTCTCGCTGCCTTCCGCCGGTCCCGCTCCGCCTTCGCTGCCTCGCGACGCCGAAGTGCGCCTTCGTAGCGCCGCTTTTCGTCTTCCGATTCCGGGATCACGGGCGGAACGTGCAGCCTTCTCCCATGACGGTCCACGGCCACGAAGGTGAGATACGCAGTCGCAACTTTCTGGCGCGAGGCGGAAATGTAGTTCTCCACCAGCACCCGTACACCGACTTCCATCGAGGTGTTGAAGGCGCAATTGACAGCGGACTGCAGGATGACCATGTCGCCAACGTGCACCGGCACAAGGAAATCAATGTGGTCCATCGAGGCAGTCACGGCGTAAGAGTGCGAGTGGCGATGCGCGGCCAGCGCTCCGGCGAGATCGATCCAGTGCATCAGGCGGCCGCCGAGCAGTGCGCCCAGCGGATTGGTGTCATTGGGCAGTACCAGTTCGATCATCTCGGACTTCGATTCGCTAACCGGCCGGGGCTGCAGATTTCCGTCGTTCTGGTTCATGTCTCCTTCAATCTGTTATGTCTCAGGATTTCTCCAGCAAGCCTGGACGTCGCGACCGTTGTGCCTCTACATAACACTCGGCCATCCGCTGCACGCGGGGGTCCTCGTGTTGCTGCACCCAGGACGCGCTGGCAATCTCATACACCAACTCACCATGGCCAGCCGGAAGATGCTCACGCTCGCAGGCAAACAGAACACGTACGACTCCGTCGTGCTCCTCGCCGAGCACAAAGCGCACCGCGTCGGCGTGACGTTCGGCGGGCAACCAGTTGCACCTCTTCGCATACCCCAAGTTGCAACCCGATTTCAGCTCGTCGTCGCTCGGGCGGACACCCTCGTGACCGGGGGCGGTGCAGTTGCCCGCCCATCCCGCGCCCAGGGGAAGGCGCTGCGGAAAGGGCCAGTCCGACTCGAAACGCTGGTCCGGCATAAAGAATGGGCAGGCCATGAAATTCCTTGGGTTAAGGGTGACGAGAAGCAAAACGCCATTGTAATGCAACACTGCATCGCCGCCAGTAACCAGCCGGCGCGCTCCTGTATCATGACTTCGAAACAGGAGAATACCGAATGCCTGACGAGAGCCGTGTGGCAGCGCTGAAAGAGATCCTGGCCGCCGATCCCGACGATGCGTTTGCTCGCTATGCGCTCGGGCTGGAGTATTCCGGAAGTGGCGACACGGACGCCGCCCTCACCGAATTTCAGCTCCTGCTGGCCGCCCATCCTGACTGCACCAACGGATATTTCATGGCTGCGCAGGCGCTCGCTCGCGCCGAGCGCAAGGATGAAGCCAAGGCCATGTTGCAACAGGGCATAGAGTGTGCCCGCCGTACCCGCAACCAGCACGCGCTCTCCGAGATGGAAGCCATGCTCGACGATCTGGCGATGGAGTCGTAGTCGCTGATTGCCCAGTGCTCAGTGCGATAATGGGCGGAGGCATGGTTCAAGTCACGTCAACCGCGAGCCTGGGGCAACGCAGAGCCAAGATGCGGCGCGGTATCGGCCTCTTTCTGCCGGCGCTGTTGCTATGCTTCGGTCTGTCGGCAGTCGCCCAGCAGGGGGGTTCGTCGGCGAAGAACCCGCTTACTTCTCTGCTCAATAAGACTTCTCCGCCGGCCGGCCAGTCTAAAGCTCCGGCGCCGGCTGCCCCGGCCGAGCCTGCCGAACCGACGGCCATTCCGCTCCCCGAGGTGGCTGCCCAGGCCGAAGAACTTTCACGCCTGCTACGGGACATCGACAGCCAGTTGCCCACCCGCGAGGTGCTCCTGGACCTGAAGACCACGCTGGAACAGCGCGATGCTGTGTTGCTGGAGAAGAAGAAGGAGGTCGACGCTCTTCTGGAGGGATCGCCCAGCGCCCTCGAGTTGCGCGAGCAGGAGACGTACTGGTACGTGATTTCGAACGAAGGCGCTGCTACGCGGCGGCAGTTGCTGGATTGGGCCAATGCGGCGCAGTCCGCGGCGCAGCAACTGTCTGCCCTGCAACCCCAATGGCAGGCTACCCTCCAAGAGAATCAATCAACAGCCGAGTTGGGGCCGACGCTGGATGTTATCCGCGACTCCGTCAAGAGCGTTCAAACCACCAAGACACAGGCGCAGGAGCTGTTGCGGGTTATCGTCAACTTGCAAGTGGTCGCCGCCAATCAACACCAACTGGCGTTGGATGTACTCGACATGCTGGGGAAATCCCGTAACCAGCTTAAGGGCCGCGTTCTGCAACGTGACAGCCTGCCCATGTGGCAAGTTTTCCTGCGACGCCAGCAGGGAGAGCCTCCAGATTACTTTCGCAACACCAAAGCGCGGATGATCGGCATCCGGTCATTTGTCCGTGAGAACTTGGGTATCCTGGCCGCGCTGGCCTTTTTCCTTTTCCTGTCTTTGTTCGTGTCTTACCGGCTCAAGATTGCGACGCGCGGAATTCAAGCTGAGGGACCGTCGCAGGTCCAGGTGTTGGATATTATTCAGCACTGGTTTGCTCTTGGGCTTCTCCTGCCCCTGCTGGTTGCCTTTCTGATGGCGCCGCTTGCACCTTTGGCGCTCATTGGCTTGACCATCCTGTGTTCCTTCTTTTCCATCCTCGTGCTGTTGCCGCCGTTGATCGAGCCGCGCTTCCGCGTCCTGCTCTACTGGATGGTGGTGGTGTACGTGTTCAATGCAGTACTCGCCTGGATCAACCTCTCGTCCTCTACGAGGCGCGAGGTGCAATTCCTGGGTTCCTCCGCGGCGGTTGTGCTGTTTGCCTACCTTCTGGGGCAGAAGCAAATCTCGGAGCTGCATCAGCAGGGCGGCCGACGTAAGCTCCTGATCTTCGCTATGCGACTCGCCGTGGCCGTCATGGCCTTGGCCCAGTTGGCGAATCTATTCGGTTTCTACAAGCTGACGCAATTTCTGAGCGTATTGTGTGTTTACAGCACCTTCATAGCCATTGCTGTCTTCACTGCCCTTCGCGTCCTCACTCTCTTGTTCCTGGCCGCCGTAAATACACCCGCCGCCGAGAACCTGGCGATGGTGCGCATGCATCGTGAGGGCATAGCACGCTGGACTCCGCGAATGATGCAATGGGCTGGAGTCCTGATATGGCTGGGAGTGACCTTAGACCTCCTGCAGGCTCGCGATGCGCTGAACCAGCGGATCTCGGACCTGCTGGACTTTAACATTGCCGGCAAAGCCAGCAATATCACGCTGGGCAGCGTCCTGGCGTTTTTTGCCATCCTGCTGGGCGGTTTTGCACTCTCCAGTGCGCTGCGATTTCTCCTGCGGGAAGAACTGCTCAAGCGCCTGCACCTGAAGCGCGGCATTCCCGAGCTCATCTCCACCACGCTCCATTACCTGATTCTGCTGCTGGTCTTCCTGTTTGCAGTGAACGCCGGTGGCGTCGCGCTGAACAAGTTCACGGTAATCACCGGCGCGCTGGGCGTCGGCGTCGGCTTTGGCCTGCAAAACGTCATCAACAACTTCGTGTCCGGCCTGATCCTGCAATTCGAGCGGCCCATCCGCGTCAACGACGTGCTCGAGGTGGACGCCACCACCGGCACGGTGACCCGCATTGGCATACGCTCCAGCACTATCCAGACGTTTCAGGGCGCCGAGGTCATCATCCCCAATGCAAACTTCATTTCCGGCAAGGTCATTAACTGGACGCTGTCGGAAGCCAAGCGCCGGCTGGAGTTTCCCGTCGGTGTCGCCTACGGCACCGATCCCAGGCTGGTAAAGGAGTTGCTGGAGCGTCCCGCCATCCAGCACGCCGACGTCCTCACCTCGCCCGAACCCGAGGCTTTCTTTATGGGCTTCGGCGACAGCGCCCTGAATTTCGAGCTTCGCTTCTGGGTGATGCAGGACAGCAACACCGTCAAGGTGAAAAGCGAGGTCGCGCTCGAGGTGATGCGGCTACTCGACGAGGCCGGCATCGAGATTCCCTTCCCGCAACGAGATCTGCGAGTGCGCGCTGTTTCTCCGGAAGCAGCAGCGTCCTTGCTCGCTCATCACGACTCGCATAGTGGTCAAGAGCTTGAGATCGGGCGACAGCCCGAGACCAGGTCCATTGGCGAGCGCTGATTGGAAATTCCGCAACGCCACACCCTTCTCCTGCCTCTAATGGCCAGCACTTCTCTTTCCTGACGAGACAATCGCCCATGCGAAGACCTTGGTCACGAGTGGTCGCGGTCCCTGGCAGGCGTAGAATACGAACATTCGGCATCGACGGTCGCTAGGTGGGATAGCGCCGTGCCCCGGGGAGGGATCCAGTCCTTGAGCAATCTTCCGCAGACATTGGGTGAACTTCGTCGCAGTAATCAATTTTCCGAACAACGCGTGCACAACCGGCGGGTCAAGGACGAGATGCGCGACAATCTCATCGCCCGGGTGCGCACCAGCGGGCCAATCTTTCCGGGAATCGTCGGCTATGACGACACGGTCGTGCCACAGATCGTGAATGCCATCCTGTCGCGGCACAACTTCATTCTTCTCGGACTGCGCGGACAGGCCAAGAGCCGCATCCTGCGCGCACTTACCACGCTGCTCGATCCGCACGCGCCCTATCTGCGTGGTTGCGAGATCCACGACAATCCTTACGATCCAATCTGCTGCCGCTGCCGGGAGTTGCTGGTAACAAACCCCGACGACGCGCCCATTTCGTATCTCACACCCGACGACCGCTACGTCGAGAAGTTGGCCACGCCCGACGTGACCATTGCCGACCTCATTGGAGACATCGATCCCATCAAGGCCGCCAAAGGCGGACACGAACTAGGCAGCGAGTACACGGTGCACTATGGACTGCTGCCACGCGCGAATCGCGGCATCTTCGCCATCAACGAGCTGCCCGACCTCGCAGGCAAAATCCAGGTCGGCCTCTTCAACATCATGCAGGAAGGCGACGTCCAGATTAAGGGCTACCCGGTGCGCCTGCCGCTGGATGTCGCGCTGGTGTTCAGCGCCAATCCCGAGGACTACACCGCGCGCGGCAAGATCATCACTCCGTTGAAGGACCGCATCGGTTCCGAGATTCGTACCCACTATCCCGCAACCGTCGAAGAGGGCGTTGCCATAACCGCCCAGGAGGCCTGGACGGAACGTAATGGACAACAGTTGCAGGTTCCGGATTTCATCAGCCAGGTCATTGAGCAGATCGCCTTCGTGGCGCGCGAGGACAAGCGCGTTGACAAGCGCTCAGGCGTCAGCCAGCGGCTGCCGATTAGCGCCATGGAAAACGTCATCTCCAACGCGGAGCGGCGCGCCATACGCTGGGGAGAAAAGCTGGTGGTGCCGAGGGTGGGCGATATCTACGCCGCCATGCCCGCCATGACCGGCAAGCTCGAGCTGGAGTACGAAGGCGAGATGAAAGGCGCCGACAACGTGGTGCGCGAGGTCATTCGCGCCGCCGTCGCCCGCACTTACGACAAGTATTTTCACGGCAACAACAGTATGAACCAGGTGGTGCAGTGGTTCGACCTGGGCGGCGAGATCCAGATGCGCGACTCGGCCAGCGCGCACGAGATGCTGCAGAAGTTGCGAGGCATCCAGGGACTCCTCGACAAGCTGAGCGGTCTCGGCCTGAGCGGCAAGGAGCCGTCCGAGGTGCTGGTTTCGGGAGCCGAGTTCATTCTGGAAGGCCTGTACGCGCACAAAAGAATCGGTCGCAGCGAGGAGCGCACCTTCACTGGCGGCGAGAAGCAGCCGGTGCGCGAGAGACCTCGCCGCTCGGACGAAGAAGCGGACTTGCGCGATCTTCGGCGGCAAAGACGGCCATTTAATTAGTGGTAGGTCAAGCTGGGGAGCCGGCATTCCATCGAGCGCTGGTTCTGCGCTCGATGGCGGCGCCTCGGCGTCACTTGTTTTAGCCCAGGGCGTGAGCCATGGGTGGAACCTTTATTGCGATGAGAGCCGCGTAGCGGCGGCACAGTTGTTTTCTCCAATCCTTATGGCGCGATTCATTCGCTACAAGAAATACGTTCCCGAACCGGCCTCCGAGATGAGCATGGAGGACCTGCTTGGCGCGCTCTCCGACTACCTGCTGCAGAGCGGTTTCCAGCAGCAGTACACGGATTTCTACGACCTCAACGACGCCGAGCAAACGCTCGAGCAACTCCGCCAGGCCGTTGCCGAGGCCCTGCTTAACAGCGACATGCTGGATGAGCAGATGCGGGAGCAGATCGAAAACATGAGCGCTGAGCAGATGGAGCAACTGATCGAGCAGCTCATCGACCGCATGCAGCAGGAAAATTACATCAGCGTGGACCCGCCGCACGATCCCGCCCGCAACTCGAGCGTTGGTGGACAGGTGGGCGAAAATCAGTCGCAATCGCGCTTCGAAGTCACGGACAAGAGCCTCGACTTCCTCGGCTTCCGTGCGCTGCGCGACCTGCTGGGCTCGCTCGGCAAGTCCAGCTTTGGCCGCCACGACACGCGCGACACTGCGACCGGCATCGAGGCCAGTGGCGCGTCCAAGACCTACGAGTTCGGCGACACCCTTAACCTGGACATCACGGCCACGCTCTCGAACGCCATTCAGCGTGAGGGCCTGCACCTGCCGCTCAATATCGAATACCGCGATCTTCAGGTGCATCAGTGCGAGTACCAGTCATCGTGCGCAACCGTGCTCATGCTGGATTGCTCGCACTCCATGATCCTCTACGGCGAAGACCGCTTCACCCCGGCCAAGAAAGTGGCAATGGCGCTCTCGCACCTGATCCGCACGCAGTATCCCGGCGATTCCCTTTCGCTGGTGCTCTTCCACGACTCGGCGGCGGAGCTGCCGTTGTCGCAACTGGCACGCGTCAAGGTCGGGCCGTACTACACCAACACGCGTGAAGGCCTGCGCATGGCGCAGCGCATTCTGCAGCGGCAGCGCAAGGACATGAAGCAGATCGTGATGATCACCGATGGTAAGCCCTCGGCCCTGACCCTGGAAGACGGTCGCATCTACAAGAACGCCTTCGGGCTGGATCCGCTGGTAGTCAGTGAAACCTTAAAGGAAGTTTCGAAGTGTAAGCGCTCCGGCATTCTCATTAATACATTTATGCTTGCTTCGGACTACGGACTGGTGCAGTTCGTACAGAAGGTAACAGAGATGTGCCGTGGCAAGGCTTACTTCACCACGCCGTACACTCTGGGGCAGTACCTGCTGATGGACTACATGTCGCGAAAGACGAAAACCGTCCATTGATGCAATTGGCAAATTGCGGATAGCGTACAAATATCAACGCTGTCATCTTGAGCGAGCGTGCGCCGCGTTCTTGAGGACCCGCTGATTTTGCGGGTCGGGCGGGCGCCAGTCGAAGGAGCTGCTTTCCCAATGAATCGCTGGGCTCTCCTGCTGTTCTGGTTCACCATATCTCCTTGCTGTCGTCCATCCCGATAATGCTGCCGCCCGCTCGAACTCGGCTGGCTCACTGTGCGCTGCTCGTCACTCTGCTCCTTTCCGCGACCACTTGTTTCGCCAGTATCTGGCTAGCCACCATCACCGGTACCTGCATTGACGAGCACGGGAAACCGCAACCTGGAGCGGTTTTACATTTCACCGATCAAGCCAATGGGCGGACCTTCCAGGTCCGGACCGACTCGCTCGGGATGTTCTCCTACATCGCCGCACCGCCCGCCATTTACACATTGCGGATCATGCGCGAGGGCAGGCCGTCAACGAAGTTCGAGAACATCGTGATCGAGTGGAATTCGCGGCCGCTCACGCTGGATGTCAATCTTCAGGCTGGCACGGCGAAGATCACGCGCAACACCATGCTGCCGGAATTCTTCCGCTCGGACGAGTCTCCGGCCGCGCTGATAGCGCCGGACAATACCGTTCAAGTGACAATCGCGGCCATCAACCAGCAATTGACCGTCGCAAGGCGGTCGTCCGAGCAGAATGACTGGCAAGGCGCGATTGGCGCCCTGTGGAGCGCGATCGAGATCGACCCCAAACGCGATCTTCCCTGGGCGTTGCTGGGGGCGGCCTATTACAACCAGGCGACGCACTCGCCCGATGGCGGCAAGGCGCAACTGGACGACAGTATCCGCAGCTACCAGAAGGCCATCGCTCTCGCACCGGCCGGCGCTTATCACAATAATCTCGGAAATGCTTATGTGAAGCTCAAGCAGTACGAGAATGCTGTGCAGCAGTATCGCCAGGCAGAATTGCTCAATCCCAGCGAGGCTGCGTTGTACGAGCAAAATCTGGGGATGGCGCTGGTAGAACAGGCGCAGTCTTCGCCCGATGCTGTCGCCCTCGACCTACTCCAGCAGGCATTGCAGGCCTTCAATCGCGTAATGGCCGTCGGAGCGCCGCAAAATCCGGAGGTCCTGTACTGGAAGGGCCTGTGTCAGTTGCGACTCGCCGCCAATGGTCACGGATCGTACGACGGAGTCGTCAATGCGTTCCGTGAGTATCTAAGCCTCACGCCTCACGGCCGTTTTGCTAACGAGGTGGAAGCCATGCTGCAGGCTCTGCCAGCCGTGAGTAAAGGCAACAGTCAATAGACGCAAGGCGTTTCATGCTACGATTTCTCGACTTCCTAACGCATGATCGCAGCTCACCGCGAAGGAGCAGGTTGATGAAACGCGTTTCCGCACTCATGCCAATTGCATTGTTTCTAAGTTCGCTCGTCATCGCCCAAGCTCAGCAGTCCATGCCGGCGCCACCGCCGGAGATCCAGTTGATGGCCTACTTCATCGGCAACTGGACGACGCAAGGCACCATGAAGACCAGTCCTACTGGTCCGGGCGCGCCGTTTACTTCGACGGAGCGCAGCGAATGGACTGCGGGCAATTACTTCGTGGAGACGCACTCGTCGATGAACTCGCCCATGGGGAACATTCAGGGCACGCGCGTTATGGAATACAACCCGGCAGACAAGGTTTACACCTACAACGCCTACAACAGTCTCGGCGAACACATCGTGGCAATTGGCCATGTGCAGGGCAACACCTGGACGTGGACCGCTGACCAGAAAATGAATGGGCTGGTCACCAAGGCGCGTTATACCGTCAACGTCGTCTCGCCGACCGCTTACAGCTTCAAGTCCGAGGTCGCCACGGCGAGCGGCGGATGGGCCAGTGTGATGGAAGGCAAAGCCACACGGGCGCAGTAGCCCAGACGTCAGAAATGAACAAAGAACCGCATCACGCGGTCCCTGCTTCTGCTCCAATTCGACTCCCGATTACGCTCCTGGGCTCGGCGTACCCTCTTCCGCTTTCTTGACGGCGGCCTCAGCGGCCTGGAATCCCATCTTAGAATGGGTGCCGTCGCAGAACGGCTTGTTGACCGAGGCACCGCAGCGGCACAGCGAAAATGCCGGCTTGCCCGTCAGGTCGTAGGCATTGCCGTCGGCATCCACCAACTCGATCGTGCCCTCGGGAGCTTCCACGCGGTAGGGCCCATTCTTGCGGCACGTAATCTTCACTTGCGCCATTCGATTCGCCTCCATAAGTGCGCGGCGGGTTGCGCCGTTGATCCATTGTAGCGGAGCCGGAAGCCACCCACTGAGACTTCACCTGCGGGACTCGAAATCACATGGCTACGAGATACGCGTCACTGACAGTGAGCGGCAAAAGATTTCTTATTAGCTCATGCCGGTAAGTGAGCTTGAGCAGCAGATCGCCCCACTGCTTGCGCCGGGTAATGCCCCTAGCCGCAGTCGCCGCATCCTGCGCCGAGTTCTGATCATTGTGGCAGTGCTGGCTGCAACCGTAGTGATAGCCATGTATTGCGCCTCGGTGTATTTCGTTCAGGGGACCTTTTCCCATCGGGTTGTGAAACTAATAGCCGTCCCGGCCGATCTTGGCCTACAGGGAGAGAGCGTCTCCCTGACAAGCTCCGACGGGGTTCCTCTCAAAGCATGGTGGGTTCCCGCCGATCCGGCTACAGGCGCCGTCATCGTGCTGCACGGAATGGACGGCCTCGACGCATCCTGCCTGTTGTCACAGGCGAAATTTCTGCACGAGGCCGGATGGTCGACGCTGCTACTCGACATGCGAGCCCACGGCCGGAGTGGCGGCAAACGCATCGGACTCTCGCTGGAGGAGCCGCGAGACGTCAGCGCCGCCCTGGACTGGCTGGGAACGCAAACCTCCGTGAAAGGTAAGCCGCAGGTTCTGCTCGGCCTTTCGATGGGAGGCGCAACGGCCATTTGCATCGCTGCCTTCCGCAACGATGTAGACGCAGTGATCAGCGTCAGCTCATTTGCTTCGTTCGATCCGATGATGGGTCAGGGGGTTCAGCTACTCCTCGGTCGGCTCAGCATCTTGACACTCTATGGTGTGTGGTCGCCGAATGCCTCCCCGCTGCATGACATTCCACGCATTCAGCCCCGCCCTATCCTGCTTCTGCACGGAACTGCCGACAAGCAAATCCCGGTGCGGGATGCCTACCTTCTGAAGCAGGCCGCTGGGCCGAATGCCGAGTTGTGGGTGATTGACGGGGCCGACCACCTCGTTTTCAGCGAGGACGGCAACGGGAAGGATAGATTCGATACCGCTTACCGGGAACCACATCCTGAATTTTCTCTCTCGGGTAAAACACCTGGATTGAGCTCACTGGCAGCGGTTAGCGCGGCGGGTTAGCACCGTTTTCCAACTGTAGCGGACTCAGCGTCATGTCACTTCTTCGCCCAGCTGAGCTCCATCCCGCACTGCGGTACACGCCTTGCACACCCGGCTCAGCGCACGTAACCCAACCAGGTTGATACCAGCGGAGAGATAGTGCGACTTCACAGGCTCGTCGCGCAACAGATCGGTGCTGAGATATTTCCTATTATCGTCGGCGAAGACGGTGGCCACCACCGCGTCATCTCCCAGGCTGCCCTGCACCTTCACCGCCGCCAGGAAATTCGCTCCCGAACTGATTCCAACCGCCAGCCCGAGCTCGCCTGCCAGTTTCTGCGCCATCAGGATGGAATCGCCATCACAGACGTCCACCGGCGGCTCAATTTCGGTCAAATGCAGGATTTCCGGCACGAACTCGTCCGAGATTCCTTGAATCCGGTGTTGCCCGACCTTGCATCCAGTGGAGAGCGTGGGCGACTCGGCCGGCTCCATGGGATAGATGCGAGTCGTGGAATGGGCCGCCTTGAGAAACCGTCCAACGCCCATCACCGTTCCGCCCGTGCCGACGCCAGCAACGAAGGCGTCGGCGGTCAGACCTTCGTAGCGGAGTTGCCAGTACAGTTCCGGGCCAGTTGTCTGCTCGTGGGCTTCCACGTTGGCCGAGTTCGAGAACTGACGCGGCAGAAACACATCATCGCGCTGCGCTGCCATCTCCTCCGCCATACGAATGCTGCCAAGGAAGCCACCCTGCGCCCTGGTTACCGGCACGATGTTGGCGCCCAGGCTGTGGATGAGGTCCATGCGTTCCCGGCTCATCCAATTGGGCATGAAGATGGTGACGGGGTGCCCAAGCGCGCGGCCCACGGCGGCAAACGAAATGCCGGTGTTGCCGCTGGTCGCTTCTACAATCGTGTCGCCTGGGTGAATCAGTCCGGCGGCGTATGCCTTACGCAAGATGTGCAGAGCCATCCGGTCCTTGATGCTGCCGGTGAAATTCATCTGCTCGCTCTTCGCGTAAATGGTGCGCTGGCGGCCTTGCATTTCGTACTCGATGGCCAGCAGCGGCGTGTTGCCGATCAGGCGCTCGAGACCCTGCAATCGCGCCCTGATGGAGGAATCGAGAATCGGTGTGGCAATAGACATAGCTTTTCGAGGAAAATTCTACGGCCCAGGAAAGCCTGCCCACTAGCGCACTGGTCACGTAGGGATGTGACGAAGTCACAATTCGATTACAGGACTAGCGGGGCGGGTACAAGAACTTCAGCATAGGCGCGACGCGCTGCGCCCACGCGACCTCATTGTGTTCACCATCCGGGATTTCGCTGTATGCCAGGTCGCGATCAACCTCCCAGCCTTTGCCGACCAGCGCTGTCTTTAGCGCTCGCGCATCCGGCAAAGCCCGCTGGCCCTCCTTGATCCCGACGTCGAGCCAGATGCGCAAATCCGGCTTGCGCTGAATCTGGGCAACCGTCTCAAGCAAGGCGCGACCGCGCCACCATACCGAAGGCGACATCGCGCATAGCTTGCTGAAGACCCACGTGTAGCGCAGGCCCAGGTACATGGTCACCAGCCCGCCCAGCGACGAGCCGCCCATACCGCAGTTGTCCGCTCCCGGCAAGGTGCGGTAAGTGTGCTCGACGAACGGCTTCAGCTCTTCCACCAGCATCTGGCCGTAGGCATCGGCCTGGCCGCCTCCAAGCCGCTTGTCCTGTACCGGCGTGTATTCATTGATGCGATGGCTGCTAGTGTTGTAGACGCCCACGATGATAAGCGGCTCGATCTGCGCGCTCAGGATCAGCTCATCGGCGGTCTCGCCCATGCGCCAGTACTTGCCGTGGATGAACGAGGTCTCGGGATCGAAGAGGTTTTGCCCGTCTTGCATGTACAACACGGGATAGCGCCGGTCTTGTTCGGCGTCGTACATCGGTGGCATATAGACGATGAAATCATGCTTCTCGTCCAGCAGCGTGGAGGCGAACTGCTCGTGCTTGCGAAGACGCGAGTTCAGGGCACCGTGCATCTGCTCCGGCCCCACAGGCCGGTCGGTTATGATCGGATTCGTGCTCATTCTGTAGAATTGTGGTTCCCTAGATTACCAAATGCGGTTCGTTCCAACACTATCTCTCACGGAAGAGGCTCAAACAACGTGAATCGTGAATATCACCGTTGGTGGTCGAAAGACCTGCAACGCGACATGGAATTGCTTGTCTTCGGCCACGCTGGCACGAAGGTTCTGGTCTTCCCTACCTCGATGGGCAAATACTTCGAGTACGAAGACAACAAGATGATTGCCGCGGTCGCCGACCGCATTGACGCCGGGCAGCTGCAGATTTATTGCGTCGATGGCGTGGACAGCGAGAGCTGGTATAACAAGCGGGCGCATCCCTACTGGCGCGTGCAACACCACATTCAGTACGAGAACTACATCCTCAACGACGTGCTGCCGCTGATGTGGAACAAGAACTGGACACCGCGCACCATTGTCACCGGTTGCAGCTTCGGCGCTTATCACGCGGTCAATTTTGCCTTCCGTCATCCCGACCAGGTCACTGGCTGCGTCGCCATGGGCGGGTCGTTCGACATCAAGAGCTTCGTCAACGGCTGGTATAGCGAGGACGTGTACTTCAACAACCCGCCCGATTATCTGGCCAGCTGCACCGACGGCTGGAAGTACAACCACATCCGCACCGTGCTCGCCACCGGGGAGTGGGACATGTGCTGGGAGAAGAACGAGTGGTTCGCTTCCATCCTGCGGGCGCGCGGCATTCGGCACGAGCTTTACGTGTGGGGCGACCACAGCTACCACGACTGGCCGTGGTGGCGGCCCATGGCACGGGCGTACCTGGAGTAAATCTGACCCGGCGGGGTACCCCAACCTTTCACCCGCCTTTGGCGAAAGGGTGGGAGCAAGGCCCGAGACAGTGTGTTCCGCATCACAGCCGCAGATCACCCGGCATATCACGCTTTGAAGGGGCCCGGCTTCAACTTACAAATCCCGATTTTTTCGCTTAAAATAAAGATTGGTTCATTGAGGCGCTCCCAGCCCTTCTTCTTGGGATTTCCAACAGTAATGGCAATCGGGCGAAGGCCAGACTCGCGTTCGCTTCCGGAGGAGTATTCGTGAAGAAGATCGGAATCATTTTCGGGATGGAGACAACCTTTCCACCCGCCTTGGTGGAGAAGATCAACTCCATGGGCGAGGCCCGGATCCAGGCCGAACTGGCGACGGTGGGCGAGGTCCGCATGGCGGAACCGTCTCCCTACAACGTCATCGTCGACCGCATCTCGCACGACATCCCCTTCTATCGTGCCTATTTGAAGAATGCGGCGCTATCGGGCGCGATCGTCATCAACAACCCATTCTGGTGGAGTGCCGACGACAAGTTCTTCAACTTCGCACTCGGGCACAAACTGGGGGTCGCCATCCCTGAGACGGTGCTGCTGCCGCACAAGCAGCATCCGCCGGGCACCACCGACCGCTCCATGCGCAACCTGCAATATCCCATGCCGTGGGACAGCATTTTCAGCTACGTCGGGTTTCCGGCCTTTCTGAAGCCCTTCGACGGCGGCGGCTGGAAGGACGTCTACAAGGTGAACTCCCCGGAGGAGCTCTACCACGCCTACGACCAGAGCCGCGACTTGTGCATGACGCTGCAGCGCGGTGTGAAGTTCAAGGAGTATTTCCGCTGTTACGTGGTTGGGCAGGAGAAAGTGCACATCATGCACTACCATCCCTCCGCGCCCTTCCATGAGCGCTACGTGAAGAACCCGCCGCCGGTGGATCCCAAGCTGTTGGAGCGGGTGGAACGCGACTCGCTCACCTTGTGCCGCGCGCTGGGGTACGACCTGAACACTGTGGAGTTTGCCTGCGAAGACGGCATCCCGTACGCCATTGACTTCATGAATCCCGCGCCCGACGCCGACGTAAACTCGGTCGGCCAGGAGAACTTCGACTGGATCGTGAATGCGGTCGCGGAGTTGGCGGTCCGCAAGGCTAAGCAGCATTCCGGTCTCACGCCGGAATACCGCTGGAGCGCGTTCCTCAGCGGATACTATGACGAGGCCGCCAAGGCGAAGGAGACGGCGCCCAAAAAAGCTGCAGCCAAGAAAGCAGCTTCGCGAGCGGCCAAGAGGTAACCAGATGAACCCGCCAAGCCTCAGCATCGGCATCGAAGAGGAATATCAAACGATCGACCCGGATAGTCGCGATCTGCGGTCGCATATTCAGGCGGAGATCCTTCCCAAGGCCAAGATGGCGCTGCACGAGGCGGTCAAGCCCGAGATGCACCAGGCGGTCATCGAGGTCGGCACCAAGGTTTGCCATAACGTCAAAGAAGCGCGGGAAGACATCCGCTCGCTGCGCCACCAGATGATCAACCTGGCCAGCGAGAATGGCATGATGCTGGCCGCCGCCAGCACCCATCCCTTCGCCGACTGGAAGCTGCAGGAGATTTATCCCGACGAGCGTTACCGCCAGGTGCTGGAAGAGATGCAGATGATCGCGCGCGCCAATCTTGTCTTTGGGCTGCACGTGCACGTCGGCATTGAGGACCGCAACACTGCCATCCACATCATGAACTCGATGCGCTATTTCCTGCCGCATATTCTGGCGCTGTCGTCCAACTCGCCCTTCTGGATGGGCATGCCGACCGGTTTCAAGTCGTATCGCAGCAAGGTGTTCGAACGGTTTCCGCGCACCGGCATCCCGGACGTGTTCGCCAACTGGTCGGATTATGAAACCTTCGTCAATCTGCTGGTCAAGACCGGCTGCATCGACAATGGCAAGAAGATCTGGTGGGACATTCGTCCCCATCCGTACTTCAACACCCTGGAGGTGCGGGTGTGCGACATCCCCATGCGGCTCGACGAGACCATGGCCATCGCCGCGCTCATTCAGGCCACGGTCGCGATGTTGTACAAGCTGCACGCCTCCAACAAGAGCTACCGGATTTACGGCCGCGCCCTCATCATGGAGAACAAGTTCCGCGCCGCGCGCTACGGCCTGGACGGAATGCTGATCGACTTCGGCAAGGAAGAGGAAGTGCCGGTGCGTGCGCTAATGCAGGAGTATCTCGACCTGATCGACCCCGTCCTGGACGAACTTGGTTCGCGCAAAGAGATCAATTACATTCTTCAGATGCTCAAGATGGGCACCGGCGCCGACCGGCAGTTAAAGGTGTTCGAGGAAACCGGCGACCTGAAGAAGGTGGTTGACTATATGGTTGCCGAGACGCGGGTGGGCGTCTTCGATTAGATACGTCAAAATATCTGGAAAGGACTGTTCTTGATCTCTCCCGCTCTTACCGACCTTACTAAGACTTCTTTCGACCCCGAACTTACTCCCGGCGCTTTCAACGCGGTGAACACCTGCCTCCGCATTCAGCCATCGGAGAAGGTCACGGTCATCACCGATAATGATTGCCGTGAGATCGCGGCCAGCATTGCCAACGAATTGGTGAAGGTGGGCTCGCCGTTCAAGGCATTTGTGCTGGAAGACCTGGCGCCTCGGCCGCTTGCCGATTTGCCGCCGGACGTCGCCAGCGACATGGAAACCAGCCAAGTCAGCATCTTTGCCGTGCACGCCCAGCGCAATGAGTTGAAGTCGCGCATGCAGATGACGGACATCGTGAACCGGCGGAAGATGCGCCACGCGCACATGGTCAACATCAATCACCAGATTATGCTGGAGGGCATGCGCGCCGACTTCAACCGGGTGGACGCGCTCAGCAAGCAAGTCATCGAGATCGTCAGCGCGGCGAAAGTAATCAGCGCTAAGAACCCGGCCGGCAGCGACTTCAACACGACCTTGAACCCGAACTACCGCTGGGTGAAGACCAGCGGCATCATCAGCCCCGACAAGTGGGGCAACCTGCCGGGCGGCGAGGTGTTCACCACGCCCGGCGAGGTGAACGGGACCTACGTCGTGGACGGCGTCGTCGGCGATTACCTGTGCGAGAAGTACCAGGACCTGGCGCGGCAGCCCCTGACCATCCGCATGAAGAACAACCGCATCACCGAGGTTTCCAGCGACAACAAGGCACTGGAAGAAGAGTTCTGGAACTATACCCACACCGACGAAAACAGCCACCTGGTGGGCGAGTTTGCCATCGGCACCAACTTCCAGTTGAAGCAGGTCATCGGGCAGATCCTCCAGGACGAGAAGTTCCCCGGCCTGCACATCGCCTTTGGCAATCCTTACGGTGCGCACACCGGCGCCGACTGGTATTCCAGCACCCACATTGACGTGGTGGGAACACGCTTCGACATCTGGGTTGACGGCCGGCAGATTATGGAAAAAGGCCGCTTCCTCATCGAGGTCTGAGTATGGTTCCCGCGCTGCGCGAGGAATTCAACCGCCGTTATACCCCGGAAAAATACCAGCAATTCCTGGCGGCGCTGGATAACGCCTGCGGCACCCATGTCGGCTTTCGCGTCTCCGAGACGCCGGGCTTCGTACCCAAGACTCTGCTCGACCAGATGGCGCAGTACGGCCGCGAACTGGTGTCGCAATTGGTGAGCAGTCCCGAGTACCTGCGCAAGTCGGACGCTTCCCTTCCCGCGCTCTACAACGTTCCCAATGAATCGCCACGACCGATGTTTGTGCAGGTGGACTTTGGCGTCGTACGCAATGCCGGTGGCGAGCTGGAGCCCAAGCTGGTCGAGCTGCAGGCTTTTCCATCGCTCTACGGATATCAGCAGCTAGCCGCGCAGCAGTACATCGAGTCGTACGGTTTGTCCCGCGATCTGGGCGTCTATCTCTCGAGACTGACGCGCGATTCCTATTGGAAATTGATGCGCGATCTCATCGTGGCCGATCACGATCCCGAGAACGTCATCCTGATGGAACTGGACCCCGAGCACCAGAAGACCCTGCCCGACTTCCTGGTCACGCAGCGCGAACTCGGCATTGCCATCGTGGACATCCTTTCGCTGAAGAAGCGCGGCGCAAAACTGTTCTACGCCAAGGATGGGCGCGAGATCGAAGTCCGCCGCGTCTACAACCGCTGTATCGTTGACGAGCTGGAGCGCAAAGGCATCACTCTGCCGTTCGATCTGCGCGATGAGCTTGACGTTGAATGGGCCGGCCATCCCAACTGGTACTTCCGCATCAGCAAGTTCTCCATCCCCTACCTGAAACATCCGTGCGTGCCGCGGACGTGGTTTGTCGATGAGAATCGGCACGTTCCCGCCGACAACGACAACTACCTGCTCAAGCCGCTGTATTCATTCGCCGGAGTGGGCATCAAGTTCGCGCCGACCCAGGCCGACATCGAGGCCATCCCGCAGGACCAGCGCCACAACTACATTCTGCAAGAGCGGATGAACTTCGAGCCGGTCATCCAGACGCCGCACGGGGCGACGCAGATGGAAATCCGCGTGATGTACGTATGGCCGGAGGGAGGCGAACTCACATGCGTCCTTCCGCTGGTGCGCATGGGCCGCGGCATGATGATGGGCGTCGACCATAACCGCAATCTGAAATGGGTGGGCGGCTCAGCCGCGCTGTGGGTGGAATAGTCCAATCGCCGAAGCACAGATACTGAGAGAAAGTGCTCTGCCGTTACGTTGAGCGCGTACTGCCCGCATTGGTGGCGCGAGTCGAATCACCCCTGTGCAACCCAAAGACAAGATTGGTGAGATATGCCCCGAAATAGTCCTTTTCCACACTGACCCCGATGCGGTAGCTTAAGCGCATGGCCACCCCACAAGATGAACTGCAGGCGCTACGCGACCACTTAGCGGCCCTTACTGCGCGCGTTTATCGTCTGGAGCAACAAGCGGGCGTGAACGTTCAGTGGCAACCCGAGCCCAGGGTTGCAAGTCCCCCCACGGAGAGAGTGACAGCACCGACTCCGACTCCGGCTCCGCTCCCATCGGATGCACCCAGCCAACAGTGGCCCCCATTACGGATCCCGTCAACCGAACCGACTCCTGAAGCCGAGCAACTAGAAAGCAGGATTGGGAAACTTTGGCTGAACCGCATCGGCATTTTCGCCATTCTGATTGGGGTCTCCTACTTCATCAAGTATGCCTTTGATAACGGATGGATCGGCCCCACCGGAAGAATCGCGCTGGGATTGTTGGTGGGCATCGGGCTGGTCCTGTGGGGTGAGCGTTTCCGCAGCAAGGGTTATGTGGCCTTTTCTTATTCCTTGAAAGCGGTCGGCATTGGAACGCTCTACCTCTCGCTATGGGGGGCATTCCAGGTCTACCACCTGGTGCCCAGTTGGGTCGCATTTGCCGCCATGATCGTGGTGACGGCTTGCACGATTACGCTGGCGCTCACTCAGGATGCGGAGATTCTGGCCGCCTTCGCCATGATTGGCGGCTTCAGCACCCCGGTTCTTCTTTCTACCGGAGAGAACCACGAGATCGTGCTCTTCTCCTATGTCTGCTTGCTCAATCTGGCCATTTTGGCAATGGTCGTATTCAAGCCGTGGCGCCGTTTGCTGGTGGGCAGCTTCCTCGGTACTGCAATTCTCTACGTGGGATGGTTCGGCGACTATTACACCAGGGACCAGCGGGCTCTCACGGTCTTTTTCGCCGGGGTCTTTGCGGCCATCTTTGCTACAACCCCTCTGCTTACTCCGTTGACCAAGTCGCAATGGCACCGCGGTTTTTCCATTGCGTTGACACTGTTGCCGCTCGTCAATGCGAGCGCTCTTTTCCTGGCGCTGTTTGCGATGTATGAAAACGAGACGGGCACCCTCACCTGGTACGCGCTGGGCCTGGCCTCCTCCTATCTGGGGCTGGGCAGCCAGCTCAAACGGCGCGCCGGGGGTGACCCGACTGCAGTGCGGACGATTAGCCTGCTGCACGTAGCCATCGCGATTGCCTTCATCACCATTGCCATCCCGCTGAAGCTCAACGCGCACTGGATCACCATTGGCTGGTTGATCGAGTCTGCCGTGCTGCTGTTTGTCGCAGTGCGCACGGCAACAGACTTCCTGCGCTACTTCGCGGCGGCGACACTGACCCTGGGAATCGCTCGCCTGCTGCTTTACGATAATTTTCAGGTTCAAACTCTGGTCTTCAATGCTCGCTTTGCGACTTATCTGGTTGCCATCGCCATTCTCGGGGGAATCGTGGTTGCTGGCAACCACCTTGTGACCGAGGGTGAGAGGCCATTGCTGCAGCTCGCGGAGGTCGTTCTGAACCTGCTGGCGCTGATCGCGCTTACCCTCGAGGCCTCGGATTATTTTGGCCGTGAACTCACCAACTTGTACCAGACCCACCCGCATGGCAACTACGAGCCACTCCAGCAAATTCAGTTTGCCCGTAATTTCAGCTATTCCGCCATCTGGCTTGCCTATGGGGCGGGCCTGATGGCGTTCGGCTTCTGGAAGCGATCGGCTTTTGCGCGCTGGCAGGCCCTGGCGCTCATTGCGTTCACGATTGGCAAAGTGTTTCTGTACGACGTCTCGATGCTGCAGCAGGGCTACCGTATCCTGAGCTTCATCGCTTTGGGAGCCGTTCTGATGGGCATTTCCTATATCTATCATCGCGACTGGCTGCAGCTTTCGCCCCGCGCACAAGACAACTCGACCCAGAGGACGCCGCCGTGAGGAATATTCTCTGGTTGGTCGCCTTTGTTTTGTCAGGAGGGCCTTCTCTCTCCTATTTCCAATACCAACGGCCGGTGCAACTCACTGGCGCCGGCCAACACTATCTGGTTGTGGATGAATCGGTCTGGAAGCACGCCCGGTCTGACTTGGGTGACTTGCGTATCTACGCGGGGGAGATGGAGGTTCCGTACTCCCTGGTGGTGGAGCGGGGTAGCCGGGAGCGCGAGCGCACCGACGTGCCCGTCCTGCAACAGTCCACGGTCGCAGGCAAGACGCAGTTTCTGATTGACATGTCCCATCTGGCTGAGTACGACCACGTGGACCTCAAGCTCGCGACCAAGAACTTCGTCGCCCATGCCCGCGTGGAGGGCCAGGACGATCCACACGGGTGGCATTGGGCGTCGCTGGGCGACAGCATTCTCTATGACCTCTCCAAGGAGAACCTGGGCCGGAACTACATGCTGCGACTGCCGCGGGCCACCTACAAATATCTGCGTGTCACCATCGACGGTGCCGTCAAGCCAGAGGACGTCCAGGGCGCAACTTCCGAAATGAGAGAGGAGCAACCCGCGCTGTGGCGCCAGGTAAGCAGCACGTCAAAACAGGAGCAGAAGGGTAAAGATACCGTCTTTACCTTTTCTGCCGCAGAGAATGTCCCAGTGGAGCGGGTGATGTTTGTGGTTGAGCCGGCGCAGCCCAATTTCCGGCGCGAACTTGAGATCCAAAACGACAAGGGGGCCTGGTTGGGTTCAGGCGAGATCAATCGCATTCACATGGTGCGCGGGGGCCAGAAGATCGATTCAGAAGACCAGAGTGTGGACTTTTCCGATCACGGACGGAAAACAGGATTGACGACCATCAAGGTCGTTATCCACAATGGCGACGATCCGCCGCTCAAACTGACGGGTGCAAGCCTGCAGCAACTGGAGCGCCGGCTTTACTTTGACGCGCCGGCACGAGACCAGTTGACGCTGTACTACGGCGACGAAAAACTGGGGCCGCCGGTCTACGACTATGCCGAGCTATTTCAGCGCGAGAAAGCTGCCACCGCGGCGCAACTGGGACTGGAGACATCCAACACCGCTTACATCGGGCGTCCCGATGACCGCCCCTGGTCGGAACGCCATCCGGTGGTGCTCTGGGTTGCCATCATCGCCGCAGTTGCGGTCCTGGGCGGGGTCGCCCTTCGTGCGCTCCGCACGACGACAGCCTAGAGCATTTCCACAATTGCTGTATTCCTGGGTCGGATGACTTCCTCAAGCAGGAGGGCATCTTCGAACAGGCACGAATGCAGGCGGTCAAAGAGGTCGTCGCGTGGCAGCTCGCCGAAGCCATGAAGAAAAAGAAAATCTCCAAGAACAAGCTGGCACCGCTGCTGAAGACGAGCCGCACCCAGGTTGACCGTATCCCTGATATGAAAAACGACATTAAGCTCGGCAGCCTGCAACGGGCGGCTGCGATGCTCGTGCGGCGTGTAACGATCGAGTTGGGGTAGCCAGCGCATAAGTAACCGCAATCTCGAATGGGTGGGCGGCTCAGCCGCGCCGTGGGTTTGACGCTGCCGCCTGCGCTCGCCCCTGCAGTTCTTGGCGCCAACCCGCCGGCAAATAGCGCGCGCGCACGGCGCGCCGCCGCAAATCCGGATCGCGGCTGTCTTTGGTGTACAGCCGAATCAACTCACTGACCGTCACCTGGGCAGGATCCCGGTCGACCACGCGAATCGCCGAGCCCGCCGCCACCGTGCCTTCCCGCAGCACGCGAAAGTAAAACCCGAAGCGTCGGCTCTCATAGAAGCGTTTGGTCATCTCCTCGCGGTTGAAGCGGACTTGTAGCTTGTAGCACGGTAGGCGAGGCTGGGTAATCGCGACCATCGCGGTACCGATCTTAAGTTCATCGCCAACGCATACGTCGCTCTCAAGCACACCTTCGGTCGTCAAGTTCTCACCGAAGTTGCCCATGGTGAGCACTTCCTCGGGAAGTTGCTCCTTCCAGTAGGCGTAGTGCTCGGAGGGATAGAGATACAGGGCCTTGTCCGCGCCGCCGTGAACGGAGAGGTCGGCCTGCTCATCGCCCTCCAGGTCGAGCGAGCCGACCCGCACCTCGCCTTCCACGGGATATTTGAAGATGCTGGTCAGAACGCGCAGGCCCTTCCACTCGCGCTCCTGCGGCCTGCCGATGTTGACGGACAACACTCTCACCGTCTTTAACCTCGCTGCATGGAATTAATGCGTAACCTGCAGGATAGGCTGATCGGACGGTGGTTGCGTTCGATCAGGCGGCCACTGCGGTGTTGGCGTCCTGCGGCTCTGCGATTTCCTCAACTATTGCGGTGGATTTCTTGCCCATTACCTCGGCCTCCGCCCGGAGCCAATCGTCCAAATCATGACCGTGCTGGTAGCCGCGTTTTTCAAAAAGCTCATAAGCGCGCCGCCGGATGATCTCCTCGGTCAACTCAAGCGATCCCAGCTGCTCGGAACGGGGCAGTATGGCTATGTCCGGCATAACTTGCCTCCTGGGAATTGTCTGCTGAACCCTGCGCAAAACCAAGTTAGATGTTTGACGAAGAGAGGAACACACCGCGACAGTCTGTCTAGTTATTTATTAACCCTCCCCGCCCTCAGTTTCAAGTACGAACATCACAGGTGAAATGTTCCCAATCGGGGAGCAGGATTTATGATTGCGGATAGTTCGGCAACAAAGCGCGGCAGCGAGGAGTGGGCTGCCGCGCGCTCTCGGAGGGTACTAAGCCTGGACTGTTGCCTGCGCCTGCTCAGGCTTAGGTTCGTCGAGTCCCTTCAGGTATTCGTTGATGGCCTTCGCCGCTTTGCGTCCCGCGCCCATGGCGAGGATCACCGTGGCGCCTCCGGTCACGATGTCGCCGCCGGCGAACACACCCGGCTTTGACGTAGCAAGGGTGTCTTCCTTGGCCGCGATGTAGCCGCGCTTGGTGACCGCCAGACCGGGAGTCGTGGACTGGATCAGGGGATTGGCGCTGGTACCCGCGGCAATAATCGCCACGTGGCACGGCACCACGAACTCCGAACCCTTGATCGGCACCGGGCTGCGCCGGCCCGAGTCGTCCGGCTCGCCCAGCTCCTGGCGAATGCACTTCACCGAAGTGAGATTACCCTTCTCGTCGCCGAGGAACTCCACGGGGTTTACCAGCATCTCGAAGTGGACGCCCTCGTCCTTGGCGTGATGCACTTCTTCCACACGCGCCGGCATTTCTTTCTCGGTGCGGCGATAGTAGATGCTGGCGCTCTTCGCTCCTAACCGCAACGCACTGCGCACCGCATCCATCGCAGTGTTACCACCACCCACCACGATCACGTCGCGGTCCTGACAGGGATAGAGCGGCTCGTCGTACTCGGGGAAACGGTAGGCGCGCATCAGGTTCACGCGGGTAAGAAATTCGTTGGCGGAATAGACACCGTTGAAGTGCTCGCCTGGAACATTCAGGAATCGCGGCAGGCCGGCGCCGGTCGCGATAAAGATCGCGTTGAAGCCTTCCTCCTGCATCAGCTCGTCGATGGTGACCGTCTTGCCGACCACGACGTTGGTCTCGAACACCACGCCGCGGCGCCGCAGCACGTCAATTTCGTGACGCACGATGTCCTTGGGCAGGCGAAACTCCGGGATGCCATACACCAGCACGCCACCCAGTTCGTGCAGCGCTTCGAAGACATGCACCTGGTGCCCCATCTGGATGAGGTCCCCGGCGCACGCCAAACTCGCGGGTCCGCTACCGATCAGGCCGACTTTCTTGCCTGTGGCGGGCGCGGCAACCGGCGATCCAAACTGCCCCGTCTCGCGCTCCCAATCGGCGACGAAGCGCTCCAGGTAGGCAATGCCCACCGGCTCGCCTTTCTTGCCCAGCACGCAGCCCGACTCGCATTGGTCCTCCACCGGGCACACGCGCCCGGTGATGGCGGGCAGGGCGTTGTCCTCGCGCACCTTCGAAGCCGCCCCCAGATAATCTCCGGCGAGAATGAGGTCGATCACCGCTCGCACATTCACCGACACCGGGCACAGGTCGATGCAGCCCGGCTTATTGCACTCGATGCAGCGCAGCGATTCCTGCCGCGCCTGCTCGGCGGGAAAACCGAGATTCACTTCCTGGAAATTGTGGGCGCGTACCTGGGGATCCTGCTCGGGCACGCGCTGGCGGGGCAGCTTGATGCGCTCCTTGTTGGGCAGCGGATTGTTGCTGGGCGGCTTAGTCATGGCTCGCCTCCACCGCGTCCAACGCGCAGGCGTGCCGCGCATTCTCTTCTCGGAGCTTTTTCAGCTCTGCCCCCGGATCGGCCTGCAGGAGCTCGATGCTGGTCCGCTCCTGTTCGCGGTACATATTATTGCGTTGCATCAGGACCTCGAAGTTGACCTGCGCGGCGTCAAAGTCGGGGCCATCCACGCAGGCGAATTGACTGCTGTTGTTGACCAGTACGCGGCAGCCGCCGCACATGCCGGTGCCGTCCACCATGATGGAATTCAGGCTGACGATCGTCTTGATTCCCAGCGGCGCGGTGAGATTGGCGACCGCGCGCATCATCGGCACCGGGCCGACGGCGAGCACTAGGTCTACCTTGCACGACTCCAGTACCTGCTTGAGCCGCTCGGTGACCAGGCCTTTTTCGCCCCAGCTCCCGTCGTCAGTCAGGACGTAAGTCTTATCGCTGACGGCCCGGACCTCGTCCTCCAGAACCAACAGATCCTTGCTTCGCGCTCCGACGATGGAGACCACCTTGTTCCCTGCCCGCTTCAACTCGCGCGCGGTGGGATAGGCCATCGCGGTGCCGACGCTCCCGCTCACCACAACGGTCGTGCCAAATTGTTCGATTTCTGACGGCTTACCCAATGGGCCGACCACGTCAAGGATGAAGTCGCCCTTCTCCAGCATGTTCATCAGCATGGTCGTCTTGCCGATGGCCTGGACGCAGATGGTAATGGTGCCGGCCTGGGGATCGGCGTCGGCGATGGTCAACGGAATCCGCTCGCCTGACTCGTCCAGCCGTACGATGATGAACTGCCCCGGCCGCTGCTTCTTGGCGATGCGGGGGGCCTTGATGACGAACTGCTTGATGCCTCGCGCCAGCGGGCGCGCTTCCACGATTTCGAACACAGTTCCCCTCCGCTTTGATTCTGCGAGGGAACGAACATTCAGTCTGCGGCATACGTCACAGAGCTAAGTTCACAGCGCACAACTGGCGGGAAGGCCTATCTGGTGGTTTCGGCTACCGGACAAAAGTCCGGTGATCGGCCTGGCGCATCGCGGTTGTGGACTGCTGAGCGACGCGATAAGAAGGGCGAACTCTGGCCGGGCAGGGCGAATCAAACCAGCACCTGTGCTTTGGGGGCCGATAATGCCAGAGGAAACGTTGTCCGCCTTGCTAAGCAGACCTTCAGGACGACTAAGCATGGTTTTTCGGCATCGCATTCGCCAGTCCGGCGGCGCCGGCCTTCTCTGCCTGGTGCTGCTGGCGTCGTGCTCAACCGCGCCTGCGCTGGAGGCGCCGGATAACGCCGGCGCCGCAACCTCCCCTGCCACCGCCGGCACGACCCTGCCGGACGCCCTATCGGCAACCAAATCGCACGCCTTCGGGGAGGACCTCGGGACCGCCGTCAAGACGATCGGCTCTGACGAGTGGCACATCCTGAAGTACCCCTCCAGAAGAAACCCTTGGTGTGGGACGCGCTGGTGGTCGGCGCCACCGGCGTCCTCATCGCCAACGATGAGAGCGTGGCGCACCAGGTTTCGCCGAGCTGGCACAACACCAGCATCAATATTTCCAATGCCGGAGTGTACGGCCTGGGCGCGGCTGCCGGCGGTATATTTGTCGCCGGCCTCATCCTCCACGACGAGCACGCGACTACTACCGGAATCCGCAGCGCGGAAGCCGCGGTTGACAGCGTCATCCTCTACGCCTCATTGAAAGTCATCCTGGCGAGGCAACGGCCCTACATGGGCACCGGCGAAGGCAAATTCTTTTCCGGCAACTGGACCAAGGGTTCCTTCCCCTCGGGACACGCCACCTTCGCCTGGACGCTGGCTTCCGTCATGGCGCACGAGTACCCGAACTGGCCGATGCGCCTGTTGATGTACGGCGTCGCCACTGTCGTCAGTACCACCCGCGTGACCGGCGGCGTCCATTTCCCCTCGGATGTGTTTTCGGGCTCAGTGATCGGTTACGGCGTGGGGACCTTCGTCGCGCACAAGGACCGTCACAGGGACCCGTCACCCCATTCGCAGAACAAGGCCAGACGTGTGCAGAACGCGGTCCTGGAGCATGTGGCCATCAACGGACAGTGAGTTGCGGCGGACCGCAACCTTATTTGAGAGAGCTTGTCCCGAAGAGGAGCCGCGACAGGACGATGCCTCCCACCAGCGCCAGGCTGATGCTCAGGAACGTGCCGATCAGAAAATACTCCGCAAACCGCGGGCCTTTCAGTTCTGGAAGCCGGGCAATGGATTTCCCGGTCAGAATAAGGCCAATGAGCGCCGGAGACTGCACCATCACCGCAGTCAGGATCAGGAAGCGCTCCAGCCATCCAATGTAGAGTCCGGCATTGCGAAGCTCTTCAGGGCTACCGCCTTCCGTCCTCGGAAGTTGAACCGTCAAAGAACGGGTCAGATACCGGACTAGGTAGCCGCCACCGAAGATCACCACCACATAGAGCACGGCCACCAGCAATACCTGTAATTGCTTTGTTTCTGTCCAACTCGCTGCTGCCTTGATATCGGTCCAGCGAACTCTGGTAAAGACCCACGTCATTGCCACGATGGTCGCCAGGTGAAATGCCTGATCCAGCAGGAAAAGCCCGGCCGAATCGCGAAAACCGCGGCGCTTGACCAGCCAGGTCTTCATCACATCGCAGGCAACATGGATGACAACATAGGAGACCAGCAGCAGGGTGTTCCACGACCCAAGCGAGAGATTGGTGAAGGCCCGCAGCAGCCCCAGCAGCACCACCAGATGAATCGCCGCATGCTGGACATAAAAGAGCGCGCAGCCCTGCTTTTTCCC
This sequence comes from Acidobacteriota bacterium, assembly GCA_031296115.1. Taxonomy (GTDB): domain Bacteria; phylum Acidobacteriota; class Terriglobia; order Terriglobales; family Acidobacteriaceae; genus Bog-257. The sequence goes on along the minus strand of JARLGI010000120.1, from coordinate 21,565 downwards.
CACGACCATGGCTTCCGACTGAAGCGGGAAGTCGGCCAGCAAATGGGCCAGCAAAAACGCCAGAAAGATGCGAAATACGGTTTGCATAGCGGAGTGCAAAAAGTCACTTTTTGCACGCTAGCGTGCAAATTAAAAGTAAGCTTGAATAATCTTTTCCACGGCTTTACAGGTCTCTTCCATCTGCCAGAAGTGCGCTCGTCGTAGATTTCTGGAGACGGTCGAAACATTCACGGCCAGCTTCTTTGCCGCTAACTCCTGGCTGCCCATCTTTGTCTGGGCGAGGATCGTCTCCCACTGCTTGGGGGAAACGTCCTGCAGCAGCGTGTCGTGAAGGCGATAGATCGTATTGGCGATCAGATCGAACACCTCATCGCCCGAAATAAACCAGGTCAGAGGACGGTCCTTGCCGGCCTTATCATCTTTCAACCGCTCGGCCCCAAGCCGCGCCCGCTCAAAAGCCTCGCCCCCGGCAAACTGATTGACCGGTTTCTTGCGCGGTTCGCTCACCTTGCCCAGGCCCAGAGCGATCCACAACTGCATGGGATAGAAATTACGCCTGAGGTCGAGAACGACACGAGGGACCGCCGAGGGTTTTGACAGAACCGTCTGAAATTCGTCCCACGCCGTTACCGCAAACTCGGAGACAATCAGCTTGTCGCGGAGATGCAATCGGGAAAGCGGACGCAGCTTCGCGTCTCGCTTGTGCCGAAACGACTCGATGTGCCGGGAGTCGATGACATCGGCTGTAATTACGGCATACAAACGGTTCGCGGTCACAAATACCTCACTTGCACGCCTACGTGCAAATTAGACAATATTGCACAAAAACGTGCAAGTAACTGTTTTGGGGCAAGGGTTCCGGCCAAGACCCTATGCCACGAAGTATTTTGCTGCGGGATTGTGTACGACGATCGCCGACGTGCTCTGCTCCGGGTCGAGCAGAAATCCGGTCGTCAGATGCACCCCAATGTTCTCGTCGGGATGCAGCAGCGCGAACAGCTTGGTCTGGTCCTCGAGGTTGGGACACGCGGGATACCCGAACGAATAGCGCGAGCCCCGATACTTCTGATGAAAGAAGTCGCGGATGTGCGGCGCGTCCTCGCCGGCAATGCCCAGTTCTTCGCGCATGCGCTTGTGCGACAGCTCGGCCAGAGCTTCGGCTGATTCTACGCTGAGCCCGTGGAGGTAGAGGTATTTGGTGTATTCGCCGCCCTCGAACAGCTTCTGCGTCTCATGCGACGCTGTCGCGCCGATGGTCACGCACGACATGCCCAGCACGTCCATCTTCCCGCTACTCTTTGGAAGGAAGAAGTCAGAAATGCACAAGCCCCGTCCTTCGCGCTGGCGCGGGAAGGTGAAGCGCAAGGTCTCCGGCGGGACGGCGTCGCCCTGCTTCCAGCCTTCTGGAAGGTTGTAGACGATAACGTCGTTGCCCTCGCCTTGCGCACCAAAATAGCCGCAGACAACTTTCGGCTCAAACCAGCCGGCGGCGATGACCTCGTCCTGGAGCTTCGCCAGGATCGGCTTGTACTTCGTCTCCACCAGACGGCCGTAGTCTTCCTGCGAGGCGGTCTTCAACTGCCACTGGTTCTTGAACAGCGCCGTGTGGTTGATGTACTGAAAGACCTCGCACAAGTCGAAGTCCTGCGGCTTCAGCACCTTGATGCCCCAGAATGGTGGCTGCGGAATGTTCGGCGCCGGCGCGACTTCGATGTTGGGCGCGGTGGCGCCATCTCCGTTGCCGCCCGCTGCAGCCGCGCGAGCGAACTCCTTCACGACACGGCCTTCTGCAATGCACTTTTCGCGTTCGCCATTGGGCGATGCGAGCCGCTCCATCAGATGCAGCCCGGCGAAGGCGTCGTCCGCGTAGAACACGCCGCCGGTGTATTCGCGCCGAAGGTCATCCTCCACGTACTTGCGCGTGAGTGCTGCTCCGCCACAAATCACCGGGAACTCCAGCTTCTGGTGATGCAGGTCCTGCACCACATACTTCATCTCCAGCGTGGATTTCACCAGCAGCCCGCTCAGACCAATGGCGTCGGCCTTCTCCGCAAGTGCAGCCTTGATAATGCTGTCCGACGGCTGCTTGATGCCGAGGTTCACCACGCGGTAACCGTTATTGGTGAGGATGATGTCCACCAGGTTCTTGCCGATGTCGTGGACATCGCCCTTCACCGTCGCCAGTACGATGGTCGCCTTCTGGCTTCCTTCTTTCTTCTCCATCTTCGGCTCGAGGTAGGCGACTGCGGCCTTCATCACCCCGGCGGAATCCAGCACCGAGGGCAACTGCATCTTGCGCGAGCCGAACAGGTCGCCTACCGTCCGCATGCCGTCGAGCAGGATATTGTTGATGAGGTCGAGCGGCGTGTAATTGTTTAGGGCCTCCTCCAACAGCTCGTCCAGCGACTTCTTGTGCGCGCCTTCGCCCACCTGTTTTTCGCCGTTGATGATGGCCCACTTTAGCTTGTCTTCAATGGACAGCGTGTCCACGTGCGCCGTGGTGGTTTCTTCCTTGCCCTTGGTTCCGGCGAAGTGCGCCATGTAGGCCTGCAGCGGATCGCCGTTCGACTGGTCGTAGTAGATCAGCTTGCGCGCCAGATCAACTTCCGCTTCCGGAATTTTGTACAGCGGATAGATCTTGCTGTAGTTGACGATGGCCATGTCGAGCCCATGGTCCACCGCCTCGTGCATGAACACGCTGTTTAAGATGCGCCGCGAATAGGCATTCAGCCCGAACGAAATGTTGCTGACCCCGAGGATGGTCTTCACCTCGGGCACTTCCTTCTTGATCGCCTGCACCGCCTTCAGCGTTTCGATGCCGGCAGTGCGGTAATCGTCCTGCCCGGTCGAAATCGGCAGGGTCAGCGGGTCGAAAATAAGATCCATCGGACGAATGCCATACTTGTTCACCGCCAGGTCGAAGATGCGCTTGGCGATGGCCAGCTTTTTCTGCCAGGTCAGCGCCATGCCCTGTTCGTCGATCGTCAGCGCGATGACCGCCGCACCGTAACGCTTGGCCATGGGCAGAACTTTCGACGTGCGCTTCTCGCCATCCTCAAGATTAATCGAGTTGATGATGGCCTTGCCCGGAATGCGCTTCAGCGCCTCCTCGACCACATCGGCTTCGGTCGAATCCACCGTGATCGGCGCCGGCACACGCGTGGCAATCTTCTCCAGGATGTTGCTGATGTAATCTTTTTCGTCTTCGCCGACAATGGCGCAGCACAGGTCGAGCATGTGCGAGCCTTCGTTCACCAGCTTCTTGGCCAGCGTCAGGATCCCGTCGTAATTCTGCGAGCGCACCATGTTCTTGAAGTGCTCGACGCGGGTGGTGGTGTTCATCTCCTCAGCCACAATCAACGGCTTGGGATCAAGATCCAGCGGCACCATGGAATAAGCGCTCGCTGCCGCCGCAGTCACCTTCACGTCGCGGTGCGCAGGCTCAAGATTGGCGCAGGTCTCAGCGACCGCCTTCAGGTGCTCAGGCGTAGTTCCGCAGCATCCGCCCACGATGCGCACACCGTATTCAGTGATGAACTGCTTGTGGTAGTCGGCCAGCTCCTGCGGCTGCAGCAGGTACACCGCGCGTCCACCCACGTTGTGCGGCAGGCCCGCGTTGGGCAACACCGAAACGTGCTTCGCCGAGTTCGCTCCTAGGTAGCGGACCGCGTCGTTCATCTCCTTCGGTCCCGTCGCGCAGTTAAGGCCGATGGCGGCGACGTCGAACATCTCCAGCGTGGTGAGCGCCGCTCCGATCTCGGTGCCCAGCAGCATCGTCCCGGTGGCTTCCAGTGTGACCTGCACCTGCACGGGGACGTTCTTGCCAGTCTTCTTCAGCGCGTCGAAGATGCCGACCAGCCCGGCCTTGGCCTGCAGAATGTCCTGGCAGGTCTCCAGCAGCAGAGCGTCCACTCCGCCTTCAATCAGCGCGACGGCCTGCTCGGCATAGGAGTCGGCCATGTCGTCGAAGCTGATGTGGCCGAGCGACGGCAGCTTGGTCGTGGGCCCCATGGAACCGGCGACAAAGCGCTTAAGTCCGTTGAAGCTGGACGCTACCTCGCGCGCGATCTTCGCGGCAGCAAGGTTGATCTCGTGCACTTTGTCCTGCAGGTCGTATTCCGCCAGCACCACGCGGGTGGCGCCGAACGTGTCGGTCTCGACCACGTCGCAGCCGACTTTGTAGAAATCGGCATGGATGTCCTTAATGATGTCGGGCCGGCTCAGCACCAGCAGCTCGTTGCAGCCCTCTTTGCCCCAGAAATCGTCCACGGTGGGGTTGCGGAACTGAACGTTCGTCCCCATCGCGCCGTCATAGACGACGACGCGCTCCTGCACGGCCTTTAGAAAGTCACTCATTGGCACCTGGCAGCGCGGATTTCCAAGGGCCTTTGGTGGAAGAGCGGACCTTTAGGTCCGCGTTCAATCCCTTGCCCATCCCGGGGCTTCAGCCCCGGCATACCCAGCAATTAGAACCGCACCTACCCCTCAAGTATCGCAGCTTGTATAGGATTGGCAAAGCCACCGACAGCGAAGCGCAAGGTTTGCAGGCAATCCGTTCGCTATATCCATTGAACGGTCCGCGGGCCGCAGGTTACCCTCGCCAGTTTTTCAGGTTACGAAAGTCCAATGCACCTTCGTAACTTGACAAGCTGGCATGCGGCGCTACTCTGACGAGTTGGGAGATGTGTGCCCAGCCGCCGCTGACTAGTCGGAGGGGCTCTGTACCAGTCTTGACAATCGAGATTCAGCCGTTCCGGCCTTCCTGCTGAGCTAGGAACTTAGCGGATCCGCCCAAACCAATACTCAATCTATCCTAAAACTTCAGGTCTAAGTCTTTTATGATCTAGATGATGCGATAACTCCTTTGTTACCAAGCTCTCACCACGAAAAGTCAGATAACTATCCTATCTTCAAGCGTTTCCATGCGTGAGGGGTGGGGGGGTATAGAAGGCTCGGCGTTGTCCAACGGGCGTAATCCCGTCGATGTGACGAGATCAAATGGCCAAGCTCGCTTCGGGGACTGTCCTCCTACCGCACCTGGATGATCGCCAGCCCATTCACCGGCAATTGCAGAGTGACGCTGCCATCGGACCAGTTGGCGACTTCATCGATGCCATAGCGGTCGGCCAGGTGCTTGGTGAACTGGGTGACGAGGTCATCCCACTTGGCGTAGTCCCTGGGCGGCGAAACGTTCGGGTGATACCACGAGGATTGCAGATCAGGGCGCGCCGCCAGCTTGTAGGGGATGAAACTGAGCTCCACGAAGGTCTTTGCGTTGTTGGCCAGCAGGCCGTCTTAATCTGGTCAACCTAGGAGAAGTTGTAAATCGGATGGCCCTGCTTGTCCTCGTCGTACACGCCGACGTCGCCGAGAGAGATGCCGTGGAAGCGAACGTACTGGAAGCCGGTGATCTGCCGCACCGCCCGCAGGTCTCCGCGATAGGCGGCGCGGGGCTAAGCGAGGCGTGCCCGGAGCCGAACATCTGCTCCCAAAAGTGCGGAAAGGGATGCGCCGGCGCGCGCGCATCAATGGTGATGGTTTCTGTCGGAGCTTGCGCCAGCAGCGGCAAGCTCAGGTGCGTGCAAAGGAGCGTTGAGCAAAGCGGGAGCGAATGAGCATCGGGTTATTTGTCCAGTTCGATTATCGTCAGTACGCACCCATCCGGCAACTTTGGATCGACTCTACGGTTGGTCGAGAAAGAGATGCGGAGATTGCCGGGGAAGGTCGCAGCGGGACTGGGGGCACTTCGACTGGCCCGCGAAAACAAAGCGGGCGCACTCAGGATGACAGTAGATGGTGACTGACGAGGAATTCGCGCGCCACGACGGCTGCGTCTTTTTTCTGGCCATCGACGGCGTAGTTCACCTGCCGCATGTCGTCGGCGCTGATGCGCCCGGCAAGGTGTTCAAAAGCCGCTCGTGCCGACGAACACATCTGGAAGAGCTGCGGCCGCACAATCGGCACGGCGTCGTAGGGCGGAAAATAATGTTTGTCATCCTCGAGCACGACCAGCCCCAGCGCTGCGATCAACCCATCGGTGTTGTTGCCGGCGACGATGTCCACCGACTTGTTCTCCAGCGCGCGATAAAGTAACCCGAGATCCATTACGCGCGGAGCTTCCGCAAACTTCAAGCCGTACAGGTTGACCAGGCCTTTGTACCCGTCCTCGCGCTCCAGAAACTCGTAGCCCACGCCGAGCCGCAATTGCGGAGCAACTGCCGCCAGTTGCGACAGTGTGCTCACGCCCAGCCGTCGGGCATCGTCGCCGCGCATCACCATGGCGAAGCTGTTGTTGAATCCGAGCGGCGGCATAACCTCAAGATTGAACTTCTGCCGGTATTGCTCCTTCACCTGCTGGTAGACGGCTTGCGAGTCGCCCGACGGATGCTGCTTCAGGATCGCGGCCAGCGCGGTCCCCGTGTATTCGACATAGGTGTCGATGCGTCCCGCCATGATTGCCTGCTGGCAGATATAGGTGCCGGCGAGATAGAAGCGGCGCTCCACCGGCTGATGGCAAACGCTCTCCAGGTATTGCGCGAGCAGTTCGCCGAGCACGAGTTGTTCCGTGAAGTTCTTGGAGCCAACGGTGATTGCCGTTCTACGAGGCGAGCACCCCACGGCCAGAAGCATCAGTCCGGAGACGAAGGTGCGGCGGTCCATCTAATGCGTCCTGCGGACCAGCAGCTTCTCGACGCCGCTCAGCAGCAGATCGGCGGCAAGCGCCATCAGCGCGGCGGGAATTGCACCGGCGAGAATTACGCCATTGTCCACCATGGCGATGCCGCGAAAGATGAACTCGCCGAGACCGCCCGCGCCGATTGCCGCCGCGATGGTCGCGACGCCAATGGTGATCACCGCCGCCACGCGGATGCCGGAAAGCATGACCGGCAACGCCAGCGGAAGCTCGACATGCCACAGCAGTTGCGCAGATGTGAGTCCCATTCCGACCGCTGCTTCGCGGACGGGTGCGCTGATGCCGACAATGCCGACATATGTGTTACGCACGATGGGAAGCAAGGCGTAAAGAGCGAGAGCGAGGATCGCCAGGCGATCGGCACGCGCGCCCAGCCACGGCAGCGGCAACAGCAGCCCGAAGAGCGCGAGGCTGGGAATTGTCTGGATGACATTGGTACTGCCGAGCACAAGGGCCTTCCATTTCGGCCGGCGCGTCAGCAGAATTCCCAGCGGTACGCCGATGACGATGGCCAACAACATCGAGACGCCGACGAGCCAGAGATGTTCCGCGGTGAGGGTCGCCACTTCGCGTTTATGAGTAAAGAGGAAGTTCACAGTTGCTCAATTGCGAAACATCTGTTGCCCGGCGCGGAAAACATCGAGGTATGCCTTGATGGCAGAATCGCCCGCCTGCAGAAATTCTTCCGGCGAATAAACGCCCCGCAGGCGGCCATTCTCCATCAGGCCGATTTGACTGCCCAGCAGCAAAGCCTCGCCAACGTCGTGCGTGACGAAAACGATAGTTTTCCCCAAGCTTTGCTGCAGCTTCTTGAATTCCATCTGGAGTTCGGCCCGCGTAATCGGATCGAGCGCACCGAAGGGCTCATCCATCAGCAGGATCGGCGGATCGGCCGCGAGAGCTCGAGCCAGTCCAACCCGCTGGCGCTGCCCGCCCGAAAGTTCATGCGGATAGCGTCCGGCGAACTCACTACCGGAAAGCCCGACCAGCGCCAGGACTTCGTCTACGCGCGCGTTAATTCTGCCGCTCTCCCACTGTTCGAGTTTCGGAACCAGCGCCACGTTTTCGCGGACAGTGTAATGAGGAAACAGGCCGACGTCCTGGATGGCGTAGCCGATACGCCGCCGCAACTGGATCACGTCCCACTCAGATGTGGGAGTTCCGTCCACGCGCACCTCGCCCGCGGTGGGAGTGAGCAGGCGATTGATCATCTTCAGCGAGGTCGTCTTGCCGGAACCGCTGCGACCGAGCAGCATCAAGGCTTCGCCGCGCTGGATCTGCAGGTTCACGCCCTCGAGCAGAGCCTTACCATCGGCCACGCGGAAGCCTACATCGGCAAACTCGATGGCGGTGCGGGAGTCTTGATCCATAGCAAACCGAGGACTGCGAAACGGTCAAGCGTAGCAGACTCGTCGCCGATGCCACGTTCACTCTTACGGGCACAGCATCCGCAAGCACGAATGCCGGAGCCGATCTCGCAAGATCAGCTCCGGCATCAAATTTTGTACATTCTTTATTCGAGCAGCGAAGCTTAGTAGCGTCCGTAACCGCCGCCACCGCCGCCGCCCGAGCGGCCACGGCCACCGCCACCACCGCCGCTGCGACCGAAGCCGCCGCGTCCGCCGCCGCCTTCGCGACGCGGCCGGTCGGTCTTGGGACGGGCTTCGTTCACCGTCAGGTTCCGTCCGCCAAGGTTGGTACCGTTCAGGGCTTCCATCGCCTTGCCAGCCGAGTCGTCGTCCGACATCTCGACGAAGGCAAATCCTCGCGGCTGTCCTGTGTCACGGTCGGTCACGATACTGACTTTGTCGACTGGGCCGTAGGCTTCAAATAGTCCGCGGACTTGGTCTTCAGTCGCATCGAAGGTTAAGTTCCCCACATAGATGTTCTTCATAGTTCCTCGTTTCTGAGTTGAGCCGCGTGGCTGTGCGAGAGCAATCAGCGTGCACGGCTTCCGGTTGGGGTTTTGACGACCAAAGACTCAACTGAACTTATAGCCGCGTAAAAAGCAGAGGGCAGCACACGCCGCCCTCGCTCGTTCTTTCTGTTTAGAGAACTTGAACGTTCTCAGCCTGCCAGCCTTTTGCTCCACGCTTCACGTCGAAACTCACCGCCTGGCCTTCCTGCAGCGAACGGAAGCCGTTCGACTGGATGGCGGAGAAATGGACGAAAACATCTTCGCCGTTCTGACGTGAAATAAAGCCAAAACCCTTGGCATCGTTAAACCACTTTACAGTTCCTTGTTCCATTTGATTCTTGTTAATCCTTAAGTCTTGATGTTGCGCTGGAGAACCGGAAGGTTGCAGGCAGGAATCGCTCAAACCGCAGGAGGGATGTCCGCTGGACGCGCCGTTCGTACAAACGCACTATCATCATACATCAAGTCCTGGACAATCGTTACACTTTAATGCTTCACAAGACGAACCCCGGTATGTCTGGTGGAAGACGTAGTGGGATGGGGCAAGGACCGAACTGGGGTCTTCAACCGAAAAGTGTGTAGTCCAAGAACCACCTTGGTTGATTGAAGCGTCCTGGAATCGCAAATGCAAGCGGTAGGCCCGTCAATTCTCGGGAATTGCTTGACATTGAGCCCCCAATCACCGCAAAATCTCGCCATCTACCCTTGGTGCAGTTTTCACCCGCGGCGATTGCGCGAGAACGCCCCCGTCGACTGTCGTCGGCTGTAAATCAGTCATATAGCTAGTACGCCGGTGATCCGGCGCAAAAGGAAGCACTCTCCATGCGATCGGCAATCAAGTTTCCGTTGGTTCTTTTCGTCGTTACCCTTTTGTGTTTTGCAGGGTCATCGGCGGCGCAACAAGTTCGCTTTGAGGATTTCTCCTCCATAGCCAACCTGCAATTGAATGGTAGCTCGCATCAGGCCACATGGCTCTCCCAGAAGGTACTTCGCCTTACCGACGGGCCGTTTTGGCCGTTTGGCCCTCCACAGGTCGCGTCCAGCTACTTCCAGGTCAAGCAACCCATTGCCTCTGGATTCACCACGTGGTTCGAGTTCCAGATGCACAACCCAACCACCTGTTGCGCCCCGGGCGATGGGGTGGCATTTATCATCCAGAACTCTACCGCGACGGATGGCACCATGGGCGCCACAGGCGCTGGACTTACAGCGTTGGGTGCTGGCAGAGGAGGTATCGGCTACGCGGGTATTAACAACAGCCTGGTGGTAGAGTTCGATATCCTTGGAAATCCCTGGGACCCGAACTCAAACCATGTCGCGGTACAGAGTTGCGGCCAGAGTTTCAACACTCCTGTCCACCTGCCCGGCGACTACACCATCGGGAACAACCACCACGTAGAAAGCTGCCTGCTGTTCCAGAGCCAGCAGTCGATCAACACCACGATTCCGATGCTGGGGGGCGCTTGCACCACTCGCATCTGCCAAAATGGCCCGGTGAATACTGTCGTGATTGAATACGCTCCACCTACGGGAAACGGGAACTCCGGCACTTTGAGCATTTGGCTCAATCCGCCGCTCATGGAGGGCACGCACACTCCCAAGCCCGGAACTCCCACGGTTGTACCTCCTATCGCCTACACCATCAACGACCCCGGTTACGGATTGGCTCTCGACACTTCCCAGTGCCAACCTGGCCAGAAGAACTGCGGCGCAGGATGGGTCGGTTTCTCCGCCGACCAGCCCAGCAATGGCACGACCCAGGACATCCTGGCCTGGGAATTCACTCCGCACGTAGCGACCCTGATCACCAAGCAAATCCAGAATGGCGGAACGCCGACGACCTTCCCCTTCGGCGGCCACGAGGCCGACGTCACCTACCCAGCGGGGTTCCAGAACTGTAATCCCAACTGCATTTTCATGAACGTGCTGGCTACGCCCTGGAACCAGGCGACCTTCTTCAAGCAGCGCCTGTTGGGAACGGGGTTCGCCAATGAAGTCTGCGTGACTTATTTGCAAACCGGGGGTAACTGCATTGTGTATTCGGTTACGTGCCAGGACCAGAGTGGTCCTGTGATGTGCCCCACCGAGCCTCCCGATAATGAAATATTGATCCAGTCATCGTTCACCACGACAGACCCGATTTCGCCAACCAATGCCGACTTTCTGGAGGGCGAGCCCATCGGTTCCAGCAACTGGTTCAGCATTTTCACGAGCTACAATCCCAACGACTACGACGGAGTGGTTTCGGGAAAAGGACAGGGCTTCTCCGACCTCGTTGCCACCTTCCAGCGCAACAAGCCATAACTCGGTTCGATCATGCAGAGGAAAGAGCCCCGAAGAAATTCGGGGCTCTTGCTTCTTCCGCACAACGCCGGCTTACGCCGCGCCTTGATAGGACTTGGTAGCTTCGTGGTAGATATCTTTCAGGTCGGAGCGCTCCAGGAGGCGGGATGCGCCATCTTCTTTGCTGATTGATTCCAGCAGTTTAACGGCTTCGCGGTACTGGGGCGTGGACTGGCTGGCCTTGCCGGTCTTGTCAAACGCCTGCGCCAAAAGATAGTGCGCCCGGGCCTGCTCCACCAGCAGCCCCAGTTTCTCGGCGCGATTCAGGGCACGATCCAACTCTTGCCGGGCGGCGTCAGTCTTGCCGGTTGCCTCCAAGGCTTGCGCCAAATAATTGGACGCTTGCACCGAGAGGGCCTTCAATCCCGAGGCGTCACTCTCCTGGACTAGCTTTTGCAGGGCAGGGATCGCGGCCGTGCTGCGGCCCTGCACCACATCAAGACGCGCGAGCCCGAACTTTGACACAGCGACCTGCTCGCGGATCTTGGCCTTGGCCGCTACCGCTGCTGCCTTTTCGTATTGCTGCCGCGCCGCTGCGTAGTCGCCGCGGTAGAAGTAACTGTCACCCAGCCAGTTGAGAGCTTCGGCGGTCACGGTATTGTTCTTGACGTCCGCCGCCACCTTCAGCGCATCTTCCAGTTGTTTCTGCCCCTCTTCGAAACGGCCGACCTGCGAAAGTACGTCTCCGTAACGCGCCTGCGTCTCGGCCATCAGCCAAGTGTGATCATTGGCCTGCTGGTATTGCTTCATCGCTTCCTGCAACGACTTTAGGGCTGCATCGTACTTGCCCTGAGTCGCAAACAGTGCTCCCAAGCTGCTCGATTCCTGACCGATGACACTCTGGTCGGCGCTGGCCCTGCCACTGTCCAGCGCCTTCAGATATTGCGAGAGCGCGGTGTCGTACTGCCCAAGTTTCACGTTGGTTTCGGCCAGATTATGCAGGCTTTGGGTCATGTCCGCCGAGAGCTTGAGCTTCTCCCGCAACTGGTACGCCTGCTGGAAATAGGTCAATGCGTCCTGGAATTCTCCCATGCTGAAACGAGCGGTGCCAATGTTATTCAAGACGGTGGCTTGAGCAGGCTCGTCCCCCAGTTCGCGGAAGCGGGTAAGTGCATCGTTCAGGTTCTTGAGCGCTTCGTCGTACTGGGCGTGATCGTTGTAAGTAGCGCCGAGATTCATCAATGTCGTAGCAATGCCGTGCTTGTCGCCTATCTGCTGGAGAACCGCTAGGGCCTCCTTGTAGCTGGCGAAGGCGGCGGCGCTGTTCCCCAGCGTGTCTTGGACCCCGGCGATAGCGTAAAGGCTGCTCGCCATATCGCGTTGTAAGCCAAGCTTCTTACGGATTGCCAACGCGTCCTGCATATTCCGCAGCGCTTCGTCCAGCTTGCCCAACTGCTCGTACGCAACTCCCATCGCCTGCTCGATGGAGGCCTTCACCTCTTCGTTATCCAGTTGCATCGCCAGACTGTAAGCCGGGTTCAGGAATTCCAGCCCTGCTTGTGCATTGCCCGCCCTCAATTCAACTCGTCCGCTGGCCAGCAACGCATACACATTCTTTCCATCCGCCGCACGTACCTTGGCGAGGCATTTGCGGGCCTCGTCAAAATTGCGGGCATCTTCGTACAGGCCGGCGAGCGCAAATTGCGCGTCCGTATCAGACGGATTCGCCTGGGTGATGTTCTGGTAGGCCTCGATCGCCTTCTCGGGTTGGTTCATGATGCGGGCATGCGTCGCCTCGATCAGATAGCGCTCCCGTGCGGGTAAGCCGTCACTAAGGGTCACCGCACGGCGTGAAGTCTGTTCCGCTTTGTCATCAAATCCAAGCGTTTGGTAACTTTTCGCCAACTGGGAATATGCCATGGCAAAGTTGGGATCAGCTTCGGTGGCTTCCTCGAATTTCTTGGCAGCCTCCTGCTCCTTGCCGGAACGTGAGAGTTGCAGCCCTTGGTCGTAGGCACGCAAGGCAGGAACCGACTTGGTCAGCACAAACGGGGTCTGCGACTGCAGTTCTTTGAGGAGTTCAGGCGACGACGCGAGCTTCTGCCGCACTTCCTCAGCCAGTTTGGTCAGACCAGCGAGAAGATCTTTCTCGCTGGCAACGTCAGTCGCGACTTGGTACTGACGGTCGTTCTTTAAGTCGTTGACCGTGGCGTTCACCCGGATCTGATCACCGAACTTTGCGTATTGCCCAAACACAACCGTGTTGGCATTCGTGAACTCGGCGATACGCTTTAGTTGTGAAAGATCCAGTTGTGACTGCGGCGAGATGTGGAGATCGTGGAGCACCTGCTGCAGCCGCGCGGGAGAAACCAGATGCAGGTGCGCCGATTGCCCCATATCGGAGCTCAGGTTTTCTGAGAGGCTCGAGGAGAGCCAGTCGAGACTGGGATCGCCTGAACCATTCTGAAACGGGATAATGGCCAGCGAGGTCACGGGGCCCTTTACGGCTGCGGGTGCCCCACCGGCGCCGCTCCCGGACCGAATTCCAACAACGGCTCCTATTGCGAGTACAACCACCGCGGCAGCAACCACGATCCACTTCCATGGCAACCGCTTCGCGGGAGCCGCAGCCGATGGGAGTACTGGAGCACTTACAGTCTGACCTGCTTTCTTCCCCTGCCAAATCTCCAGTTGGTCGATCAGCTCCTGGACGGAGTTGAACCGTCCGTTGGGGTCCCGCTCCAAACACTTGCTGACGATATTGCTCAACGGCACGGGGACACTAGAATCCACGTCAGTGAGCGGGGTTGCCTGCTCCTGCGTGCGCTTTACCAGACTGGCAATCGCACTGTCCGCCTGAAAGGGGATGAAACCGCTCAACAGTTCATAGAGGATGAGGCCGACGGCGAATTCGTCCGAGCGCGCGTCCAGTTCCTTGCCCATGGCCTGTTCCGGCGACATGTATTCCATGGTGCCGATCATCATGCCGGTGCGAGTCATGCCATCACCCTGGACGGTGCGGGCCAAACCAAAGTCCATGATGACGACCCGGCCCGCTCCGTCGCGCATGATGTTGCTGGGTTTCAGATCGCGATGGATGACGCCTTCGCTGTGCGCCGCCTGTAAGCCGGCACACACCTGGATGATGATGGAGACGGATTCCTCCGCCGATAACTTGCCCTGCCGGGTGAGGATGGTGCGCAAGTCCTCACCTTCGATGAACTCCATGGTGATGAACTTCACACCATCGGCTTCATTCAGGTCGTAAATCCGGATAATGTTCTTGTGGGTGACCTGGCGGGCCAGCACCAGTTCCTGCTTGAAGCGGGCCAGTATGGCGGGATCGCCGGCGAGGTCAGGCCGAATCACTTTAAGTCCGACTACGCGCTCCACTTCCATGTCGCGCGCTTTGTAGACGGCCCCCATGCCGCCCATGCCAAGCAGTTTTTGAATTTCATAGCGGCCGCCGAGGACATCGCCTTCAGGGAAAATCGTAGCGCCAATGGAAGAGAAGATCGGGTGCGGCGTACTGCTGCCGCCGGAACCACTGGACTCCACGATGGTCACGGCGTCTGAGGGGTCGCTTCTCGGAGTAGAAGCGGCCTGAGGCGGGCCGGACGAAGTGGGAACGCCCGCTAAAGTAACATCAGCGCTGTCAATCCCGGGAAGGGTCATCCCCTCTGAGCCGAGCGCCGGATTAGTCGTAGCAGCGGAACTGTCACCGCTGGACACAGCCGTGCCATCCTGCACTCTGCGCCCTGCACCGTCTTTATCCCCAGCCATTTCCCCACCTTCCGCGGCCGAGCCAAGGTGTACGGAGACAGGCTCCCACCCGAAGCCAAGTAACTACAGAGTATAACGTGATTCCCCGCTGATAGGGGTCGTTTCCTAGCTTAGGAAAGGGCGGCCATTCCGAGCACACCCAGCCGCGAAGGCGTATAGAGCCAACTCACGAGACGACCTGTATATGAACAGAAACGCAAAGCTTGCTTCGCGTTTCTGCTGCCCTAATGCGCCAAGACACTCAATTTCGGATTCTTGTCAGTGCTCAGCAACACACCTTTGGTTTGGGTGTTGGTCGCTCCCGCCGTGCTCGCTGAAACGATGTAAAGCACATCCACAAGGTTCCCATTGCTGTCCAGGACCGGGGTCCTGGTGGTGCTGGAGTCTGGGCTGGAATAGGCGCCCCCTAGACTTCCGTTCGTCATTCCGCCAGGTCCTGGTGGCACTTTTGCTTCCGCCTGTTTCCGGAAGCGATCCGTAGCCCGCAAATCATCCAGTTCCTCGCTCATCTGCTGCGCCACATTCCTGGTAAGTTGCTGATCGTTTGGGACGGACTGCCCGGTCACCGCAGCCGTGCCCTCTGGCAGTTCGTACAGCAACAGAGGGGCGTCCGTGGCTGGAATACCTTCCCGGCTATGCTCCAGAACTGAACCCAGTGGAGTATCTGTGGTCACACTGGAAGCAGCACGAGTTACCCAACTTCTGCCCCACTACGTTCGGGCAGTTGAGCTCCCACGCACGCCAAGCGTTGCGTCGGAGGCGCCGTCGCCCCACCCTGGTCTGCGCTTTCTGGGAACAAGCAGAACTCTTTCCTCTGTAACTATATTATGCAAAGCTCAATAAGCTGGTTATGTAAACGCCTCTCCCAAAGGACTGGCCGACCGTCCCGTTTGGCGCGGCACCCAGCGGCTTGCAGATCCGGCTGGGCCAATGACGAAGAAGTGCGTGTTGAACCGAAGAATAATTCAACTGCAACCAAATGAAAAACCCTTTTTGGTTGAAACACCTGATGGGCCGCCCTCGCGGACACGCGGCGCTCAGGTTTGACAGCTATTGCGCTTGCTGTTGGGATATCAGCACGATATCAAAGTTCGTGCGTCCGCGAGTTATCGCCAACCGCTTGTTCTTCCAATCATAGTCAAACCCATAGATCGAGAGATCGGTAAAATTCGTAACGAGTTTAGGCACTCCGCCGGCCATCGACTGGACAGCCAGGTTGAACACACCCTTGTCGGCAACCGGGTAATACAGGCTTTGCCCGTCTTCGGAATAGCGGAACAGACCAGCCAGCGCCCGGCTCGGAGAGAAGCTGTTCACCGCCAGCCCACCCTCGGACGGAATAATCTCCACGATCGACCTAAAATTAACCCCTGCACCGACCGCGGTAAATACCAATACCTGCTTTCCGTCAGGAGAGATGGCGGCGAAGCCCACGTACTTATCATAAAGTTGTTTGGCAGCACCGCCGCCGACCGGCATTCGCATCAACACCTGTTTGCCATTCCGCAAACTGGTGTAGATGAAGAACTGGCTGTCCGGTGAGCACATAGGGTTCTGGTCCACTTTGCCGCTGGTGAGCACTTCGGCCCGATCGCTCTGCAGGTCCAAACGCCAGATATTAAGGGCCTTCGTGTCTTTATTGGGCATCTGGAAGAGAGCATGGGATCCATCCGGACAGACGCTGAGCCCTTGCAGCGGCAGGGTCTGCTGATAGATCACGTTTCGATTGCTTCCATCCGCGTTCATGGTAGAGATGTGGCCGTCATAGTCCAGTGTCACCAACCCGCCCGACGGTAGCCAGCCGACATTGATGTCCCCGTGGTTATCAATCTGTACCGCAGTGGCACTGCTGTTCGGCTCTGAACTCATCGTGTACACGCCGGCCTCCGGCAGGGTTTGCACGGCGATCACCTGCTTCCCATCCCGGGTGACGGCTAAAGTGTTGTTGCTGTAACTGCTCAAGTCGTTGGTTATGCGGTGGAATTTTCCGCCGGCAAGTGAGATTTCTCCCACTTGCCCATTCCACTCGCTGGAAATGTCGTGAAAAATCAGCAGTAAGTGCTGTCCATCCGGCATCCAAACCGGCTTTTGCAGGCTCGCCGTGCCCGCATAAACGGTTTTCTCTCTTCCGCTCTTTGCATCGAGGACGACGACCCTGCCCAGCTCCTTGCTGCCCGGATCGAGAACCGTCGCAGCGATCAATTTGCCGTCCGGAGACCAAACGGGACTGGCATAGCCGGGCAGAGGAAGCGCTGCCAACGCCCGTTCCCCAGTGCCGTCGGCTTGGGCAATGATGATCTTCGAGCTGCCTTCCGAGCTGCTCTGCCGCAGGAAAGCCATCTGCTGCCCATCCGGCGAGAAGCTGACCGCGCTGTCAACATCGTCCACTAACTTGCGCGGTGTGCCTCCCAAAACGGGAACCTCATAGAGAAACCCCAAACCCGGTTTCTCCGGTTCCTGGCGCACGAAATACAGAAAGTCGCCACTCGGAGTGAAGGTCAGCCCCGTGTAGCGAACTTGGGCCGGAGGCATGATTTGGGCGTTGCTGCCCGTTGCGATGTGGCGCATCCAAAGCGCCTGTTGTCCGTGGCCCTCATCGACGACATTCACCACGTACTTGCCATCGGGGGAGATGGTCGCCAGCACCGCCTTTCCCGAGGTCGTGAGTTTTTGCAGGCTCATGTTCTGGAAAGGCACCGGGCCGGAATCGGCCCGCCACTGGGAGAACCACTTATAGAAGCCGTACAGGCCCGCGGCAACCATGCCGATGCTGAGCAGGGTGATAAGGCCTGCACCGCTCTTATGCCGCTTGGCGGCTTCCAAAATGCCGGAGCTGCCGGAGGACCGTTCTCGCACATCGGATCCGCTGGCTGCGAAGACTGACGACGAAGCGGCCGCCCTTCCAACTTGCGAGGTGTGACCACTGCTGTCCCGCTTCAACCGCTTCAGGTCCGCCCGCAGCTCTGCTGCACTCTGATAGCGCAGGTCAGGATCTTTCTCCAACGCCTTACCGATGATTTCTTCCAACCTCGGAGAAATGGCCGGGTTCCACTCGATCGGCGGTCGCGGATTGCCGCCTAGAATGCCTTGGAACATTACGGCTGAGGTGCTGCCATCGAAGGGCAGCTTCCCCGTCGCCATTTCATACAGTATCGAACCCATCGAGAAGAGGTCGCTGCGGCCGTCAAGCTCCTCCCCGCGAGCCTGCTCGGGAGACATGTATGCGACGGTGCCTACGGCCGTTCCCGGCGACGTCAATTGCAGTGACGCAACGGTTGCAGCATCGGCGGCCACGGTTTCCAGGGCGGCGCGGCGATCGCGAACCAGCTTAGCCAGCCCGAAATCGAGAATTTTGGCCTGCCCGCGGGAAGTAATGAAGATATTGGCGGGTTTCAGGTCGCGGTGGACAATCCCCCGACTGTGCGCCGCCTCCAGCGCGTCGGCCAACTGGATCCCAAGGTCAAGAATTCTTTCCTGGGTGAGCGGGTGGCCATTGATCTTCTCCCCGAGGCTCTGCCCCTCCAGCAACTCCATCGCGATGAAGTGCTGCCCCTCACATTCCTCAATGGCGTAAATGGTGCAGATGTTCGGATGGTTCAGTGCGGAGGCCGCCCGGGCCTCCTGCTGGAAACGCACTAGCGCATAGGCATCCTGCTCGAAGTCTTTGGACAGAAACTTTACAGCGACATGACGCGTGAGCCGAGTGTCTTCAGCCTCATACACCACACCCATGCCACCGGCGCCCAGCTTGCGCACGATTATGTAGTGAAGAAATGTCTTCCCAGTGAGGGCGTCCAAGGCGTGAGTCTCCGGATAGTCCGACTGTATTGCGGCCCGAGCGGAATCGTCAAGGCAGAGGCGTCATGGCTCACTGTGCGAGGAGACGATCGGCAACCAGCTGTGCCTTCTGAAAATTTCGGGACAACTACTGCGCCTTCTTCATCGCTATCGGTGCCTCTTCCACGCGTCCTGCTTGTTGCGGTGCCCGGGAGAGCAGCAGATACCCTAAATCGAAGGGCTGAATACGCAATGCGTGGTTGTAGGCGTCGACCGCCCGATTCGACTCTCCAAGCCCCTGTTCCATCACGCCCAGTCCAATCCACGCCTCTCCGTCTTGCGGGTTCAAGTTTACTGCCTGCTGGAAACTCTCGCGCGCGCGGACGTGATCTCCCTGGGAGAGGTAAACGTAACCCATATTTCTGAACGCCTGGTCTCGTATGGGCAGGGTTAAGCGAGCGTTATTCTGAGTAAGGCTGACTACCTTCTCGTATTGCTCGAGTGCCGCTGACATGTTCTTGTGCTGTTGATCGTACGCCCCGATGTTGAGGTTGCTATCGGCATCGGACGGGTTGATCGCGACCGCCTCCTGGAGGTGCGGCAAAGCCTCGTCTTCCCTGTCCTGATTCTGCAGGGCATGGCCCAGATTGTTTTGTGCTACCCAATTCTTGCCCGTGACCTCGAGCACGTGGGTCCACAGTCCACGTTGTCGCTCCAGTAATCGAGCTAGGCACGAGCAACCACCAACAGGGTCAACAAGACCGCCGTGCTACAGGCCGCCCGCCAAGCAAGAGGAACGTGGCGTTGGTCGGCCCGTTCCGCTACTCCCCAGATGACCATGAGAAACAGCCGCCGGCGTCCAACTGGAAAAGTTGATAGTCCAGCGTGCGATACCCAGGTAAGCGGATGCCAATTGGAAGCATCGAAGCTGGTGAACGCCCACTTGACGGTCTCAAGCGTTAGCCCGGCCTTCACGTGGTCATTGTAAGTTACATAGAGCTCGTCGTCATAGTTGACGAATGGATAAGAGTGGACGGGGACATACAGGGCGATGGTCGCGACCGCTAGCACAAGTCCCAGAAGCAGCGTCTTCCGGTTCCCCGGCGAAGACAAAGATCCTCTTGGGCCGCGGGTTTGAGTTTTCTTCCCGGATTTGGCCCGAGCAGAAAACTGCCGTACGCTCCATCGCCCGCGATTATATCCGAGGCGTAAACACCCGGGCGCGGTGGATTCGGCACGTCCCACCTCAATCTCCTGATGACCCGAATCCTTTCGCTTCGCGGACGGCTTGGCTGAGTTCGCCTTCCACAACGTCGGTGGCAAGGGACGGGTGCTCCAGGAGTTGAGCGATTTTGTCGCCGCAATGAATCGTGTATGGTTCATCGCCGAGATTTTCCATGAGCACAATAATCTCGCCGCGATAACCGGCATCAATCACGCCCGCATTACACATAAGCCGCTTCTTCGCCATTCCCGACCGCGTCTTCACGACACCGCCGGCGGTGGGCACAAACTCGATGGCGACCCCGGTGCACACTCCTGACGCACCGTGCGCGACGATTGTGCGGTCTTCGGCGGAATAAAGATCGTAACCGATGTCCTCTCCGGGGTGGGCAACGGTTGGGAGCGTGGCGGCAGGCGACAGCTTCTTCACTTTGAGCATGAATGTCTTAATTGTGCCACGTCCACGCGGAATCCTATCGACGCTGGCCAATTCCGTTATTTACAGTAGGGCATCACCTATGAGCCGATCGGCCAGTAATGAGCCTGCCGTTCCCTTCTT
Organism: Acidobacteriota bacterium; assembly: GCA_031296115.1. Lineage (GTDB taxonomy): Bacteria > Acidobacteriota > Terriglobia > Terriglobales > Acidobacteriaceae > Bog-257. The sequence goes on along the minus strand of JARLGI010000120.1, from coordinate 1,327 downwards.
CGACGAAGCAGCCGTCGAGCGAGTGCTACGGTTGGAAGACCTGATCCCCGCCATGACGCAGGCACTGATTGACTTCAGCGCTGGGCGGGTGCAGCAGCCTGTGCGGGGCGTGCTCTCCATTGAGCAACACAACGGGCGAATGGGCACCATGCCGGCGGTCTACGGCGACGTGATGGGAGCGAAGCTGGTGAACGTCTACCCTGATAACGCCGCACGCGGCTTGCCAACGCATCAGGCCATGATCATGTTGTTTCGCTCGGATACCGGCGAGCCACTCGCCGTGATGGATGGTCGCCTGATTACCGAATTGCGCACGGCTGCGGTATCGGCAGTCGCGACCAAGCTGCTGTCCGCGCCGGAATCGAGAGTGCTTGCAATCCTGGGCAGCGGAGTTCAAGCGCGGTCCCACGTTCGCGCGCTTCGATTGGTGGGGGAGTTCGTCGAGGTTCGAGTTTGGAGCCGCAATTCACAACGTGCGCAGGCGTTCGCCGAGGAAATTGGTGCAACTGCCACGTCGGCTGAGGCCGCCGTACACGGAGCCGACGTCGTCGTGACGGCCACCGACTCGCCGCAGCCGGTGTTACGAGGAACGTGGCTGAAGCCGGGCGTTCTGGTCAATGCAGTGGGCGCGGTAGGCCCAACACGCCGCGAGTTGGACGATGCCGCCATGCAGGGCAGGGTGGTGGTAGATTCTCGCGAAGCGGCAATGATCGAGTCTGGAGACATCTTGATAGCGGGCGCAACCGTTTATGCTGAACTTGGCGAATTGCTCGCTGGGACTAAGGCAGGACCGCAGGCGGAGTTCACGGTGTTCAAGTCGTTGGGGCTTGCGGTGGAGGACCTTGCCGCAGCAAAACTCGTCCTAACGGCAAGCGGCAAGTCTTGGTGAACTGCGGCACGAAGGGGGTGCTGAAGGTTCGCCAATGGCGAACCTTCCTCATCGCTTGCTATAATTCAAACGGTCGCAGCACCCCTCACAGCGCATCCGTGCCCGTGGCCAGGTAGCTCAGCTGGTAGAGCGCAGCCCTGAAAAGGCTGGCGTCGGCGGTTCGATTCCGTCCCTGGCCACCATATCTTTCAATCGTTTAGCGGACCAGCCCAAAATTTCACACCTGTGATTTCACACCTGTGGTGGCTCAGTTCACGGCGTTTGACGGCGTCATCATCGCGGTCAGCATTTCATCCTGCGCTGCCAGGCGATCCTCGCTCATGCTGTGAGCGTATATCCCGAGCGTAGTAGCGACGTCGCTGTGGCGAAGCATCTTCTGCACCGTCTTCACGTCCGTCCCTTTCCGAACGAGGAAGCTCGCCAAGCTATGACGCAGGT
>JARLGI010000119.1 GCA_031296115.1 Acidobacteriota bacterium | reverse complement strand
TCAGGCCTTTGAGCCGGTGCTGGTGGAGGGCAAAGCCATCAAGATTCACCCGCTGGTCTGCACCGCATTTAACGCCGACTTCGACGGCGATCAGATGGCGGTGCACATTCCGTTGTCTCCCGAAGCGCAGGTCGAAGCCAGCGTTCTCATGCTGTCTTCGCATAACATCCTGTCGCCGGCGTCAGGACAACCGATCACCGTGCCCACGCAGGACATGGTGCTGGGCATTTACTACCTGACCAAAGCCAAGCCGGGCGCAAAAGGTGAAGGACGCGCGTTCGCCAACATCGACGAAGTGATCCTCGCGAAGGAAGGGGGCGAAGTGGAAACGCTGACCCCGATTCGTCTGCGTTACTCGGGCGACGTGATCGATCTGACCATCGCGTATGACGATCAGGACGTGATCCACACCGAGCCCACCAACTTTGAGCGGCAGTTCATCTCGACCACAGTGGGCCGCGCCATCATGAACGACCACTTGAAGCGCGGCGCCGCGGAGATGCCCTACATCAACGGCTTGCTCAAGAAGAAGGGCGTGGGCAACCTGGTGAACTACTGCTACCTGCGCTTCGGTCTGGAAACCACGGTGCGGATGCTGGACGGCATCAAGCAGCTCGGTTTCCACTACGCCACCATGGCGGGCCTCTCGATCGGAATCGACGACATGGTCATTCCTCCGGGCAAGCAGGGTCTGGTGCGCGACGCCGAAAAGCAGGCGATCGCCGTGCAACAGCAGTATCTGGACGGCGCCATCACCAACGGCGAACGCTACAACAAAGTCGTCGAAATCTGGTCGGCCATCACGGAAAAAGTGGCGGACGAGATGTTCAGCGCCATGCAGCAAGACGACAAAGTTGGCGACATCAATCCCATTTACGTCATGGCTGACTCCGGCGCTCGCGGCTCGAAGCAGCAGATTCGCCAGCTCTCCGGCATGCGTGGCTTGATGGCCAAGCCCTCGGGCGAAATCATCGAGACCCCGATCACGGCGAACTTCCGCGAAGGCCTGACGGTGTTGGAGTACTTCATCTCCACCCACGGCGCCCGCAAGGGACTGGCCGATACCGCGCTCAAGACGGCGGATTCCGGCTACCTGACCCGGCGTTTGGTGGACGTAGCCCAGGACGTGATCATCAGCGAATACGATTGCGGCACGGTCGATGGCATCTACGTCACCTCCATCGTGGAGTCGGGCGAGATCATCGAGCCGTTGCGCGACCGTATCGTGGGCCGCGTCTCGCTGGAGAAAATCAAGGACTACGAAGGCAACATCATCGTCGACATCAACCAGGAGATCACCGAAGACCTGGCTGGCGCGGTGCAGGCCGCAGGTATCGAGCGCGTCAAGATTCGTTCGGTGCTCACCTGCGAGTCGAAGCGCGGAGTTTGCGTCATGTGCTACGGCCGCAACCTGGCTTCCGGCCGTCTGGTCGAGTTGGGCGAAGCCACGGGCGTCATCGCGGCCCAGTCCATCGGCGAGCCGGGAACGCAGCTGACGATGCGTACGTTCCACATCGGTGGAACGGCATCGCGGGTCAGCGAGCAGTCGCGTTTGGATGCCAAGAACAACGGCGCCATGCGCTTCATCAACCTGATCACGGTTCGCGCCAAGGAAGGTCACTTGGTGGTGATGAACCGCAATGGTTCGATCGCCATCGTGGACGACAAGGGCCGTGAGAAGGAGCGCTACGCAGTGGTGTACGGCGCCAAGGTCAAGGTCGAGGACGGTCAGCAGGTTTCGCTAGGCGATGTGCTGGTCGAGTGGGATCCTTACACCTTCGCGATCCTTACCGAAATCGGTGGGACGGTGCAGTTCAAGGACCTGCAGGAAGGCCTGACGCTGCACGAGGAAGTGGACGAAGTCACCGGCCTGTCGCGGCACGTGGTCATCGACTCGCCGGACGAGAAGCGCCAACCGACCATCATCATCAAGGGTGCGAAGGGCAGCAAGCGTTACCTGATGCCCTCCCGCGCTCACTTGATGATCCAGGATGGCGACACCGTAACTCCGGGCGACGTGCTGGCCAAGATCCCGCGCGAGACCACCAAAACCAAGGACATCACCGGCGGTCTGCCGCGCGTGGTGGAACTGTTCGAGGCCCGCAAGCCGCGCGAGACCGCGGTCATCAGCGAGATCGATGGCGTGGTCAAGTTCGGCGATGTCGCCAAGGGCCAGCGCAAGATCTACGTCGTAGCTGACAATGGCACCGAGAAAGAATACCAGGTGCCGCGCGGCGTTCACATCAACGTGCAGGAAGGCGAGCGCATTCGCGCCGGCGAGCCGCTGATGGATGGCCCGCTCAACCCGCACGACATTCTTGCCGTGCTGGGCGAGAAGGAACTGCAGTCTTACCTGGTAAACGAAATCCAGGAAGTCTACCGCTTGCAGGGCGTGAACATCAGCGACAAGCACATCGAGGTGATCGTTCGCCAGATGATGCGCTGGGTGAAAGTGGAGGACGTGGGCGACACGACGTTCCTGCTGGAACAGCAGATCGACAAGTTCCGCTTCCGCGAAGAGAACGAGAAGGCGATTGCCAACGGCGGCAAGCCCGCCACGGGCCGGCCGCTGCTGCTCGGCATCACCAAGGCCTCGCTCTCGACCGACTCGTTCATCTCGGCGGCTTCGTTCCAGGAGACCACCCGCGTGCTGACGGAAGCCTCGATCCAGGGCTCCGTCGATCATCTGCGCGGTCTGAAGGAGAACGTCATCGTGGGCCGTCTCATTCCCGCGGGAACCGGCATGGAGTATTACCGCAATGTCCGGTTGTCGCAGGAAATGGAGGAGGCCGCTGCCAAGGTGCAGGAGGAAGTCACGGCCGCGTACGAGGAAGCCGAGCGCGCGCTGGAACTGCTTCGCCACGAAGGCGAGAACGAAGGCGAAGAGCTGGTGGCCGAGTAATTGGCTCTGTAGCAACACCGTTCGCTCGCAACCAGCGGCGTTGCGGCTAACATTAACAAAAGGGGGCGATGATTCCAGTCGCCCCTTTGTGTTGAGGTGTGTAAACTTCACTCGTCCCCGCTTTTTTTCTGTTATGTCGCGTTTCTTTCGGCACCTCCGGTCCGCGTTCTGGCGTGCCTTTGAGCACGACGCATTTGCCGTCGCCAAAGGAGCGGCGTTCTCCGCCATCTTTACGATTTTCCCCGCTGTCCTTCTGGTGGCCTCCGTTCTCTCCGAATCACCCACCACCGCATCGTTCATCCGCGAGATCGGTCACGCCATGGGCCGGATTCTGCCGGAAGGTACGCATACCGCGGTTTTACAGTATTTCATTGGCACGACACCGGCCAGCATCAAGTCGTTGATCACGGTTGGTGCCATCACGTTGTGGACTGGATCGGGCGTGATGATTTCCTGGATGGAAGGCTTCCGCAACGCCTACCAGATGCCCAAGATCTGGGGGCTGGTGCAAGAGCGGATGATTGCCTTCCTGCTGGTGATTTTGGCCGGCTTTCCCATGGTTTTCGCTTCCTTTCTCCTGGTCTTCGGCAACCAGATCGAGGCCTCGATCATGTACCACGTCGGGCACGAGTTGGGGCCGTACATTCTCGGGTTGTGGACGGCGCTGCGCTGGATCATCGCGGCGCTCACCAGCATCGCGGTGATCGCGCTCATCTACCATCACGGCGTGCCACGAACCCAGCCGTGGCATCGCGTCCTGCCGGGAGCCGTGCTGGCAACCGTAATGTGGTTTGTCTCCACGGTCTTGTTCGGCGTCTATCTGCGGCGCTTCGGGAACTACGACGTCATCTACGGTTCGGTGGCGACTGCCATCGCGCTGCTCGTGTGGCTTTACCTGGTATCGATGGTGGTGCTGATCGGCGCGGAGTTCAACGCAGTTCGCTATCCGCGCTTCCTGTTCGGAGCGCACTCGGAACTTAGCCCGGAACCCAAGCGCATGCAGGCGTTGCAATAACCCATGACAGTAAGCCACGACCACCAGTTCGCAAAACCCGCCGCTCTGCCTTCCGCGCGGCGCGCCAAGATTGTCTGCACCATCGGACCAGCCAGCAACAGCGAAGCGATGATGCGCGAGCTGATGTTGAGCGGTATGGACGTTGCTCGGCTGAACTTCTCGCACGGCACGCACGAGGAACATGCCATCGTCATTCAGCGGCTGCGCAAGGTCGCGGCTGAACTGGGCCGAACCATCTGTGTCCTGCAGGACTTGCAGGGCCCAAAGATCCGCACGGGGCGCTTGCAGGACCGCATTCCAATTGCGCTGACGAAGGGCCAAACGCTCATCATCACGGCGCGCGATGTGCTGGGCACAGCGGAAATGATCGCCACGACCTATCAGGACCTCGCGAAGGATGTGAAACCAGGCGAGCGCATTCTGCTTTCCGACGGGCGGATTGAGCTGGTCGTGCGTGAGGTTCACGGCGCTGATGTCGTCTGCGAGGTCCTCAACGGCGGAATGTTAGGCGAACATCAGGGCATCAACCTTCCGGGCACGAATGTCAGCATTCCATCGCTCACGGAGAAAGACGCGCAGGACCTGGAATTCGGACTGAACAGCACGGTTGATGCGGTGGCGCTTTCGTTCGTGCGCACAGCCGAAGATGTCGAGCGCGCGAAGCGAGCCATTGCGGAGCACGGCAGCGTGGTTCCCGTCGTTGCCAAACTGGAGAAGCCGCAAGCCATCGACAACCTCAACGCGATCCTGGAAGCCGCTGACGGTGTGATGGTGGCGCGCGGCGACCTGGGCGTCGAGCTTCCGCCGGAAAAGGTGCCGCTCATCCAGAAGCGTGTCATCCGCCGCGCCATGGAAGTTCGCAAGCCGGTAATCACGGCCACGCAGATGCTGGAGTCGATGACCGAAAACCCGCGCCCGACGCGGGCTGAGGCCAGTGATGTCGCCAACGCCATCTTCGACGGCACGGACGCGGTCATGCTCTCGGGCGAGAGCGCCGTGGGCAAGTTTCCGAAAGAAACGGTGCAAATGATGGCGCGCATTGTGACGGAAGCGGAAGCGCATCCTTTCAAGCCCTTGCAGCCCGCGCATCGCACGGCTGGAAATCTATCTATTGCCGAGACCATTTGCGAGGCGATGGCGCACGCGGCGCGCGACCTTAACATTCGCGCCATCGCGGTGTTCACCGAGACGGCCACAACCGCGCGCATGCTTTCCAAGTACCGGCCGGCGTCAGAAATTTACGCCTTTACGCAATTCGAGGCGGTGTGTAACCGTATGAACTTGCTGTGGGGCGTGACACCGTTGCGTTGTCCTGGCAATTTGTCGGCAGCGCAGATGGCTGATTTCGCCGAGCAGGAACTGGTGCGCAGGAACGTTCTGCACCCAGGCGATATCTTTGGTTTGATCGCGGGAACGATAATTTCCGCTGGCGCGACCAACTTCATGCGGCTGATTGCGGCGGGCCGATGAGCCGCTTCGCTGGCGGGAAAGGCAGCATTCATGGCTAACGAAGTTATGTCGATGGCGATTCTGGAAGCGTTCCCCGGTAAGGAAACCGAGCTGCTGGAACTGCTGCGCGAGCTCTACACGATGATGCACGCCAAGGGCTATTGCCGTGACTCTCTCCACCGTGACGCTGCCCGACCCGACCGCTTCGTCCATGTTCGCTACTGGGTCTCGCCCCAGATGATCGCCGAGGCCCAGGCCGATCCTGAAGTTCATCGCTACTGGCTTAAACTTCCTGAGGTGTGCACGATTCCCATCGTCTACGAGAACATGGAGAAGGTCTTCGAGAGCTAAGCGATCCAGGAGCTTTGCTCCGTTCCTTTCGTTGCCGCCGACTGACGCTCTTCTGAGTAAGGTGATTGCCTCTACTTACCGCTCGCCAGCGCAGGGGGAAATGTTAAGTTGGTCATAGCGCCCTCTCGAGATCTCGAGAGTGGAGTTGCCCATGTTCACCATGAAACCGATCGGCTTTGTGCGTGCGCCCTACACCGAAACGAAGCAGATTCCGAAAGGCCCCGGGGCCAGGCACGAGGCCGAAGGAACGATAGAGATCGTTCCCGAGTTTGAGGCGGGTTTGCAGGATGTGGAAGGCTTCTCACACCTGTTCGTCATCTGGGTGTTCGATCGCGCCGAGGGCTGCGAACTGCTGGGAGTTCCTCCGACGGACGATCGCCCTCACGGCGTCTTCGCCACCCGCTCGCCGCGGCGTCCGAATCCCATTGGCCTGACGGTCGTCGAGGTCTTGGGGCGCGATGGCCGCAATCTCCGCGTCAAGGGACTCGACATGCTCAACGGGACGCCCATTCTGGACATCAAGCCTTACCTGTCGGGCATCCCGGCCGAAAAACTGCGACTGGGCTGGTTCGGCGAAGCAGAGCAAAGAAGGGCAGCCAAAGACCATCGGGAGTAAGCGCCCCCAGCAGGACCGGAGCTCGCCGCACCGGCACAACGGCTGCCACCTGGGCTGGGAACGTGTAGTCCAGATACTGGATGGTCAGTACAGCCTTGCCGCCTAACCTTACGTCGGTAACGGTCTTGTTCAGCACCGGCAGGTAAAACTCTCCAATTTTCTGGTACTGATGATGGATCTGCGAGCGCGTGGTCCAGAATGAGGGTTTCTTCGCCGGTTCAGCATCGATCTGGGTGACGGCAAAGTCCTGCGAGTCGACCAGTATGGTTCCCCGGTAAAGGAACTTGGTGCTGCGCAACGGCTCGACCCGCATGACATACAGCGCACGGCCGTCGCCGTCCTGGCACCCAAGCAGCGAGAAGCGGTAGTTTGCCGTACTGAGCATAACCGCGCTGCGGTTGGCCGCATCGGAAGAGGCTTCCTGCTCCGACTCGAGCAGCTTATGAAAAACCCGGTTGCGAATGACGCTGGATCCCGACTCCGAAATCACAGTGAAATTCTTGTTGCCAGGAGTGGTGTAGGCCACCTTCACCTCCATTTGAGCATGGAGCGAGGAGGGGAAGCCGGTGTAGTCCAGGTTGTAATGCCGGATGGAATCGACGTGCAGTAACTTGGTCGCTCGCTCGCCGTTCCGCGTCATAAGGCGGGCAACGACCTCGTCGCCGGGGATGGCCAAGGTGGCAGAGCAGGGCACAATGGCGCTGCCGGGTTCCGCAGCAAAAGCGGCAACCGCCGCCATCAAAAATGCGCCGATAAACAGTAATCGAGATGTTGAGAGTCTCTTTGCGCCCATGTCCTCACTAAGGCTACTGTACACGGTCATTACTCACGATACTCGCTCAGTTCACCCAAGGCCCTCGTGAATCGCCATCCTTCTTGTCACGCGTGCTGGGGTCGCGGAAGTTGCCGTGCTCGTCGAAGTAGTCGTCGTGGCGGTAGTCGCCGCGATCATGCTTCCGCATGTAGACCTCGAACTTGCGTGCCGCGCGCTTGCGCTTCCAGCGGTAATACGAGTTGCGCAGTCCGAAGGCGCGCTCGGAGGCCAGGAAGCCGAAACCGCGGCGGGGTACGAACTTCAGCCAGATATAGCCAAACAACGCGCCGCCTAGGTGGGCCATGTAGGCGATGGATTGTCCGCCGCCGTGCGAGGAGGCCAGCGCTCCGTAGAGCGCCAGGGCGATGATGCCCATCACGAAATACTTGGCCTTGATGAGGAACGGCAGGGGGAAGAGCATGATCTCGGACTCGCCGTGCAGAATGCCGAAGGCCAGCAGCAGTCCGTAGATGCCGCCGGAGGCGCCGACGGTGAGCGTGTGCGGCGAAACACCCAGCAGTCCGGTGAACGATACCGCGACCGTGACCAGCGCCGCGCCGATCACGCAGAAGAAGTAGAACTGCATGAACAGGCTGTAACCCCAGTCCATTTCCAGCTGTGCGCCGAACATCCACAGGGCCAGCAGGTTGAACAGGATGTGCATCAGGCCGGCATGCAGGAAGGCATAGGTCACAAGCTGCCAGATCTCGCCGTGGACGACGGCGTAGCCTTCCAGGCCGAGGTGAACGTACATCCAGTCGGCAAAGAACGAGGTCGCGCCGAACGCGCCAAGCAGGGTGAACAGCAGGAACACCGCTCCGTTGGCAATGAGCAACTGCTTCACCGCCGGGGTGAACGGGGGGAAACTCAACGACATGGACCTGCCGCGTGGCATGACTTGCTCCGTTCCTTATCAACTTTACCGCTCGGGCACGGGCACGATGGACAGGCTGCGATGGCCTTTCGCGTCCAGAGCCCGCACGGCAAAGACTACGTTGTCCTTCGATACCGGGACTGTCGCCTTGGTGACATTGTCAACCGCTTGAACGTGTTGCCAATCTGAGGCGGTGGTGTCACGCCACAGCACTTCGTAGGCGGTGGCAAGTCCGCCGGGCGATGGCTCCCACACTAGAGTTGAATCGTTTTGCAGTTCTTTCGTCAACAGCCGCACATTGGCGGGCGGCGCAGGAGCGGAAGCCAGTGAGGCCAGCGTGGCCGCATTCAGCCGCGCAACGTTTGCCGTATAGTCGTAATTCACAAACTTCGGTAAGTCCCCATATTCGATGCCGTTCTCGGTACGCACGTTCTGGTGCTGATGGTTGTAATTCTCGCGATATTCCGTCAAGCGAACGGCCGCGTAACCCTGCTCGTTAAAGGAGAAATGGTCGCCGCCGCGCAGATAGCGGTCGCGCCGGGAGACGACAAGCGGATGGAAGGCCGCTGGCGAGAAATATTCCTGCGCGACCGACGCGATATAGCGTGCAAGCTGGCGTGAGACGCCGTCGTTCTCGCCACCGAGAGCGCGGATGGTTTTGAGCTGCTTCTCATCGGCGGTGGCCGGAATGCCCTCGGAGAAAACGCGCACCACGTGCGGGTCCTGGTTGGTATCTCCGGGAGTGCGGTCGCCGCCAACGATGTCGTTGCTCAATACGGCCTCGATGTTCCAGCCCTGCGCCTTGGCCATTTTGGCGAAGTGCGCGCTGCCGTTCAGCCCCTGCTCCTCGCCCGCCACGGTGAGGAAGATGATGGTCGCCAGAAAATGATGCTTGCTCAGCACGCGAGCACATTCCAGGCTGACGGCAGTGCCGCTGCCGTCATCATTGGCGCCAGGCGCGGGCGCAATGGCGTCGTTGTTATCGCTGTTGCGCGAATCGTAGTGGCCGCTCACCAGCACGATGCGCCCGGCGTTGGCTGGATCGGTGCCGTGCAGAATCGCGTAAACATTCGTGATCTTCGTTGGCTTGGGAATGCGCGGGCCGGGCTCCTGGATGAATTCGTCGGCCTTGACCTCAAGACAGCCGCCACACTCCCTGGAGTAGCGTTCCAATTCGCTCTTAATCCACTCCGCCGCCGCGGTGGTGCCCTTACCACTCGAGGCCGGCATGTCGGACGAGAGGGTGGAGCGGGTGCCGAAGCTGACCAGCTTTGTAATGGTGCGTTCGATGTTTGCGGCAGAGACATCGCGCAGGGCCGCGGCGATCTGCGGATCTGGTGTCGGAACTGGAACGCCGGGAAGCTGCTGCGAAAATAAAGGTATCGTGCAGGCGGCCGCTAACATCAAAATCGCGATTTCAAATCGGGAGGGCTTTAGGATGTACATGAGATACTCACGAAACCTCTGGTATGCTTTCGCGTCCATGACTTGACGCTGCCGCCCGGAGCCTCTAAATATAAATGGCAGAGGCAATATTCTGTTAACGCAGTCCAATAGATTCCGGAAAGACGGAGGGCAATCATCGTGGTTATTTGTCCCGAATGCGAAGGCGACCTCGACATTGAAGAGGATGAGGTCGATGAGGGTGAAGTCGTTTCCTGTCCGGAGTGCGGAACCGATTTTGAAGTAGTCGGCGTCGAGCCGCTCGAACTGACAAAGGTCGAGGAGGAGGAAGACGACGAAGAGGACAAGGAGGAGGAGGAGTAAGTATGACGAGCAGCCGGTGTCGTGGCCTTGTCAGAGGCTTCGCCTTGTGTCTCGGCTGCGTCGGCCTGTTCACGCTGTCAGCGTTTGCTCTCCGCGCCGCAGCGAGACCCATCCTCTCCCAAGCCTCTTCACAGGCTTCCAAGAACGACTATGCGCTGATCTACGGGACGGTCTGGGGGCCTGACAATCACCCCGTAGCGGGAGTTCCCATCAAGATTCGACGCGCGGCTGATAAGAAAGCGAAATGGGAGCTGGTGTCCGACCGTCATGGCGAATTCGCCCAGCGCGTCCCCGTGGGAAGTGACGACTACATCATCGAAGCCGAGGTGAAGACGCCCAAAGGCCAGCTCAAACCGCAGACCCAAGTCCACATCGACGATAATGAACGGAAAGACGTCAGCGTACATCTAAACAAGTAGAATCTCCAATATTAGGAGCGTTATGAAGTGGGCTTTAGGCGCCTCGATATTACTGCTTGCCCTGAACTGCGCAGCGTGGCAATTTCAAGTACCTATCGGCGGAAACACCTCCTCCGGTTCCAGCGCTGGCCGGAAGAGCACACGCGTGACCTCCCGCCTGCTGACGGGGACCGTCCTGGACAAGAGCGACCAGCCCGTGTCCAATGCCGTGGTTTATCTCAAGAACACCAAGACACTGGCCGTGAAAACCTTCATTGCCGAAGAAAACGGCACGTTTCGCTTCCCGGAGCTTTCCCCCAACGTGGATTACGAAGTGTACGCACAGCGTAATGGCAGGAAGAGCGATACCAAGGTCCTGAGCCAGTTCGACGACCGGGAAAAACCGAACATCAATCTGCGGATTGATGTGACCAAGCCCGCGCCCGCGGACAAGACAGACAAATAGCGGAGTCCGGCGCCCCACGCAAGATCGGGCGCATCTTGAAAAAATAGAAAGGCCGCCACCGGGCGGCCTTCTGCATTCCCTGGTTAGGGACTAGTTGTTTTCGTTACTGGCGCGCTTCCACGACATGAACTCGCCAATCGTGGCCGCCGAGGAACTTGACGTCGCGGGCGCCTTGTACGCCTCGACATCGGAGCGCGTGGCCTCTGCGCCCACGGCGCGAATGCTGAGTCCGACTTTCTTTTCCGCCGGATTCATCTTGATGACTTTGAATTCGTGCTCGGAACCCGGCTCCAGCTTGATGGGCGCCCCGTGCGCGTCCACCGCTTCCGAGTTGTGGCACAGGCCTTCAACCCCATCGGCGATTTCGACAAATGCGCCGAAGCTGGCCATCCGCAATACCTTCCCGTGAATCACATCGCCCACGCGGTGCTGCTCGAAGAAGGTGTCCCAAACATCAGGTTGCAGCTGTTTCACCCCCAGCGATAGGCGGCGCTGGTCGGGCTCAATGGCAAGCACAATCGCCTTCACCTTGTCGCCCTTCTTCAGGACCTCCGACGGGTGCTTCACCCGCTTCGTCCAACTCAGATTGCTGACGTGCACCAGACCGTCAATGCCGTCTTCGATCTCGATGAATGCGCCGAAATCGGTAAGATTGCGAACTTTGCCTTCCACCACTGCGCCGACTGGGAACTTCTCATGCAAGCTTTCCCAGGGATTGGACTCCAGTTGTTTCAGGCCGAGGCTGATGCGCCGTTCGGTGGGATTCACGTTGAGCACAACCGCTTCCACCTGGTCGGCAACATTGACCAGCTTGGAGGGATGCTTCATGCGCTTCGACCACGTCATCTCGCTGACGTGCACCAGGCCCTCGATGCCCTGTTCCAACTCGATGAACGCGCCGTAGTCGGTCACGCTGATCACTCGTCCCTTGACATGCGCCCCGATTGGGTAGCGCTCGGAAGCGTCCAGCCAAGGATCCGGCGTAAGCTGCTTGAATCCCAGCGAGACCCGCTGTTTCTCGCGGTCAAATTTCAGTACCTTCACCTGGATCTGGTCGCCAACCTGCACTAGGTCGCGGGGGTGGGTCAGGCGGCCCCAGGACATGTCCGTGATGTGCAGCAGACCGTCTATGCCGCCTAGATCGACAAAGGCGCCGTAGTCGGTCAGGTTCTTCACCGTGCCGGTCATGATGGCGTCTTCGTGCATGTGCTCAATGGTCTTGCCGCGCTTTTCCGACTGCTCCTCTTCCAGCAGCTGCTTGCGCGAGGCTACGATATTCCCGCGCTTCTTGTTGAGCTTGATGATGCGAACTTCGATCTCGTGGCCCTTCAGCCCATCCAGATTGCGGACCGGCCTTAGGTCCACCTGTGAACCCGGCAGAAAGGCGCGAGCGCCCATGATATCCACCGTCAGTCCGCCCTTGATGCGATCGATGACCCGTGCCTTGACCGACGCCTTGTTGTTAAAGGCCTTCTCGATGTCGTCCCAGGCTTTCAGGCGCTGCGCCTTCTCGTGGGAGAGGTGGATGTAGCCCTCTTCGGTGTGGCCGGGCTCGCGCATCACGGCGATCTCGTCGCCGCGCTGGACGGTGACGTTGCCCTCGTGGTCCTGTAGCTCCGCCAGCGGGACTACGCCCTCTGACTTGTAGCCAATGTCCACGACCACGTACTGGGGCGTAACCTTCAGTACCGTGCCGGTTATGATCTGCTCCTCATTCAGGGCAGCTTCGGTTTGGGCTTGTTCTTGTTCGAATGTCTCGAGGGCGGTTGCGAAATCTTCCATGCTGGGTTCTTTTTCGGACCGGGGCGCGGCCGCAGGGGCCGTCTCGGCAGGATAAGTGACGGGAACGGAATCAGAAGCTTGGTCAGCGGATGGCTGCTCAGGGGCGCCGGATTCCTGGGTTTGGGTGGTCGGGGAGTCGCTGTGGTTATCGTCGAAAGCCATGGGTTGCGTGTGCACACTCACGCGCCGTTGAGAACGCGCCAGGAGCCTGAGATGTAAAGACGGACTGCTGGCTTGAACCTGCAGGTGTGCTTGTCCCGCGCACAGCGGGTCTGGACAACCCAGCGGCCGGATCCGAGAAAGAGGGCTCCGCTTCCAAGGAACACTTCGACTATAACAACCGCTGCGGAGCAGTGTCAAACGTCCAAGGCGGGGATTCACGCTGATTTTACAGGGTTTCCTCGATTTTTACCTGACTGTCAAGTGACCTGAATCACGCTGGCTTGTGACGACGTCGAGCGGCTGTTGGGATTGCACCAGCGGTTTGGTACCCTGCCTGTACCATGGATTACCTTTGGACCCCCTGGCGCTACACCTACATCACCTCAGCCGGCAAAGCGCCAGTCTGCATTTTCTGTGAATTACAGCGTAGCGAGGACGACCAGCACGCACTCATCGTCCATCGCGGCGAGCATAACTTCATCATTCTCAACGCCTATCCGTATACCTCCGGGCATGCCATGGTCGTGCCGTACGCCCACCTGGATCGCTTGCAGAGCCTGCCTTCCACGGCCGCAACCGAGATGATGGAACTCTCGCAACGTCTGGTGGCCGTGTTGATGGAAGTCTATTGCCCTGACGGAGTGAATCTCGGCATGAATGTCGGCAAGGCTGCCGGAGCGGGCGTCGCGGGGCACATTCACATGCACGTGCTGCCGCGCTGGGTGGCCGACTCCAACTTTATGACCGTCATCGGCGAGGCCCGCGTCCTGCCGGAATTGCTGGAAACCACCTACCGGCGGCTGAAGGAAAAGTTCTAGCCGGTGCAGACGTCCACTAGTCTGTCATCCTGAGCAACGAGCGCAGCGAGGAGTCGAAGGACCCCTATCGGATCTATGAACTTAGGGCCGGGATAGGGGCCCTTCGACTCGCGGCAAAAACGGCCGCTCGCTCAGGGTGACACCACAAAAGACTTTTCCCCGCAGCTTGTTCAGCCCTTCACCAGCTCTTCCATCTTTTTTTCGCAAATGATGACGACGCCCAGCTCGCGCGCTTTGTCCAGCTTCGAGCCTGCTTCGGCTCCGGCAACAACATAATCCGTCTTCTTGCTCACCGAGCCTGAAACTTTTCCGCCCGCATCTTCGATGAGCTTCTTCGCTTCGTCGCGGGTGTGGCGCTCCAGCGTACCGGTCAGAACAAAAGTCTTGCCCGCAAGCGTCGTCGCGCGCTGTTTCTTTTGGCCCTTAAACGCCAGTCCAGCCTGACGCAACCGCTCGACCAGCGCTACATTTTTCGGCTCGTCAAAAAACTCGCGGATGCTCTCCGATACTCGCGGCCCGATCTCATTGACCTCTTGCAGCTCTTCTTCGCTGGCCTTCATCAGCGCGCCCATCGAACCGAAGTGCTCGGCCAGGAACTGTGCCGTTCGTTCGCCAACCATCCGGATACCAAGGCCGTAGATTACTCGCTCCAGCGGCAGCGTCTTGGAGTTCTTGATCTCAGACAGGATGTTATCCGCCGACTTCTTGCCCATGCGCTCCAGCTTCAGCAGCTTCTCTTGATCCAGGGCATAAATATCGGCGACGTTCTTCACCATGCCGGCCTCGACCAACTGCTCGACCAGCGCGTCGCCCATGCCCTCGATGTTCATTACCCCGCGCGATGCGAAGTGGCGGATGCTCTCGCGCAGCTTGGCCGGGCAGTTCACGTTGATGCAGCGGTGATCGGCCTCGCCCTCGGCGCGGACAACGTGACCGCCGCAGACCGGACAGCGCTCGGGCATGTGAAAGCGCCTGGTGCCACGCGGTTTGTCTTCCAGCGCCTTCACAACTTTGGGGATGACGTCGCCGCCCCGTTCCACCGAAACCCAATCGCCGATGCGTACGCCCAGGCGATCGATCTCGTCCATGTTGTGCAGGGTGGCGCGGCTCACCGTGGTCCCGCCGATGAACACCGGCTTCAGCGCGGCGACCGGCGTCAGCTTTCCCGTCCGCCCGACTTGCACCAGGATGTCCTCGATCTGAGTGACGCCGGAGCGCGCGGCGAACTTGTAGGCAATCGCCCAGCGCGGCGCCTTGCCGGTGAAGCCCAATTCCCGCTGGAGCGCAATGCGATCGACCTTAATCACGATGCCGTCAATCTCGTACGGTAGATTGTCGCGCTTAGCTTCCCACTCGTTGATGAACCCCCACACCTCATCGCGGCTATGCACCAGGCGATGGTTGGGATTCACCTTGAATCCTGCGGTCTGTAGCGCCTTCAGCGTTTCCGAGTGAAGTTCGAAGATGGTGCGGCCGTCGGCGAATATGGCGTAGGAGAAGAAGTCCAATCGCCGCGATGCCGTGACGTTCGGCTCCAGTACGCGGACCGTTCCCGCGGTGGCGTTGCGCGGGTTGGCGAACTTCGGCAACCCTTGTTGCTCACGCTCGTCGTTCATCCGCTGAAAGGCGGCCAGCGGCATCAGCAGCTCGCCGCGCACTTCGAAGTCGGGTGGCAGACCGGCTTTCGCCAGCGTCTTTGCCGGAATCGTCAACGGCACGCTGCGCACGGTGCGCACGTTGGGCGTTACGTCTTCGCCAATTGCGCCGCCGCCGCGTGTGATGCCAAGCGCGAGCTTGCCGCCGTCGAAGCGCAGCGCCAGCGACATCCCGTCGAGCTTGAGTTCGCAGACGTAATCCACCTTGGATTCGCCGCTCAATTCATGTACCCGGCGCTCCCAATCTCGCAGTTCTTCTTCGTTGTAAGCGTTATCGAGCGAGAGCATGGCCGTCGAATGGCGCACCTTGACGAAGCCTTCGCGCGGCTTGCCGCCCACGCGCTGGGTCGGCGAATCGGGCGTGATCAGCTCCGGGTGCTGGGCTTCGAGCGCCTTCAGCTCGTTCATCAGGCGGTCGAACTCGGCATCTTTAATCTCCGGATCGTCGAGCACGTAGTAGCGGTGCTCGTGGTAGCGGATCTGGTCGCGCAGCGTGTCAACCTGGCGCGGCACATCTTTGGCCGACATATTCGCAATTATAGGGTGAAAGGCTTTTCACCACGGAGACACAGAGGTCACAGAGAATGTTGAGCTTGTTGTTCCTTTCAAAGTCCGTGAACTCCGTGGTCTCCGTGGTAGATAGGCATTCGCGTAGAATCAAAAGACCGACAACTGGCAACTGACTACCGACAACTGTTTTGAAACACCTTCTCAACAAGTGGAGTCTCGCGATCCTGGCGGTGCTGAAGCCGCTGGGCATCTGGGGCGTGCTGGGATTCGCCTTCGTGGACGCGGCTTTCCTGGGCATGCCGCTCGACCCCATTGTCGCCGGATACGTGTGGGCCAATCCGCAAAGGCTGTTTCTTTACAGCGGGATGGGCGCAGCTGGTTCGGCGCTGGGCAGCATCGTCATCTACGTCATCGGATACAAGGGCGGCGAGGTGCTGCTGGTCAAGCGCATCGGCGAGGCGCGCTTCAACAAGATTCGGGCCTCGTTCGAACGCCACGAATTTCTGGCCATCATGCTGCCGTCCATGCTGCCGCCGCCGACGCCGTTCAAGCTGTTCGTGCTCTCCGCCGGAGTGGCCGAAATGCGCTTCAGCCACTTCCTGGGCGCCATCTTCGCCGGCCGCTTTCTGCGCTTCGTGATTCTGTCATTTCTGGTGATTCGCTTCGGACCGGGAATCGTGGGTTTCCTCGGCGGAGTGGTGCATCACCACTGGCGATACGCCATCGCGATCGTTGCAGCGGTCGCGCTGCTGAGCTGGTGGGTCTGGCGCGTGCGCAAGCTGCGATCCTCAAGGAATAGAAACCAGCTTGGGGATGCGGAGCAATAGCCTTAGAAGCATCGCCCTGGGCTAAAGAATGGTCGTCTCGGTTGTAACGCGGATGTGTGGTACCGCCGGTGGGTGAGACGGCGGTACGGCCTCAAGCGCGTCGATCCATGCACAGATTTCGTCGCGCAGCGGCGCAACCTCGATGCCGGCGAACACCTCGGGATACTGCTCCAGCCGACGCAATGCCGCTCGCAGCAGCGAGAGAGTTCCCGCAACGTTACTGCGCTGAAAATGATGAAGAGCGGCTGTTAGCTGAATCAGCCCTTGCAGGAAGGTCTTTTCTGGTTCCTCGGCGTGGAGCCAGACCGACTCCCAGTGTTCGTGAGCTTCGAAGAAGGCACCGGTCTCGTAACAACGGAGGCCCAGGCGTAAGGCGCCTTCGGTCCAATCCAATGACATGCCGGTCTGAAGATGGCGCGGCTATCTGGCAATCACCGCGCTGGTACCTCGTTCGCGGCTAACGAGGTAGCCGATTCCAAAGAACGCGGTGCTGAACAGCAGGTCCGACGCCACCGTGCTGCGGAAGAACGGCAGGCCGGCGACGTAGCACGTCATCAAGCCGTTGAAGGTCTTGGGATACATGTCGCGCCATACCATCCACACACAGAAGTTGCTGATAAGAAAGAACGAAACGGACGCGGTCAGCGAGGCTGCGCCGATGCGCACCGCCGAGAAGCCCTTAATCAGCGAACCGCCAAGAACCAACATGGCGGCATACCACGCCCAGGTAACAAAATGGTCGGCGGTGAGCGGGTAGCCGTAGGTGACGCGCGTGAGGTAGACGTCGGAGGCGGCCAGCAGGACGACCGGAATCCACATCTGCTTGCGCGGCATGCGAGCGCCGAAGTACAGCAGCGCGGCAGCGACGGGCGCAAAGCTGAAGGGCAGCGGCAAAAAGCGCAGATGCACAGCCACCGCGATGACTATAAACAAATATGCCAGCATGATCACCTCAGAACAGGAAATGTTTCTCGATTCTGTACGCTGCGAGCGCTCACGTCAAGGAGGGATTTGCTTGATGCGACAAACTTGTTGCGCCGAGCTAAAAATTCGGACTACCGCCCTGCCCGCTCCAGACTCTCCACCGTTGGCGACTTGCTGCTGGCCATGCCTTCGTCCAGCACACGCAGGTCCGCACTGAGCACGACATAGCCCTCCAACGGCGTACGTCCGCGCTGGTCAGGAAAGGTGTAGCGAAGGTCTTGAAAATTAGCGAGATAACCGCCGCTGAACTTCTCCACCTGCACATAGGGAAATACGGCCCAGTCGAGATACACGCGGCCAAGGTAGGACGCCTTGGCCGCGCGGCTGGCGTCGGTTTCCTCGGGTTTGTAGAACATGCGGCCTTGCAACTCCGACTTCACCTCGGGCGCCAGAGAGTCAACGGGCACGGTCTCAAAGAAGTCGGCGGTTTCCACCACCCCGTGCCAGTGGAAGGGATTGACCATGTAGGGATAAGCGGCGAGCCGCTGGGGCGCCGCATTGTGGTACAGGAACGCGTCCATGGCATTGACCGCCCGGCGGTGCTCGAAATCGCGGAAACCCAGGACCAGCAAGTAGCACGCCAGGGCGACGATTGCGCCAGGGCGACCGCGCGGCCCCTGGCTGCGCGCGCCGATCTCCTGGTTGATAAGCCCGAACAGCGCGGGCAATGTGAGCCCGGCAATCAGCACAACCCAAATTAATGGATCCACGATGAAAACCAGGTCCCAGGAGTACCAGCGATAGTTGAAGGGCTCGAACAGTCGAATGCCATAGGCAGTGCTGTAGTCCAGCAGAAGATGGCTGAGCGCCGCCACTACTGCCAGAAAATACAGATAGCCCCATCGCACCGGTAGTTTCGGCGGCGGGCGCCGTCGTGACCGCAGCCGGTGGATGACATACACCAGCGCCAGGACCGCCGCGGCAACAAACGGCACTCCCACGAAGCTATGTGTGATACCGCGATGGTGCTGCAAGGCGGCGATCGAGCCTTTGAACTCCCACAGCACGTCGATGTCGGCGGCTTCGGCGGCCAGCACCATGGTCAGCGTGGCCAACGCGCTCTTGCGATTGAAACCTGCGCGTCCTATACAACCGCCGGTCAGAAAATGCGTAAGAGGATCCAAGTTTCCTCGACTGGGTCTGGTTTACAGCAAGAGAGCTATTGTACTCAGGCGGACAAGCTGGTTGCGGTTAGCCTTTGGACAACGGTGTCATGTTGTCATGACCGGTCTTGCCGGCCAGCAAGTCCAGTGCATGGGGCAGGATCTCGAGGACCGCCAGCAGCGACTCCGAAGCGCCGGTTGGGCTGCCCGGGAGGTTCAGAATGAGCGACCGCCCGCGCACGCCGCACACCCCGCGGCTGAGTATGGCAAACGGAGTGTTCGCCAGCCCTTCAGCGCGCATCTTCTGAGGAATGCCATCGATAAGCTTGCAGCAAACCGCACGCGTTGCCTCGGGCGTTACATCGCGCGGGGCGATGCCGGTCCCTCCCGTGGTGACGATCAATTGTGCCTGTTCGCTCAAACGGACGAGGGCTGATTCGATGGCGGGTTGATCGTCGGCAACAATCTCCGTTTGGACGACGTTGTAGCCGTTCTGGCGCAGCAGCTCGGCGGTGGCTGGCCCAGAGCGGTCGTCGCGTTCGCCCCGCGCGGAAGAATCACTGACGGTCAGCACAGCAGCGGTTCTCATGATCAAAGGTTACACGGACTTGGATTGCGCGCGCTGGTAGTCGCCGCTTTTCCCGCCCGACTTACGAACCAGGACGATCTCGCGAATCTCGATGCTCTTGTCCAACGCCTTGCACATGTCATATACCGTGAGGGCGGCCACGGACGCCGCCACCAGGGCTTCCATCTCGACGCCGGTGACCGCCGTGGTGCGGGCCAGCGAACGGATAGCAACTCCGCCCTTCTTCACTTCCGTCGTAACTTCCACCTTGGTGAGAGCGATGGGATGGCACATGGGAATCAGTTCCGAGGTGCGCTTGGCCGCCATCATGCCGGCCACGCGAGCAACTTCCAGCGGGTCGCCCTTGGGATTCTGCGGCAGAGCGCGAACCACCTTGCGGCTCATGACGACGAAGGCGCGCGCCTCGGCTTCCCGGATGGTCGGCCGTTTGGCGGAGACATCAACCATGGTCGCGCGGCCTGCTTCGTCGTAGTGCGAGAGCTGCTTTGGCTTGTTCTTCGATTTGGGCATAGCAAAGCTTCAGAACAACAAAACGGTCACGGCCTCGCCGGCCGCGAAGTGCTCACGCTCAGGAGGTACCACAATGTAGCAGTTCGCCTGCGAAACGGCCATCAGGTCTCCCGAGCCCAGCCAGCGGACCAGTTCAACTTCAGGCCGCTCGTGCGTGCCACCCAAATGCCCCGGCAGAAAGCGAGTCAGCCCAGTCCTGGTTTGGATAGGCGCCTTCAAAGCGGCCTGCGCAAAAGGAAGCGGCTGGGGCTTCGCGCCCGACAGAGCGTCCAACACAGGCTGTGCGAAGAGCTGAAATGTGACCATGGTGGAGACCGGGTTCCCCGGAAGGCCGAAGAATGGCGTGGTCTCCCCGCGGAGCACAGCTTCGCCAAACACGACCGGCTTACCGGGCTGAATGCTCACGCCGGTAAACCGGAACCGCGCCCCCAGCGAGGCCAGGACTTGTTCGACGAGGTCATGCTTCCCCATCGAAACGCCGCCAGTGATGAGCAATAGATCGGCGGCCAGTCCTTTGCCGATCAGAAGCGCCAGATCATCGGCATCGTCCGCCGCAACCGGCAGGATCATCGGCTCCCCACCCGCGGCATAGACCTGGGCGGCAAGGGAATAGCTGTTCGAGTTGCGAATCTCGTTTGGGCCGGGAGGGAAATTGATATCCACCACTTCGTCCCCGGTGGCGAGAATGGCTACCCGTGGCCGGCGATAAGCTGCGATTTCCGCGCGTCCGACGGCCGCGGCGATCGCCACGGTCGAATGGGTAATGCGCGTTCCCCGCGCCACCATCACCGCACCTTGGCGCGCTTCGGACCCGGCGGCGACAACGTTCTCCCCTGGCTTCACGGAGCGCTCGACGGTCACGACATCTGCCCGGCGTTTGGTGTATTCCACCATGACGACCGCATCCGCACCGGCAGGTACCGGGGCCCCGGTCATGATCTCCGCCGCTTCGCCCGGCTTCAGAGTGATGACGCTGTCCTCCGCGGAAGCTCCTGCTTTAATCTCGGCCACGCATCGCAAGCGCGAAGGTATTTTCGCGGTATCGGCCGCGCTTACAGCAAAGCCGTCGCGAGTCGAGCGCGGGAACGGAGGGAAGTCGCGGTCGGCGCGCAGCTCTTCTGCGAGCACTAGACCCAAACCATCGAGCAGCAACATGAGCTCAGGCTCGGTAGCCGTGAGCGTGGTCGCGTACTCTTCGACAACGCGTCGCGCGTCAGCAAACGAAAGAAGCGCAGGTTTTGCAATCGCAGTCTCGACCATGGCTTGACGGGATTCTAACTGGCGACGGGTATTCCGTGAAACTCCGGATACCGGCCAAGAGGTTTCCGGAAAAAGCAAAGGGCGGCACAGGGCCGCCCTCGCGCAAGGAGAGTTGGCCTAAGGCTTCTTCTTGGTGGTGCTCGACGACTTGGGCTTACCAAAGGTGGTCTCCACCGTGGCCCCGATGGAGGCGAGCATCTGCTTGGCAGGATCGGCATATTGCCCCGTCGGCTGCAGTTCAAGATACTTATTAAAGGCTTCGGCGGTACCCTCGGGCGCGACCATCTTGTCGCCCTTGGTGGTGGCCTTGCCCATGAGGTTGACGCCCTTCCAATAGTAGGCGTCGGCGCGTTTGGGATCGATCTGCAGCGCTTTATCGAACGCCGCGATGGCTTCATCTACCTTGCCGGTATTGGTAAATACGGCGCCCTCGTTGAAGTAATAGGTGCCCGCATTGGCCGGGTCGGCGGCTGCCGCTGCAGCATACGTCTGTACGGCCTTGTCCGTCTGGCCCGACTTGGCGTACGCATCGGCGAGACCGTTGAGATACGGCCCATTGTTCGGCTTCAGATCAACCGCCTTCTGGTAGGTCTGCACGGCATCGGCGTACTTCTTGGCGCCCCGCTGCGCGTCGCCCAGGTAAGCCCAGACCAAGTCCTGGCTGGGGTCGACCTGCGTCGCCTGCTGCAGCAACACGACCGCCTGGTCGTAATTGCCGGCCGCTTCCAGTTGCTTGGCTTGCGCCAAGGTGGCATTCAGACCCTTGATCTTGTCGTTCTGTTTTTGGACCTCGGCTATTTTCTTCTGCTGCTCTTCACTGAGACCCGCGCCCTTTTCTTTGGCAAGATCAAAGGTGATGACCCGCTCGTCTCCCGCCTGGACGGGCACCTTGTCAAACTTGACCAACTGCTTGCCGTCTTTGTTAAGGGTTACCGTGTACATGCCCGCGGCAACGCCAATCGTGGAGAACTCGCCCTTGGCATTGGTTTTTAGATCGGTCTTGCGACCGTTTTCCGTGTTGACCATATTGACCGTAGCGCCTTCGATCGGCTTCCCGTTTTCGTCTTTGGCGACGCCCCTCACAGACCCGGTCTGCGCCCATAGCGGCGCGGCGCATATTCCCAAGAACAGTGCGAGCAAACCGATCAGAACAGTTTGTTTCTTCATGTTTCCTCCTGCGCCGAGAGCCGATGGATGAGTGCGATGGCTAAAGCGACGGCATCCGGCGCGATAATGGCGAATAACCTACGAACCACCCTGGACCGCGGCAGCCGGCGACCGGTAAGGAATTGGATCGGGCGCGCCCGCCGCTTCAAATGCCCGCAGCCGCAACACGCAACTGTCGCAGCTGCCACAAGCCTGGTCCTCCTGCCTGTAGCATGACCACGTTAAATGGAAGGGCGCGCCTAATTCAAGGCCAAGCGTCACAATCCCGGCTTTTCGCATGGCAATGAGCGGTGTTTCTATGCGAATTCGGCCCTCTTTGGTTCCCGTGCGTATCGCCTCGTTAAAAGCCTCGTAGAACTCGGGCCGGCAGTCGGGATAGCCGGAGCTGTCCTGCTCCACCGCTCCGATATAGATGCGCTCCGCCCCCAGCACTTCGGCCCAACTCACCGCAGCCGCCAGAAAATGTGCGTTACGAAAGGGAACATAGGTGACAGGTATCTCGGCGCCGATCTGTGGGCCAGCTTCGGGCACGGCAATCCCGGTGTCGGTCAGCGCCGAGCCACCAATCGCGCGGAAGAACGGCGTGCGGACGCTGAGGCGGTTGCGGATGCCCAGCCGCTCGCAGATGGCCTGGAAGGCGGCCTGCTCGCGGGCCTCGGTGCGTTGCCCATAGCTGAGGTGCAGCGCGGCCGTCGCTTCTGCGCCGAAATCGCGCAGCGCAAGCGCGGCGCAGACCACCGAGTCCATGCCTCCGCTCAGCAGCACCACCACTTGTGCCCGGCTGTTCATACACCCTTCAGCGATGGCTCCCAGATGAATTTGTGAATCTGCAATCCTAGTCTCGCTTGCAGCCCGTCGGCCAGCATCCATTCGGCAAGCTCCCGCGGATCCACCAGGCAATGGGAGGCATCCCGGCTGCCGGCGGCATCCTTGCGAAACGCTGGAGAGAGAATTACCGATGCGACCCGCGAACCCAGGTTGTGCTCCCGGACGAATTCCCGGGCAAACTCATAGTCGCGGCGGCTGGCGATGACGAACTTCACCTCGTCGCGCGGTGTCAGCGCCTTCAGGTTTTCCATGTTGAAGGTATCAGGCTCGCCCGAGTCCGGACACTTCACATCCACGATCTTCACCACTTGCGACGGAACACTCTCCAGCGGCCGCTCGCCGCTGGTCTCCAGCAATACGGCGTAGCCGGATGCCAGCAGGCGGTCCATCAGCGGAACACACTCACCCTCCTGCAAGAGTGGCTCCCCGCCGGTGATCTCGACCAGTCCGCCGTCCGGCGACAGACGGCGCACCTCGTCCTCGATTTCTTCCAGCGTCATGCGCCGGCCGCCGCTGAAAGTGTACTCGCTGTCGCACCAGGTGCAGCGCAGGTTGCACCCCGCCAGGCGCACGAAGACGCACGGCAGCCCGGCATAGGACGACTCACCTTGCAGCGACCTGTAGATTTCGATGATCTGCATGACTGGACTTATTGTGACGACCTCACCCTGAGCTGTTTTGAAGGGGCACGGCTTCAGCCGTGCCGTAAGCAGCCCAAAACTAAGATCAAGGGGCTTTAGCCCCCGAGCGACAACATGTCCGGCGCCTACTCGCTGTACCGCGCCGTCGTCGTATCCGTCTCCCAGATGGTGACGTCCTTCACCCGCACGCGCCCGTTGGTTTTTTGCTTCAGGCGAGAGTTGGTTTCGTCATAAAAGTACTTGGCCAGGTTCTCCGCCGACGGGTTGACGGTGGTGAACGGCTTCAGTTCGTTCATCATCTGGTGGTCCAGATAGCCCATCACCGGCCGCAAAACGTCCTTCAGGTCCTTGAAATCCAGCAGCATGCCGGCCTTGTCCAGTTCCTCGCCGCTCAATGTAACGCGCACGCGGTAGTTGTGCCCGTGCGGCTTCTCGCACTTGCCCTTGTAGTCGCGCAGGTAGTGTCCCGCGGAAAAAGTGTCTTCGACAGTAACTTCGTACATGCTCTCCTGCTGCGACAGCGCAAATAGGCGGGTTGCAGCTAAGCTTCTATTTTAGCGTGTTTGGCGCCGGCAACCATGAGCTGGATTACAAAGCGCTGGTGAAACTTTCCGTCGATCGCACGTCGAAGGTGGTTTCGTTGAAGGAAGTACAGCCGCTCACCGGCTACATCCGCGGCGGAGTGACGGTATTGGGTGCGATTACGCGCGAGAAGCTCTGCCCCTCAGGTCCCGTCGCCTTGGCCGTCTTGGTCGTTATTGCGAGCCTGCGCTCCGGAATCGCGGGCACCGAAGTAAAAGCCCACGGCGGACCCAAGCAAGCCCGTAAGCGGCAAAAGTATGATCTGTAGAAGCTCTTTGGTCTGGTTCCAGTGCGCCGGCCAGGACACCGCAGCGGCGCACGCAAAAACAATCACTACCAGAGCATGAGGATAAAGGATCCCGCTATGGCGGTGCGGACCCAATCTTGCCGCCGGTTCCGCAGATCGCTTTCCGGGATAACACGGTCCTTGGTCGGCTCAACGGAGATACCGCCTTTCGCTGCGCCACTGCTCGTACTTCTAGCGTCGAGAGTTTCCACTCCGCCGGCTCCGCCGCGCTTCCATCCCGTCGAGCGCCTTCCACAAGGCTTGCGCTCCCTTTTCCGCGGCGTCCAACGCCGCCGAGGCTTGCTCCGGATTCGCAGCTATCTCCGCCGACAGCAGATCGCGCCACACCTGCGAATGTTCCACGTCGGCGAACTGGTGCAGCTCGAAGTAGCCGCAGGTCCTGGCATCCGCGCCGTAGTGCCGGGCCAAACCGTCGGCCTTGGTCTTGGCGATCCGCGGTACCTGTGATTCGTAGGCGTAAAACGCCGCCAGCGCCTCGGGGGTCGCACCTTCGCGGGCCACTCGGCGGAACTCAGCAATCAGCTCACGCAGCTGGGGCAGCGGTACCCGCTGCCGCACTTGGTCGCGATCGGCGCCCATACCCTCGGCGAAATCCAGCCACAATTCGCTGTGCGGACGCCCCTGGATCTCCTCGTCGCACAAATTGCCCAGCACGGCGCGCCGCAGCTCGCCATCGTCCAGCCGCGAGTGCAACGCGCTCAGGTAGGCCGGAAACGCGGCGACGTGGTGGTAGTAATCGCTGGCATACTCCCGCAGGTCCTCGCGGGTAAGCTGGCCGGCGCTCCACGCCTGGTAGTACGGGTGGCACAACAGATCGTAGCGGGCGATGCGCTCTTCGAGCGCGGTTAGAAAAGCTTGCAACTCCATGATCTACCCCACGGAAAAATTTGGTCCGGAAAGTGCAACTACTATACGGGAGGGGCGCGGCACCTCACAAGCCGGGCGCGTCCTCCGCTAGAATTAAGAGGACTAGGGCTGGCTGCGGCCCGTGGGGTTATCCGTTTTGTCGCAATTCACCGAAACCTATGACGTCGTGGTGGTCGGCGCCGGACATGCCGGATGCGAGGCCGCCATGGCCGCCGCGCGCATGGGCCTGAAGACCGCGCTCTACACCCTTAACGTCGACCTCATCGCGCAGATGTCGTGTAACCCCGCCGTCGGCGGCATCGCCAAGGGCCATCTCGTCCGCGAGGTGGACGCGCTGGGCGGCATCATGGGCGAGGTCACCGATGCGGTCGGCATCCAGTTTCGGCTGTTGAACACCTCGCGTGGGCCAGCGGTCTGGTCACCCCGCGCGCAGTGCGACAAGCAGCAGTACCGCGTAAAGATGCGCGAGATACTGGAGTCCGAGCCCAACCTGCACATCAAACAGGCGGAAGTGGTGGACGTAGTTGTCAGTGGTCGGTTGTCGGTTGTCAACGAAGACAGCTATCAGAACGAACCGACAACCGACAACCGACAACTGGCAACTGGTGTCAAGCTGCGCGACGGCCGCGCCGTGGGCGCGCAGGCGGTCATCATCACCACCGGAACATTCCTCAACGGCCTCATCCACTGCGGTGAGCAGCAATACCCCGCCGGACGCAGCGGCGAACCCAACGCTGTTCTGCTGGGCGAAGCGCTGAAGAACCTCGGCCTGCGCGGCTGCCGCCTGAAGACCGGCACCCCGCCGCGGCTTGACGGTCGCAGCATCGACTGGTCAAAGTTCACGGTACAGCCCGGCGACGACGACCCCACCCCGTTCAGCTTCCGCACCAGGCGCGTTGCGCACCACGACAAGCAAGTTCCGTGTTACATCGCGTTCACCACGCCGGAAACCCACCGGATCATCCGCGAGAACGTACATCGCTCGCCCATGTACAGCGGGCAAATCCAGTCCATCGGTCCGCGCTACTGTCCGTCGATCGAGGACAAAATCGTCAAGTTTCCCGACAAGGAAACCCACCAGCTCTTTCTCGAGCCGGAAGGCCTGAACACCCACGAGATCTATGTCAACGGCATGAGCACCTCGTTGCCCATTGACGTGCAGTTGGCGATCATCAAGTCCATTCCCGGCCTCGAGAACGCGGAGATGCTGCGCCCCGGCTACGCCATCGAGTACGACTCCATCGACCCCACCGAGCTGGAGCGCACACTGGAGACCAAGAAGATTGCGCGCCTCTACCTCGCCGGGCAGATCAACGGCACCAGCGGCTACGAGGAAGCCGCTTGCCAGGGCATCATGGCGGGAATCAACGCCGCGCTAAAGATCAAGGGCGAGGCACCGCTCATTCTCGACCGCTCCGAGGCGTACACGGCCATCCTGATCGACGACCTCATCAGCAAGGGGACGAACGAGCCGTACCGCATGTTCACCTCGCGCGCCGAGTTCCGCCTGCATCTGCGCATCGACAATGCCGACCGCCGCCTCACCCCGCACGGACGCCGCGTCGGGCTGATCAAGGACGCCGACTGGGTCGAGTACCTGGCCAAGCAGGAACGCCTGAAGGCCATGCGCGAGCTGCTGGAGAAGACGCGCGTGAACGGCGATATGCTGCAGGAAGTTGCCGGTTGCCGGTTGCCAGTTGTCAGTGAAGAACCTGTTGCGAGTTGCGAGTTTCCAGTTTCATCCGCGCAAACTGAGACACCTTTCGACGCTGTCATCCCGAGCGGAGCGACCGCAGGGAGCGCAGTCGAGGGACCTGCTGTTCCCCAACTCGAAACTCGAAACGCGAAACTGCAAACTTCTAGCGCCCTCGGCCTGACCCTGGCGCAACTCCTGAAGCGTCCTGAGGTGCAAATTGAGCAGCTCGCGCCGCTGCTGGCACGGCTGATGCCGGCGTTCTTCCAACGGGACGAGATACTGACCCCGGACAACTGGCAACCGACAACTGCCGTCCGCAACGAGCTGAAATCGGTTGAGACTGAGGTCAAGTACGCCGGCTATCTCGACCAGCAGACCAAGGCCATTGAGCGCCTGAAGCGCTCCGAACAGCGGGCGATTCCCGACTGGTTCGACTATGCGAAGGTCAGCGGCCTGTCGCGCGAGATGAATGAGAAGCTGGTGCGCGTCCGCCCCCGCACTCTGGGACAGGCCAGCCGCATTCCCGGCGTCACGCCCGCCGCCGTCTCCCTCATCAACGTTTACATCGAGATCCAGGCCCGCCAGCAGGAGAGCGCCCGGCAGGCCGTCCTCCCATCGCCCTAGCACGGCAAGAAAAGAGGAGCCTTACGCCCACTGCGTAAGACTCCCACAATGTCTGACCTGCGCCCGTCGCTACTTCTGCTTAGCGATAATCATTGGGGAAATCTTGCTGTAGACGGACTCCGGAATGATCTTCTTCGACACCAGCTGGCTCTTATTGGCGTACGGCCGGCCGGCGATAATCTTGTCCGAGTACTTGTCGCCAATCCCCGGCAGCGACGATAACTGCGCCTTCGAGGCGGAGTTAATGTCAATCAAGTCCTTGGCTTGCGACATCGACGACATTTTGTCCGGACTGGATTGCCCCATTGAGCCGCCACTCTGCGCGACCGCGAGACCCGCCAGCATCAACAGCCCCAAAACAACCGCTGCAACCCGCATTGCTACATTTCGCAATTTCATAGTGTTCTCCTTTGTTTGTATGTCGTTCATGCTTGGCCTGCCCGGCCGTCACGTTTTCGATCCTACTCTTCCTTGTTGCCCATCATTCCGTCCAGGCCGCCCATCATGGATTTGGCCTTATCCATAAGGCCACCCCCTTCGGCTTCCCCGCCTGCCGCGGCTGCGCCTTCGCCCCCGCCGAGCAGGCTATCGAGGCCGGCTGCCATCGGTCCCGGCAACTTCCCTTTGATATAGCCGACCACAGTATCGACCACCTTTTGCGCCATCTCCGGCGACAGGCCGGTCTTCTGCTGCACAACTTGCACCAATTCGTTCATATGGATTGCCTTTCTGAGCGCTGAATCCCACCGGCAAGTGGTGCCGGCCTTCAGTCTCGGCTGGAGAATATGGACCCTTACCAGTTCCGCTAAGTGTTTGCCGCAACCCGGCGAGTAAAACCATGAAAGGCCGGATCCATACCCGGCTAACTGCGTGCGTAAGACTCTATACCGGCAGCGCCAGTCGCGGAAAGCCAAAAATCAGCCCACCTGCCGTCCTCGGTCGGTTTGCCTGACAGGCAAATTCTGGCGATGTTCCCCTCACCCGCTGCCAAGACACTTACCTCGTCTGCCCGAAATACCCGTTCACAATGAACCCCTTCGTGTGACGTAAGTCATAGTCGGGTGTGATGTCGTTTCGTACCCTAAAAATACAGGCGAAATCGCAGAATATGGCGGCGCAACCTAAACTCGAGCTTCAGCTTCCGGACACGGGAACTTCCGCGAGCGTCCAACGGCCTGCTCGCAAGAGGCTGGTCTGCCGCACGGATCGGGACTACTCCCAGCAACTTCGCCTCGGCGTACAGCTCGCGTTCCTGGCGCTGAATGTCTGGATTGGGGTGCAGTTCTACTTCTGGGTGCGCTGGGCGGAAACCGCAGGACATACGCGTGCCGTCGAGCGTCCCGCCGGTATCGAAGGCTGGCTGCCCATCGCCGGCCTCATGCAGCTGAAGTATGTAGCGCTCACCCGGCAATGGCCGGCCATCGATCTCGCTGGCCTGTTTCTCATCACCGCGTTCCTGCTGATGTCGCTGCTCTTCCGCAAAGCTTTCTGCGGATGGCTCTGTCCGGTGGGTACGTTGTCGGAGTGGCTGTGGAAGCTGGGCCGCTGCACCTTCCGCCGCAATTTTATCCTGCCGCGCTGGCTCGATGTCCCACTGCGTGGGATCAAGTATCTGCTGCTGGCGTTTTTTGGGTACGCGGTAGCCACGATGTCGGCGCCCGCCATCGCCGCGTTCCTCAGCGCGCCTTACGGCCTCATCGTCGACGTGCGCATGCTGAATTTCTTCCGCTACCTTGGCGAGACAGCGGCGTTCGTGATCCTTGGACTTATCATCGCTTCCATCTTTGTGCAGAACCTCTGGTGCCGCTACCTGTGTCCCTACGGTGCGCTAATGGGACTAGCGGCGCTGGCCAGCCCGCTGCGCATCCGGCGCGTAGAGCCGGCATGCATCGATTGCGCCAAGTGCGCTAAGGCCTGTCCCGCCGCGCTGCCGGTGGACAAGCTGGTGCAGATTCGTTCTGCCGAGTGCACCGGATGCCTGGAGTGTGTCGCCGCCTGTCCGGCGAAAGATGCCCTAGTGCTCGCCGCGCCGCGCCGTCGGGCCGTTCCCGCCTGGAGCATGGCTGCGGGCATCGCCGTTCTCTTCTTCGGATTGGTGGGCTATGCGAAGGTGACAGGCCACTGGAACACCCGTCTGCCGCAGCAACTCTACTTCGAGCTGGTTTCTCACGCCAGCGAAGCGCAGCACCCCGTCGTAGCAGAATGATGAAGCAAGGCCGGCCCTACGCCCGCTCGAACGCATGCTTGGTGTGGAGCTCTTCCAGCGCACGGTCTTTCGCGGCATGGAAACTCTGCGCTTGTGCCAGTAGGCCATCCGTAGCGCGGGCGTAATCGCCGGCAAACTCAATCATGCCGCGCGCCGCCAAATCGTTGGCCGCCGCCACCAGCTTGTCCACCATGTTCGGGTCCGGGGCACCCAGGTACTGCGCATCGCACGGATCGCTGATCAGCACCGGCTTGCGCTCGTTGCCGCTCAGCCAGAAAACCTTGCGCGCCACAAACTCTTCCACCTGTTGCGGAGTGGCGTTCCAGAAGCGGTAGTGCTTGTGGCGGATGCTGTAGCAGCGGCTGTTGACCGGCACCGGTTGGCGCTTCCCCGTCTTCAGCAGCTCCAACTGTTTTTCGTCGAGCTCCTTGCGCGCAGTGTTGATGGCCAGCCACAGCGTGAGATCGCTGTCCAGTGCGGGCAGTGTCTCGCGGATGGTCTGCGCCAGGTTGAGCGCGAGGTCGGCGTGCAGCGGACCGCCATCGGCCAGACGCAGCGTGCCGTGCAGCACGTACCAGTCGCTTCCGCCCGCGGAAGGATGGAACGGCCACTCCAGCTCGATGCGCGCGGGAAACCCGTGCAGCGTAACTCCGTCAAAGGTCTTTATTGATGTCATCATCCTGAGCTTCCGTCTTCCGTATTATGTAGCAGAGCGACATCCGAAGGAAATCGGCCTGGATGTCGGCGTTGGTTCGACGATGGACACTGCACGCATTGCCGAGCTGCTACAAACCTTCACCCAACCGGGCGCGGTGTCGCCGTCCGTGCTGAAACAATTGCAGCGCTATCTCGACCTGCTGTTGCGGTGGAACGCTCGCATGAATCTGACGGCGGTGCGCGAGCCGGAGCAAATCGTCGTGCGCCACTTCGGCGAGTCGCTGTTCGCGGCGCGGGTACTCCTGGAGGGCTCGTCCAGCACTCCGGCAACCCTGGCCGACCTCGGCTCCGGCGCCGGCTTCCCCGGCATTCCCATCAAGCTCTATGCGCCAGAGATTGATTTGACGCTGATTGAATCGCAGCCGAAGAAGGCGACCTTCCTGCGCGAGACGGTGCGCACCCTGAACCTCGACCGCGCTGCGGTGTTTTGCGGACGTGCTGAGCAATGGGGCAAGACGGCGGAGGTCGTCACGCTGCGTGCGGTCGAGCGCTTCGAGGAGGTGTTGCCCGTCGCGGCTGGGCTCGTAGCGCCCGGCGGAAAACTGTGTCTGCTGGTCGGCTCCGCGCAACTACCTACAGCGCACCAGGCATTGGGCTCTGGTTGGAAGTGGAGCGCTCCGGAGAATGTTCCGCAGAGCATGGCCCGCGTGGTTGTCTCCGGACAACGCGCCTAGACAGGTTGCGGCAAATGGACGCTGGCGGAAGGTCTCGCCTATTTCTTCTTGCGGCTGACCTTGATGTTCCATTGCCGGGTCCGGCACTTGCGGCTGGGACACCGCTCGGGCAGTTTCTTCCCCGCTCGCTGAGGCAGCCAGGTGAAACCGCAATTATCGCAGCGGAAGGCCCTCACGGTTACGATCGCCATAATGGGCACAGCGTACCACACGCCCTACACCCGCTCCAGCGATTAATTCGTGGTCGCAAGAACCGTTGAAACGGTAGGCCGCGCTTGTAGTGGTGGAAGCCGGTCTTGCTTGGATTCAACAGGCGTTACGCCGCGCGCCGCGCGTCGAGGCTCCACGGGCCGGCGCCGAACTGGGTAATCAGCAGCGCGCCGCCCAGCATCGACAGGTTCTTCAGGAACATCACCATCTCCATCTGCGCCATCACGGGGTCGACGAGGCCCCAGAACTTGTGCATCGGCGTGACCGCGATCAGGAACACCACCAGGAGCCACGCCCCCAGCCGGGCGCGGTAGCCCAACAGAATGCTGAGGCCTCCGGCGATGGACAGCACCCCGGAAAGCGGCACCGCCAGCGACGCCAGGGGCACTCCCTGCGAGGCGGCGAAGGCAATGGTCCGCGGCGCAAAGTGATTCAGGCCGGCAAATATGAAGATGAAGGCGAACAACAGGCGTCCGCCGAGAACGAGGGCGCCGGTCCGGGCGCCGGACGGCGCGCTCTCGGCGGCTGAGACGCGGCGGGAAATCGGAAACGAAACGGAACTGGCATTGGTAGACATAATCGAAAGCTCCTCTGTGGAGAGTAGATGCTGAAAATGCATATTGATTACTAAAAATAATTAGTTGTAAAGAGTGCTAGGTTATGTAATAATAACTGAGTGAGGAATAAATAACTTGTCAGGAAGCTCAGCAACACCAAGTCCCTGTGCCGTCCAGCAGCTTTTGCCGGTGCTGGCAGGTTCCTGGACGCTCCATATCCTTTGGATCCTCGGGAATGAGGGCCCAACCCGCTTTGGCGAACTGCGCCGCAAGGTCAGTGGCATCTCGGCGCGCATGCTGAGCGATCGCCTGCGACTGCTGGAATCGCGCGGCTTCGTGTACCGCCACTATGAGCCGACGATTCCCCCAGCCGTCACCTATGGCATTACGGAGCGAATGAAAGACATCGTCAAGGTGTTCGAGGAGCTGGATCGGCTGGCGCGGGTCTGGGCGCAAGAGGACTCGGGCGGCGCAAAGGATCCGATGCCGGATGGAGTCTCGAACGAGCTGCAGCCCTAAGCCGGGAGTCCGAACAAGTTCCGCTTCGGCCGAATAGCTGGATATGTAACGCGCCAGGAAGGAATGGCGACTTCCTGAAGTCTGGAGGCCATAGGCGGTTGGCCAAAAACCCGTTCCAAGTGCCCATCCCGGATAAAGTTCCGGTACGGGAAGACAGGGGAAGCGCCACCCCCTAAGTGGCTCGCTTATCTGGAATGTTCCACGTGGAACATATGCCATCTGTGCCTTTGCTCTTCGCTCTGGCGCGTGTCCTGTCACGCCCCGCAGGAATCGCTTCGCGCAAGGGGCAGGCTGAGATGTTCCACGTGGAACATTGGCTCTCGATAAGGGGCTCCACGCAGTTACGCACAACTCCCCAGGCTACCGACGCTCGGCGAATCAGCAGCTTCCGCCGACCTCTCCGGTTCTTGCACAGTTTTTCCTCCGGAATATCGGCCGCCTTTCCCTTGGAACAGTTGCCCGACGGCCCACACGAGACTACCCTGCTTAGAGTCGGGAAATCCCCGCACTACCCCATGGCTCGAGTCATCGCGATCACCAATCAGAAGGGCGGAGTCGGCAAAACCACGACCGCCATCAACTTGGCGGCATCGTTTGCCCACAATGGCGCGACGACGCTGCTCGTCGATTGCGATCCGCAGTCCAACGCCTCCAGCGGCGTGGGATTCGGCCGCGATCCCGAGCGCGCCAGCATTTACCAGGTCATTTTGGGCGAGGTTCCGGCCGAGCAGGCGCTGCAACCGACCGCGCTCGCCAACCTTAGCGCCCTACCGTCGCAGAAGAACCTGCTGGGCGCCAACATCGAGCTGGTTACCATGGATCGCCGCGAGTACCGGCTGCGCGACGCGCTAGGCCCGCTGCGGCCGCGCTTCGAATTCATCGTCATCGACTGCCCGCCAGCCCTGGACCTGCTGACGCTGAATGCTCTGGTGGCCGCCGATACCGTCATCATCCCCATGCAGGCCGAATACTTCGCGCTCGAAGGCGTGACCGAGCTGCTCGACACCATCGAGCGCATCCGGGTACAGTTGAACCGCGGCCTGGCGGTCGAGGGCGTGGTGCTCACCATGTTCGACGAGCGGACCAACCTGGCGCAGTCCGTCGCCGCCGAGCTACGCAGCTTCTTCGGCAACCTGATGTGCCAGACCGCGATCCCGCGCAACATCCGCCTGGCCGAGGCGCCGAGCCACGGGCAGCCGGCGCTGCTCTACGATCCCCACGCCCGCGGCACCGAGGCTTACCTCGCTCTCGCCCAGGAGATCATGCAGCGCGTCACCCCGCCGCCGGCGCCGGAAACCGGCGGGCAGCAATTGGCGCCTGGCAATTAGCAACTAGCAGTTAGCTCTCTTGGGATAGGGCCGTACTCCGCGCGTTGATATACCACATTGTAGGATGTACTACATTGTGGTACAAGCGTCAGATTCGAAAGGGCGCGGCTTCAGCCGTGCGCAGAGCCGCTGTGTAAGGCTGGGCTTTAGCCGCTGAGGGGACCCGCATTGGAAAAGGCAGGTGCCTACCCTCTCGCCAGATGCGGGCGAGAAGGGTGGGGCACCTCATGTTCTGATAGAGTGCCGGGGGAAGGGTGGACCACCCGGCTGGGACGCTGCAGCTTGTGGGCCGCGCGGGCGAACCAATCGGATGTGACCTTGGTATTGATGAACGAGTGGAAAACGGGAGTGCTGGAAAAGCTGTCCAACTGAGCCGGGAGGCCACTACACTGGGCAGCCTGCGGCTCAGAACCCCACCCGGCCGACGCGGATTAGCGCGGAGAAATCAGGCGACTGGTTGGCGGCCTGGGCGGCGGCGTTGATGTGCTCGCGCTGCTTCAACTCGGGAAACGACAGTCCGCCGGTGGCCAGGCGTCCGCGTTTGTAGAGCAGCTCATCCAGCGTGCCGTTCAGCAAGAGCTGATAGTTCCAGGGCTGGGGGTTCTTCATGTCGGCGGCGATCTGGGTGTCGAGCGTGGTGGTGCAGTTGCGCGTCAGCGCGTTGTACCACTCGGGATGGTCGCGCAGCTGGTTGAGGTAATTGATGTAGATAAAGAAGATGGCGCGGGCGCGCTCCGCCGAGACCGTGGTGCGGTACAGGAAGACCTGCTCGTCCTTGCGGTAGTTGGTGCGCAGGCGGATGACGTCGCGCTCGTCGGCGGCGAGGAAGATGAGCTCGTACTGGCGGAAGAAGCCGAGCACCGCCGAGTAGTCCTGCCCGACTTTGTAGCGCGCCTCAATGGAGAACGCGATGTGGTCGTTGTCGCCGAACTGGAAGCTGAGGATGGGATGGCCGATGTACTTCGGGCCCCAGGTGGTGAAGAACAGGTCGGCGTAACGCAGTTGCGAGAGATGGAAGGTGCGGTCGCTCCAGCAATTGCTGTATTGCTTCGTGGTGACGTAGTCACAGTTGCGCAAGTTGTGAATTGCGACGAGGTCGCCGTTGACCTCCGCCCAGGCCACGCGGTCGGTGTCGGCCTGCCAGTTGCCCTCGTTCGACGGTTTCAGGCTGAACCACCACGTCACCACCACGCAGAATGCCGCCACGCAGAGCACTGCGGCCAGGAGGCGGCGCTTCACCATCACCAGGATGGCGAGGACCACGAGCACGTACAGCACGGTCACCGGAATGCGCAGCGCGGGCACGCGGAAGTCGATGTACAACGCCGCCACCGCCCAGAGCGTCAGCAGGGCGACGACGACCCACAGCATGGTGAGTCCGAGAATGCGCAGCCAGCGAAACCTGGCGGGCGGTTCGGCGCGACGAGCGCGGAGCTGGGCGGCAGCAGTCATGACCCTCCGAATCTCAAATGCGAGTGTATTGCACAGGAGGGAATAGCATACCGGAACGGAGGGCCACTCTGCGCTAACGACCGCGAGTGTGCGCGGAGGATTGTTTCAGCAAAACCCAGGGACGAGGTGCTGCGTCCCCGGGCGGAAGAAATAAGCCGTGGAGACCTGACAAGGAGATGACAGGAATAAAGGGTGGCTCCACGGATTATCCGAACGTCTGACCCAATCCTAAAAAGCAGACCGGCGCCTGTCTGTCCGTCATCGAACGTCCGGTGTTCTACGTTCGTAGTAGCGCGCCCCAGTGGGAGGCGGACGCCTTCCTGGCGGGCTTGCGGCGCTCGGTGCTGCGGTGGCCGCGGCGGTCCTCCGTCAAGAACTTGCGCTTCTTTTTCAGGCATCCCCAGACGGTTTTCTCTTTTCCATTCACCCAGAAGCTCTGGTATCCGTTCTTGGCGATTTCGAACGGCCGCTTGAGCGCGCCCATGTGGTCGAAGCGCATGGAGCCCGGCTTGTGAAAGACCTCGAAGTACTCCGGGTACACGAAGTCCACCATGGGGATGCCGTTGACCGGGAACCACAACTCCTCGACCGGGTCGGACACTTCGTAATCGTAGAGGTGGTTCTTCCTGGGGCCGGAGGAGTAGAGGTTGGCGGCGGGGTCGACCAGCATCTCGGCGATTTCATGGGACGCGGTCACGCTGACCTTGTCGCCGAGCTTGAGCGTGCTGCGCACAAAAATTTTGGCGAACGGCAGGCCCTCGGGAGTCACATCATGGAAGCCTTCCGTGCCGGCTTCATCGGCGTCGTCGAGAAACCCCAGCGCCCACTTGCCTTTCAGAAAGCCGGTGGACTTCACCAGCCTGGCGGGCGTCCCCCAGATGGGCGCGAAGTGCTCGTCCACGTACTTTTGCAGGGCGGCGATCAGGTGGTCGAAATCCACGCCCAGCGGGGTCTTGGCGCGGTTGAAGCAGGCAATCGTGGGCACGTGGGGATGACGATAGGAAGCGACCTTGGACTTCTTTGCGGCCATTGTTCCTGCATCGATAACGATACGCCTGTGACGAAATTGAACGCCGTGGGTGCGGCTCACCAGGTGCCGATGCGCAGCACCAGGCCCGAACGGATCTGCACGCCTTGCGACGCGTTGATGGGATCGACCGCCGGCAACCAGGAGTGCGAATATCCGACATCCAGCACGCGCCACGCCCAGGCGCGTCCGAAGACGGCGTCGAATCCTGCGCTCGCGGTCATGGCAAAACCCAGTGCCTGGTATTCGACCTCATAGGCGCTGCGCATGGGAAAGTGCGGGATCTCGTTTTTCGCCCATTCGTCGATGAGCGTTTTCCTCTTCACCGGATCCTGGATTTCGTGCGTGATCCTGCGACCGCCGAAGATCAGCTCGGCAAACGGCGAGAAGCGGTGCGTGGCCATCGGCGTCCAGCGCGGGCCGACGCCGAACATGGTCGAGTCTCCGCTCTGGTTTTTCGGCATGTTGATGACCAGGCAGCCGTTCACCTCCGCCACAATCTGGAAGGCGGGATTGACCCTGGCGGCGCCCGATCCGCCCGCTCCAATGCAACTGCCTCCTCCCAGAAAGCTTTCGTATAGCGAGTAGGCATTCAGCTCGATGGGGGCCGCCAGCGGCTTAACGTTCTCTACATCCTTGTTAAGTAGCGCGCGCTCGGCGGCGGTATGCGGACCGTAGGGTGCGCTGATCTCGCCATCCTTGTACTCCCGCACCAGTTGCTTGCGCTCAGCGCGGTATTCGCCAAACAGGCCGGGACGGTTCTCCCGATGCCAGGGCTGCTTGAATGCCATCATGTTCGCAAACGAGCGCGTGGGATTGCCCAGGCTGCGGGTCACCATGATCAACCAGGGATTGGCCGTGTGGTTCTCCACGTGGGTCAGGAAGTAACGGTCGATCATGTCCTCGCCCATCATCTCCCCAATTCCCAACAGCGGGGTGTTCACCAGGTCGATGAAGCCCGGGGAGGCGTGCAGTTGGACGTTGCCGAGCGAGGCCTCGCTCACCGGCCCCAGCGTCCACTGCGTGCTCATGATGGCGGAAAAAGCCAGCGCGCGCAGGCGGCTCATCCAATACACGCGGCCGTCGCCCCATTCCACCTTGCGATAGAGAGGATCGTTCTGCTGCTGGATGAACCCGAAGATGGCGCCCTCGAATGGATGCCCGACGTAGCTGGCGTGCCAGCCATCGCCGTCGTCCCAACCGCGGGTTTCGCCGATGGAGTGTATCCAGTCGTTGAACCACGGCCCGTAGCCGGTGGCATCACGGGTGCCGGGTTCGTGGGAAAAGCGCCAGCCGTCCATCACCGCGGTATAGAGCACGGCTTGGCCCAGTGCCGGCTTCCACTGGAAGCGCTCGGAGGCACGGGTTTCGGGCTGTGACGTTTTCACCAGCGCGTTGCCGGAGGTAGGAGCGTCTGGCGCAGCGGCGGTATCGCGGGAATCGCGAGTGTCGGGTGCGTCCACCACGTCGTTGGAGTTATTGGGGGCGGGCGCGGTGGCGACGCCGCTCACCGCTGGCGCAGGGCCATCGCTGACACTGTGGGGCATTGCACGACTGATCCCACTGCTGATGTCGGTAAGCTTCGCCGTCTCGGTTTGCCCGGCCGCGCCTATGGCACACGCGAGCACCGCCGCCAGAAGGCCGCCGTTCCAATCGGGCTTGAGAGCGCGCATTTTTTCCTCGCTGCGGAAGTCCTGACTTGACTTGGGAGGAGGAAATTCTAGCAGAGCGCGGACAGGAATTCTCTATCAAATTAAGACGGAATTTGGGCCCCGCCAGCAAAAACGCACAGGTTCTGAGGCGCAACCGTCACCCTTCGCTGAGCGCCGCGACGACGCGGTCGAAGTCCTCCAGCGAGGTGTACTCCAGCACGATGCGGCCCTGGCCGTTGTGGTCGTTGATGGTGACGCGCACGCCGAGAGCACGCTGCAATTGCTGCTCGGCCTCGCGGACGTTGGCGTCCACCTCGCGCTCCTTCTTCTCGCTCTTCGGGCGGCCCGGACGCATGGCCTCTTCCACCAGTTTCTCCGTCTGCCGCACCGAGAGATTCACCGCCTGCCGCGCCACATCCACCACCACCGCGGGCGAATGTGCAGGCAGCGACAGCAGCACCTTGGCGTGACCAAAGCTGATCTTGTCGTCGCGCAGCAACTTCTGCACTTCCAGCGGCAGCTTCAGCAGGCGCAGGAAGTTGGCCACCGAAGCGCGGTCCTTGCCAGTGCGCACGGCGATTTCCTCCTGCGTCAGCTTGAACTCCTGTGACAGCCGCTGGAAAGCGTGCGCGGTGTCCATGGCATTGACGTCCTCGCGCAGCAGGTTCTCGACGATGGTCATCTCCATGGCGAGCTGGTCGGAGACCTGGCGCACCACCGCGGGAATCTTGTCCTTCTCGCACATGTACGAGGCCTTGACCCGGCGCTCGCCGGCGATGATCTGGTAGCGCCCGTTGCCCGTGGGCCGCACGATGATGGGCTCCACTACGCCCACGGCGGCGATGGACTCGCAGAGCTCGTCGAGCGCGTGCTGGTCGAGCGCGGTGCGCGACTGGTAGGGATTGGGGTCGAGGTCGTCGAGCGGTATCTCGAGGATGGAGCCGGCGGGCGTGACCGTGCCGCCGCCCGGGATGAGCGGCATGCTGGGAATCAGCCGCGGCGGGAGCAACGACTCCAGCCCGCGGCCCAGAGCTTTGCGCTTTTCGGTCATGGGGGTCCTTGATGCAGTGAGTGACTTGCACATTATAGGCCGTGGAGTTTGTGGGGGAAGCGGGAATTCTCGCGGACTCGCCGCCATGGCGCTTTGACGACGAAGCTGAACGAGCGGCCGCCCTTGCCGCGAGGCGAAGGGCCCCTATCGTGGCGTTGGGTCCATCGATCCAGATGTGCCGCCCCTGAAGGGACTCCGGGTGATTTTCCACGCTTACCCCGGGCTTACGCCCGGAGCTAACAGCAATGCCGCCGCCCATCCACCCATTACGCGCAAAACCGGCGCGTAATAGGAACCCTGGATGTGCGGCTGGATGTCTGCGGTTCCTTCACCTGAGCTATGCATCCGTTGGCTCGCTTACGACAGACATCCAAAGCCTGACATTTCGGCGGGAATTGAAGCGCCCAAACAAAGCCCGCGGAGAGAGGAATAGGGGTCCTTCGACTCCTCGCTGCGCTCGTCGCTCAGGATGACAGAATCAGTTCCCAGTTGCTGGTTGTCGGTTGTCGGTTCGCAAGGCGGGAACTGTTGCACTGGTAAAACTCGAGCCCGAAGGGCGCCATTTGGGTTAGCCGTGGGCGCTAGCCCGCGGTGAAATTGACCCCTTCCGGCGAGCCGCGGAGCGGCGGCACAAAGATCGCGGCAGGCATAGGGGCCCTTCGACTCCTCGCTTGAGCCTTCACTCCGCCGGCTTGAAGATCAGGCCTTGGCTGGTTTTGCCGTTCATAACCACTAATAACGCCGGGCCAAACTGC
This sequence comes from Acidobacteriota bacterium, assembly GCA_031296115.1. GTDB lineage: Bacteria > Acidobacteriota > Terriglobia > Terriglobales > Acidobacteriaceae > Bog-257. The sequence goes on along the minus strand of JARLGI010000119.1, from coordinate 81,293 downwards.
AGGTGCCGCACGCAGCCGTTCTCCTCGACGGCGGGTTGCGCGGCGAGCCATTCCCAGTCAACGAAGCCTTCGCCGGCGTCGGGATTCACGGTGAAGTAGCCGACCTGGAACGCGGTGAGGTTCTGGAAGAAGTGGCTGCCCTGCGACGGGGTAACGCGAAAGTCGCGGAAGCCGGACTCGACGATGACACGCGCGCCGGAAATCTGGTCCCACGCAACGGGAATGCCGAGCCATGGTTCGTTCGAGCCCCAGCGCCCGACGCCGATCAGCAGATACGGTCTGCCGGCGTCGTTGAGCTGGGCGTTGAAGTGGGCGACGCTCTGCGCCACCTCGTAGCTCTGGGCGCGCTCGAAGCGGTGGAAGTCCACGACCACGAGATCGTGGATGTCCTGCAAGCGGCCGTGTCCGAGCGCCTGCGAGCTCTGACAAATCAGCCGCGCAGGCTCGACCTCGTCGATGCGGATCTCTTCGCCTTCGCGCGACATCACCAGCGGCCGTAGTTGGAGAAAGCCGAATTCCGCGGGTTCATCAGGACGCTGCGGCAGGCGGACGGCGAACTCGATCTCCACCGGACGTCCGAGCGCTTCCTCGCCCAGGCGCATGAGCTGGTCGAGAATCCCGGGCAGGGGAAACAGGCCGTGCTTCAGAATGGGCGCGAAGCTGACGATGCGTGTGCCGGGCCGGCTGAGGCCGTCGTACACGGCGTGATTATCGCTCGAGTAGGTCGAGGCGACCATTCGCAGCGTGCCGTCCGCTTCTGCGACATTGAGGCGGAACGGGACTTCGCGCAAATCGGCAGCAGGGTTGTCGGGATGCACCGCGTGGTGCAGATCGAGCGCCCAGAACTCAGACTGCGAGTTGGCCAGGATGTCCTCAACCGACGAGAACTGCACCAGGTGCCGCGGATGACGCGGGCTGAAGTTCAGGCACTTGCCTCCGCCGACCACGGCGCGTCCCAGTCCCAGAGCGACCGCGGCGAATCCGTCTTCCACGCGCATCGGCGGATGAGGATAGAAGTTACGCGAACGAACCACGCCGGAGAAGTCAGGATAAAAGCGCCCGCCGTGCGGCGCGCCGACGACCTGCTGAATCACCACCGCCATCTTCTCTTCTTCCAAACGATAGGGCGTGGCGCGCACATAAACTTTCGCGTGCTGGCTGAAGGTGGAAGCGTAAACCAGTTTGATCGCCTCGGTCAGCTCTTCCAGCCGCGGCTGAATGTCCGGATCCTGGTTGGCCAGCATGTAGGTTTCGTACACGCCGGAGAACGGCTGATACTGCGAGTCCTCCAGGAGGCTGGAAGAGCGCACGGCCAGCGGATAGTGGACTTCCTGGAGAAATCCCAGCAGCTTATCGATCAAGTCGAGCGGCAGCGGGGCGGCAAGAAAACGGCGCTCGATCTCGGCGTCGTCGGTTCCGTGCAGCGCCAGCTCTAGCAGATCGTTCTCGCGGAGGAAGTCGTCGAAGATGTCGGTCGTGAAGACCAGCGTCGCGGGCACCCCGATGCGTATGCCGTCATAGCGCCGCGCGATGCGCCGCTGGTGCAGCAGGTGGCGGATGAAGGCCAGTCCACGCGCCTTACCGCCCAGCGAGCCGCCGCCGACCTGGAGAAAGAACGGCTCCTCCGGCGAGAAGGCAGCGGGATTGAATTCGCCAATGAGCGCCTGGCTCTGCTCGCGGCGGTATTCGGCGATGGAGGCGATGAGGTCGCGGCGGAGGTGCTCGGTGTCCACGAAATCGGAGAATTTGCGCGGCCGCAGTTTCTGCGCCAGAACAAACTCGGTGCGCGCCATCAGCCAGCGCGAGAAGTGATTGCGCTGCGCGTGGTACTCGATGCTCTCCGCCGGGACGATCGCCAGTTGCGCCTCCAGCTCATTGAGGTTGCTGGCGCGGCCGACCTCCGTCTTGCCGTCGGCAAAGCGAAAGACGAAGTCACCGAAGCCAACTTCGTCCACCAGAATGCGGCGCAGATCGCCCAGCAGCGTCGGCGAGCGCTTCTGCAGGAAGCCGAACCCCTCGTCGTAGGCGCGCTGCATGAACTCAGTGCGGCTGGATTGCAGCACGATAGGCACGTCCGGCACGATGCCGCGGACCATGCGCGCCAGCTCGAAACCAGCCTCGGGCGGGAACTCGGTGCCGCGCGGAAACTCGATGTCCGATACCACAGCCAACAGGTTTTCGCGATAGAGGACGGCCTGCTTCGCTGCGTCCTCATAGTCCGAGGCGAGCAGGATCTTGGGGCGCGCGCGCATGCGCACCAGCTTGTGCGCCACGTTAAGGCCTTCACTCAGCAGCCGCCGCGACTGGCTGATCAGCTCGGTGTAGATGACGGGCAAGAACAGTGAGTAGTACCGGATGTCGTCTTCGACGACTAGGATGACCGGCACGTCCATGGCCTCGGTGTCGTGCTCGACGTTGCGCTTGTCCTCGATGTACTTGACGATCGAGATGAGGATGCGGGCATTGCCTTGCCAAAGGAAGATGCGCTCGATGCCGGTTTGCGGATTGCGCGCCATGAAGTTCTTGATCTCGCGGTAATCGTAGGCCAGCACCACCACGGGTACATCGAGCCCGGCGGCCTTGATCTCGGCCGCCAGTTGCGCGGCGTCCATGTCCACGATCTGCAGATTGGCGACGATGAGGTTGAAGCGCGGCTGTTCCCGCGCCAGACGAACCGCTTCCGCGCCGCTGTGGACGTGCGTCAAGCCGGCGCCCTGGTGCAGGTCGAGCTCGAGCGACTCGTGAATGAGCAGCTCGTTGAGGTGGCCGTCCTCGCGCAGGATGAAGGAGTCGTACAGGCTGGAGACCAGGAGGATGTCGTTGACGCGGAAGGGCATCAGGTTCTCGAAGCCCTCGAAGGGGCGTTCGGCCTGAGGCGCGTCGTGAATGGGGCGGGTAGTGGTCATTGCTTGGCTCTTGGCTCTTCGTTATTCGCTTTTCGATTTTTCGCTTTTCGCTTTTCGCTTCGGCTCCTTCGGGTTTCCACAAGGTGGAAGCGTCGGGCTTTAGCCCGGCGAGATCGGCGTCATTATGGTTTGTGGCTTTAGCCACGGAGGTGCTGGATCCATCTCGAATCCCTGTGCTGCGAAACTAGACGGATAGCCGGACGAACTCTCGGCAAGGTGTGCACGCACGGGATTCTCGCGGATGTAAGTTGCATGATGCTGAAAGTCCTGCCAATCAGGGATTCGATGCTCAGTAAATCCTGCCTGCCAAATCTCCAGACTCGAAGCCATCTCTCTCTTAACGCGGAAGGAGAACCCCTCTTTCACAAGTTGCATCGCTTTCTCCAGTGAAACCTCGTGCGCAGGGGTCAGCAGCAGGTGAAAGTTGTCAGGCATCAGGACGAATTCGTATGACAGGAATTTTCCCTGAGTGCGGTAGCGAAAGAGCGTGTCCAGGAAAAGTTCTGCCATCGGCGCGGCGCGGAAGAGCGATCGTCGCTGCCAGGTGATTGCGGTTACGAAAAAGGTATGGATTTCCTGCGGCGCGAGTGACATTTCTCCACCCCAGGGCTAAAGCCCCGCGAGTCTTTCTGCCTTGTTCGCCGGGCTAAAGCCCGGCGCTTCCACCCTCGCGATTCTACGTCTGCCGCGCGCAACTTCCGAGGGAATTTGTCACCGTTGAATGTAACTGCGTCACCTGAGGTTCTGACCCTACGATGCTGAGGTCTGGGAGAACGCTACTCACATCGCAGACCGAGTCGTCGCGAAAGTCGGGCGGATGAATAGGAGCGCCAGCACTGCGTGCAGGGCAGCCGCCGGCCATAGCAGGAAGCCGTCGAAGCCTGCGCCAACTCTGAGATAGGCAAGGTAAAGCGCTGCGAGCAGGTTGTAGACGAACAGCGCCCGGGTGGCGGCAGTGCTGACCTCTTCCGCGCCCGGACGGCACGCCACACCTAACGACAGCAGCGCGATCCCGGTCAACCGGGCGACAGCCGTGCCGCTCGGGGTCAGCTCTGCCGCTAAAAGCACGCGGGCAACAAGTTCAGGGACGGCGACCAAGGCGATCCCGGTCGCCGCCTCGATCGCCGCGGACAGTGTTACCAGCATTTTGGTTTTCATCGGTTACCCTGCACCGACAGCACTCTTGTTTGGACCCATTGCACCCGGTTCGTCCGACGCGCCTAGTCCGTTACCCGGGCGAGGAAGTCCGCCGCCTTCTGTTGCTCTTCTGCCGTCATCTGCGACGGCCCGAGCTTGTAGTTCAACTTGTCGATCGTCCCGGTAAAGGCGAACGGCACTTCGTAGCTGAAGTCCACCGGTGAACGAGTATCGAGGCCGATGTCGAAGGTCTCGTCGATCGACATCAGCAGTGGAATGGTATGTGGAATCGTCTTGCGTGCGACTTCCTTGCCGTCTACCGACAACACTCCGGTCCCACCCTTGGTTCGCATCTTGCCTCCGAGGCTCGCGTTTTGGGCGAGGGCTCTTCTGACGGACTGCCCCACGCAGTCCGTAGACTAGGGGTGAACTTCTGGGTTACGTCTAGGCGAGCATGTTACAACACTTCCCGAAACTGGTCTCGTAAGTTTGTTGTCCGCGTGAAGGGAAGAACCTAATGCAGTTAGCCTTTTGCCGCTGGATATCGCGCGCAAGAAAACGCGGGGCGGATGGCTCCACCCCGCTTAATCACTTCATCTCATCCAGGCCGGGGCTAAAGCCCCGTGTGCATTGTCCGAGGCGATAACGCGGGCCTAAAGGCCCGCACTACCTGCGCGAACTACACGAGGCCCTGGTCCAGCATGGCATTGGCGACTTTCAGGAAGCCGCCGATGTTGGCGCCGTTCACGAGATTGCCGGGGGTCCCGTAGGTCTCGGCAGTCTCGAAGCAGGTGGTGTGGATGGCGGTCATGATGCCATGCAACCGCTTGTCCACTTCTTCGCGGCTCCAGCTCAGGCGCGCGCTGTTCTGCGACATCTCGAGACCGGAGGTGGCGACGCCGCCGGCGTTGGCCGCCTTGGCCGGTCCATAGAGGATTTTGGCCTCCAGGAACAGCTTGGTGGCTTCCAGCGTGCTGGGCATATTGGCGCCTTCGGCAACGACCGTGACCCCGTTGTTGATGAGGTTGGCCGCGTCCTTGGCGTTGATTTCGTTCTGGGTGGCGCTGGGGAAGGCGCAGTCAGCCTTGATGTTCCACAGCGGGTTGTAGCCCAGCTTCATGTCGGTGGGCATGAAGATGGCCTTCTTGAACTGCTCCGTGTACTCGCGGATGCGGCCGCGCTTCACGTTCTTCAGTTCCATGACCCAGGCCAGCTTCTCGCGGGTGATGCCGTCGGGATCGTATACGACGCCGTCGGAATCGGACCAGGTGAGGGGCTTGGCGCCCAGATCGAGCAGCTTCTCCACCGTGTACTGCGAGACGTTGCCGCTGCCGGACACCAGGCACAGTTTGTCTTCCAGCGTGTCCTTGCGGGTCTTCAGCATCTCCTGCGCGAAGTACACGCAGCCGTAGCCGGTGGCTTCCGGACGAATCAGCGATCCGCCCCAGCTCAAACCCTTGCCGGTCAGCACGCCGGTGAATTCGTTCCGGATGCGTTTGTACTGGCCGAACATGAAGCCGATCTCGCGTCCGCCCACGCCGATGTCACCGGCGGGAACGTCGGTGTCAGGGCCGATGTGGCGGCACAGTTCGGTCATGAAGATCTGGCAGAAGCGCATGACTTCGTTGTCGCTCTTGCCCTTGGGGTCGAAGTCCGAACCGCCCTTGCCGCCGCCCATGGGCAGCGTGGTCAGCGAGTTCTTGAAGACCTGCTCGAAGGCGAGGAACTTCAGGATGCCGAGATTGACCGAGGGGTGGAAGCGCAGCCCGCCCTTGTAGGGGCCGATGGCGCTGTTCATCTCGATGCGGAAGCCGCGATTGACCTGGACATTGCCATGGTCATCGAACCACGGCACCCGGAACATCAGGACGCGCTCGGGCTCCACGATCCGCTCAAGAATCTTGGCCGAGATGTATTCCGGATGCCGCTCCAGCACGAGACGGAGCGACTCCATGACTTCCTGTACAGCCTGGTGGAACTCTGGCTCGGCGGGGTTTTTCGCCTTCACCAGGGTCATAACTTCGTTGATGTAATTGCCGGGGGTCTTGATCCCGGTCGGGGTTGTGGTGACAGCACTCATACAGGTCCTCCTCGAACCTTATGGCTCTTTCTTAATGGACGATATGGATAACGAAATGTTCGTCACAGGAAATTGCGCGAACGGTTAATTGGAATCCTGTCCTATTTGATTCCCAAATTGGCAGCTTGGCTGTGACTGCTATCACCCCGGAACGTGACCGATTGGCCGGATGTATGTTAACCCTTTGGGCACGGGGTGGGGAGGGAAATGTGGGGATAACCGCACACGGGATGTTCACCGTGTCCTTCGGCTCGGTCGAACAGGCGGCTGAGGTGTCGAGACAACTGCATCGGCGGCGCCCTGCCCGAAAGCATTGGCTGCCATGCGCGGGGTTCGCGCTACGAAGCCAACGATGCCGCGGCGCTGCAGTGGGTGTGGGCAACCTTGATCGACAGCACCGTCCAGGCGTACGGACTGGTGCTGCCGGCGCTAACAGCCGAGGAGCGCGAGCAGTATTACGCCGAGAGCCGGATTAGCGCAGGCTTTCTTGGGTTGGCGCCGGAAGACCTGCCTGCAAACTGGCACGCGTTTCAGCAGTACATGGAGACGATGCTTCACTCGGATGTGCTGGGCGTAGGCCTCGCTGCGCGGCACATCGCACAGCAGGTACTGACCGGCGCCGGCTCATGGCTGCGCATTCCAGCGTGGTACCGCGCCCTGACGGCGCAGTTGCTTCCTCCGCGGTTTCGCGAGGAGTTCCAGCTCGCCTGCGGTGAGCGGCAAAGGCGGTCTGTGGATCGTGCCTTGCGATGGCTGCACCGAATCTACGTTGTGTTGCCTGACAAGCTGCGCTATGTCGCCCCCTATCTCGAGGCCCAGGAGAAGCTGGCGGGGCGGGGCTACCCGAGCCTGGCGGTGCGGCTCATGAATCGGTTGTGGGTGGGGCAACCGAGCCTGCTTACTTAACACAACGAGCGCCCATTTCGGTGTAGGATGTACCGCAACCGATGTGCGGGTCGTGGGGACCGGGTTCCAGGCCGAATCCTATTTTCTGTGTCGGGTGGAGCACCGCTTAAGCGGTGCGGTAGGATTCGCAGATGAACCGGCTTTAGCTGCTAAGGTACCGGAGATGTTACCTCAGGCGCTAGAGTGCGTTACGTGGCCTGTTATGCACGCCTGTCAGGCGTGCTCCACCCGTCGCGATGAGCCAGCTGCGAAACCTGCTGGTACCGAGCCGTGCCATGAATGTTCTGCTACTTTCCATGCCTGACTCGTTCGAGCACATGCCCACCGTGGCAGTGCGCATGCCGAACGGAGCGCTTACCTCGCTGGCGGGAAATATCGATCCCCATCATCGGGTTGCCGCCGCCGACCTGATCCTGGTGCAGAACAATGTGCGCGGAACTGTGGAACGGCTGGTGCGCGAGATCCAGCCCGATGTCGTCGGCCTTTCGGTCATGACCTTCCAGCGCAAGACCGCGCTGCGGATCGTGCGGCTCCTGCACTCGCTGAAGCCGGGTGTACGGGTGGTGGTCGGCGGCTACGATCCCAGCCTGGCGCCGGAAGCCTACATGGACGAGGGCAACGGCATTCACTTTATCGTGCGCGGCGAGGGCGAGCTGACGTTCCGCGAGTTGCTGCGGGCGATGGAGGGCAACAGCGGGTTCGGCAGCATCCAGGGACTGTCCTATCGTGCGGGGGACGCTTGGCAGATGAATCAGCCGCGGCCGGTGCACAGCCTCGACGGCGACGAGATACGGCTACCCAAGCGCGATGCGCGCGTGCTCTCCGGCTACACCATGATGGGACGGCCCGTCGACGTGGTGGAGACCTCGCGCGGCTGTACCTTCGATTGCGGTTTCTGCTCCATTATCGAGATGCGCGGCCGCAACTTTCACACCTACTCCTTCGACCGCGTATTAGCTGATATTCGCGACGCCCGCGATCACGGCGCGCGTGCGCTGTTCATCGTGGATGACAACATCACACTGAACATCCGCCGCTTCGAGTCGCTCTGCCAGGCGATTATCGACGCCGGCCTCAACGACATCGATTACACGGTGCAGGGCATGACCTCGCCGATTGCCATGCACGGCGACACGCTGGCGCCGCTGATGCGCAAGGCCGGATTCCGCTATGTCTTCCTTGGGATCGAGAACATCCTGGAAGGCGACCTGCAGTTCCTGAAGGCGTCAGCCAAGAACGAATTCCGCGAAGACGGCCGGCGCACCGGCAATGCGACGCTGCGCGCCATCGATATCCTGCACAAGAACAAGATGTACGTGGTTGGCGGGTTGATCGTCGGCAACCCTGAGGACACGCACGAATCCATCCGGGCCAACCTGGAGTTTGCCAGCGAGTACGTGGACTGGCCGTACATCCAACATCCCACGCCCTATCCGGGCACGCCGATGACGAAGGAATTCAAGGCGAAGAACCTGATCCGCATTGAGAACATGGAGGAGTACGACGGCACGACCGCCGTGGTCGCGACCCAGCACCTGGCGCCGCAGGAGATTGAGTACCAGCGCTGGCTGGCCGAGCGCTGGATGAAGACCCGCCACATCCCCGCGGTCATCGCGCACGAGCCCATGTTCGTGCTGCGCAACTGGTGGAAGATGCTGTCGCACACCTTCCGTGGGACGTCGCTTCGGTCGCTGGTCGGTCTGGAGAGCAGCCGCAAGGTGTTTGAGCGCTATCGCGCCATACGCAGCGCGGAGCGGGCGTATCTGTGAGTTTTCTTGACATCTACACCGCGGCGTAGGAGAGTATGCCTCCAGCGGTTGCAGGGTGGCACCATCATGGCTACGGCTTCGCAGCGTTCCTATTCTGCTGTTCCTGAGGGCAAGAGCCTAATCAGCTTTGAAGAGGCCATGAACGAGTTGTCGCGCGATGAGCGGTTCAAGGCAACCGTTTACGCGATGAACACGCTGCTGGTGGAGAAAGGGATATACTCCCCCGAGGAGTTCGAATTCCACTTCCGGCAGTGGGCCCAGAAGCTCAAAAAGTAAGTCCTTTCTTCCTTTTCTTCTCGACATCCTGCAATTTGCGCATGTGACATTTTGTACTGGAGCACCTCTCGTGCGCCCCGATCTTGCGTTGCGAGCAGTCACATTCGCACCAGTGCTCGTACTGCTCGCTATCTTCACTTTTTCTTCTAGGGCATCGAATCTCCTGGACTGACAGTCACACTCGTTAGGTTACGCACGATGGTATACAGCTATCCACCCTTCGCAATGGCAAATTTGGCCCCATGAAAGGATTTCAGATGAAATATCGGCCGAGCGCCCGGTTCACGCCTCCTCGTCTCCCTGCGTTACAATCAGGCTTCATGTCCTCGACCTCCCAGGCTGTGACTCGCACTCCCGCAGAAGTTGTCCGGATGGCGCCGGTGTCACAAGCCACCAACGGCGTCTGTTACGCGGTGATGGGAGACGTCACCGCCGCGGTCGGCGACCTGGAGCGCATGGTCACGGCGGTGCCGCGCGCCATCGCGGCGGCGCTTGACCGCAAGGCGTATTACTTCGTCCCGCTCACCCTGAACCTGGGCGATGACACGATGATTGCCGACCGCTACGACGTGCAGCTTTCCGACAGCGCCATCTGCCATCGCAACCACACGCTGGGCGATTCGCAATGCGTCTTCATCTCCACCCGGCTGATGGAAGACAGTTTTGCCATCGCCTTCGAGTTCTTCATCAACATCGGGCACAACTTCGTGGAGCGGGTCGGGGTGTCGCAGGAGTTCGCCGAACTGGTGTGGAAGCAGGTGGACGAGAAGGTGCGTGGCGAGACGTCGCTGGACGCCTACGAATTGCGCAAGGTGGCCACCACCCACGGCCCCGAGGCGGAGAAGGCCAAGCACGAATACCTGCTGGCCACCTTCTCTGACGCCATCGCGGTGTATCTGCTGTCCCTTTACCTCGACGTCGACTACCAGGACCTGCGTGAGCGCGACTATCCGCTGCTGGCGCCGAATGCGCTGGCCGAGCGCCTGCGCAAGGTCAACGAACTCTTCCCGCCGAACCCCGGCTTCGAGTTCGCCGTTTACCACCGCAGAAGGCCGCAGTAAAGCCGTCAGCAATCAGCGCTCAACATTCAGCCAACGCGGGATGCTGCGGGCCGTGCTGAGTGCTGACCGCTGCTACAATCGACTTTCTGCTTATGAACCGGATGATTCTTGCCAACCTGGTGCATCGCCCGTTCCGCACCATGATCAGCGTGGTGGCGGTAGCGGTCGAGGTCACGCTGATCCTGCTGATTGTTGGGCTTTCGGTTGGCATGCTGAACGACAGCCGCGACCGGCAGGCCGGCATCGGCGCCGACATCATGGTGCAGCCGCCGGGCTCGTCACTGCTGATGGGCGTCAGCGGCGCTCCCGTCTCCATCAAGGTTGCCGACAAGTTGCGCAAGCTGCCGCACGTGGTGGCGGTCACTCCGGTTGTGACTCAACTCTCGACTGCGGGCGCAGTCGAAGTCATCGACGGTATCGACCTGGCTTCCTTCGACGCGGTCAGTGGCGGATTTCGCTATCACTCCGGCGGCCCATTCGCCGGCCCGGACGACATGCTCGTGGACGACCTGTTCGCCTCATCCAAGCACCTGAAGGTAGGCGACACCCTCGAGACCCTGAACCATCCGTTTCGCATTTCCGGCATCGTGGAGCATGGCAAGGGCGCACGTAAGTTCCTGCCCATTACGACGTTACAGGACCTGATCGGGGCGCAAGGCAAAGCGACCATCTTTTACATGAAGCTCGACAATCCGAACAACGCCGAAGAAATGGTGCGGGCCATCAAGGGCATTCCCGGCATGCAGCAGTACGGCGTGCATTCGCTGAAGGAATATCTCAGCCTGATGACCTCGAGCAGCATTCCCATGTTCTCCACCTTCATCAACGTGGTGATTGCCATCTCGATGGTGATTGGCTTTATCGTGATCTTCCAGGCGATGTATGCCGCAGTCATGGAGCGCACGCGCGAGATCGGAATTCTGAAGTCGCTGGGGGCGGGCAAGCTCTACATCGTGAACGTGGTGCTGCGCGAGACCATGGTCATTTCGATCGCGGGCATCATCCTGGGGACCATCATCAGCTACGCGGCACGCGCTGGCCTGAGGACTAAGTTCCAGACGTTGCCCATCCTGATCACCCAAGCATGGCTGGTGAAAGCCGCGATCATTGCGATCGTGGGTTCGCTGCTGGGAGCGTTCTATCCTGCCATCAAGGCCGCGCAGAAAGACCCCATCGACGCGCTGGCGTACGAATAGTAACGGCGGCCGCTAGGACAGACAGCCCTCAATTGCTTCATAGAGGTTGGTGAGTAACTCTTCAAGAGTTTCGCCCTGGGTAGCACACCCGGGCAAGGCAGGACTTCCGCCCAATATCCACCCTCTTCAGCCTCGTGTACCACTACTTTGACCTTCATTCGCTACTCCCGATCAGAAACTCGCCCGTTAAGCGCTCAGATTCGCATCGGCATCACGACGTAGCGGTATTTGAAGCCGTCGTCGCCGGCATCGTCGGGACGCATCTGGCCGGCGGACTGCGCGTCCTTGAACTCCAGCCGCACCTCGCCGCCGTTCGAAGCCTTCAGGAAATCCAGCAGGTACTCGGAGTTGAAGCCGATGGTCATGGCTTCTGCGGTATAGGGGGTCTCGATGGAGTCTTCCGACTCGCCGGCATCGGTGGAAGATGAGGAAATCTTCATCTCATTCTTGTCCAGCTTCATGCGAATGGCTCGCGAGCGCTCGTCGGCGAACTGCGCGACGCGCTGGATGGCGGTATTGAGATCGGCGCCGTGCACCACCACCGACTTGGTGGTCTCGCGCGGCAAAACGGCTTCGTAGTTGGGGAATTGCCCAGTCAGTTGCCGCGAGGTCAGCAGACGCTCGCCGATGTGGAAGAAGAGGGTCGATTCGTCCTTGGCGAACTCGATGAAGTCCACGTCGCTGTTCTGCAACAGCGAGTAGATTTCGCTCATCGCCTTCTTGGGCACCAGCGTCTTATTCTCGCCGGTGACGTCGAAGGTTTCGCCCTGCTTCTCAATGTGGGCTAGGCGATGGCCGTCGGTGGCGACCATGGTGATGGATTCCGGCTTCAGCACCATCAGGCCGCCGTTTAGGGTGTAACGCGATTCCTCGTTGGAGATAGCGAAGATGGTACGGCCAATCATGGCCCGCAGGGTTTGCGCCGGGATCTTGACGCTGCCGGTGGCGGGAAATGTGGGCAGGCCGGGAAAGTTGGACCGCGCCATACCGACCATCTTGGTATTGGAGCGGCCGCAGCGGATATTGACCCAGTGGTTTTCCAGTAACTTGATGGAGATATCGCCATCAGGCAGCAGTTTTACGTAGTCATACAGTTTGCGGGCGGGAATGGTGCAGGCACCTTCGCGCTTCACTTTGGTGGGGCACGAAGTACGCAGGCTCAGGTCAAGATCAGTGGCCGTGATGGTCAACCGGTCGTTTGCTGCCTCAAATAAAAAGTTGGAGAGGATGGGAATGGTGGTCTTGCGTTCGACAACTCCCTGTGTTGCAGTGAGTTCTTTGAGGAGTTCGAACTTGCTGACGCTGATTTCCATTGCTGTACCCTGAATTGCCCCGGTTGCTTCGGCAGCCATTTTTTCCCACCTCGGCGGGCGCTTTGCTTCAGCGTCCCCTGGACACGCGAAGGTCTGCATGCCGGGAGCTCTGCAAAACTGCCCGTTCTTCTGCTACTCCTTATACCAAATAGAAAACCTATAAAACCAGTAGTAACAGCAGGTGAGTCGGAAAAGTGGGAAAATACGGCACAATCCAGCAGGTCACGCAGAATAGGTGCTGGTCCCTGTAAAAATCCGCCGAACTTGGCGTAGAGTGTGTGTGTTTAACCGGGACGGAACCAGAACCTCCTCCCGGTCTTCCACCAAATCCACAATGTGTCCACAACACAGGCTGAGAAAACTCTCTCCAAAAGTGAAAAACCGCGCCGAAGCGCGGTTGTTATTGGCCTAAGCCCTCCGCAAGTTTATTGAGTAGCCTATTTAAATCCTTGTCGGTCTTACGCAGTTCCGTGATTTTCTCGACCGAGTGCAGCACGGTGGTGTGGTGCTTACCACCGAACTGCCGGCCGATCTCCGGCAGCGACGCATCAGTGAGTTGCTTGGCCAGGTACATAGCAATCTGGCGGGGAAACACCACGGAGCGCGAGTTGTTCTTGGCCTTAATTTCCACCAGTCGCAAACCCAACTGCTCACATACCGCTTTCTGGATGGATTCGATGGAGATCTTGCGGACCTGAGAGTCCAGCAGGTTCTTCAGGACGTCCTGTGCCGTCTGGAGGTTCAGCTCACGGCCAGTGAGCGATGCGCAGGCGGTAAAGCGGATGAGTGCTCCCTCCAATTCGCGCACATTGCTGCGAATATTGGAAGCGATAAATAAGGCAACGTCCGTCGGCAGCACAACGTTTTCCGTCTCAGCCTTCTTCTGAAGGATGGCGACCTTGGTTTCCAGGTCCGGCGGTTGGATATCCGCGATCAGTCCCCATTCAAAGCGGCTGCGCAGGCGGTCTTCAATCTCTGCCAACTCCTTCGGCGGACGGTCGCTGGCAATCACGATCTGGCGCATGCACTCGTGCAAGGCGTTGAAAGTATGGAAGAACTCCTCCTGGGTGCGTTCTTTGTTGACCAGGAACTGGATGTCGTCCACCAGCAGTACATCAATGTTGCGATAACGCTCGCGAAAGCTGGTCATCTTGCTGTAGCGCAGGGCGTTAATCATGTCATTGGTAAAGCGCTCACTGGAGACATAACAAATGGACATGTCAGGCTGGCGCTTCTTGATCTCGTGCCCGATGGCCTGCATGAGATGCGTCTTGCCCATGCCGACGCCGCCATAGAGGAACAGCGGATTGTAGGCCTTGGAGGGACGCTCACCTACCGCGAGCGCTGCGGCGTGCGCGAACTGATTACCGGCGCCGATGACGAAATCGTCAAAGGTGTACTTGGGATTCAGTTGGGCGGCGCCGTCCCAGTCGAAGCGCTGTTGTTGAGCCGGACCGGTCACGGGATTCTCCATCGGAGCAGGAGCTTCCTGACGCGCCTCCGCCGCTCGTACCGCTTTGCCGTTGCCGCCCTGGCGCTCTTCGGTAACGAACTCCACGTCCTGATACGGCAGGCCCATGTCATCGATGGCCTCGCTGATCAGGTCCCCGTAACGTTCACCGATGTGGCAGAAGTCGGCGCTGGGCACGCGCACGAACAGGACTGCGCCCTGCGAATGATCGAAGCGCGTAGGCTTGAGCCAGGTCTCGTAGGAAGTGCGGTTGACTTTTTTTTCCAGAGCGTCGAGAACTCGCGTCCACGGGTTGGGTGTGGCAGTACCAAACGAAGACATAAGAAATAGTCCAAAGGCACTCAGTGCCTTTTTTCAAACTATGGTTGAAAGGGAAACGAACACAGAGCCACTAGACCGGCGCACCGACTGATTGAAACGCGTGAGTTTGCAAACCCGACCAAGCAGCGAATTCCTGCTTGCACTTGCTTTCGTGCAGTCAGTTTTCTTTGTGGCTGGACGAAATACTAGCACGAAAAAAAATTCGCGCCAGTAAATTCTCGCGTCGAAAATCTGGTTTGCGCGCGAATGATTGATTCGCTGAAAGTTAGAGCGCAAAAAAAAATTATTGCAGCGCGAGCGGTGCAAAAGCGCGCAAATCACAGCTCTATGTCGTTCTCGCCACCAAGCGGCGAGGATTACGAGCACCTTCATGCGAGGTTGAGCGCAACGTTTTGATGCACGCCAGCACGGCCATTCGCGGTCGGCACGGTTCTGCGGCAGTGTCTTAGTTTGGTTATTGCGGGGACGGGTAGTGCGGGCCTTCAGGCCCGCGTCGAAGCTGTCCCCAAGAGACCCGAGTGCCCGGCGGTCGGCAGGTTGCCATCCTGCCGTGCTGGCCGATATACTTTGAGTTTGCCCAATTCCATTGATCGCTAGTGAGGAGCGCAGTTTTCGAATGCCGAAGCGCACATTCCAACCCAACCGTCGTCACCGCTCAAAGACGCACGGATTTCGTTCTCGCATGAAGACCAAGAGCGGGCGGGCGGTGCTGTCGCGCCGGCGCGCCAAGGGACGCAAGCGCGTCTCGGTTTCGCCTGGCTTCCGCGATTAAAGCCGTAAGACCTGAGTCATGCGTTGTATCGCAGCCTTTCCGGAAGGATTTAGGGGATCGTTGCAGGCTCGGCCACAACAGAGTAGGGTATGGCCCGGGACGGCGGCGATCGTTTTATGGCGCTTAACGGCATGCCCGCCAGCAGTCGGTTTCCCAAAACCAGGCACCTCCTGAAACACGCGGATTTCCAGCGGGTCTATCAAGGCGGAGGGCGGCAGTTCACGGGCAACATGACGGTGTTCTTTCTGCGGCGTGAATGCGGCGGCGGAGAGCCTGGTGCCGGCGGCCCCAAGGTAGGATTCACCGTCGGGAAGGCGCTGGGTGGGTCGGTGGAGCGCAATCGCATTAAACGCCGGATGCGCGAAGCGGTGAGGCGCTCCTGGCCAGCCTGTGAAGCGCCGGTAGACGTGGTTTTCAACCCGCGTAAGAGCGTGCTAAGTTTGCCGTTCGCCAAACTGCTGGACGAGGTCGAGCGCGGGCTGCGATTGGCTGCCCAACGAACCCGGGTGACGGAGCAGAAATGAAGCGGGTATTCCAATTTGGACTGCGGTTGTACAAGCGTCTGATTTCGCCGATGCTGCCACACGCCTGCCGCTTCGTCCCTACGTGTTCGGAATACGCGATCGAAGCCATGGAGCTTCACGGTGTCTTTCGTGGAGGCCTGCTGGCAACGAAAAGACTGCTGCGCTGCCATCCCTTTGCCCAGGCAGGGTTCGATCCTGTTCCTCGGGAGGGAACGCTGCCGGCGAAAGATGCGCCAGCTCTAACCCAACATAATTGCCGCCCCTTTATGGGCGGAGCGAAGCTGCGAAGCCACTGCTGAACGGAACCTAAACTTGGCCGAGTATCAAAATCCCCAGCAAGAACCAGGCGGCGACCGCCGCATGTTGATGGTGTTCGCCGTCACCTTTGCGCTGATCATCATCGCCCAGCTGTTTTTCTTCAAGGACCGCGGCAAGCAGCCGGCCAGCCCGAACCCGGCGCCAACGGCGCAGACCGCCCAGCCCGCGTCGCAAGCCCCGAGCGCGCCCAGCGAAGCTCCCGCCGCCGCGGCCGCTCCCGCGGAGAAAGCTAGCTCTCAGAGTTCCGTTCCCGCGAAGGCGGCGACCTCCGAGGCGGAGACCGTTGTCGAAAACAGTCTGTACAAGGTGACTTTCACCAATCGCGGCGGCCAGGTCACCCACTGGATTCTTAAGAAGTACAAAGACGACAACGGCGATCCCCTCGACTTGGTAAACAAGGAAACCGCCAAGCTCGGCCTGCCTCTGAGTCTGTGGATCTACGACGAGAACCTGCGCAACCAGCTCAACTCCGCCTTGTACGTGGGGAGTGCTAGCGGCACCATCGCCGCTCCGGGCGAGCTGACCTATGAGTACGCGCAGGGTGGAGTTAGCGTTCGTAAGACGTTTGAGTTTGGTGACAGCTACGTGGTCTCGGTCGAGACCGAAGTGACGCAGAATGGCAGGGCGCTGCAGGCCTATCCCATGTGGCCTGCGGGCTTCGGCGACCAGACCACCGGACCGCTGTACGCTTCCGCCAAGATCGAGTACATGGCGGGCGGCAAGGTGGAACGGATTGCACCCAAGAAGGTGAGCAACGACAACACCTTGCGTGGGCCCTTCGACTGGGCGGGCGTGCAGGACCAGTTCTTCGCTGCGATTTTCCTGCCGGACAATCCGGCAACGGCCGCCATGGTCACGCTGCACGAAGCCATCAGCGTTCCCAAAGATCCCAAGAACCCCGACGCCAACAAGGTTGACCGTTACGACATTCTGGGCGCGGCGGTTGGAGACACCAGCGGAACCACTCGCGAGCGGTTGTTCGTCGGGCCCAAGGCGCTGGAAGTCCTGGAATCCGTGCGCTCCAACACTGCGCCGGGACAGATGAATGGGCCGGATCTGCGCAATGTGGTGGACTTCGGGTTCTTCAGCCTCATCGCCCGGCCGCTGTTTCTGTGGCTCAAGTGGACGCAGGAGCACATGGCCAGCAACTGGGGCGTGTCCATCATCATCCTGACGGTCATCATCAACCTGGCGCTGTTGCCGCTGCGCATCACCAGCATGAAGTCGGCGCTGAAGATGCAGAAGCTGCAGCCGCAGATGAAGGCCATCCAGGAGCGCTTCAAGAAACTGCCGATGAAGGACCCCAGGCGGCAGGAAATGAACGCCGAGATCGCCGAGCTGTACAAGCGCGAAGGGGTGAACCCGGCGGGCGGCTGCGTGCCGCTGATCATCCAGATGCCGTTCCTGTTCGCCTTCTACTCGATGCTGCAGAACGCGATCGAGCTGCGCCAGGCGCAGTTCCTGTGGCTGCACGACCTCTCGTCGCCTGACAAGTATTTGATCATGCCGGTGGTGATCGTTATCAGCACCTATTTGGTGCAGAAGATGACGCCCAACTCAGGCATGGATCCGAAACAGCAGCAGATGATGACCCTGATGATGCCGCTGATGATTGGCTTCTTCAGCTACTCGCTGCCGTCGGGCTTGAGCGTGTACTGGGTGGTGGGCAATATCATCGCGATCCTTCAGCAGTACCTCATGAACCGCACCAGCCTGGGACAGGAGATGCGGGCCGAGGCGGAGAAGCGCGCCCGGAAGAAGGCCAGCAAGTAGTGCGGGTAGTGCGGCGCCCGTCGGAACAGCCCCGTGATTTGTCAAAATCGGCGATTCGCGCGTCGCAAGCCCCGAAGGGGCGAAAGAGCTTAGCCCAGCGCTTCAGCGCTGGGTAGGTGTTGAACGAAGACTAGAGTCCCGTAAGGGACGGCAGATTGTGAAAGGGACTTCAGTCCCGCTACTTGCTTATGCCGATAACTGACAAAATCGCCGCCGCCAAGAAGATCAGCGAACTGCTGAACGCCATCATCACTACCGGCGACTTCCACCTGCGCTACAAAATCACGGTGGACCCCAAGGTCGGCTCGGACCGCCCATTGGAGCGGCCGGAAATCCTGGTGGACCTCTCCGGCGCCGACAGCCCGCTTCTGCTGGAGAACGGCGGAGAACTGTTGCGCGCCTTCGAACACGTTTCGCTGGAGATGCTGCGGCTGGCTCCCGACGAGCACGAAAAGGTCAACTTCGATTGCCAGAACTTCCGTTCGGCCCGTCTCTCAGAGTTGCGGCTGGCGGCCGACGTAGCAGCCGAGCGCGTCCGCGAAACCAGCATGCCGTATGCGTTTGCGCCCATGTCGTCGCGCGAGCGGCGCATCCTGCATTTGGCTCTGCGCGAGAGCGAGGATTTACGCACGGAAAGCGCCGGCGAATCGGCCCAGCGCTACGTCGTGGTCTACCCCAAGGACTATCAGGGAAAGCCACCCGCGCCCCCAGTCTCGCGGCGGCGTTAGATACCTTTCACCACGGAGACACGGAGCACACGGAGGGAAGAATGTCGAGGCGAGCTGCAATCGTAGGTGCTTGGATCCTGCTGCTTGCGAGCCTTTGTTTCGCAGCGGCGCCTGAACGTGCCAAAGGTATCTCCATGCACCTGCTGCCCAAGCGTGTGGCCGAATTAAGTGGAAGCAAATGGGGCCTGACGGTTACCCTTTCCAAATACCTCGCACCCGAGGCTGGCCCGCTGACTCTTCAAAGCGCAGAAGAATTCCTCGCATTCGTGCAGAAACAGAGTACTTCGGTCTAGGAAAATGGGGTGTGGATCGTGACCACGCAGCCGGATGCTTACTCAGAGCAAGAAAAGACTTTTCTCCAGGAAGTGATAGGGGTTTGCGCGAAAAATAGAGTTCCATTGTTCATTGCCCGCGGGTCCGAACTACCGAATGGATGGAAGCGGTACGAATAATCGAATTGAGATCCATCTTGCCAATGCTTTTCTCCGTGCCCTCCGTGTCTCTGTGTTGAATAATTCCTGAGTGAACCTCGACGACACCATCGTCGCCATCGCCACCCCGCCCGGACGCGGCGGCATCGGTGTTGTGCGCCTTGCGGGCGCAGACGCGCGCAGCGTCGCTCTCCCCATGCTGCGGCTGGCCCATGGGCATGACCTCGAGGCTGGCCGCGCGCACTTTGGCGAACTCATTGATCCGGCGAGCGGCGAGCGGCTGGATGAGGTGGTCGTCAGCTTCTTCGCGAAGCCGCACTCCTACACCACCGATGACGTAGTCGAAATCTCATGCCACGGTTCGCCCGTAGTCCTGCGCCATGTGGTGCAGATGGCGCTGGCCGGCGGCGCACGGCTGGCCGAACCCGGCGAGTTCACCATGCGCGCGTTTCTGAACGGGCGCATTGATCTCACGCAGGCCGAGGCGGTGCGCGACCTCATCGAATCGCAGACGCTATACCAGGCGCAGGTAGCCGCGCACCAACTTGAAGGCGCGCTCTCCAGACGCTTGCAGCCCACCAAGCAGAAGCTGGTGGAACTGATCTCAATGCTGGAAGCCGGGGTGGACTTCGCCGAAGACGATGTCTCGGTCCTGCTCGATGAGCAGATTCTGTCGCGCATCGCCGCTATCCGCGCTCCGCTGCAAGAGCTGCTTTCCAGCTTCGCCTTCGGCAAGCTTGTGCATGAAGGTCTGACGCTGGCCATCGTCGGCCGTCCCAATGTTGGCAAGTCCAGCCTGTTCAACCGGCTGGTGGAGAGGGAGCGCGCGATTGTCACCGCCACGCCGGGCACCACGCGCGACTTGGTAAGCGAAACGGTTTCCATCGGCGGCATCCCGGTGCGGCTGGTGGACACCGCGGGCATCCGCGCCGCGCTCGACGAGGCGGAGAGTATCGGCGTCCGCAAGTCCATGGAGGCCGTCGCCGACGCCGACATCGTGCTGGTGGTGCTGGACGTCTCGGAATTCGCTGGATCGGATTTCACGCCGGACGGGGAGCTGCTGGAAAAAACTCAAGGCCGGCCGCGAATTGTAGTGGGCAACAAGTGCGATCTCCTAAGCGCGAATCGCGGCTGGATCGCGGGCAAGGTGCCGGAGGATGAGTCGGCGACGCCCGTGGTATTCACTTCGGCCGTTACCGGCGAAGGCATCGATCAATTGCGGGCGATGGTTCTGGCGAAGGTGCACGGTGATTCCGGCTCCGAACGGGAAGGCGGATTTCTGACCAATGTAAGGCATCAGAAGCTGGTGGACGATGCGATCCGCGCGCTTGACAAGGCAATCGCTGCAATTCCGCTCAAGACCCCGCATGAGATGCTGCTGCTCGACCTCTACAGCGCCCTGCGCCCGCTGGACGACATCACCGGTGCTACAACCGCCGACGACATCCTGAACCTGATTTTCAGCTCGTTCTGCATTGGAAAGTAGAAAGCCAGAGACACGACGGCGAGTCTTCGGCGGCGTGTTGGCCGGACGGAGGAAATCACTGTGCGAGCACCGGGCCAAGCCAGTATGATCGGACTCATGCCAAACCGACTGGCTGATGCCGAGCCCCGCTGGCCAGTGTTGCTCGCACTCGGGGCGGTCGCAGGCCTTCACTTCGCGTTGCCGGAGGTGCTCAGCTTTGGACCACGATGGTGGCTGGTCGCGGCCTTCGCCGTGCTCGCCACAATCGTTTCGATCCTCCATAAAAGAGGTGATGAACAGCAGGCCTATGTAGTCGGTCTGCTTCTGTTAGGTTTTGTGACCCTTGCCTTGATTGCTTCCCTGGTACTGCTGATACGCTCCCTGCCGGCCCACAGTGTCGTTCCCGTTCATCTCCTGCAGTCGGCCGGTTCCTTGTGGATCAGCAACGTGCTGGTATTCGCGTCCTGGTATTGGAAGCTGGATGCTGGGGGCCCCTACGCCCGGGAGAAGGGCAGGCGGCATGAGGATGGCGCATTTCTCTTTCCCCAGATGGCGCTTTACGAGCAATCCCCCGCCAAGCCCACCAGGTGGCATCCCCGCTTCATGGACTACCTATTTCTCTCTTTCAACACCAGCACAGCGTTGTCCCCGACAGATACCCAGATCCTTTCCCGCTGGGCAAAGGGCCTGATGATGGTGCAATCGCTCATCTCCTTGACGATCATCGTGTTGCTGGCAGCGCGGGCCGTCAATATTCTTTAGCGCCGCCCAGGCAGCATATTTTCTTGTGATAGGCGGGTGAACGAGGCCCAGGCGGAATATTGCCTGCGACGACTTGCTACTTCGACAGCGCCCCCAGGGCCGCCCGGAAGATGGCGTCGAAATTCTCGCGCCCCACGGCCTGCACCGCCCGCTCGACGGCCTTTTCCGAAAGCGCGCGCTGGTAGCCAAGGTTCGTCAACGCCGAGATCACGTCTTCTTCCACCGCCGAATGGGACACCACCGGCTGCTGCGCGCCGAAGCCCTCCAGCTTGTCACGCAACTCCACACACATGCGCTCGGCGGTTTTGCGGCCGATTCCGGGAATCCGGGTGAGGCGCGCGAAATCGTTGCTGCGGATGGCGCCCACCATCTCCTCCGTGGCCATGCCGCTCAGAATGGTGATGGCTAGCTTTGGGCCAATGCCGCTGACCGTGATGAGCTTCTCGAAGAGCTGCTTTTCCTCCGAGCGCAGAAAGCCGTAAAGGGCGAGGGCGTCCTCGCGAACGTGAGTGTGGATGTGCAGCGCGACCTCGCTCCCGGCCGCAGGCAAGTCGGAGAACGTCGGTATGGTGATGGTGACGTCGTAGCCCACGCCGCCGGCTTCGACGATGGCCTGGTTGGGATGTTTGGCGATGAGCCGTCCGCGAAGGTGCGCGATCATGCCGCGATTGTAAATGGTCGCTTCACCACCGAGGCACAGAGAACCCAGAGAAGAGTGTTGGTTGATGACCCTGTCGCCGTTAGCCAGCCTCCGTCTTGGATTGCGGCCGTGGATGGCGTCGTGACGCGCCCAGCCCGCAGCAACGCTTGCGCCGTGGGATGTCAACCGAGCCAGGAGGGTTCTAGAATCTCAGCACGATGCCTGTTCTTCAACATCCTGAGCGTGGAACCTCTGCCGTGCTCACCACCGCCGCTCTCCGCCGCCTTCCCCCTCTCTCCCGCGACTTCTTCAATCGCGACCCGGTCACGGTAGGCCGCGAGCTGCTGGGCAAGCTGCTGATCCGGCGTGAAGCTAGAAGCTTGCTGGCGGGACGAATCGTCGAGAACGAAGCCTATCTCGGCAAGGACGATCCCGCGGCACATGCCTATGCCGGTCGAACGGCGCGCAACGCGGTACTTTTCGGTCCTCCGGGGCACGCCTACGTGTATTTCATCTACGGAAACCATCACTGCCTGAACGTTTCGTGCATGCCGGAGAGCATTGCCGGATGCGTGCTGCTGCGCGCCATGGAGCCAGTGTTTGGATTAGACGACATGGCTGAGGCGCGGGGCCTCGATCTTCCGTCCTTGCCGCGCGCGGGGCAATTGCGTCTCATCTCCAGTGGCCCGGGACGTATGGCCGAAGCGCTGGGGATCACCCGCGGGCGCGACAACGGCAAGGACCTGACGTCCCGCGCTTCCGACTTGTGGTTTGCGGATGACGGCTACCGTCCGGAGCGTGTGGAGGCCACACGGCGCGTTGGCATCACGAAGGCAACGGAGCAGCCATTGCGGTTCGTCATTGCCGGGAATGCCTTCGTCTCGGCCAAGCGCGTGCCATGAATCCGGACTACTGCGGATCGTGCCAGCCGCCGATGTCGGCCGCCAGCTCGCGCGAGTCGCTCGGGCCCCACGTACCCGGCTTGTACGTCTCCGTCGGACAGCAGTCGCCGAGGATGGGATCGACGATGGCCCACGCTGCTTCCACCGCATCCTGCCGGACGAACAGCAGCTGGTCGCCCTTCATGGCGTCGGTGAGCAGGCGCTCGTACGCATCCATCTCGTCAGAGCTAGTGTACTTAACGGCGGAGAGTTCCACCGGCATCGGCAGCATCAGCGGTCCCGGGCGCTTCACTCGTCCGCCAATGCTCAATTCGATGTCCGGGCCCAGCCGGAAGCGGAAGTAGTTGCGGGTATCCACGCCCGCCCTGGCCAGCGGAGGCTTGCGCAGCTTTACGAACACCTCCGTGACCGTGATGGGCATACACTTACCGGCGCGAATCAGGAAGGGAACGCCGGCCCAGCGCCAGGAATCGACCTCCAACCGCACCGCCGCGAAGGTCTCGACATCCGACCTCGGCGCGACTCCGGGCTCGTTGCGATAGCCTTCGAACTGTCCGCGCACGATGTTCGCCGGACTGAGCGGCGGAATGGTGCGAAACACCTTGACCTGCTCGTCGCGCAGCGAGTCCACGTACATCGTGGTCGGCGGTTCCATGGCGAGAAAGGAGATCACCTGCAACAAGTGGTTCTGCACTACGTCGCGGATGGCGCCGGCCTCTTCGTAAAACTTGCCGCGGCCTGCCACGCCGAAATTCTCGGCCATCGTGATCTGCACGCTGTGTACGTAGTTGCGGTTCCAGATGGGCTCCAGGAAGCTGTTGGCGAAGCGGAAAATCAACAGGTTCTCGACCGCTTCTTTGCCCAGGTAATGGTCGATACGGTAGATGTTCTCCTCGGGAAAAGCCAGGTGCAGGGTTTCGTTGAGCTTGCGCGCGGAAAGCAGATCACGGCCGAAGGGTTTCTCCAGGATGACACGGGCGTTCTTGGAGCAACCGGAACTTTCCAGGCCTTTGACCACGACCGGAAACATGCTGGGCGGAATCGCCAGATAGTGCGTGGGCGACTTCGCCTCGCCCAACCTGGCGCGCAGAGCTGCGTAGGTCTTGTCGTCGCTGTAATCGCCGTCGATGTAGCTGAGCTCTTCCAGCAGCTTGGGGAAAGCGTCCGGGTCCACGCCGCCGCCGTACTGGGTCACGCTGTCCTTGGCGCGGTCTTTCAGTTGATCGAGGGTCCATCCCGACTTGGCGACACCGATCACAGGTACATTCAGCGTGCCATGCTTCACCATGCTCTGCAGTGTCGGGAAAATCTTTTTGTGGGCGAGATCGCCGGTAGCGCCAAAGAAAACGAAGGCATCAGAAGTCGCTAGCATGAGCTCCTCTTGGCAGGTGGAAGGTGAGTAGCCTGCCCGTCCTGAACGGCTTGACGTGAAACAGTGTATCGGAGAGGCGCGGGAACGGGTAGCGGATGGCGGCGCGAGATGAACAGAGCGTGAATTTGCCTGAATTCCGTAGTCCTGCTTTCGCCGGGCCGAGAAGGGCCGCTTTCTGCGGGCTCCCGCCGTCATCCCAAGCTGCTCCTGTACCATAGAACCCAGGCCCGATGAGCAGTTCCCAACCAATCCTGCACTCCAGCGAACGCGTGCTCGAGTTCGATCAACTGCGGCAATTGCTTGCGGCCTACGCCGCTTCGCCGCTCGGACAGAGGCGGGTGACGCAGCTCACGCCCTCGCGTGATCGCCTGTGGATCGGGCGCCAGCAACAGCTGACGGAAGAGTTGCGTGGGTACCTTCGCGCCGGCGGCCATTTTGATTTTCATGGCCTGCTCGATCCGACAGACCTGGTGAACAAGGCGCGAATCCAGGGCGCGGCCTTGGAGATCCTGGAAATCCGCGATTTGCTGCTGGTGGCCGATCGCGCCGCCGAATGGCGCGAGATCGCGCTGCATCCGCAGGTCAATATCCAGGACAAGTGGCAGGCGGTCCACGAGCTGTCGCAAGCCCTGGCCGACTTCACGCTTCTGCTGCGCTACTTCCGCAACAAGATTCTTCCGGATGGCTCGCTGGACGACCGTGCCTCGCCGGAGCTGGCCCGCATTCGCCGCGAAATCGAAAAGCAGAAGCGAACGATTCAAGAGTCGCTGCGCTCCTATCTGCGGCGGCTTTCCGAGGGTGGGGCGGTGCAGGAGGAACTGGTCACCATCCGCGGCGAACGATTCGTCATCCCGGTGAAGGTGGAGCAGCGCCGGCGCGTGCAGGGAGTCGCTCATGGGGCTTCGTCCAGCGGGCAAACGGTATTCATCGAGCCGCTGGAGACCATCGACCAGAACAACGAGCTGGTGCGGTTGCTGGATGACGAGCAGGCGGAGGTGCATCGCATCCTGCTGGAAATGACATCGCGGCTGGGTGAACACGCGGGTGCGCTCAGCCATGCGGTCGAGGTACTGGCAGAGCTGGAGCTGCAGTTCGCCAAGGCGCGCTTTGCCCAAGACTACGACTGTGTTGCGGTGAAGTTGCTCCCGCAGGAGGCCGAGCTACGCTCGTCACCAACGGATGATTCATCCGTCACAGGGCCATGTGAAGCTCTGGTTCTGCGCAAGGCCCGCCATCCGCTGCTGCAGCGGGCACTGAAACCCAGAGGCATCGCTGTGGTGCCCCTGACGGTAGAGCTGGATAGCACGCACCGCCAGCTGGTCATCACCGGTCCCAACACCGGAGGCAAGACGGTCGGGCTGAAAACCGTTGGTTTGCTGGCGCTGATGGCGCAGAGCGGCATTCCAATTCCCGCCGAGCGCGCAGAGCTTCCCATTTTCGACTCCGTCTTCGCCGATATCGGCGACTACCAATCCATCGAGCAGAACCTCTCGACCTTTTCCGCGCACGTCACCAACATCGATTTCATCTCGCACCACGCGACGGCGCAAGCGCTGGTGCTGCTCGACGAGCTGGGCTCGGCCACCGATCCCGAAGAGGGCGCTGCCCTGGCCGTTGCTATCGCCGACTTCTTTCGTCAGGTCGCATGTCTGAGCATCATCTCCACTCACCACACCGCACTCAAAGTTTACGCGGCAAACACGCCCGGAGTGCTGAACGCGGCGGTCGGTTTTGACGAGAACACTCTGGCGCCCACCTTCGAGTTGCACATGGGAGTGCCCGGCGCGTCCGCCGGCCTCAACATCGCGCAGAAGCTCGGGCTGAATCCAGAGATTGTCGCCGCCGCCCGCCTGCGCATGACGTCCCAGGCGCAGGATGTCGGCCGCTTCCTCGGCCGCCTGCACACCGGTCTGCGCGAGCTGGATGACGAGCGCGCCCAGATTCGCGATCGGGAACTGGAGCTGGCGCGCGAGCGGGAGCATCTGGCGAACGAGGGCCGCAAAGAACAGCGCGCGAAAGTTCACGAGCTGGAAAAGAAGATGGACAGCCTCTTGCGCGATTTCGAATATCGCGCCCGGGAAACCGTCAACGCCATTGCCGAGCGCGCGGAATCGCTGAAGCTCTCCAAGGATGCCGAGCGCCGCATCGCCAAGCTGCGCCGTGAGTTCCGCGAGCAGTTCGATTCCACCGTGGTGGCCCACGCCACCGGCGCCGATGCCGGCGATCCCCACGCACAGCAGCACGTCGTGAAGCGGGTCTCGGTCGGCGACACGGTACGTCTGAAGTCACTGGGGCGCGACGGAAAGGTCGTGCGTTATTTCGATGATGACAACTTCGAGGTGGCGGTTGGCCCGATGAAGATGAAGGTTGCGCGCGATGACTTCGCCGCGGTGGTCACGCGGGTCGGCGAGAATCCCGTGGCCGCGGCGCGGGCCCGCGGCATCAACGTCTCGCTTACACGCGAGAACGACAACGTACCCACCGAAATCAACGTCATTGGCCAGACCGTGGACGAGGCGACGCGCGCAGTGGAGAAGTTTGTGGACCGCGCTTTCCTGGCGGGCGCCGTTCGCGTGCGCGTCGTTCACGGCAGCGGCATGGGAATCCTCCGCAAGGCGCTGCGGGAATATTTGAAGAGCCATCCGCACGTGGCGACGGTCAGCGAGCCTCCGCAAAACGAGGGCGGCGGCGGCGCGACCGTGGTCGAGCTGCGGACCTGAGGAGCGCCACCCGCGTCTTCCTTGCAGTCAGCGTAGCTCGTCTCTAAACTGAGTACAGCGATGGGCCAGCTCGGCCAAACCGTCAAAGGCTATATCCGGTGGACGTATCCTCGCGGCAGTGTGCACTATGACGTGATGGTGACGGTCATCCTGGCCTTCATCTTCCTGGCCCCGCTGTGGATCAATTTCCGCGACAAACCGCAGGAAAAACCGCCGCATCAAACCGAAGTCGTGGTGCAACAGGTGGATGACGGGTTTCTTTACAAGGTTGACGCCTCCGCGGTCAAGGCGGGCAGTGACGCCGACATCCGCGAATCGTTAGTGCGCATCATCGAGCCGGTGGCCGGAGACGTGACCATTGACCGTTATGAAACCGTGCGCGACAGCAAGCACAACGTGGTGGCTTACAAGGTCTGGGCGCATCGCTGAAGGGAGCAGTCAGCCTTCCGCCATCAGCACTCAGATATCAATTCTGACTGCTGAGAGCTTGTTATGAGATCGATTTACAAACCCGCGCGGTTGCTGCTCTGCCTCCTGTGCTGCGGGGCGGGTGTCGCACGCGCGCAGAACCTGGAGTCGGTACTGAATTCCATGGACCAGGCCGCGGCCAGTTTCCGTACGGTGCAGACGGATTTTGTCTGGGACCAGTACCAGAAAGTGGTTGACGACCACGACTACCAGAAAGGGACGATGTACTTCCGCCGCCAGGGCAGCGACATCGA
Source organism: Acidobacteriota bacterium (assembly GCA_031296115.1). Lineage (GTDB taxonomy): Bacteria > Acidobacteriota > Terriglobia > Terriglobales > Acidobacteriaceae > Bog-257. The sequence goes on along the minus strand of JARLGI010000119.1, from coordinate 53,728 downwards.
AATGGTGGCCGATATCAACTCGCCCATTAAGAAGTACGTGCTATTCAACGGCAACACCGTCAGCGTATATCAGCCGTCGATCGACCAGGTCACGCAATATAGCGCGGGCAAGAACAAGGCCGACTTTGAGAGCTTCCTGGTGCTGGGCTTCGGCGGGCGCGGACACGACCTCGCCAAGTCGTTCGACGTGAGCTACGCCGGCATGGAGCAGGTGCAAGGCGTAAACGCTGCCAAGCTGGAGTTGACGCCGAAGTCGCAGCGGGTGAAGAACATGTTCTCCACCATCACCTTGTGGATCGATCCCGCGCGCGGGGTCAGCGTGCAGCAGAAATTCGTCGAACCCTCGGGCGACTACCGGCTGGCGAAGTACGACAACATCAAGCTGAATCAAAAGATCCCCGGCGACGTCTTCAAGCTGAAGACCACCGGCCACACCAAAGTCATCAAGCCCAACCAGTAGGTGTGCGATCTACGATGGGCGGCTGGGCGGGAGATCACAACCGTTGGGAGACCCACGTCACAGCCAACCAGCAGTAGGGAGTCTAATCTGCTGATGTGACCCAAGGCCTGGAACGTCTCTATGGCGGCCGCGACCTGCATTTCATCACCTGTAGGCGCTACCCGCCGTCAGCCGAATCTGGATACTGCTTATGGGCGCGACCTGCTTCTGCGCCTTCGAACGAACTAACCGCTCGCTTCCGCGCTGGCTTCGCGGCGCATCTTCTCCACGCGCTCGGCGATGGCCCACTTCAACGCCTCGATGCCTTCGCCGGTGACAGCCGAGATGGGAAACAAGTCGAGCTTCTTGCGCTTGCAAAACTTCTTCAGCATGGCGAGCTTGTCGGGATTCGCGGCGTCCATCTTGGAAGCGACGACGATGGTCGGCTTCGAATCCAAACCGGCGCCGAAGCTGGCCAGCTCGCGCGTGATGACCTCGTAATCCTGCGCCGGATCAGGACGTCCGCTGGCACCCGAAACGTCGACCAGATGGACCAGCAGCCGCGTGCGCTCGATGTGCCGCAGAAACTGCGTGCCGAGTCCTGCGCCCTGGCTGGCGCCCTCGATGAGGCCGGGAATGTCGGCGACCACGAAGCTGATTTCCTTCGGCGGATCGCCCGCCATGACGACGCCGAGATTGGGTTGCAGCGTGGTGAAAGGATAGTCGGCGATCTTGGGACGCGCCGCCGAAATGCGCGAGATCAGCGTGCTCTTGCCGGCGTTGGGATAACCAACCAAGCCGACATCGGCCAGCAGCTTCAACTCCAGGCGCAGCGCGCTCTCTTCGCCGGGATGTCCTTCCTCGTGCTCGCGCGGCGCCTGGTGCACCGAAGTCGCGAAACGCGCGTTGCCGCGACCGCCGCGACCGCCGTGCGCTACCACGACGCGCTCGTCGGGCCGCGAGAAGTCGTGCACCAGCTCGCCGGTCAGCTCGTCGTAGACGATGGTGCCGACCGGCACTTTCAGCACGATGCTTTCGCCTTCCTTGCCGGTCTTGTTGGAGCCTTCTCCGTGGCGGCCGCGCTGCGCGTTGTATTCGGGATTGAAGCGGAAGTGCACCAGCGTGTTGTGGCGCTCGCTGGATTCCATGATGACGTCGCCGCCATGACCGCCATCGCCGCCTGACGGACCGCCGCGCGGCACGAACTTCTCGCGGCGGAACGCCACGCAGCCGTTCCCGCCGTCGCCTGCTTTGATCCGGATTCGCGCTTCGTCGATAAACATGGGGAGAAAAGCGGCTAGCAACTAGCAAAAACCACTGGATATGCGATCAGGTTTGAGAGCGCCCTTCAATTCCGAATTGGAAAGGCCTCGCCGGAACGAGGCCTTGACCTATTGCTGATCTGTACGGCGCAGTTGCGTCCGAGTCTTACGAGAGCACGCACGAACTAGTTGCTCATTGCTAGCCGCTAGTTGGTAGCTACGAATTGCCAGTTGCCAGTTGCTGTGGAACCACCGAGACGAACTTGCCCATCGCGCCGCGGTCCTTGAACTCAACCACGCCCGTGACTTTGGCGAAGAGCGTGTCGTCTTTGCCGCGGCCCACGTTGACGCCCGGCTTGATGCGCGTGCCGCGCTGCCGCACGATGATGGAGCCGCCGGAAACCAGCTGGCCGCCAAACGATTTCACGCCCAGCCGCTGCGCGTTGGAGTCGCGGCCATTGCGGGAGCTGCCTAAACCTTTTTTATGTGCCATAAGTCCTCGTTACGCCGTGTGGTTCGTGCCGTCCACGTTGATGCCGGTGATTTTCACGGCCGTGAAAGGCTGACGATGTCCGTTGAGCTTTTTGTATTGCTTCTTGCGTTTGTAGTGGAAGACGAGGACCTTGTCGCCGCGGCCCTGCTCAACCACCTGGCCGGTGACGAAAGCCTTTGCCGGCTTGCCCAGTTCGCCATCGGCGCCGCTAAGCGCCAGCACTTCTGCGAACTTGACGTCGTCGCCGCTGCCTTCCGGCAGCTTCTCGACCTTGATTACGTCTCCGGGTGCGACGCGATACTGCTTTCCTCCGGCACGAATCACCGCGTACATAACACTGCCTCCCAATCTCTCTGGCGCGCGAAATACGGCGCGATAACACCTAAACGATTGATGCGCTTGCACTTCTCCGAAACAGGAAGGAACCCTTCACAAGGCCGAGTGGCCAGGTTGCAGAGAATGTCCCCGACGAGACACTGGCAGTACAGGCAAACCATAGAATTGTAACGTGTTTGGGCCTTTCAGGTCAACCGGAAGTCTCTTCCAATACAAGATTAGCATGAAGGAAGGATCAGTTTCTAACACAAGATGAGCCTGAAGAAGGCAGGCATGCGGAGGATGGATGAGCAGCGTGCACGAAGCAGAAAATTGAGTCTGAAAGGGATCGCGGCGTCTCTCCAGGCCAGCGAAGAAAGCCACTTTCTTGGCGAAAACCGGCAGCAGGTCTACGCCTGGATGGAGATGGGGTTGCGCCAACAGCAGTCCGTGCAGCAAGGCCGCAGGGCGCGCGGTTCGGCTGCGGCGTTACCTGGAGAAGATGACCGGGCGCAAGTGCCGCGCTTGCTTGCCCGCTATCAAGCCCAGGGCAGGGGGCGCCCGGCTACTGCTATCTATTTTTCCAAAACCTATCCCCAAAGGAGTCTTCCTCACCGCCTGCACCTTCTCTCTTCAGGTTCATTCTTCGATTAGATAAAGACTCTGCCGGCCGGCCGCGCGGCGGCCCAGATCGGATTTTCGCTGGCCAATTCGATTCACGCGCCCAACAGTTACTTTGATTTCGATTTCGCCGGCACCGCCGATGGCAGCTTGGCGGCCGAAACTTTACCGGCGCGGATGGCGCGCCGCAGTTGCTGCCAGTCTTTTGTCGTCTGGTCGGCATAGGTGATGCCGAAGCTGCCCATCGCTCGATCAAACCGATCGTTGTTCCCCAGGTAGCCATACAGCGCAGAAGGGTCGCCGGAGCGCGCATGTCCCTTCGACAGCAGCTCGCCACACAACTCTGCGTACTGCACCAAACCTCTTCCTTTCAGGTCGTCGGCTTCGATGCCTGCTTTGTGATCGCGCAACTGGCGGACCAGGTAATCGCGGCCGCCGATCGAGGTCCATCCCAGGAAGATGTCGGACTGCATCTGCATGGCGCGGCCGGCTTCGGCGACGCGTTGCCCCTGATGTTCGGCGACTGGGCTGTGCGGCAAATACGGAGCGTACGCGGATTTTGGCTCTTCTTTGATCTGGATGAACAGCGGATCGTAAACTGCCCCGCCGAACATCAGCACAACGTAATCGCGCAGGCCGACGCTGCCCGTGCCGACCACCCGAAAGCCGACATCCTCGACATGATACTGCGCAAAGAAATGCGCGCGTTCCGGCAACAGAGTTTTGCTGTAGGCATGCAAAGATGCTATCGCTTCATCGGCTTCCTTCTGCGACATCTTGTAAGGCAATTCCTGCTTGCGAAACACATGCTTCCCCTGTTCCAGGACGGTCAGCTTCTCGAGGTTGTGCATCGGCGTGGCACGTTCGGCTTTGCGCAGAACGGAACGGACGGGATCGACCTTACGAAGAATCTGGTAGCGCGCCAGTTCGACGAACATCATCTCCGAGAATCGTTTCATCGCCACGCGATAGTTGCGCACGAATGCTGTGATTGCATCCTTGCACTGCCGGTCGGAGTTGCCGGCCTCGCGACCCGCCAGCGCCAGACTGGCCGCCATGCGCTTCACGTCCCACTCCCACGGGCCCACCAGGCTCTCGTCGAAATCATTGATGTCGAAGATGAGCCGCCCGTCGGGCGCTTCGAAAGCACCGAGGTTTTCCACGTGAGCGTCGCCGCAGATTTGCGCCATCAAGCCGGTGTGGGGGAGCGGCGCCAGGTCGGCCGCCATCAGTGGCGCAGCCCCGCGAAAAAAGCCGAACGGCGAGGCCGCCATCCTGGTCCACTTGACCGGCAGCAACGAGGGAAGCCTTCCGTGTTGCGCCTTCAGCAGCAGACCGATAACGTCGAACTTGCGCGCTTTGGGGTCCCAGTTGGCCTGCTCAATCCGCCGCAAGCGGTCGCGGCAGGCACGGCCGAGTTGGCGCCGCTCTTTCCGCGTCACCATCCTAGTCTTGTTTTTCGTCATTGGTGAAGTAGGCAGCATATACCTGAGCGCAGTAAGTGGAAAGAGGAAAAAGTCGCTTGTCGCTCAGTACCAAGTCATAGCCAAACACGAGATAACCAGTTGATTTACAACCTCGCCTCTCCGAAAGCTGGAGACACAGTGATTCCCGTTCTGGCGGAGCGGCACTCGACGCGAGCCACGATGGCGGCGTGCCGCGATAAGATAGAGCTTCAACATTCATACGGGAGCAGCCATGTCAGCCATCCTTCTCGACGGCACCAAAATCGCAGCACAGATCAAGGCGGAAGTCGGCGAAGAGGTCAAGGAACTGACCGTGGCCGGGCTTCGCCCCGGACTAGCGGTGGTGTTGGCGGGCCACAATCCTGCTTCAGAAATCTATGTTCGCAACAAGGTGAAGAGCTGCGAGCAGCTCGGCATCTACAGCGAGCAACACACCCCGCCGGACACCGTCACGACGGCGGAGCTGCTGGCGCTGGTGGACGAACTGAACCGGCGCGACGAGATCGACGGTATTCTGGTGCAACTGCCACTGCCCCCGCAGGTGGACGCCAAGAAGGTGCTGCTCGCGGTCTCGCCGGAGAAGGATGTGGACGGCTTTCATCCCATGAACGTCGGCTATCTTTCCACGCAGCGGCCCGGGCTTGTGCCGTGCACCCCGGCGGGCATCATCGAAATCCTGAAGCGCCGCAATGTTCCCATTGCAGGCGCGGAAGCGGTTGTGGTGGGCCGCAGCGATATCGTGGGCAAGCCGGTCGCCATGCTGCTGCTCAACGGCAGCGCGACGGTCACGGTCTGTCATTCCAAGACGCGCGATCTACCTGCGGTCTGCCGCCGCGCCGATATCCTGGTGGCCGCCATCGGCAAGGCCGGTATGATTACCCCCGACTTCGTGAAGCCCGGCGCGACGGTGATTGACGTCGGCATGAACACGGTGACCGATCCCGCGGAGTTTCAGCGCTTCTTCGCGGGAAACGAGAAGCGCCAGCGCGACTTCGCTGCCAAGGGTTCGACTCTGATGGGCGATGTTGACCCGAAAGTCGCCGAGGTGGCCGGCGCGATGACCCCGGTGCCGGGGGGAGTGGGCCCGCTCACCATTGCCATGCTGATGAGCAACACCGTGAAGGCCGCCAAGCTGCGGCGCGGCGAGCGCGTGGGAGCGGTGGCAGCGCGATAAGTGCGGCCTGGGCCCCTAGTCTCCTGGCCCGGACCGGCTAACAGAATTGTGTCCTTTCGGCCGTGTGTCCTTTCGCCGTCTCCGTGAGACAATGAGCCGCCATGCCACACCACGTCAGCGCGCGAGCTACCGGCTCCAATAGCAGTCTTGCCAACATCGTGTGGCCGGCACTGCCACTGGCGATTGCGCTGGCCCAGGGTGCGCTGGTTCCGGGGCCGACGGCGACGCCTGCCGCTGGCCCGCCACACGCGGCCGGCAAGGGGATCGCGATTTCCTGTACGTTGCCCTTCGACGCCATCAAGGTGCACCATCCCATCGACGACTCCTGCCCCGCGAGCGGCATCAGCACGCCCAACACGCCGCAAGCCGCGCAGAACGAGGCCAAGAACGATTTTTGCTCCAGCGGTACGCCGGTGAGCGTAACCTTCGCGACCCTGAGACAGCTCCAGGCGGAAGCCGCCAGCAAAGTGACCTTCGGCAGCGACTCCAAGTTACCCACCGATCGTTCCCTGCTGAAGAGCCTTCCGTCACCCAGCGGCACGATTGGCGAAGGTACGCTGGTGCGGTTGGCGGCTTACGTCATTGACGCTCATTATTCCAACGTCGGTGCGGGCGAGAGCGTTAACTGTAAACAGCCCGACCAGGAAAGTAACGACATTCACATCGTGCTGGGGGAGAAAAGCAATAAAGACGATGAGTGCTCCAGCGCTACCGCGGAGATGAGCCCTCACTTCCGGCCTGCGACCTGGACCCCGACGAACCTCAATCAGAACAATGCCCACCTGTACCGCTTCACGGGGCACCTGTTTTTCGACGGCAGCCATTTGCCTTGTTCCGGCGACCAAGGCCCCAATCCCAAGCGCTCTTCCTTGTGGGAAATCCATCCGGTCTACGGGGTAGACATCTGCATGGATCCGAGTAACAAATGCACTGTCGACAACGATGTAGGTTGGGTTTCGCTGTCCGATCAAATTGGGGTTGAAACCAGGCTGAAAGCCCCGGAGATGCAGCGCGACGCAGTCTTCATTTCTCAGGCCTCCCTGAGGGATTGGTCATCAGGCCCGTATCATTGATGGTTCTGCGTCAGAGCAGCTCGAAAATCCCAAATTGGAGCGGGCCGGCCTAAACTGTGGGAAATCTGCGGCTTACGGCTGGAGTTCCCTTAGTTTTCCACAAATCACGTGCTCATTGCGACACCAGTTGTTGCATAAATACAACAGACAACATTCCGTGTGAGCTTGTAATCTATTGCGTGCGCTGCTCCTAGTCACCCCCTGCTTGCTGTACGAAAGAACAATTCGCACGCCCGCCGAATGCAGCGGTGTAGGGCTTCACAGTGGAGCGCCTGTACATCTGCAACTCCTGCCGGCCACGGCAGGCACTGGAATTGTGTTCCGCCGCACTGACCTCGACAACTTTGAAGTGGAAGCGGTGTGCCGCAACGTAGCCAAGGTGAGCTACGCCACCAGCTTGATGAAGAAAGGCGTGCTCATCTCCACCACCGAGCACCTGCTGTCGGCGTTTATCGGCATGGGGGTGGACAACGCCATCGTCGAGCTCGATAACCTGGAGCTGCCCATCCTGGATGGCAGCGCGCAGCCGTTCATCGACATGATTACCAGCGCCGGGCTACGGCAGCAACGCCGCAAGCGTGTCTATCTGAAGATCCTGCGGCCGTATGAGATGCGTGAGGGCGACAAGTTCATCGGGGTTTATCCCGGTGAGCGCTATTCGGTGAGCTATGCCATCAACTTTCCGCATCCTCTCATAGGCAGCGAGCGCTTTCAGGTCGAACTTTCCAACGGCGCCTACGTGCGGGAGATTGCACCGGCGCGGACCTTCGGCTTCCTGGAGCAGCAGCAGGCCATGCTGAACATGGGCCTCATCCGCGGAGCATCGCGCGAAAACTGCATTGTGCTGACGGCAGATGGCGTTGACAACGGGCCGCTGCGCTATCCCGACGAGTTCGTGCGCCACAAGGTGCTTGATCTCATCGGTGATCTGGCGCTGTTTGGTAAGCGCATTCTGGGCTACGTGAAGGCCGATCGCGCTGGGCACGCCATGCACACGGCGATCGTCACGCGGATTCTTCGCGACCAGACCTACGCAGAGGAGATCACGCTGGACGAAGCGGCGGTTGCGAGTTGGCCGGAGGAACACATGGCCGTCGCCGACTGACCGCGTCCTCACTCCAAACACAATACGGTCGGCTCTCTCGCGCGCTACTATAGGCCGGTGGAGAAGACCGTCTATCTCTCGCTGGGTTCGAATGTCGGGGACCGCGAGGCCAACCTGCGCACGGCAATCGAGAAGCTAGCCAGCCTGGGTGAAGTTATCGCCGTGTCATCGTTCTACGCAACTGAGCCGATAGAGTTCATCGATCAGCCCTGGTTCCTCAATGCCGCAATGGCGCTACGAACGGAGCTGATTCCCAAGCTGTTTCTCTCGAAGATGCTGGCCATCGAGCAGCAGATGGGGCGTCGCCGCACACGTCTCAAGGGCCCGCGAAACATTGACCTCGACATATTGCTGTTTGGGAACGCAGTTATTGACACACCGGAGCTGACGGTGCCGCATCCGGCGATGCATGAGCGCAGGTTCGTGCTCGGACCGCTGGCCGAGATCGCGCCGGATGTCCGCCATCCCGTATTCCAGCGCACCGTGCGCGAGTTGCTGCTGGCGCTGCCGCGCGACCGGGGGCAGGTGAAAAAGACGAGCGACCCGCGGGGCTAAACTCGCTGCAGTTCGTGGTGTGTGCGCTCGTTCTCGACATTGCCGGTATTGAGCGTAGTCTTGGGCTCCAGCAGCATAACCTGGGTCTCTTCGTCGGCTGACGGGAAGTGCTCAACCCCGCGCGGGATGACGATGAACTCGCCGGGATGGATGGTGAACTCGCGCTCCGAGCCGTTCTCCCGCGCTTTCATGCGCAGCGCGCCTTTCACTACGAAGAACAGCTCGTCCTCGCTGTCGTGGTGGTGCCACATGAAATCGCCCTGCAGCTTCACCAGCTTGACGTAAGCATCGTTTACCTCACCGACGATCTTGGGGCTATAGTGCTCCGTGAACAACGACAATTTTTCTGCGAGATTGACTTTTTCCATGGAAAACTCCTGCTGCTTCGAGTTGATAAGGGTAGCTACAAATCTAAGTCATAGATGTCCCGGGGCGGTTTCTGGGAGCACAACAAGTCAAATCGAATGAACAATTCCCTCCGCCAGGTTCGGCACGGCCAAGACAGGAAGCTTCGGTAGTGGGTCACTGACCCACTACCGAAGCTTCAAGTGGATTGACTTGCATTCGTCGTGTCCCTACCATCAGGAGTATCCCAGTACTCGCAACCTAATGATTGGCAAGACCGTTTCGCACTACCGCATCCTGGAAAAGCTTGGCGGCGGTGGCATGGGAGTGGTGTACAAAGCCGAGGACATCCGCCTCAGCCGCTTTGTCGCGCTCAAGTTTCTGCCTCCCGATGTAGCCCACGATCCGCACGCCCTGGCGCGCTTCCGCCGCGAAGCGCGGGCCGCGTCCGCGTTAAACCATCCCAACATCTGCACGCTGTACGACATCGGTGAGCAGGATGGAAACGCCTTCATCGTGATGGAGGCATTGGATGGGATTACGCTGAAGCATTACATCGCGGGCAAGCCCATGGATGCGGAGCTGATCATTTCCCTGGGCATTGAGATCGCCGACGCCCTTGATGCTGCCCATACCGCCGGTATCGTCCATCGTGACATCAAGCCCGCCAATGTCTTCGTAACCAAACGCCACCACGCAAAGATCCTGGACTTCGGACTGGCCAAGGTCACCGGCGCTCAGGGACCGTCCAGCAGCTCCGAGACCGCGAACCCGACCTCGGACATGGAACAGTTGAGCAGCCCGGGTGCCATGACCGGGACCGTAGCGTACATGTCGCCCGAGCAGGTGCGCGCGAAGGACGTGGATTCGCGCACCGACCTGTTTTCCTTTGGGGCGGTGCTGTATGAGATGGCCACAGGCAAAATGCCGTTCCAGGGAAGCAGCTCAGGCGAAATCTTCGGTGCGATTCTGCATGAGCAACCGATTCCTCCATCTCAGTTGAATCCGGGGCTCAACCCACGGCTGGAAGAGATTATCCTGCGCGCGCTGGAGAAGAAGCGCGAACTCCGCTACCAGCATGCCTCGGAGATGCGCGCCGAGTTGGAGCGCCTGAAGCGCGACTGGGACGCGAAGTTTGCATCGTGGAGCAGCACCAGCGCTCTCAGCGATTCAGCCGTGCTGGCGTCCAGGTCCTCTTCGTCGTCGAGTTCGGCCGCCGTGCAGGCCGCGCGGATGGCTGCGTCGGATTCCGCCGTGACCAAGCCGAAGCAAAGATTTCTGCTTCCGGTTCTGGCCGCAGTGGTCGTCGTGGCGGCGGTGGCCGCCTGGCTCTACTACCGGCACAACGCGCGCAATTCGGCGGTGACGGCGAAAGATACGGTTGTCCTCGCCGACTTCACCAATACCACGGGCGAGACGGTGTTCGACGGCACGTTGAAGCAGGCGCTGACCATTCAACTCGAGCAGTCTCCCTATCTTAAGTTGCTGTCTGACCAGCGCATCCGTTCCACGCTCAAGCTGATGAACAAGCCGGGCGACACGCGCCTGGACAACGAGGTGGCCCGCGAAGTATGCCAGCGCAGCAACAGTAATGCGGTCATTACCGGCTCCATCGATAGCGTGGGCAGTCACTACCTGATCAGCCTGCGCGCAGTCGATTGTCAGAGCGGCGATACGCTGGCCAGCACCAAGGCGGAAGCCGACAACCGCGACGCCGTGCTGCGCCGGCTGGGCGAAGCCGGCAACGAGCTACGCGGGAAGTTGGGCGAATCACTGGCCTCGGTACAGCGCTACAACAAACCACTGGACCAGGCGACAACCTCCTCGCTGGAGGCGCTGCAGGCCTATACCGAAGGCCGCCACTTGCAGTGGCTGAAAGGCGACTCGGCGTCCGTCCCGTTTCATAAGCGCGCGGTCGAACTCGATCCCAATTTTGCCCGCGCCTACGCCGCCCTGGGTATGGCCCAGTACAATCTCGGCGAGTACAGCGCAGCGATTGATGACTTCACCAAAGCCTTCCAGCTGCGCGATCGGGTCAGCGATCGCGAACGCTTCTACATCGAGGCCGGCTACTACAGTTTCGGAACCGGCGAGTTGTTGAAGGCGATTGAAACCTATCGGCAATGGATCGCTGCTTACCCGGACGACTACGTTCCGTATGCGAACTTGCCCCTGAGCCAGGAACCGCTAGGCGAGTACGAGAAGTCCGTCGAATCTGCCCGGCAGGCGCTCCGTCTGAATCCCGATTCCGGCGCTGCTTACGGCAACCTTGTGAGCGGTTATCTCAATCTTGGGCGGCTGGACGAAGCCAAGACCATGTACGACCAGGGCACTGCCAAGCATCCCGACGTTGCCTACCTGCACGAGCTGCGATATTACATTGCTTTCCTGGAACAGGACGAAGCTGCCATGCGGGAGCAGGTCGCCTGGGCCACGGGAAGGCCGGCCGAGCCACAACTCGTTTGGGCTGACGCGCAGACCGCCGCTTACCACGGAGAGCTGGCGAAAGCCGGTAACCAGGCGCAAGCTGCGGAGCGGCGGGCAAAGGACGCAGGCAATACGGAACAGGCAGCGTTGAACATGGCACTGTTCGCCGGTATCGAGGCCGAGTTCGGCAACAGGGATGTCTCCCGGCAACAGGCCCTGGCTGCGCTGGCGCTGAACACTGGCAGGGATGAGATGATTGCCGCAGGAGTGGCGCTGGCGCGCGCCGGAGATACCGGCGAGGCGCTGCGAATCGCCGACAAACTCAACCACAGGTTCCCACTGGACACCATCATCCAGCTTTATTGGCTACCCACCATCCGGGCAGCGGTTGCTCTGCAGCGGAACAATCCCCAGGACGCCCTGTCGGCGTTGGAAGCCGCCGTGCCCTACGAGCTGGGCAACCAGGGCTATGGCCTGTTGTATCCGCCTTACTTGCGTGGAATGGCCTATCTGCAAGCTAAGCGGGGCGAACAGGCCACGGTGGAATTCAACAAGCTGCTGAAACATCGCGGCATTGTCAAAAATTCTCCCCACGCCGCCTTGGCACAGCTGCAGTTGGGGCGCGCACAGGCAATGAGCGGTGACGTCGCGTCAGCCCGCAAGAGCTACCAGGACTTCTTCGCCCTCTGGAAGAACGCCGACCCCGATATCCCGGTGCTTCAGCAAGCGAAAGCGGAGTACGCCAGGCTGCAGTAGCCGTCGCCCTTGCCACGCCATCCTGCCGCAGCTACTGCACCAGCAAGCCGCTCTCGCCGTTGCCGTTCTCGCGGGCCTCTTCCGGCGGGATGATCGAAGCGGCGGCCACGCGGTCGCCTTCTTCGAGGTGCAACAGCCGCACCCCCTGCGACGAGCGTCCCACTTCACGGATCTTCTTGGTGTCGATGCGGATGATTTTGCCGAACTGGCTGATGACCATGGCCTCCGACTCGTCGTTCACCAGCATGATGGAAACGACCTTGCCGTTGCGGGCCATGGTCTTCACGTTGATGACGCCTTTGCCGCCACGCGATTGCAGACGATACTCATCCACGTCGGTGCGCTTGCCATAGCCTTGCTCGGTGACCGACAGGATCAGGTTGTTCTCCTGCTCGTCGCCGTTCTTGACCTTCTTGCGGACTTTCGGCGTGATGGCCATGCCGACGATGTAATCGCCGCGGTCGAGGTCCATGCCGCGCACACCGTACGCAGGACGGCCCATGGGCCGCACGTTTTCCTCGTCGAAACGGATGGCCTGGCCATCGTGCGAGGCCAGGAAAACAATCTGGTTGCCATCGGTGCAGCTGGCAGCGACCAGCTCGTCTTCCTTCTCGATGCCGATGGCGATGATGCCGCGCGACATCACGTTGCTGAAATCCTTCAGCGGCGTCTTCTTCACCGTGCCGTTGCGGGTGGCGAAGAAAACGAACTTGCCTTCCTCTTCCAGATCGCGCACGGTGAGCAAAGCCCGCACGCTCTCGCCCGGCTGCAGCGACACTAGTGCTGCGATGGCTTTGCCTTTGCCCGCTGCGCTGAGCTCGGGAATCTCGTACACCTTCAGCCAGTACACACGGCCGGTATTCGTGAACACCAGGATGTAGTCGTGCGTCGAGGCCACAAACAGGTACTCGACAAAGTCCTCTTCGCGGGTGCTCATGCCCTTGCGGCCCGTGCCGCCGCGGCGCTGCTGGCGGTAGGTCGAGATGGGCGTGCGCTTCATGTAACCGGAATGGCTGACTGTGACCGCGACCTGCTCGTCGGCGATGAGGTCTTCCAGGCTGATCTCGGCCTCTTCGTCCTGGATGACGGTGCGGCGCGCGTCGCCGTACTTCTTCTTGATCTCTTCCAGTTCCTTGATGATGACGCTGCGCAGTTTTTTCTCGCTGCCGAGAATCGCTTCGTACTCCGCGATCTTGCCGCGGACGTCGGCCAGTTCCTTCAGGATTTCGTCAATGGACAACCGCGTCAATCGGTGCAGTTGCAATTCGAGGATGGCGTCTGCCTGAATCGTGTCGAAGGGCTGGGTCAGGCTGGAAGGCACTACGCCTTTCAGGTTCGCCGGCTTCCCAGCGCCCACCTTGCCTTCCGAAACCGTTACCGTCTTGCCGGAGAAATATTCCACCAGGTTAGCGCGGGCGTCGGCGCGGTTCTCGCTGCCGCGGATGATGCGGATGACGTCATCCACGCGGTCCAATGCGACCTGGTAGCCCTCGAGGATGTGCTCGCGCTCGCGCGCCTTCATCAGCAGGTGAGCGGTGCGGCGACGCACCACGTCGATGCGGTGATCGACGAAGTGCTGGATGGCCTGCACCAGGCCCATCTCCTTCGGCTGGCCGTTGACCACAGCCAGGAAAATCATGCTGAAGCTCTCCTGCATCGAGGTGTGCTTGAAGAGCTGGTTGAGCACGATCTGCGCCTCGGTGCCCCTCTTGAGCTCGATGACGATGCGCATGCCGTCGCGATCGCTTTCGTCGCGCACGTCGCTGATGTCGTCGATGACTTTGTTGTTCACTAGCTCGGCGATGCGCTCGATGAGCCGCGCCTTGTTCACCTGGTAGGGGATCTCGGTCACGACGATGGCGTCCTTGTCCTTCGTCATGTGCTCGATGGCGACCTTGGAGCGCATCATGAAGCGGCCACGGCCGGTGCGATAGGCCTCGTGGATGCCGCTGCGTCCGTGAATGAAGCCGCCGGTGGGGAAGTCCGGGCCCTGCACGAACTTCAGCAGGTCGGCGAGCGTGGCGTGCGGATTGTTCACCAGCGTGATGCAGCCATCAATGATCTCGGTAAGGTTGTGCGGAGGGATGTTGGTGGCCATGCCAACGGCGATGCCGTTGGAGCCGTTCACCAGCAGGTTGGGAATCCGGGTGGGCAGAACTGTGGGCTCGACCGTGGTGTCGTCGAAATTGACGACGAAATCCACGGTGTCCTTCTCGATATCGGCCAGCAACTCTTCCGCAATCTCGGTGAGGCGCGACTCAGTGTACCGGTACGCCGCGGGCGGATCGCCATCGACCGAGCCGAAGTTACCCTGGCCGTCCACCAGCGGATAGCGCAGCGAGAACGGTTGCGCCATGCGCACCATCGCGTCGTACACCGCGGTGTCGCCGTGGGGATGGTACTTGCCGAGCACCTCGCCGACCACCTTGGCGCACTTCACGTGCTTGCGATTGTGCAGCAGGCCCATGTCGTGCATGGCGTAAAGAATGCGGCGATGAACGGGCTTCAAGCCGTCGCGCACGTCGGGCAGCGCGCGCCCGATGATGACCGACATCGAATAGTCGAGATACGAACGCCGCATCTCCTCTTCAATGTTGATGGGCTGCACGTTGCCGGTATTAGGGCCGGTAGGGTCGAGGGGTAATTGCTGGTTGGGATCGTCTGCCATGTTTAGCTCTTCGCTGTCAGCTCAGGCTTCAGCTTGTTCCTTTGTTACGCAGTTGCACTTGCCTTTCTACGCCGCACTTTGCTCTCTTTCCGGACATGAAAGTGGCGTTTCCGGGCTGTGCATCGCGCCCGCAGATTCGCCTGCAAATGATTGCAAAGTCAGGAGTTTGTCCGGGTGAAGAACACTTTGTATTATAGCATCTCTGGCATGCAAAGAGGGATAGTTAACTCTTTTGTTTATAATAAGTTAAATCCATCTTTTGGGGGGCGCAAAGGGGCAGGCCGTAGTTGATTTCGGGGTGCGGCGAAAGCGGCGCGGTGAGCGGTCAGGGAATCACGGATGCGACGTTGGGGGCGGACTTGGTGGGCTGATCGGGCGCGCTTCTGGGCTGCAACTCCAAGGGTTTTCTGGACTCCGGTCCCTGCACAGGAATGTAGAAGTTCATGCCGCGATTGTCGTTGGCTTTGAGGGTTGCGGGCACGTCGAGATCGGCGAGCGCGATCTTCTGCGTGCGCTTGTCAAAAACGTACACCGTCTGTCCCATGATGGCGTAGTTGGTCACTTCCTGCTGATGTCCGTCGCGAAAGACCAGCACGCTCGGCTCACCCGGCTTGGCGTCGCGCGCCGAGGCCGGTTGCTCCTGCTGCAAAGGCCGGGGCGGCGCCGCGTAAGCCTGCGACTCATCGGGATCACTGTAAGCCCGCGCAGGAGGCTGTTCGACGACGATGTGCAGGACCGCATCGCTGCCAGCGGGCGGACCCGAGTAGAGCGGCGGGCCACCTGCGTAATCGTAGTCGTAGGCGCCGGTATCCATGGGAATGTAATAGGGCACGGCGTAGCCGTAACCGCCATAACCGTAGGCGTTGTCGCGTCCACGATAATAGCCGCGGCCATAGTGCGAGTAGTAGGAGTTCTGTCCCCAATAGTTGGGAATGGAGGTCACGCTGGGCGCCGGCGGCGGCATGTGGCGTCCGGCAAGCGACGTAACGCTGGGAGGCGGCGCAAGAAAATGTCCGCCGACGGTAGTTCGGGCAGAAGGACCTGGCCATTGCCCAGCTGAGGGCAAAGCCGTGAGTAAAACGACGGCCGATGCTAGCGCGAGCATCATCGCCAGGCGCAGTCGACTGCCAGGCTCCCTGGGACATACGAATTGGCTCGCGCCCCGCATTACTCTCTCAGTCTAGTACAACACGTTGGATGCGGGGAAGTTCCTATCGGCTGCGCGAAGTGAGATGGAATAGTCCGTAAATGTCGATCATCGCATTGGCGATGAGCACGCCGCCGATGATCGCATTGGCTGCCCACGCGAAACGGCTCTGCAGCAGGTCAGCCGAGATCCCGGCCATGAACAGGATAAGGAAGGGCAGCGCGACCAGCAGGAAGGTGAATCCGGCGAAATGCAAGTGGAAGGTCGATGCCACCAGCACGGTTCCCGCGATCAGCGGCGCCGCCGTGCCGAAGAAGCGGGTGCGCTTCCACACCAGAAATGTCACTACCGACACGGCCAGCAGGAGAACCAGGCCAATCCCGTTCTGCAGGAAGAACTCGCCAAACAACGTTGCCCGTGCGCGCCAGGAAAGATGGGTTCGGGAAATCTCCAGCCAGTCAGCGTGCAACAGAGCGTCGCGAAAAACCTGCGGCCGAAAGCTGTAGGTCGCCCAAAGCAATGCCGTCCCGACCCCGCACGCCGCCAGAAATATGATGAGGACCGCGCCGCGCCGCACATGTCCCACCCACAGCATGAAGCCCAGCGCGGGAATGAGAACCAGCCACAGAGAGAATTGCGCGCCCACGCAGATGGCGATGGAAAGCCCCATCAGCAGGATGCGCCGCCAGTTCCATAGCACGACTTCCCGCGGCGCGTACAGCGTGTGGGCAACAGCAATGGAGGTAAAGATCAGCCCGAAGGCGCCCCACGCCGCGATGATGTCGGAACCAACCTGGCTGGACCAGCCGACGATCATCGGTGAAAAACAATAGAGACCGAGCGCAATGTATCCGCCGAGATTGCCGTACAGCCGCCGCGCTACATACCAGAGCGAAGCGCCCAGCATTAAGCCCGCAAACAGAAAGGGCAGCCGGATGACGAATCGGTAGTCGTTCAGGTGGCCAATATCCTTCTCCGCGCCGCTCACCCTCCCGGCAAGCCCGGCCAGTAGCGGCACCAGGGGCGAGCGCTCGGTGGAGCTAGCGGTTGCCAGGCGCTCCATGTGGAGCATTCCCGCCTCGATGTAGCTGCCTTCCATGGCCGACAGCGGTATGTGCGCCGAGAACCAGAGGCACTGCGCCGCAAAAATCAGTAGGAGAAGCAGCGAAGCAATTTGCGGGACACCAATTCGCGAGCGGAGGCTGGACAAGGACATTAGCTTTTCTTGTAACACGGTGACGCCAGTCGTGACAGCTTGACGGTCAAAGGAAAGAGGACGCCCGCGCGTCCTCTCGGTAGCAATATTTCAGGAACTCAGATGTCGAGGTTCTTCACGTCCAGCGCGTTCTCTTCGATAAACTTGCGGCGCGCTTCCACGTCCTCGCCCATCAGGGTGGAGAAGATGGTCTCGGTTTCCGTCAGGTCTTCCAGCTTCACCGAGAGCAGGGTTCGCCGCTCGGGGTCCATAGTGGTCTCCCAGAGTTGCTGCGAGCTCATCTCGCCTAGGCCTTTGTAGCGCTGGACGGTGTAGTCCTTGCGGCCCTCGTTGAGCACGTAGTCGAACAGTTCGCGCGGCGAATTCTTCTCTACCGTTTCCGCCGAGGCCGTTTTGCGTTTGGAGGTCTTGGGGCTCTTCTGCTCGGCTTTCTCCTGGTCGACGCGCTCGGCGTCGCTGAGCTCTTCCTTGCCGCTGTTGGCCGGCTCCTTCTGCACGCTCTCGATGTAATACGGTGGCTGCATGTATTGCTCCACCTGCTTGTACTTCGACATCATCTGGCGGAACTCGGGCGTGGACGCAAGCGCCCAGTTGATGACGTGTTCAGCACCCTGCGAATTGACGAAGGCGATCTCCCACAGGTTGTGCTCTTCCTCGAAGCGCGGCTCCTTCACTTCCTTGATGCCGCGTTCCTTGGCGATGGCTTTCAGCGCTTTGCCCAGCGCAATAATTTTCTTCGGCGGGGTCTTGCTGTCGCCTTCGAAGTCGGCACGCTTCATCAGCTCGGCCTTGGGCAGCAACTCGGTGATCTTTTCGTCGCGAATGCGCTTGTCGACCTTGTCGAAGAACCCGATGAAGTCGTTGAGCGTGGTCATGAACTTGGTGAGCGGAGCGCCTTCCAGCGCGGCTGCGCCTTCGCCGTAGCGCACAACGATACCGTCGGCGGCGCGCTTCACCATCACCTTCACGAACTCGGCGTCGTTCTTGATGTACTGCTCGAACTTGCCTTTCTTGATGCGATACAGCGGCGGCTGCGCGATGTACACGTTGCCGCGCTTGATGAGCTCCTGCATGTGTCGGAAGAAAAACGTAAGCAGCAGCGTGCGAATGTGCGAGCCGTCCACGTCGGCGTCGGTCATCAAGATGATCTTGCCGTAGCGCAGCTTTGCCACGTCGAAGTCTTCCTTGCCGATGCCGGTGCCGAGCGCGGTAATCATGGCGCGGATTTCCTCGTGGCCCAGCATCTTGTCGTAGCGCGCCTTCTCCACGTTCAGGATTTTGCCCTTCAGCGGCAGGATGGCCTGGAAGCGGCGATCGCGGCCCTGCTTGGCGGTGCCGCCGGCGCTCTCACCCTCGACCAGGTAAACCTCGCAACGGTCCGGCTGGCGCTCCGAGCAGTCAGCCAGCTTGCCCGGCAGGCCGCCACCGTCGAGGGCCCCCTTGCGGCGCGTCAGATCACGGGCCTTGCGGGCTGCCTCGCGGGCGCGCGCGGCCTCAATCGCTTTGTTGATGATCTTGCGGGCCACCGGCGGGTTCTGCTCAAAGAAGCCACCCAGGCGCTCGTTGACGAAGGCCTGCACGATGCCGGCGATGTCCGAATTGAGCTTGCCCTTGGTCTGCCCTTCGAACTGCGGCTGCGAAAGCTTCACGCTCACCACGGCCACGAGCCCCTCGCGGACGTCGTCACCGGTCAGGTTCTCTTTTACGTCCTTGAACAGGCCGAGCTGCTGGCCGGCATAGTTGATGGTGCGGGTGAGCGAGGTGCGGAAGCCCGACAGGTGCGAGCCGCCGTCCACCGTGTTGATGTTGTTGGCAAAACTGAAGACCGTCTCGGAGTAGCCGTCGTTGTACTGCAGCGCAATCTCCCTGGCCACACCCTCGCGCTCCACTTCCATGTAGATCGGCTTGTCATGCAGTACGCTCTTGCCGCGGTTCAGGTGCTTGATGAACTCGGCAATGCCGCCGTTGTATTTAAATTCGGTGGTCTTCGGCTCGCCGGTCTTGGCGTCCGTGGCGCGCTCGTCGGTCAGAGTAATTAGCAGTCCCTTGTTGAGGAAGGCCATCTCGCGCAGGCGCTGCGCCAGCGTGTCGTAGTTGTATTCCGTCACGGCAAAAATTTCGCGGTCGGGCAGAAACTTGACCTGGGTCCCGCGCTTCTTGGTGGTACCGGCCTTCTTGAGCTTGGTGATGGGCTCGCCTTTGGAGTAGCTCTGCTCGTACACAAAGCCGTCGCGCCAGATCTCCAGATCGAGCTGGTGACTGAGGGCATTCACGCAGGAGACGCCGACTCCGTGCAAGCCGCCGGAAACCTTGTAAGTGGAGCTGTCGAACTTTCCGCCGGCATGCAGCGTGGTCATGACAACCTGGGCCGCTGATACCCGCTCGCCGTCGATGTCCATGTCGTCGACCGGAATGCCGCGCCCGTTGTCCACGACAGTGATGGAATTATCGATGTGGATAGTGACGTCCACACGGTCGGCAAAGCCGGCTAGGGCTTCGTCTACGGAGTTGTCCACGACTTCGTAGACAAGGTGATGCAATCCCATCTCACCGGTTGATCCGATGTACATGGCGGGGCGTTTGCGCACCGCTTCCATGCCGCCCAGAACCTTAATCGAGTCGGCGGTGTACTCACCGTTAACATGAGCGCCGTTCTTCCCATTCCTCGCTGGCTTGTCGCTGGTTTTGTCGTTTATGGGCGCCGCAACAGCGGCGGCTTGCAGATCTTTCGAGGCCATCCTGCTCCATTCGTAAGCAACGCGTCTCACCCGGGGCGTTGCTGTGTTGCGCAGAGATCGTCAGGCAGGGTTATCTCATCGATAACCGCCAAGCACTTTATTTTTCAACTATTTAGAAGCCTGACAATACCTCTTAATTGTAGCACAAAAGACGGTCGCGGACGATACCTTGTGCATCCGATAAGTCGCTTATATTCAGTAGCTTGCTCGGGGTGTCGGAATGGATAGGAGCGAACCTGCACAACTCCGGATGCGCGCATTGCAATCCTAGTCTGGCTAGTAACACTTTAGTAAACTTGCCGACCGATAGTGAAGCTCAATAGGAAGACCGAAAACGCGCTCAACGAGACGCGGATACTCCTTCTCGGGAACTCTTCTGCGCAGCGTGGTTCGGCTACGCGCTGTGGAAGCGGCAGCAAGTCCACGACAGCAGCTTGACCTTCGTCACACCTCGGAGAACGTCCCGCCGCCCGAGGCTCTACCTTTTTCAGGCGATGACCGAAGTGCAAAATGCGCATTTGTGCGCTTCAATCGGAATGTCGCTTTGGCACTCCGGACATTTTTTCTTGTCGGGAAGAGCCTGCTTTTCGAAGCGCTTCATCAGCGAATTCACCGGCAGTACCACAAAGTAGTACACCGCGGCGGCGATCAGCAGGAACGATATGATGGCGTTCAGGAAATCGCCATAGAGAAACTTCGCACCGTTCCACTCGAAATAGAAGCTGGAGAAATCAGGCTTGCTGGCAACGGCGGCGATAATCGGTGTCAGCAGGTCCTTCACAAACGCGGCGACCACAGTACCAAAGGCAGCGCCGATTACAACGCCGACAGCCAAATCCACCACGTTGCCACGCAGAACGAAATCGCGAAAGCCTCTGAACATAAAGCCTCCTGAAGTTTATGTATTGTGTGGGTGGATTGGAACATGGTAGCCGGCCGCGGCGCAACCTAAGAATCGGCGAACCACCCTTTCACCGGCTCCTGGCTCAAGTAGAAGATAACGACTACGCGCGCGATGATCTGCACGGCTTCGCGGGCGACAGCGAAGAGACGCTCATCCGCGACAGCACGGGAGATAGCAGGAATAGCAAGCGCGATCCCTGCCGCGGCAACCAGTATGGCCGCGCGCCGCGCACCCTTCCATCTGCGCCATATGGCAACGCCGAGCGTGGGGAAAAATCAAAGCGTTGAGGGGAAACACGAGCGGCCCGAGCTGTTCCAGTCCACCACCCACCAGCCATGCGCCGCCCGACAGTGGGACCCATTGCGTCAGCAAGAGCAAGACGAATACGCACGAGATGAAACTCCAGACCGCGTAAAGCACTGTAATCGCGATGGCGCCTGGTGGCGGTTCTGGTGTTCTGGGTCGGGACTGCCATGACAGCATGCAGTCATCATGGCACAGGATGTGCGGGCGGCTGCAAGCCGTCGCGCACCGGCGACGCCTGAATCCAAGACACAAAAAACGGGGCGGAAAAACCGCCCCATCTCACAGCCTGTTCCAGAGGATCCGACTTCAGCCGACTTTTACCGCCGACTTCTCATCCTTGGTCGTTTCCAGTTTGCGATGCATGACCCCGGTGTAGATCTGGCGGGGACGCGCAATCTTCTGCTCTGGGTCCTGAATCATCTCATTCCACTGTGCGAGCCAGCCGGCTGCACGCGGAATCGCGAACAGCACGGTGAACATTTCAGGCTGGAAGCCCATGGCCTGGTAGATGATGCCCGAGTAGAAGTCCACGTTGGGATACAGCTTGCGAGTGACGAAGTACTCGTCCGCCAGTGCAATCCGTTCCAGTTCGAGTGCGATATCGAGCCTCCAGTTGCGCCCTGTCACCTCGAACACTTCGTTGGCCACCGCCTTAATGATGGCCGCGCGCGGGTCGTAATTCTTGTAAACCCGATGTCCGAAGCCCATCAGCTTGAGTTCGCCAGCCTTCACCCGCTTGATGTAGGAGGGAATGTTCTTCACCGAGCCGATCTCGTCGAGCATCCGCAGCACCTCCTCGTTGGCGCCGCCGTGCAGCGGGCCAGAGAGCGCCGACGCCGCTGCCGCCATCGACAGATACGGATCAGCCTGTGAGCTGCCCGCCACGCGCATGGTGGTCGAGCTGCAGTTCTGCTCGTGGTCGGCGTGCAGAATGAACAGCACATCCAGCGCGCGGGCCATGACCGGGCTGGCCATGTACTTCGGCTCCGCCATCTTCCACAGCATGTTCATGAAATTCTCGGTGTAGCTGAGATCGTTGTCCGGATAGACGTACGGAATGCCGCGGCGGTGGCGGTAGGACCAGGCCGCCAGGGTCGCCATCTTGGCGATGAGGCGCACGATTTGCCTCTGCCGGTTCTCGGCATCATGAACGTGCTTTGCCTCGGGATATACGGTGGAGAGGGCCGCGAGAGTGCTCACCAGGATGCCCATGGGATGGGCGTCGTAACGGAAGCCGTCGATGAAATGCTTGGTGGTCTCGTGCAGCATGGTGTGGTGAGTGATCTGGTAGTTCCACTCTTTGTCCTGCTCGGGGGTGGGCAGCTCACCGTTCAGCAACAGGTAAGCCACCTGGAGATACGTGCAATGCTCGGCGAGGGTTTCGATATCGTAGCCCCGATAGCGAAGGATGCCCTTGTCGCCGTCGATAAAGGTGATACTGCTCTTGCATGAAGCTGTGTTCATGAACGCCGGATCGTAGGTCATGAGACCGAAGTTCTCGGGATCCGTCTTGATCTTCCGCAGGTCCATGGCGCGGATCGTTTCCAACTCGATCGGCGCTTCATACGTTTTATCGTTGCGTTGGTCCGTGATGGTCAAAGCGTTCTTCGGCATGACCGATACCTCCTGTGAGAGAAGACACTATGGATTTGGCAGGGCGCGCCTTGTGAACGAGTATTCGTCCACGGCCATTCTAATGCTTGCATGCACCAGAAAACATCAGAAACACGCTGATATGAGACGCATATCACACGCATCAGTGATGGATAACCAAAAGCGGTGTTCGCCGCTTTCCGGCTACTTTTTGCCGGACTTCCCACCGCTGGTCTTCGATTCTGTCTTCGGGCTCGGCTTGCTGCCCTCCAAAGAGGACTTCTCACCACTGCCTTCGGTAGAAGACCCGGCAGACGAACCATTACCACCCGAGGCCGTGTTGCCAGGGCTTTTCCGGGCGTAGTCGGTCGCATACCATCCGGTGCCCTTGAACCGGACGGCCGCCGCAGAGACCAGTTGCTCCAGTTCGCCCTCACAATGCGGGCAGACGGTCAATGGCGGATCGGAGAACTTCTGGATCCGCTCCATCAGACTGTGGCACTTCTTACATTGGTATTCGTAAAGAGGCAAAGAGTCCCTACCGATCTTTCTAAGGGATTGATTCTATTTTCCGCAATTGGTTGCGGTCAATTAGACGAGGGCCGGCAATCCCGGCTTGCCATTCTGCGGCCCGCCCCTGAAACTAGTCAGGTGGACGCCATTGCCATCATTCCCGCAAGGCTTGCTTCGACAAGGTTGCCCCGCAAGGTCCTTCGCGAAATCAACGGCCGTCCTATGCTCGAACACGTTTATCAGGCGGCGCGAAGTTGCTCCCAATTGCGGGACGTGATTGTGGCCACCGACTCTGAGGAGATTGCTTCGGTGTGCCGGCGGAACGGCTGGAACTGGCGCATGACCTCGCCGGAGCACGGCAGCGGCACCGAGCGAATTTACGAGGTGGCGCAATCCGTCGCGGCCGACGTGTATGTCAATGTGCAGGGCGACGAGCCGCTGGCCCGGCGTGAGCACATCGAGACTTTGTTGCGGCTCATGGAAACACCTCACATCCAAGTCGGGACGTTGAAGACCCTGTGTTCTCCTGACGACGTGGACAATCCGAATGCCGTGAAAATCGTCACCGACCTTGGACAACGAGCGCTGTACTTCTCGCGGGCGGCTATTCCCTTCGACCGCGACCGCACCGGAAAGGTGAAGTACTTCAAGCACCTGGGCTTTTACGCCTACCGCAAGGCAGCCCTCGACGCCTTTTGTGTCTGGCCTAAATCGGCGCTGGAGCACAGTGAGCGCCTGGAGCAATTGCGATTTCTGGACAACGGGATTGCCATCCACGCTGCCGAGACACCGTTCGATACGGTGGGCGTAGACACCGAAGAAGATCTTCGGCGAGTGGAGTCGATCTTACGAGATCGGGACGCTAACTGAGCTGCTGAACTTCCGGCTGCGGCTGCTGGTTGGCCCACGTTTCCGCCGCGGCTACCCGCTTCCCAATCGACGGATGCGAGTGGAACATCCATTCGACGAATCTTGACGGCTCGCGTTCCTCGAGGTTCTGGTCCGCCAGCTTCTGCATCGAAGTGATGAATGGCGCAACCGCCGGAAGGTTTTCCCAGGCATAGCGATCGGCTTGCCGCTCATGATGGCGCGAGAGCGCATTCAGGGCCGGCATCAGCAGGAAGCTCAGGATTGTCACCACCAGCACCATCAGCGGCAGATTGGCAAAGTCATACAGCCGCGGATCGAGCACAGGAAACCAGTTTCTAGCGATGACAAAGCGGAGCACCTGGTTGACCAGCCAGAAGCCAAAGAACGTGATCCCAACCTGGGTGAGAATGCTTTGCAGAATGTGCCGGTGCACGTGATGTCCAAGCTCGTGCGCCAGGACGGCTTCGATCTCGTCGTCTGTGTAGCGCTCAAGCAGCGTGTCAGAAAGAATGACGCGGCGGGTTGAGCCCAGACCGGTGAGTGCGGCGTTGGCCTTCTTCGTTTTCTCCGAGAGATTCCATTCATATACGCCGCGCACGCGCGTTCCAGCGCGCTCCCCCAGTTTGGTCAGGCGATCGCGCAGCTCGTCGTTCTCCAGCGGCTTGAACTTATAGAAGATGGGCATCAGCACCACGGGAGCAAGTTGCGCCATCAGCAGGAACAACCCGATGAACACAGCCCAGGCGATGATCCACCAGCGCTGCGGCGCGATGCGGATGATGCCATACACGATCTCGACCATGAGCGAGCCCAGCGCCAAGTTGAGCAGCCAGCCTTTGCATTCATCCCACAACCAGCCTCCCACTCTCTGGTTCGACAGGTTGTACTGATGTTCGAGCCGGTAGCCGACAATGTCGAAGGGCGCGCTCAACAGCTTGGAGATGATGGCAAACATCAGCACGTAGAGAAAGACCGCGAGGAAGTAGTGTTGATGCGCGCCCGAGTAGGCCCAGTCGCGCAGCTTGCCGGTCCAGCCTGTCACCAACAGCACAACCAGCAGGGCAAAGCCGATGGCCATGTCCGCCATACTCAGCCAGCGCTGGATGCGGTTGTAGCGGCGAACCGCCGGCGAATCAACCGGCTGCGAGATTGAATTTGTTGCAGTCATCCGGGATCGAACAAAGCGGTTTGTGGCGCCGCTGTTACATCTAGTATGCCAGAAACGGCACCGTCATCGAAACTGCAACTAGCCCGCTTTTGCTTTCGACAGCACAGCCGCCGTCTTTCCATGCGAGGCCATCACGAAAGCTTCCGTCTCGCCGAGAATCTGCGCCACCAGCTCCGGCGAGGCCGCTTCGCAATAAATGCGCAGCAGCGGCTCCGTACCCGAAGCGCGAACCAGCACCCAGGCTTCGGCGCCGTTGCCGTTCGTCGGAGCATCAAGGTAGAACTTCACGCCATCGAGTGTTTCCACCTTCTGCACCGGGAAGCCACCGATTCTCGCCGGCTTGGCGCTGGCGCGGCGCATGGCCTCGTCTTTCACATCGTTGGCGAGGTGCAGGTCGAGCCGGCCATAGTGGTGTTCGCCGTATTCCTGTTGGAGATCGCGCACCAGTTGCCCAAGCGGCTTCTTCTCTTCCGCCATGATGTGCGCCAGCAGCAGCGAATTCAGGATGCCGTCGCGCTCCGGCATGTGCCGCCGAATGCCGATGCCGCCCGATTCTTCACCGCCAATCAGGATGTCGCGCTCCAGCATGAGATCACAGATGAACTTGAAGCCGATCCCGCATTCGTGCATCTTGCGGCCGTACTTCGCAGCGATGCGATCGATCATGCGCGTGGTGTTGAAGGCGCGGACAATCTCGCCCGGCCATTGTTCGCGCTTCAGCAGCCACTCCAAGATCACCGAGAAACACTTGTGTGAATCCACAAAGCTGCCATCTTCGGAGACCGCGCCGATGCGATCGGCATCGCCATCGGTGGCCAGTCCCGCCTGGCAGCGCTCCCGCACAACCGTCTCCTGCAGCATGGCAATGTGCGGCTCGATCGGCTCGGGATTGATGCCGGGAAATGCCGGGTTCACCTCGCCGCGAATTTCGAGGTGGTCGATTCCGCTCTCGGCGAAGATGTCCTTCAGCACGCCGCGGCCTGCTCCGTACATCACGTCAATGACGAACTTGAAGCCGGCTTTGCGAATCGCATCAAGATCAACGAAGCTCTTGATGGCGGCGATGTATGGCGTCTTGAAGTCGGTCGCCGTCACGCTCCCGCCACTGCGCTCCAGACGTGGCGAATCCAGTTCGCCCTCAATCGACTTCATGATGGCCGGAGTGCCAGAGCCACCGTACCAGGCCTTGTACTTCACTCCATTCCAGTTGAACGGATTGTGACTGGAGGTAATCATCACGCCGCCCGCAGTCCCCAGGTTCTTCACCGCGAAGGACAGCGCGGGAGTGGGCGTGTAGTCATCGGACAAGCGCACTGCTATCCCTGACGCTGCCAGAACCGCGGAAGCCGTTTCCGCGAATTGCCGGGAAGCGAAACGCGTGTCGTAGCCAACAACCAGGCCCTTGCCGGCGTCTTCGTTCTTGTGGACGTAGCGGGCGATCGCATTGCCCACGCGCCGCACATTCTCGAACGTGAAGTCGTCGGCGATGATGCCGCGCCAGCCGTCGGTGCCGAACTTGATCTGTCCTGCCACTAATTTACCTTTTCCATCTAGACCAGCCGCTCAAATTTCTTCTCGTCGAGATACTTCACCACTTTGCCCACGTCCTGCGAATTCTCGCGGGTGGTGATGAGCAACGCATCATCGGTGTCCACAATCACCAGGTTGTTTACTCCCACCGCAGCGACAAACTTCTTCTTCGAATGAACGAAGTTGCCTTGCGCATTGAGCGTGAAGCTCTGCGCCGAATCGATGACGTTGGCGCCTTCGCTCTTTCCGGCACTGCGGTGCTCATAGAGCGCCGTCCACGAGCCCAGATCGTTCCATCCGAAGCTCGCGGGAATACAAAAGATGCCCGACTTGCCTTCGCCCTTCGCGGAGCGCGGTTCGAGCAACGCGTAGTCCACGCTGATGTTCTCGCATTGAGGATAGAGTTTGGCGAAAGTCTTCTCGAAGCCGCGCGTCCCATAGCTCGCAGCGATCTTTTCCAGCAGGGTTGCAGTCCTGGGCAGATGTTCCCGCAGTGCATCGGCCAGGGTGCGCGCGCTCCACAGGAACATGCCGCTGTTCCAGAAGAAGTTGCCCGCCATCACGAACTGAGCCGCGACGTCAGCCGACGGCTTCTCAGTGAAGCGGCGAACCTGGAGCGCGCCGTTCTCGGCCTTGCCACCAAATTCGATGTAGCCGTAGCCGGTCTCCGCGCGCGTGGGAGGAATGCCGATCACCACGATGTTCGCCCCGCTGGCCGCGATCTCCGCAGCCCGCTGGATGTCGGCGCGAAACCGCTTCTCCTTGGCGATCACGTGGTCCGACGGAAACAGCCCGATCACCGCTGACGGGTCGCGCTGCTCCAGCATGAAAGCAGCCAGGCCGATCGCCGGCGCCGTGTTGCGGCCAGCCGGCTCAGCGATGATTTGCTTCTTCCTCAGCGCCTTGAGCTGACGCACGATGGCATCGCGAAGATCTCCGTTGGTTATGACCCAGAACTGCTTGTCCTTAGCCAGCGGCGCGAGCCGTTCCACCGTTTCCTGGATCATGCTCCTGCTGCTGTTCAGCGGTAGCAACTGCTTCGCCATGCGCTTGCGGCTCAGCGGCCAGAAGCGGGTACCGCGTCCACCGGCGAGAATCACGGGATAGAAGTTGAACTGTTGTGACTTGCTCACCAATTCCTTTTCTCCATCCTGAACATTGTCGTCACGAAGGACCTGCGCCTCAAGTTGACTTCTGCAAACTATCGCCCAGTGCCGTCTTGGGTTCAATGACCGCACTTGAGGGCAACGACATGCGCATCATCGTTAACTCCCACTGCGGCCGCACCGAGTACTTGCGTACACTGGCAGGAACCACCACCGCTTCACCGGTTGCGAAGCTGATCGGTTCTGTGCCCTGCGATTCTACGATTCCCGAGCCGTCCACTGCGACCAGGACGTGGGGCGACGCCGGTGACACTTCGGCGTGCAGGACATCGCGCAAATCCATCTTCTCCACTTCGAAGTATGGTGAACGCACTAGCACGTTGGGAGGGTCGTCGACGTGCCGAACCACTTTGCCGGCATTTGTATGCAGTTTCGTCGCAGCCAAGCCTTCGTCGATATGCAACTCACGACCGCGGCCGTAATCGTACAGGCGATAAGTAATGTCCGAGGTTTGCTGAGTCTCCACCAGCACCATTCCACCGCCGATGGTATGCACCGTTCCAGCCGCGACGTAGAGCGTGTCGCCGGTCTGCACATTCACCCAATTCAGCAGCTCTTCGGCACGCGTCTCGACGATGGCCTGCCTGAACTGCTCAACCGTCGCGCCCGGCATCAATCCCAGCGCAACCTGCGCACCGGGATCGGCGTGAAGCGCGTACCAGCATTCCGTCTTGCCACACGGCTGACCTGCTTTACGCGCCTGCTCGTCATCGGGATGCACCTGCACAGAAAGCTTGTCACCGGGGAATAGGAACTTCACCAGCAGAGGGAAGCGGTCTTCGTAAGGCGCAGCGTGCCCGACCAGGACGCGGCCGAACTGCCAGGCGACGTCGCCGAGTTTCTGGCCGCTCAACGGGCCGTTGGCAATGCAATTGTCTTCCCAAGTCAACCAGCTCTCTCCAATCCGCTCTTTGATCACGCGCGTGTAGATCGGACGAAGATCGAACACGCCCCAAGGCCGCTCGTCGAAGATGGGAATCAAGAGGAATGGATAGAGGTCAGACATGAGATGACAAATCGTGCGGCAACAGGTTAGACGGCCACGAGAACAATGTTCTTGGCCGCCGCTGCTCTAATAGGCTACACGCTGGCAAAGAACTTGCGCATGCGCTCCAGTCCGCGCTCCAGAGTTCCCGCGGAGACCGCATACGACAGGCGGACGTGGTCCTGCGTTCCAAAGCCTTCGCCGGGTACGACGACAACATGCGCTTCGCGCAACAGGCGGCGCGCCACGTCGGAAGCCGAGTTCATCCCGCCGCGCCCGAAGTAATGGCTGACGTTTGGATATGCGTAGAATGCGCCGTTGGGAGCTGCACAGGTCAGGCCGGGAATTGCACGCAGACCCTCGACCACCTCGTCGCGCAGGGACATATAGCCTGCCAGCATCTCGTGCACACAATCCTGCGAACTGTTCAGCGCCGCCACCGCGGCCTTCTGTACGATCGAGGTCGGGTTCGAGGTGCTCTGGCTTTGCAGCTTGCTCATGGCGGCGACGACCGGCGCGGGACCGAGCGCATAGCCCAATCGCCAGCCGGTCATGGCATACGTCTTCGACAGCGAGCCAATGATGATCAGCCGCTCCTTCACTTCGTGCACGCACCCTGCCGAGAACAGATGGCCGGTGAAGTTCAGGTACACGTAGCACTCGTCGGAGAGAACGTAGATGCCGCGATCGTGCGCCAGGCGCAGCACGGACGTCATGTGTTCGGGCTTCATCACCGCGCCTGACGGATTGCTGGGCGAGTTGAGGATGATGACCTTGGTACGCGGCGTGATGGCGCGCTCCACCATCTCGGCAGTCAGCGCGAAGTCGTGCCGCTCGTCGGTCGGAATGTAGACCGGTTCGCCGCCCGCGTAGCGCACGATGTCCTTAAACGAGACCCAGTACGGAACCGGCAGAATGACCTCGTCACCGTGATCAACCAGCACCTGAATCGCGTTGAACAGGGCATGCTTGCCGCCGACGGATGCGATGCACTCCTCGCGCCTGTAGTCGGAGCCGAAGTCAGCCGCATGGCGCTTTACGATGGCATCGCGCAGCTCGGCCGTGCCGCCGACCGCGGTGTATTTGCTGAAGTTGTTCTGGATGGCCTCAATCGCCGCCTGCTTGATGTGCGCAGGGGTCGCGAAGTGCGGCTCTCCTGCGCCGAAATCCACCAGGTCAACGCCGCTGGCACGGAGCTTCTCGGCTTCTCCAGCCACAGCCATCGTGGCCGAAACCTCGATGCGCTGAATGCGGTTGGTCAGAAACGACGAGAGCTGAGTTCCGGCAGCGGTCATGGTTTGGTCCTTCGCTTGAGATGACTTCCTGTCGAACTGGTTTGCTTCTGGGCAATCTTGCGCCGCACGCGCTGTTCCACCATTTCCGGCACCAGACCAGTCAGCGGCCCGCCAAGCTTGGCGATTTCCCGCACAATGCGGGCGCTCAGGTAGGAATACTTTTCCGCGGGCATCATGAAGACGGTTTCCACGCGCGGTTCCATCTTGCGGTTCATCAACGCCATCTGCAATTCGAACTCGTAGTCGCTGACCGCGCGGATGCCGCGCAGCACCGCGTTGGCGTTTCTCTGTATGCAATAGTGGACCAGCAGGCCCTCGAAGATTTCGACGCTGACATTGTCGAGTTCCGCGGTCATGGCTTCGAGCATTTCCTTGCGCTCTTCGAGGTCGAACAGCGGTTCCGCTTTGTCCAGATTTCGGGCGATGGCCACAATCAACCGGCCAAACAATTTGCTACCGCGATGGATCAAATCAAGATGACCGTTCGTCACGGGATCGAACGAACCGGGATAGATGGCGACGATATCCTTCAAGGACCCTCGGACGGCGGGAATTTGCGCTGGATGATTTTATTCTGCGCTGCGCCGCGAGGCAATGCGAAAGCAGGGCCGGCCGCCGGGGCCCTGTTCGCGAGGTTTATTTCCGCCCGGCCGGACCTTTGGGCGTGGCGTTGGGAGCGGCTTCGGCATTGGCCGCTGCGGCCTGCGCCTTGTCGGCCACCGAGATCAGTCCCAGGCTCTTGCGGACTTCAGTCTCGATCTTGACCGCGATGTCCTTGTTGTCCTTGAGGAACTGCTTGGCGTTTTCGCGGCCCTGGCCGACGCGTTCGCCCTTGTAGCTGAACCACGAGCCTGACTTCTCCACCAGGTTCAGGTTCACCGCGAGATCGATCAGGTCGCCCTCCTTGGAAATGCCTTCGCCGTACATCATGTCAAACTCGGCCTCGCGAAAAGGCGCGGCGGTCTTGTTCTTCACGATCTTCACCCGGGTGCGCGAGCCCACCACCTGGTCGCCGTCCTTGATGGCGCCGATGCGCCGTATATCTATGCGCACCGACGAATAAAATTTCAGCGCGCGGCCGCCGGTGGTGGTTTCCGGATTGCCGAACATCACGCCAATCTTTTCCCGGATCTGGTTGATGAACACGAAACAGGTGTGCGACTTGGCGACAATGCCGGTCAGCTTGCGCAGCGCCTGCGACATCAGGCGGGCCTGCAGTCCGACGTGGCTGTCGCCCCTCTCGCCGTCCAGTTCGGCCTTGGGCACCAGCGCGGCCACCGAATCCACCACCAGCACGTCGATGGCCCCCGAGCGCACCAGTGCCTCGGAGATCTCCAGCGCCTGCTCGCCGTAGTCGGGCTGCGAGACCAGCAGGTTGTCCACGTCTACGCCCAGCTTGGCGGCGTAGATGGGATCGAGAGCGTGCTCGGCGTCCACAAAGGCCGCCATGCCGCCCTGGCGCTGCGCTTCGGCAATCACTTGCAGCGCGATGGTGGTCTTGCCGGAGGATTCCGGCCCAAAAATCTCGACCACGCGCCCCCGCGGGAACCCGCCCACGCCGAGGGCGGCGTCGAAGGAAATCGCTCCCGTCGAGATCACCGAGATGGGTACTACGGCCCCTTTGCTCCCCAACTTCATGATGGAGCCTTTGCCGAACTGCTTTTCGATCTGCGACATCGTCAGGTCGATGGCCCGGCTTTTTTCAGTTTTTTCGTCAGCCATGAATGGCGCTCCTTGGGTGCTCGGGCCCGGCATGGCATGGCTCCGGGAGAGCTGCTAAACAGGAATTGCGATAGGTCAGCGAGGCAGGCGCCACAACGGCTTGGGCATTTCGTGTACGAAGGCGCATGAGTACCGACGCTGCATTATACATCCGGATCGTCGCAAAAAGCGAAGAAATAGCGAAATAGACGTCAGGTTTGGTCCAGCCACGTTAGAGCCGGCCGGAGTGGCCGCAGGTCTCAACTCACCCTTTGGCCGATCCAGCTAAAGGGGAGACTTGGTAACCACACTTTGATCGCGGGAACGGCTGGCTTTTTCCAGAGGCAGCGAGGGGAGTGAAAAAATATTTCATTTTGTAACCCGTTTGTTTGGAGGATTTTGCCCCTAAAGTCCTCCAAATACGCAACTTAACATGCCACCTAAGGTAAATATTATCAATACCTTGCGAAACTCCGCCAAAGTCGTCAAAATATTGGGGTTAGTAGCAAAGTATTCAAAAATAATGGCTTACCGGGGTGCTGAGGCCGATTTCGTGCGCCCGGCACGTCCGACGCAGAGGTTAACCTTCCTTGGCGACAAGGACAAAAGCCGAGCGCGAGCTCTGTGGCTTTTCTCCCGTCTAACCACTGGGTACCGACAACTGGCAACTGGTACTCATCTGTCAAAGAACGATCCACCGCGCCCTCGGGCGGGTGCAGGCGCAATCCGAGGCCTACCGAAAAGCCTAAGCCAACGCGCCGCGTGTCAAGTTACGAAGGTACAGGCAGGGTAACTGTACTTTAGTAACAATCGGGTAGGAAGGTAACCTGCGAAGCCGTACATCCCGCCTACTCGCCCGCCAGGAGTTTGTACTGCGCCGCCGTCAGGGGCACGACGGAGAGGCGGCCCTGGCGCACCAGCGGCGAATCGGCGAAGAGTGCGTTGGCTTTGATCTCGGCCAGCGAGACGGGCTTGGGCAGGGCTCGGCCGACCTTGATTTTCACCTGCGGGTTGCGGGGATCGGAGGGATCGACCGACACCGCCGATGCCGTGCCGACCGCGCTCTTGCGGTCGCCGGTTTCGTAGATGATGAGCCGGTCTCCGGGCTGCATGGCGCGCAGGTTTTTCAGCGCGACGGGATTGGTCACGCCGTCCCAGAGGGTGGTTTTGTCGCGTTCGAGATCGGCGAATGAGTATGCCGAAGCTTCGGTCTTCAGGAGATAGTCCTGGGCCATGGGATTCCTTTCGTGGAAAGCGTGCCGCCGCACCGCGGCTCAGCCGTCTTTCTAATTTACCGCGGGCTTACGCCCACGGCTAAAACAAATAACGCCGCTGCGCGGCTGGGACCGCACCAGCCGTGAGTGTCGAGCGTCGAAGCGCTGGATGCGGGAGGCTATAGGGGTCCTTCGACTCGCTACGCTCGCTCAGGATGACAAACAACAGTTGTCAGTAGCCAGTTGTCGGTTGTCAGCAAACAGCTCCCTCGACTCGGACTGAAGTCCTCGCTCGGGATGACAAAAGCAGAAAGATAGCGGAACCACCGATCGAGACAACAATCTCGCGCCTACGCGACTACGGATGAACCGCCCGACCTCCAACCAGTTTTAGCGCGCCTCATTCTTCAGGAAGGTGCCGCGTTCCAACTCGTCGAAGGCGTCGCGGAGCTGCTCCTGGGTGTTCATCACGATGGGGCCATACCATGCGACCGGCTCCTCCAGCGGCTTTCCGGAGACCAGTAGGAAGCGAATGCCATCGTCGCCGGCCTGCACCGTGACTTCATCCCCACGATCGAAGAGAACCAGCGAGCGGTTGTCGGCGTCAGTCGGTGGATGCGTCTGCAGCCATCCCACATCCTCGGTGGGTACCGCCAGAGGGCCGGAGGCGTTACAGAACTTTCCATCTCCACCGAAGACGTAAGCGAAGGCGTGACGCATAGTCTCGATCGGCAACGTCTTTCTCCTGCCGGGCGCAACCGACACGTCGAGGTAGATCGGGTCGGCGGCGATGCCGTCGACCGGGCCCTTCTTCCCCCAGAAGCTGCCGCAGACGACACGCACGTGGGTACCGTCATCGTCGGTGATCTCCGGGATGTCAGGCGACTTTACCTCCTGGTAGCGGGGCTGCGTCATCTTCAGCGCCGACGGCAGGTTCGCCCACAACTGGAAGCCATGCATGCGTCCGGCCGAGTCGCCCTTCGGCATTTCCTGGTGAATGATGCCGCTGCCGGCGGTCATCCATTGCACGTCGCCCGAGGCGATCGCTCCTCGGTTACCCATGCTGTCGCCGTGCTCGACCGTGCCGGCAAGGACGTAGGTGATGGTCTCGATGCCGCGATGCGGATGCCAGGGAAAGCCCGCCAGGTAGTCCTCGGGGACGTCGTTGCGGAAGTCGTCGAGCAGCAGGAACGGGTCGAAATCCGTGGTGTTGCCGAAACCGAAGGCGCGGCGCAGGTGCACTCCGGCGCCTTCCAGAGTTGGCTTGGACCTGATGAGGCGCTTAACTGGGCGCAGGGACATGGGACCTCCGGAAGCAAGACGCTGAATAGAAATACGTCGCGAGGACAGAATTGTTTGATGAGCCGCGGGAGCCGAAGGACGCAAGCCGCCCTATCGACGAGGCGAAACATTCTAAAGTCGCCGGCGAATCCCGGCATCAGCGCTTGAGCAAATCCACCGGCTCGCGCACGTCGGTCACGCGGAAATATTGCGCCAACGCCGGGTAGCGCTGCGCCACGGCTTCGTACATGGCGTAGGCCACGTTACGGTAGGAGAAGTGTCCGGCGACGCCGGTGCGTAGCTCGCTGATGTAAATCGCTTCCGACAAATCCATCTTGAAGAGCGTGCGTTTGCGGTAGGCCATCGGGATGACGTACTGCGATTGCTCCCGGGCTTCGGTCGCATCGCGTGCGGCAAGCTGCGCAACGGCATCGCGCGCTCGCTGCATCGTCGAGTTGTAGCGAGTGGTAAGGCCGGCAGCTTCGATCTCCTCGGGCCGATCGTAGCCGTGGGCAGCGGTGTAGTCCTGCACAATCTGCACGCAGCGCCGATGGCGGTGCATGTCGCGGAAGCCGCCGATGTCCATCAGGATGTCGAAGCGGAACTGCTGGCCGGCGCAGAAGGCGCGCGAAACCTCGTCAAAGCGCCCGCGGTGGCGCAGTCCCAGATCGATGAGTTCGCGTCGCTGCGCTTCCGAAAGCGCCTGCACCACCTCGCGGACCTGGCGGTAGGGGTGGCGCGAATACTGATACAACAGCGTCGCGGCCAACTCGACTTCCAGCGGCTCGGCGTCCAACAGATCGACCGTGGGCGCAGGCTCGATGGCGATGCCGCCCAACAGCTCCGCGGCCGCGGCCCTCAACTCGCGGCGAGTCTCCATCTCGTAGGGGCTGGGCTCTGCGTATTTCATCAGCGTGGGCGCCACCCGCACTTCGCGGAGCAGAAACTCGCGCGCCGACTGAGCAAGCGACGGCGCGCCGCGTTCGATCTCCTGCAGCAGCTTGCCGGCAACGGCATGTCCCACGTTGTAGGCGGGTTCGCGAGCGGCGTCCTTCAGCAACCCGCCCAGGCGGCGTACTTCCGCATGGGTGTGCGACAACAAGCGGGAAACCTGCGTTTCCAGGGTGCGCGCGCTGACAATCTGGCCGAGCGAGGTATTGGTAGCCAGCGGCAGCAGGTAGCGCGACAGGTCGAAGGCGCGGGCGCGGAGGGTTCGCTCGTAAGCGTCCTGCTTCATCTCCGTCGGCTTGGGGGTGCGGTCGCGCAGGAAGAAGAACATCTCTTCCGAGAAGTGCTGGTACTCCGCGAACAGCAGGTCGATGGTCTCGCGGTACAACGTGCGGGCCGCCTCATCCGCGCCGAAATCGGGAACGAAGTACCCGCTCTTCTGGAAATCCTGGTAGCGTGTGGAACGCTCCTGGCCGTCCCAGCGTGGCTCGTCCACCGCGACCGTCGCCGACAGGATCGACAACCGCTCGACAGCGAAGGCGATGTGCGCTAAATCTGCAATGCTGCGATGGCCGTACTGGAAGTAGAAGGTGTTGAGGAACTTTTCCGCCTTCTGCTCGTTGATCTCAGCCAGCGACTCGCGCAGGGAAAGTGCCGAGCGCGAATATTTCGCCATGCCATAGGCCTGCACTTCGGGGTCGGCGCCGTGTACGGCGTAAACATCGGTGGTGGGCTCGTGGTCGTGATGCACGTTGTCCGTGGCTTTCTTGGGACGGGAGGACATTGCGCTGAATGATATGCGCTGCCGAATCGGGGGGCAACGGCCTGCCCTGTGGGAATTGTTAAAAAGTTTGTGGAATGGTCGCATATCACAGCGCCAGTGCCGCGGATAAGATTAACCTGATGACAGACTCACGTGGTCACTAAAGTTACCAACCACTTGGAAGTGGGTGACAGCCGGACGCAGTGGGTAGGCGCCGATTCCATCCTGTTTGCCACGGCGCACCGCCCGTGGCCGGCGCCCATGGCGCCGTGGATCATGACCCAGCGCTGGCATGATCTGCTCTTCCTGCACTACGCTCTGCCGCCCGAAGTGCTGCGCCCGCTGGTCCCCGATGTGTTGACCCTCGATACCTACCAGCAGCGCGCGTGGGTTTCGGTCACGCCATTCTGGATCAATCATCTGCGGCCGCCGGGAGTGCCTTCGCTGCCGTGGGTCTCGCACTTCTGGGAAGTCAATGTGCGCACCTACGTCAGCCGCGACGGCAAGCCGGGCGTTTACTTCTTCAGCCTGGACGCCAGCAATCTGTCCGCGGTCTGGGGCGCACGCATGTTCTACCGGTTGCCGTATTGGCACTCGTCGATGAAGGTGAAGGGCCAAGGCGGAGCGAGGATTGAGTACGCTTCAAAGCGGGTGCATGGACCGAAGCCCGCCGAGTTGCGGTGCTCGTATGGTCCTATGTCGTCGCCGTTCCGGGCCCATCCGGGCTCGCTCGAGCACTTCCTTAGCGAGCGTTACTGCCTGTACGCCTTCAGCCGCAAGCGGCTCTATCGCGGCGAGATCCATCATCTTCCCTGGGACTTGCAGGAAGCTGCGGTCGAAGTGGAGGAGAACACCATGGCGCAGGCCGCGGCGATTCAACTGCCAGCGCAGCCGGAACTGGCCTATTTCTCGCGCGAGCTGAAAGTGCTGGTCTGGGCGCCGGAGCGGCTGCTGTAACGCGAATCCTCCCGGATAAGTCCTCGCTCCAAGGTTCATTCGTTAGCCGGTGTTTATAATCCAGCTTTATTTGCGCAGGAGGCTTTCATGGCAGGAGTGGAAGGGCGGGTCGCGCTGGTTACGGGAGCCTCGCAGGGGATTGGACGAGCGTGCGCACTGGTCCTGGCCGGGGCGGGAGCAAAAGTCGCGTTGTGCGCGCGCAACCAGGAAAAGCTGGAGCAGCTTGCCGGAGAAATCAAGGACAAAGGCGGCGATGCTGCAGCTTTCAAGATGGATGTCGCAAATGAGGCCGAGATCAAGGCGGGAGTAAAGGCCGTCGTCGCGCAATTCGGCAAAATCGACATCCTGGTGAATAACGCGGGAATTACTCGCGATCAACTGGTCATGCGCATGAAACGCGCCGACTGGGATGAGGTCATCGCCACCAATCTCACCGCGCCGTTTCTCCTTACACAGGCGGTGATTAGCTCGATGCTGAAGCAACGCTGGGGGCGGATCATCAACATCACCAGCATCTTTGGCCAGATTGGGCAGGCCGGGCAGGCTAACTACTCGTCGTCGAAGGCGGGGCTGATTGGTCTGACCATGGCGGTCGCCCGCGAAGTGGGCTCGCGCAACATCACGGTGAATGCGGTGGCCCCGGGCTTCATTGAGACTGCCATGACCGAGGTCCTGTCGCCGGAGCTGAAAGAGGGCCTGCTCAAGAACATTCCGCTGGGGCGCGCCGGCAGCGACCTCGACGTGGCCCACGCCGTAAAGTTCCTGGCGTCGGAGGAGGCCGGCTATATCACGGGCGAAGTGCTGAAGGTCAATGGCGGAATCTTGATGGGCTGATTTTTCCGCAGCCGGTGAAGCGTGAGCGAGATCATAGAAGCCGTTACGCCAGCGCACCTGGAACAGGTGCGCAGCTTGTTTCGCGAATACCAGGCGGAACTTCCCCGGGAGTACTGCTTTCCCTGGAGTAGGCACTGCAACTCATGCTTCCCTTGCATTCGTAGTTCACAGTCCAAGCATGGCACCCTAGTTCTCCTTCTCAGACCATCTCGGTGACTCGGAAAGCAATCTCATTACTGTTCCGTTATGGAAATTTGCCTCGGATCTTGTGCATGCAAGAGAATTCGCTTGCCACGCCTCATTGCCTATGGTTACTATGCAGTCAACATTATGGCCACTTCCTTCCAGGACGCACAATTCTCATGAATATCGGGGAAACCATCCGCAACTTCCGCCTGCAAAAAGGCATGTCTCAAGGCGATATCGAAAAACGCACCGGTCTGCTGCGGTGTTATCTCTCGCGGGTCGAGAATGGACACACCATACCTTCCCTGGACACCCTGGCCAAGATCGCCACCGCAATGGACCTGCCGTTGGCGCAATTCTTCGGTGGTCCCGGAGAGAATGGCAACAAGGCCGTGCCTCGCTTGGCGGAAGACGAAGTGCGGTTTCTCACTCAGATTCGCCGCTACTCTCCGGGACTGAACGACAGTGATCGCAGGCTGGTCATCGCGATGGTAAAGAAAATGGCCGCCGGCGCCGGCAAATAGTAGATTCGTTTCGCAGCGAACCGCGGTCTGAAGCCGCGGTTTTTCTTGCGCCTGCGCCACAACTCAACGCGGATTCGACCTCAGGTGCGCCGCTGTGCAAACTTCCGGCTTCTGCCGTAAAGTTATTCCATATATCTTCACTCAAAACCTATTCTTAAGAGGCACTGATGGCCAGGATTCAACGGGCAATTCTAAGTGTTACCGACAAAACAGGACTGGCGGAGTTCGCGCGGCAGCTTTCCGCGATGGGCGTGGAACTGATCTCCACTGGGGGAACCGCCAAGCTGCTGCGCGATTCAGGGATCGCGGTCAAGGATATTTCGGAGCTCACCGGCTTTCCCGAGATGCTCGACGGCCGAGTGAAGACGCTACATCCCAAGGTGCACGGCGGCATTCTGCACATTCGCGGCAACGAGAAACATCGCGCCGCGGTCGCGGAACACGGCATACAGCCCATCGACATGGTGGTGGTGAACCTGTATGCGTTCGAGAAGGCGGCAGCCAAGCCGGGCGTGGATTTCGAGGACATCATCGAGAACATAGACATCGGCGGACCATCGATGGTGCGTTCGGCGGCCAAGAATTTTCAGGATGTCGCCATCGTCACCTCTCCGACCGACTACGAAGCGATCGCCAAGGAGATGGAGAGCAGCGGCGGCTCGCTGCCGCTGAAAACGAAGTGGGGACTGGCACAGAAGGCATTCGCCACAACAGCGGCCTACGACTCGGCCATTGCGTCGGCGCTGGAGCAGATCGATGCGCCGGAGAGCGATGGTGCGAAGTTCGTGCTTGGCAAGGGGACAGACTTCCCCGAGACGCTGCGCCTTTCGTTCCGCAAAGCCTTTGACCTGCGCTATGGCGAGAACCCGCACCAGAAGGCGGCGCTGTACTCGGACGGGTCGGGCAAGGGCATCGCCAACAGCAGGCAGTTGCAGGGCAAGGAACTCAGCTACAACAACATCGTCGATCTGCAGGCGGCGTGGGACCTGGCGCAGGAATTCGAGGAGCCGGTGTGCTCCATCATCAAGCACACCAATCCTTGTGGGACGGCAGTCGCTCCTACGTTGGCGGAAGCTTACAAGCGCGCGCTGGAATGCGATCCGGTATCGGCTTTCGGCGGCGTCATCGGCGTGAACCGCCGCATCGATCGCGAGACCGCAACCGAAATGGCCAAGCTGTTCGTCGAGGCCATTGCCGCGGAGGGCTTCGACGAAGCCGCGCGCGAAATCTTTGCCGCCAAGAAGAACCTGCGGCTGGTGGAAGTCGCTCCCATGGAGCAGAAGTGGGTGCTGAAGAATGTTTCCGGCGGCGTGCTGCTGCAGGACAACGACGTGCGCCCGCTGAGCGAGGCCGACCTGAAAGTAGCGAGCGCGCGCCAGCCGACTGAGCAGGAGATGCGTGATCTGCTCTTCGCCTGGAAGGTATGCAAACACGTGAAGTCGAATGCGATTCTCTATGCGCGCAATGGCCAAACCACCGGCGTCGGCGCGGGCCAGATGAGCCGCGTCGATTCGGCCAAGATCGGGGCGATGAAGTCGGTGTTGGGCATCAAGGGCTCGGTGGCGGCGTCGGACGCCTTCTTTCCATTCCCTGACGGCGTCGAAGAGATCGCCAAAGCCGGCGCGACGGCGATCATCCAGCCCGGCGGCTCGGTGCGCGACCAGGAAGTGATTGACACCGCCAACAAGCTGGGTCTGGCGATGGTGCTCACCGGAGTCAGGCACTTCCGGCACTGAGCGGGATTTTATGACTGTAAAGAGGAAACCGGCCAAGAGTGCCAAGCTGATGCTCTGAGGCGGATACCAGTACGTCATCCCGCCGAAGGAATTTGAGTTCTTAGGAAAGGCCGTGCACATTCAAAAGATGGATGACGCTGTAATCTTGGAGCCGGCCATCAACAACGCAAGAGAATGGCTTGCGGCAATTGACCGCATGGCTTCTCCGGTGATTTCATGGCTGGCGGACGCAATCAGCCACCTGCCCCGAAGCGCAAAGCTTTCGAAGATTAGGCTCTCCTCGCCGCAACCACTCGTGGAATGCCTTGCAGATCGGGAACAACGCGGATGTCTTCCCACATCGTAGGACCCAGCAGATCAACCACGGCGTCGCGCATCGAGTAGCCCATCTCCAACGCGAGCCAGCCGCCGGTTTGCAGCGCCTGATGTGCCTGCTCGATCAGCGGTGCAATCACGTCCAGACCGTTCTCGCCGGAGAAAACCGCCATCCTCGGCTCGAACTTGAGCACCGAGCGCTGAACTTTGTCGGCCTCACTGAATCCGACATAAGGCGGGTTGCTGACCACGAAGTCGAGATTGTGGAAAGCAATAGGGGTCCTTCGACTCGGACTGAAGTCCTCGCTCAGGATGACAGGTGAATTTAGGTTGACGGGTTTGAGGACATTACATTGCAAGAAAGTAACGCGGCTTTCCAGTTGCAACCGGGCGGCGTTGGCGCGCGCGACCTCCAGCGCGTCAGCCGAGAGGTCCACGGCATAAACCTCGGCGTCTTTCAGTTCATGCGCCAGCGCCAGCGCCACGCAGCCGGAGCCGGTCCCAACATCCACCAGCTTCGGACGCGCCAAGCCGCGCGCCAGGTCCAAGACAGCTTCCACCAGGTGCTCGGTCTCGGGACGCGGAATCAGCACCGCCGGCGAGACCACGAAGTCCAGGCCCCAGAATTCCTGATGACCGGTGATGTACTGCGACGGCACGCCCGTCGCGCGCTGCGCCAGCACTTCGTCGTAGCGGGTCTCTTCTTCGGCAGTAAGCGCACGCTCGGGGTGCGCGTAAAGATAAGCGCGGTCCGCGCCGAGGACGAACATCAGCAGCACTTCCGCATTCACACGCGGCGAGCCCACGTCGGAGTTGTCCAGACGTTCCACTGCCGACGCGAGTGCCTGCTTCAGTCGCATGGAGCCATTGTAAGCATGCGGAAAGAGGTTCGAGGCCGTGGCCCGCTTCGTCCGCGCTCTGGAACAGACGGGATGAACCCTCTCTAAGTTTGTGAATATTCTGTTACCGCGCCATCCGGACAGCCGTGTCCGCTGACTTGCTCCCGCAGGGCGCGCCCTCTAAAATCCACTGAGCCGTAACCCGGTGGAGGAATGCATGGCAACTTTGAAAGTTGGAGATGAAGTTCCAGATTTCGAACTTCCTGCGGTCATAGGCAACATCAAGCAGCGATTCAAGCTGAGCGACTATCGCGGCAAGAACAATATTGTGGTGGCCTTTTATCCTGCCGACTGGACGCCGGTCTGCGCCTCGCAGCTGCCTGGGTTGAATGCGGACCTGGAGAGGTTCGCCGGTTATGACGCGCAGATTGTCGGCATCAGCACCGATTCCATTCCCAGCCATACCGCGTGGCAGAAGAAAGAAATCGGCATTCTCAACTATCCACTGGCGAGCGATTTTTACCCGCACGGACAAGTGGCCAACCTGTTCGGCATTCTGCGCGAAGGCGATCCTCTGCCGGGCGTCGCCGAGCGCGCTATATTCGTCATCGACAAGAAGGGCAAGCTCGCCTTTGGCAAGGTCTACCCCATAGGCCAGGTGCCCGACAACTCTGAGATCTTCGAGGTGCTGCGGAAGCTCTAACCGCCTCGGCGCGGATACCGCCAACTCGATTGCGCCTAAAGCTCATCTGCTGTAACTTTCGGCTGTGGAACATCCTTGCTACCGGTGTCAGGCCCAGATCGACGAGGGCATTGCCTTCTGCCCGCACTGCGGAGCCCCGCAAATCCGGGTGGTTCCTCCGGAAAACAGCGCGCTGGAGCCCTCTGGGCCGGGAGAGTTCTCGCCCCAGCCGCTCTCATCGCAACCGCAATGGCAGCCGAGCAGCCAGGTGTACGCGCCGACGGTCAATGCTGTCCGCTGGGACTTTGCATGGCAGGCTGCACTGGTGGCGGGGGCCGTCGCCGCCGTTCTCACCGCCGTACCGGTCGTCTCGCTTGGGTGTTGCTTGTGGATGCTGGGTGCGGGTGCGCTGGCGGTGTGGCTCTATCAAAGACGTATGCCGGGATTGCCGGTCA
Source organism: Acidobacteriota bacterium (assembly GCA_031296115.1). Lineage (GTDB taxonomy): Bacteria > Acidobacteriota > Terriglobia > Terriglobales > Acidobacteriaceae > Bog-257. Next base: position 11,163 of record JARLGI010000119.1, on the reverse strand, counting down.
CGCCGGGCATGGGGATGAAGGTCGGCGCGTTGGCTGGCGTTTTTGCTTTCATGATCAATGGCGTGATGACCACCATCTTGTTCGTGACGTTCCGTTCCAGCGGCGATTTTCGGCGCGCCATGCAAGAGCAGATGGAGAAGCAGATGGCCAGCAATCCTGACCCCAAGGCGCAGGAGATGGTGCAGCACATGATGGATTGGATGAACACGCCGGAGGGCATGGCGACGCTCATCGTGCTCGTCATCCTCCTTATGGCGGTCTTCTTCATCCTGTTCTGCGCGGCCGGGGGAGCGCTGGGCGCATCCATGTTCGGCCGGCGGCGGGAATTCCGCTAGTCACACGCCGGCGTGCGTTTCGTCACACCACGTTGTTCGCAGGTTGCTCCTCACTTGGGCTTCCCGTATCATGCGAGCGGCATGACCAAACCCTCCAAGCGTCCCTCCGACCTGCGTGAGAAATCGCAAGCTCTTTCCGCTTCCGAAATCGAGCGCACGCTGGTGCGTCTGGCGCACGAAATCGTGGAAAAGGACAATGGGGTTGCCAACCTTGGCCTGGTGGGCATCATGCGCCGCGGGGTGCCGCTGGCGCAGCGACTGGCCAAAATACTGGGCCGCATCGAAAAGACCGAAGTGCCAGTCGGCACGCTCGACATCACGCTGTATCGTGACGACCTGTCCACCGTCGGCCACCATCCCGAGGTGCGCAAGAGCGCCATGGAGTTCGATATCCAGGACAAGAACATCATCCTGGTGGACGACGTGCTCTACACCGGCCGCACTACGCGTGCGGCTCTCGATGCGCTGTTCGATCACGGACGGCCGCGACGCATTCAGCTTTGCGTACTCATTGATCGCGGCCATCGCGAGCTGCCGATTGAGGCCAGCTTCATCGGCCGCACCATCCAGACGACGGACAACGAAATCATCGAAGTCAAGCTGCAGGAGACCGACGGCTCCGACAAGGTGCTGCTGGTCGAACGTGTCCCCGAGGAGCAATGAAACCACAATTGCGCTCGCTGCTGGGCATCAGCCAACTGACCACTGGACAGATTGAGGCGATTCTAGCGTTGGCGCGACGCATGGACCTGAAGCGTCCGCCGCAGTTGCTGCGCAACCGCCACGTCGCCCTGCTGTTCTATGAAGCTTCGACCCGCACGCGCATCTCGTTTGAGTTCGCAGCCAAGGCGCTGGGTGCGACTACTACCCAGGTGACGCCGACCTCCTCCAGCATCGAAAAAGGCGAGTCGCTGATTGACACCGGCTGGACGGTGGCGAACGTGGGAGCGGATGCCATCGTGATGCGCCATCCCAATAGCGGCGCGGCCTATCTGCTGGCGCGCTACGTGCACGTGCCCATCGTGAATGCCGGCGATGGCATGCACCAGCACCCCTCCCAGGCGCTGTTGGACGCATTGACGATTACGAATCACAAGAAGAAGCTGCAAGGCCTGCGGGTGGTGATTGTGGGAGACGTCTACCACAGCCGGGTGGCGCGCTCCAATGCTGAACTGCTCACCCGCTTCGGCGTTGACGTCGTCTTTTGCGGTCCGCCGGACTTCGTGCCGGAAATCGCCGCTACTCTCGCGCCGGGCGTGACCGCCTGCCACGATCTCAACATCGCGCTGCAGGGCGCCGATGTCGTCATGGCGCTCCGCGTCCAGAAGGAGCGGCTGGTCAACAAACAACTCAGCGTGGAGGAGTACATCGCCGAATACCAGGTGACTCCGCTGCGCATGCGGCTCGCCAAGCCGGACGCCATCCTGATGCATCCCGGACCGGTCATCCGCGGCATGGAGGTGACCAGTGAAGTGGCCGACGGCCCGCAATCCTGCATTCATGAACAAGTCCGCAATGGCGTGAAAACGCGCATGGCGATCCTGGCCACCGTGCTGGGGGCGGCATAGATGAAAGACATGGACTCCATACTGATTTATGGCGGGCGCGTGATCGACCCGGCCAGCGGACTGGACGACGACATGGATGTGTTGCTGCGCGACGATCGTGTGGCTGCTGTCGGCCCGCCGGGCAAGCTTCGCGGCCAGGGTAAGCGCGCGTTCAAAGCCAAAGGTTACATCGTCGCTCCCGGCTTCATCGACCTCCATGTGCACTTGCGCGAGCCTGGACAGCCGCACAAGGAGACCATCGCGACGGGCACCGCGGCGGCGGCGGCGGGAGGGTTCACCTCCGTCTGTGCCATGCCGAACACCGTACCGGTCAACGATTCAGCGGAGATCACTCGCTGGATGCAGAGCCCGGAACGCGGAGCGCTGGTCAACGTATTCCCCGTCGCTGCCGCCACTGCGGGCAGCCTGGGCGAGAAGCTCACGAACTTTGCGGCGCTGAAGAGAGCCGGCGCGGTTGCCGTAAGCGATGATGGCAAGCCCATCCTCGAAGACAAGTTGATGCGCGAGGCGTTGCGCAAAGCCGCAATGCTAAAGATTCCCGTGGTGCAGCATGCCGAGGACACGCGCCTGACTGGCGGCTGCTCGATGAACCTCGGGCCCACGTCGTTCCGCCTGGGCTTGCACGGCATGAGTAATGCGGCCGAATCCACCATCGTGGAGCGCGACATCGCCCTCGTGCGCGCGACGGGCGGACATGTGCACGTCGCCCACCTCTCAACACGCGAGGCGTTGCAGGCGGTGCGCGACGCGAAGAAGGCCGGCTTGCGTGTCACCTGTGAGGTCACGCCGCACCATCTGACGCTGACCGACGATACCGTCGGCGAATTCAATACCAATCACAAGATGAATCCACCGTTGCGTGCAGTCGCCGATCGCGAGGCGCTGATCGAGGGCATACTGGACGGCACCATCGACGCCATCGCCACCGACCATGCACCGCACGCCTTCCACGAAAAAGAGGTGGAGTTCGAGCGAGCTGCCTTTGGCATAACCGGTCTCGAGACGGCACTGCCGATCGCAATCACCGTTCTGCATCAGCACTTCGAGCTGCCGTTATGGCGGATCGTGGAACTGCTCTCGTCGAATCCTGCGAAGATATTCAACCTGAGGAACCGCGGCACGCTCGCCAAGGGCTCGCACGCTGACGTCACGATTTTTGATCCCAAGAAGAAGTGGACGTTTGAGGCCTCGCGGTCGTACTCGAAATCGCGGAACACGCCCTTCGACGGCTGGAGCTTCAGCGGAAGGATTGTCGCGACGATTGCAGGCGGAAGAGTGGCCTATGAGGGGTGAGGGATGCGGTATTAGGTGCACATTTTGGGGTTAGAATTAAGACCATGAGCAAGCAGGTTTCCGAGCTTCTCAAGAAAGCCTTGGCACTCCCCGCCGAAGCCCGAGCGGCGCTGGCGGGTTCGCCGCTTGACAGCCTCGATAAGGCCGTGGATCCGGACGCCGAGGCGTTGTGGGAGCGCGAGATCGCCAGACGAATCGAAGAGCTCGACAGCGGTAAGGCCAGGACCGTTCCTTGGACGATCGTACGCCGAAGGATAGAGGCCAAACTGGCGCAGGGTGATTAAGCCCGTCGAGTTTCACCATGAGGCTGCCGCTGAGTTAGAAGCCGGTTTCGACTGGTGTTTTGCGCGAAGCCGTCGAGCGGCCGCCGAGTTCGCAAGCGAAGTGGATCAGGCGATCAGCGGAATCACTCAAGCTCCTGAACGACGGTCGAATGCGATGAGGGGCAACCGGCGATGTCTTTTGCGTAAATTCCCTTTTGCTAATGTTTATCGTGAGCTGCCATCTATCGTGCAGATTATTGCGGTAGCTCATGGGCGTAGACGCCCGGGGTATTGGATCGCGCGGCTGTAATGTTGCTCGCGGTTTCCCTGCACGCCGACGGAAACCAGAATCGCGGCCGCAGCTCCCAATGCCAACCCCGGAGCAAATCGCACGTTCAGCCAGTTAGTGTGCAGGCCGAATGATTCGCTGATCACGTCCAACAGATTGAGCGCTGCCGCCGCAATCAACAACTGCAATGCCGTACGGCGGGAGGTTCGTAGCAGCAGCCCGAGCGCTGCACCACAGTAGATTCCCAAGCAACGCGCGCACACCGCCACCTGTCCGCCAAACATCCAGAAGGAACGCTCTGGCCGCTGATGACAGACCAGCGCGAAGCCACGTTCCAAGGCAAAGCCAATCGGCAGAGATCCATTGCGCAGCAGGTAGGGCGTCAATATTGCGGCGCAGACGAGGGCTACAGGCGTAAGCGCCCACCATGTCCAACGGAAAGAGAAACCATCTGACTTCTGGGGTTGAAGAGGCACAGCTTTAGCTGTGCCGTATGCGGCCAAGGTCGAATTGGGCTTTAGCCCCTGAGGAAATTCAGTTTCCGGGGCTGACTCCTCCGAACGGGCTGACTCACTTAGCTGAATGCGAATTCCCTCAGGGCTGAAGCCGAACTCATTTGTTACCCTTACAGCGCCCCTGAAGGTGCGCCCCTTCAAAACACCTTGACACCCGCTTTTTTCAGCAGCCTCTAACGGCGTGTCCCTTCGAAAACGAATGCTTCGCAGCAAACGGCCTAGCCGATGATCCCCAGGCGCTTGCCCACGCGCTTCAGTGTGTCCAGCGCCTGGTCGAGTTCATCCTTGGTGTGCGTGGCGGTCATGATGGTACGGATGCGCGCTTTTCCTTCCGGCACGGTCGGGAAAGCGATGCCGGTCCCCAGCACACCCTCTTTGAACAGTCCGGTAGAGAACTCCATGGTCAGGCGCCCATCGCCGACGATGATCGGGGTGATTGGCGTCTCGCTCGCCGGGGTATTCACGCCACCGATGTTGAAGCCGAGGTCCCCGAGCTCCTTCTTCCAGTAGCGCGTGTTCTCCCACAGTTTCTCGATGCGCTCGGGCTCCTGCTCCAGAACGTCGAGGGCGGCGAAACAGGTGGCGGCGACCGACGGCGGATGCGAAGTCGAGAACAGGAACGGCCGTCCGCGATGGTAGAGAAACTCGATGAGGTCTCGCGTGCCGCAGACGTAACCGCCCAGCGCGCCAATGGCCTTCGACAGCGTGCCGACCTGCACATCCACGCGGCCATGCAGATTGAAGTGATCGATAGTGCCGCGGCCGTTGCGGCCCAGCACGCCGGACGAGTGCGCGTCATCCACCATCATGATGGCGCCGTACTTCTCCGCCAGGGCCGTGAGCTCCGGCAGGATGCCGATGTCGCCATCCATGGAGAAAACGCCGTCGGTGATGATGAGCTTGTGGCCGGGCTCGTTCCTGATTTCGTGCAGCAGATCTTCCGCGTGGGCGACGTCCTTGTGGCGGAAAACCTTGATCTTGGCGCGCGAAAGCCGGGCTCCGTCAATGATGCTTGCGTGGTTCAGTTCGTCAGAGATGATGAAATCGTCCTTACCGAGCAGCGCCGACACCGTGCCCGCATTCGCCGTGAACCCTGACTGGAAGACCACGCAGGCCTCCACGTTCTTGAAGCGCGCGATCTTCTCCTCCAGCTCCATGTGGATCTTCATGGTGCCGGCGATGGTGCGCACCGCGCCTGAGCCAACGCCGAACTTCCGCGTTGCTTCCAGGGCGGCTTCGCGCAGCTTGGGGTGCGTCGTCAGCCCGAGGTAGTTGTTGGAGGCGAGATTGATGACCTTCTTGCCGTCGAAGGTGCACACCGGCGCCTGCTCGTCGTCGAGCACCCGCAGCTTGAAGTAGGTGCCCTTCTGCTTCAGGTCATTCAGTTGGTCGGTGAGGTAGGAAAGCGGATTGGTGCGGGCGGTGCTGCTTGCCATGAATTACTCCGAAACAATTGGGGCGACCGAAATCGCCCCAGTATTCTATCCCGTCTGATGCTTATAAACGGCTGCGATTTACCGCGTCCCGTTCGGATACACCAGGATCTTGCTGGCCTCGCCGGTCTTCAGCCGCTCCATGCCGGACGCGAAATCCTTCATCGCGATGCGGTCGGTGATAACCGGATGCAAGTCGAGCTTGCCGGCCTTGAGCAGCGCGGTCATCTGGTACCAGGTCTGGAACATGCGACGGCCGTTGATGCCCTGCACCGTGGCGCCTTTGAAAATCACTTCTTCTGCCAGATTGAGTTCGACCGGGCGGGAAGGAATTCCGAGCAGCGACATGCGGCCACCGAGACGCAGGATCTTGAACCCCGTCCGGATGGCGTCGGTCCGTCCCGCCATCTCCAGCACTACATCCACGCCGGTGCCGCCGGTGTTGTCCATCACGATGCCGTACACGTCGTCTTTGGCGGGATCGAGCACGAAATCAGGCTTCATCTGCTTGGCTATCTTGCGGCGATGCTCGTTCACTTCCAGCGCGTAAATCTGGGTCGCACCGCAGGCGCGCGCCACCGCGATGGAGAACAGCCCGATCGGCCCGCAGCCGGTGATGGCGACGCTCTTGGCTGCGATCTCGCCCGCCAGCACGGTGTGCACCGCATTGCCCAGCGGATCAAGAATGGACGCATACTCTTCCGGGATCGAGGAGTCGAGCTTCCAGATGTTCGATTCCGGGATGACGACGTACTCGGCGAAGGCGCCGTTGGCGTCCACGCCGATAATCTTCACGTGCTGGCAGATGTGCGCTTCGCCGGTGCGGCATTGCAGGCATTTGCCACAGGCCACGTGCATCTCGGCCGAGACAAAATCGCCTGGCTTCACGCTGGTAACCTCGTCGCCGACGGCTTCCACCGTCCCGCAGAACTCGTGTCCGGGAATCAACGGCGGATGAATGCGGCGCTGCGCCCACTGGTCCCACTGGTAAATGTGCAGGTCGGTGCCGCAGATGGAGGCCATCTTGACCTTGACCAGCACCTCGGTAAGGCCAAATTGCGGTTTGGGAACTTCGCGGATTTCCGTGCCCGGGGCGGCCTCAGGCTTCACAACGGCAAGCATGGTATCTGGCATTTAGATGGCTCTTAGGGGTCAATTTCCCACCCTTTCGCCAAAAGAGGGCGAAAGGATGGGGCACCCGCGGTACGTCAGCCCAGTATGAACGGCAAGCGGTGAGCAAACGGGCAATTCTAGCACGCGAGGTAAGGGCCGGTCGGTAATAGCAGCCCGGCCTTACGCGCCGGCGATCTGCGCCGACCCAGATGGGGCAAGCACCGCGATGGTCTCGAACTCAAGTTCCAGCCCGCCGATGGCACTCGCCGCGAAGTTATAGACGAAGGCCCAGAGCGCTCCCATGACGAACCCCAACACTCCATAAAACACCGGCATTAGGACCGCCATGACAACGATGCCAAGCATCCCCAGCTTCTGCTGCGCCGGCGCGAACGCTGCGCCGACGATTCCGACCAGCAGAAAGATGACTCCGACCAGAATTCCGATCGCTGCATGTACCACGGCAAAGATCTTGGCCGACGACATAACACCAATCGATCGCAGACGGACCATGGGTTCACCTCATGACTGTTTCTTCTGCTTCTTTAACAGCTCCGCGTTGACCTGCTCGCTTTGACCTTTCGGCACGCTCAGGGTCTTCCACTGCGCGCCTTTCCAGTGTTTGGCCAGGAAGACAATCTGTCCCACATGGTAAGCGTAGTGCGCTACCTGCCGATTGATGGCCTGCAGGACTGAGTGCGGTTCGCCACGGATGGTGACCGTGCGGTCCAGGTCCCCGGGATGCAGCGAGTTCAGCGTATCGAAGACCAACTGCCAATACTTCTCCCACGAGGCGAGCACTTCCTCGCGCTTGGCATCAGCGTGCATCACGAATTCCCGGTCGCGGTTGCGGTCGGGCTTCTCGCCGTCCGTTGTCAAAAAATTGGCGAAACGCGAGCGCATGTTGCCGGCCAGGTGTTTCATGATAAGAGCCACGCTGTTGGATTCCGGATCCGGGGTGGCAAAGAACTGTTCGTCACTCAGTTGCGCAATGGCGCCGTCGGCCAGGCGCTTGTGCCCTCGAAAACTGCGAAATGCCTCATCAATGTAACGCGCACGAAAATCATTCATCCCCGCTTCTCTCCACATTCCGTGACGACTGAGACCGTCGCCGAACCGATATCCAACTGTACTCCAAGGAGGAATGATTACGAGTTGTGAAGTAGGGCGTACTGAGAACTTTCACATTGGAGGGACGAGGTCCGACCAAAGGATTTCGGCCGCGCCCACGAAATCGATTCCGGCGCAATAGATTTTTAAAAATATTTGTTGACATTCTCATACAGTAACCGCAATATCTTGGGTTAGACATACTGCTCACGCAACATAGAGGGCAGATGTAGCAGTTAGCAACCTTCTAGGGAGAAGGTTTCACACAAGGAGGAAATACAAAATGGCAACGAAGAAGAAAGCTACGAAGAAAGCCGCTAAGAAGAAAAAGCACTAACGGGTTCCGGCGAGGTTTCGGCCTCGCAATTTTTTTTGTAACTGAGTTGGCCTCCGCAAACAGTTGTCGCGGAGGCCGTTTTATTGCGCCGGGAGCGGCGGTGCAGGTTCAGGTATCGTGGCCAAGGGCAGGAGTCGGCGGTTCACGATGGAGTTGTTCCGCTCGGGGGTTCGTGCTACAAGAGTGCGGTGGAGTTATATCGCGCGGGGCCTTGGGAGATGGGAACTTGCCGATCGCTCCCAGGTTGCGCGTCGGGTTCCGGAGCAGGGATGAGTGCTGAAAAAAGCAAGGTCCGTAAAGGCCGTAAAGGCAGCCCTGCCGCCGAACCGGTGATTCCCGACAAGCTGTACTTCCGCATTGGCGAGGTGTCGCGGCTCTGTCGCCTGCCCTCCTACGTCCTGCGCTTCTGGGAAACCGAATTCCCCCAGCTGAAGCCGGTGAAGAGCAGCACTGGCCAGAGAATGTACCGCCAACGCGATGTCGAAAACGTTCTGCACATCAAGAAGCTGCTCTACGAGCAGGGCTTCACCATCGCCGGCGCCCGCCAGCATTTGAAGGCCGAAGCCCGCCACGCGCAACTGCAAACCGGGCTGCCCTTCCCGAAGAAGCAAACCTCCGATCTGCGGCGAATCCGCCAGGGTCTGCAGGAGATTCTCGGCATCCTGAAACCGCGCCGTTAGCTGGCTGCTGGCACGCGGCGGCCGCAACGGTCCCTACTTCGCCGTCGTTCGCAGTTGTTCGCCGAGCTAGGCAATTTCGTCCTCCGCGCTGAATCCGAAGAACTCTTCCACCTTCTTCATATCTGTCGTCCTGCCATAGTTCGGCAGGCTGTCCAGAAACACCCGCCCGTACTGCTTCTTCAGGATGCGGTTGTCGAGCAGGCACAGCAACCCGCGATCGTGCAGCGAGCGGATCAGCCGGCCGAACCCCTGCTTCAGCGATATCACCGCGCTGGGCACCTGGTACTCGTAGAAGGCATTGCCACCGTCTTCGTCGATGGCCCGGACGCGCGCCGCCACCACCGGATCGTTGGGCACGGCAAACGGCAGCTTGTCGATGATGACGCAACTTAGTTGCTTGCCCTGTACGTCCACGCCTTGCCAGAACGACGACGTGGCAAACAGCACGGCACTCGGCGTCAGCCGGAACTCCTCCAACAGCGCGTTCTTGGGCGCGCTGCCTTGCAGCAGCATGGGGAATTCCAGCTCGCCCAGCAGCCGCTCGTACAGCTGGTTCATCAGCGCGTAGCTGGTAAACAGGCAAAACGCGCGGCCGCGTGTGATATCCAGCAGTTGCCGCACACGCTGCGCGGCGCGTTCGACGAACTGGGGCTCGCGCGGATCGGGCAGGTCGGGTGGCACGTACAGCAGCGCCTGGCTCTCGTAGTCGAAGTGTGACGGTACCACCAGCTCGCGCGCGTGCTGGATGCCGACCCGGTTGCGGACATACTCGAATCCCCCAGCGACAGCCAGCGTCGCCGAGGTCAACACTGCCGACTCCAGGTGCTCAAACAGCGTCGAGCGCAGGATGTTCGCCACCGTAATCGGCGTGGCCTGTAGAAAGACGTTCTGCTGTATGCTGCGTCCCGCGCGGCGATCGCCCCGGCGGTCAATCCAGAACACGGTGTTGCGGTCCTGCGCCTCCAGAATGAAGCCCAGATTCACCTTCAGCTCTTCCACCCGGCGGGCCAGCGCGTGTACTTCGTCGGGCTTGTTAGGGATGGCCTGCAGCCCCGTATAGAGGCGCAGCAGCGAATTCTGCAAGCCAAGATACTCGTCGCCATTTTCTTCCAGGAATTCGGCGCGGTTGTCGAAGGCAAAGCGCCCGTCGCCGGGCGGTATGAGCGCGAAGAAGAACTGCGAGCGCTCGCTCACAAGCAGGATGGCCGACGCCACATCCGTGAGCGGCACATCCACGCGATGCAGCGTGTTTTCTACATCGCGCAGCAGATCGTTTACGCGCAGGTTCGAGACCGTTATCCCGAAGAAGTCGGTGGCGATGTCCTCCAGCTCGTGCGCCTCGTCGAAGATGACGACGCCGGCATCGGGCAGCACGCCCGCGTCGGGCGCGCGCTCAGCCGCCGCCTTGATGGCCAGGTCGGCGCAGAACAGGTGATGGTTGACGATGATGATGTCGCTCTCCGCCGCGCGCCGCCGCATCTCAGTAATGAAGCAGCGGTCGAACTGCTGGCACTTGGCGCCGATGCAGCGGTCGGTGCGCGCGTCCAGCTTCGGCCACAGATGGCTGTTCTCCGGCAGCGCGTCCAGCTCCGCGCGGTCGCCGGACTGGGTGGTCTTCTCCCAGTCGCTGATGATGCGAAACTGGCTGATCTCCTCCAGTCCGTTCAGCGGCGGCTGGGCAGTGAGGTCGTAGAGGTTCTTACGGCAAAGTTAATTGCTGCGCCCTTTCATGTAGCAGACGCGCAGCTCACCCAGATGCTGCTGCAGGAACGGCACGTCCTTAAAGAAGAGCTGTTCCTGCAAGGTCTTGGTGCCGGTCGAGATGATGACCCGCTTGCCGGAGCGAATCACCGGCAGCAAGTACGCGAGCGTCTTGCCGGTGCCGGTGCCGGCTTCGACGATCAGGTGGCGGCGCTCCTGAAGCGCAAGTTCGACGGCCTCGGCCATCTGCAACTGCCCGCGACGGAATTCATACGCCGGATGAGTGCGCGCCAGCACTCCGCCCGGCCCGAAGAACTGAAACAGCGACGGCAGGCGCGCGGCCATGGCAGCGGATTGTGACGTGGAAGACACGGGGCGAGGAACGTGTCCCTATAATAGCTGTTTGGGCGATGCCCAGCGAAAGAGTCCGAGTGAGCCGTCATATCCAATTCGAAGCCAGCCGCGCCGCCCGCCTGGGAGAGCCCCCCGTGGAGGGCACGCTGGCCATTGTGGGCCGGCCGAATGT